>DBYO01000032.1 GCA_002310235.1 Bacteroidales bacterium UBA1184
GTTTTTCATGTCGGCTTTACCTTCAGCTGTCTTTCCACCAAAGGTATAAACATACTTTACTTTACTCATTTAACAGTAAATTTTAATTTATAATTCCTTTAAAACGGGCGCAAAATTAATAAAAAAAATTATACCTTATTATATATAACAGCAATTTGTTGATAAAAAGATGAATTGTTATGGAAAGGCTTGATTTTTGGCGATTTATGTTATGCAGAAGCATTGTTTTACGAAAAAAGCGGCCAATCAGCCGCTTCCTTCTGGTGGAGTATATCGGGGTCGAACCGATGACCTCATGGCTGCCAGCCATGCACTCTAGCCAACTGAGCTAATACCCCAATCCGTTAGATTAATTTTTTACAAAATTACCATTAATTTCTTTATTCTCGAACGAAATGTTGAATAAATAATTTCCATTTCGCAAAGTGCTAACGTTGATGTTGTTGTGTGAACTATTTACCTTTTCTTCCTTTACAAGAGATCCGTTTACCGAGTATATGCGGATTGTTCCATTGGGCATATCTTCGATATCGATGTTAAGGATGTCGGAAGTCGGGTTAGGGTAGATGTTTGCTGAGATTGTCTGACTTTCGACGCAATTATTATTTCCATATCTAATTGCAAGATACTTAGTGTGGGTCATACCTGGATTGACGGTCATTTCTACTATCGGGTAGTTGTCGTTTGCAATCCAGTAGTTTAACGTAGTACTGGTGGATGTCATCGGGAAACTCATGTCCATGCGTTCAGCCATTGCTTGACCGATATTTATTGATTGTCCAAGTATAAGCGACATAAAAGGATCAGTGATGGTAAGTGTGCAGCTGTTTATGTCTGTAAATTCGGTACCATTGATCCTGTGCAGCGACAAGTTGGTTACATAAGAATGCTGTCTGTTTTCGCGAAGATATTCGTATGTTCCTTGCATCATTCTGCTGCCCGAAAGTGTCATATTACCAGTTTCGTCAAACTGCGACGAGTAGGTTACATTTATATCTATCTTTATTGAGTCGTATTCGCTTATAAGCATTTGGTAAATAGTTGTTCCATATTCACCCATTTCATTGAAACTTTGTTGCAGCGAACTTATGTGCTCTTTGTATTTTCCGTGAGCAGTGTTGTTGGTCTGCGAGTTCAACGTTGCTGGGAAAGAAATTACGTCCATAGGCTCATCGAAAACGACATCTATGTTGTCGCTAAGACCGAGTTGTGCTATGGCTCCGCTTACTCCAATACAAATGGCTTTTGTATCGGTTACATTTATGTGCATTCTCATGCCGTCTTTATTGGCAAACGAGCAGGTTTCACTAGAGAATTCACCTTCTGTTGCTGGTGTGTCATATACAGCAGTGTCCTTTATTCCAGATACGTTGAACATTTGTTCTAACGAATTTCCTAGTACAAACGGATTGGTTACGATATTTGCGATTGCAACCGAGTCTTCACCGTCGTGTTCTACTGTATAAATATCTCTAGCTGCATTTCCAGGAATATAATAGTTGCTCGAAGTTATGCTTACCTGTGCGAATGCAGATATACATGCAAGCGAAAGTGCAGCAATTGTTAGTGCTTTTTTCATGTCGAATCCTAGTTGAATACTGTTTGTTCGTTGATTTCTATTGTAACATCAGCAGTCTTGTCGTTTTCGAGAACAAGAACACCCATACCTCTTCTTATCGGATGAGTTCTGTCGGCAGCTTTTGTAGCTTCAACCTTAAGAATTGATTCATATTTGAATTCATATTCCAGAATACCGTCAGATTTTGTGTATTGAGTGTCGGCTATGGATTTGGTTTCGTCTTTTAGGTAAACCATTGTGTGGGCGCTGTCCGAATTGTTTGCCTTTACTATTACCATAGCATCTTCAACTGGCTGTTTGTCAGTGTCAACGATTCTTACTATGGCTTTTGGTGCTGCAGGTCTTCTGCATCCCGACATAAAACTCATGGCTCCAAGCGCTACGGCTAAAACCAAAATTATTACAATATTTTTTTTCATACTCATACTTGAAATTTTTGCTAATTTTACGCCCACAATATTAATAAAAAAAACAATATAAATTATTATTTGTGAAAAAAATATTGAGGATACTTATTGTGTGCATGTGCTGCATGGGACTTCTACAATCGTGTAGTCTTTTGCGTAATCCTTTAAAAATAAAGAATTACGTAGAGGTGGAGACTACTAGTGGAAGTTTTGTGGTCGGTCTGTATCAGGGTACACCTGCGCATCGCGATAATTTCAAAGAAAAGTGTTCTTCAAAGTTTTACGATGGCACAATGTTGTATAAGTCGGTGCGAAATAGCGAGTATTCGTTCGGTTTGCGTGATGGATATACGGAGACAAAAGTTTTGGAGTCTGACTTTAAAAATGGAACGTCTTTGCCAGCCGAATTCGATGCTAGGATTTTGCCCAGACGCGGAACTGTTGCTATGAAGCGAATGGAAGGTGCGCAAAACTCAGAAAAAAAATCGGATGCATGCTTGTTCTTTATTGTGGATGGTGGCACTAAAGTGACTGCAAGAGAAGTAAAGGCTGCTGTAGCATTGAAAAATCGTGATACCTATAAAATATATATAGATAAATTCCTTGCTTTGCCCGAAAATGCTAGTTTGAAGGATAGTCTAAATTCGTTGCGTTCTATGAGTACAATGAAACAATATAATGAGTTGTATGCTGAACTGATGAAAAAGGTTAAACCGCAGATCGAAAGCGATGGGGTCGAGTTGTTTTCGATTTCCGAAAAGAATATCGAAAAGTATGTCGAAGAAGGAGGAGTCCCCATGTTTGAAGGATATTATACTGTTTTTGGCGAAATATCTGTTGGAATGGAAATCCTTGAAAAATTTTCGAAATTAGAGACAAAAATAGATCGTTCACCCAAAGAGAAGATAACAATAGTTTCTACTAAAGTGTTGAATAAAAAAGAGTTTAAAAAGAAATATAATTAGTTGAATATGAAAAGAATAGTTTTCTTACTTGTGGCGATGGCATATTGTGCAATCGTTTTTTCCCAGTCAAATAAGAGTCTTGAAGTTGTGCATTATGAATTGGCCAATGGATTGAATGTTTATCTTAACGAAGATCCCAACGCATCGGTTGTTCTTGGTGCTGTTGCAATTAAGACTGGTGGAAAATACGATCCTGCCGACCATACAGGAACATCGCATTATCTCGAACATATGATGTTTAAGGGTACCGATGAAATAGGTACTATCGACTACAAAACCGAAAAGGTTTACCTAGACAGCATTGCCATGAAGTATGACGAACTTGCAAAAGTATCTGACGATACCCGTCGCAAAGAAATCCAGAAAGAAATCAATGCTTTGTCGTTGAAAGCTGGAAAGTATGCAATTCCTAACGAACTCGACAAGTTGCTCGACGGTATGGGTGCTACAATGGTAAACGCTTTTACATCCGACGAAGTTGTTGCATATTTCAATGCGTTTCCTGTCGGTCAGATGCAAAAATGGATGGAACTCTATTCTCATCGTTTCAAACATCCGGTCTTCAGGTTGTTCCAGTCGGAATTGGAAACCGTATTTGAGGAGAAAAACATGTATGCCGACGAATTTCAGTCTAATCTGATGGAGTCGTTTTTGTCGCATTTCTACAAAAATCATCCTTATGGAACGCAAACTGTTATAGGTACTGCCGATCATATTAAAAATCCATCGCTTACTACCATGCAGAAAATGTACGACACATATTACGTCGCCAACAATATGGCATTGATAATGACAGGAAATTTCAAGGTGTCGGAAGTAAAACCTATGATTGAAAAGTATTTTGGTGAGTGGCGTAAGGGGGATGTGCCCGAATATCCGAAGTATGAGGAGAAGCCTTTCGATGGCGTGGAGAGGGTTGAAGTATCTATGTCGCCAATCAGGATAGGTGTTCTCGGTTATCGAACTGTGACAATGAAAGACAAGGCTATGTATGCTCTTTCGGTATGTCAGGCTTTGCTCAACAACTCATCATCAACTGGTTATTTAGACAAACTTATGAACGATGGAAAGTTGTTGGCAGCAATGGCTCTCAACAACGAGCGTCTCGACCACGGTGGTATGATGGTGGTCTATGTGCCTAAAATTCTGGGACAGAAGTTTGACGATGCCGAAGCCTTGGTCGTGAATGAAATTAATCGTCTGCGCAACGAATATGTTGACAAAATGCAATTGGAAGCAATAAAACTCGAAATGATAAAGAATTTTGAACAGGAAATGGAAGATCCTGAAATGCGTGCATACAGAATGGGAGAGTGCTTTATTGCAGGAAAAGAGTGGGATGAAATTCTTGCTTATCCAAAAATCATTGAAAGTTTAACTCCTCAGGATATCAAGGAGGTGGCTGAAAAGTATTTAAATGACAACTATATTTCTTATCGTTCTAAGATGGGATTCCCCGATAAGGATAAGCTTGACAAGCCTGGATTTGACCCAGTTGTGCCCGAAAACGCTGAGGTTTCATCAGATTATGCTAAAAAGTTCGAGGAAATGTCTGTGAAGACTATGTTGCCCGAATTTGTTAAGGAAGGCAAAGACTACGAGTATTACGATCTTGCAAAACCATTAAACGCAAAAAAAAGTAGTAGTAAGGAAGTTAAAAAGAATACACTTACTGATTTTGCAAGCGGCAGTGGTTTGTATTATTCCAAGTTCGATCAAAACGATATATTCAATATGGAGATTAAGTTTAAGACTGGTCTTAAGGATAATCCAAAATACGAGCAGTTAGCGTCTTATCTTCAGTATATCGGTACTTCGAAGTTGACAAATGATGAGTTTAACAAGGAACTGCAGAAATATGCCGCTTCATTCTATGTTTCGGTTGACGACAACTATTTTACAATTTCGATAGATGGTTTCAATAAATTTTTCAAAGAGACTTTAAATTTGGTTTTTAGTCTGCTCTCCGATGCCAAAACCGATGATTCCAAACTCAGTAGAATTGCTGAAGAAGATGCTATGGGGCGTAAGATGGAGCGTAAGTCCACCGATGACGTCGCATCGGCATTGTTGCAATATGGTATATATGGCGAAAATTCAAAGTTTTTGCGTCGCACTAGCACAAAGGCTGTATCTAAAATTAACTCCGATGAGTTGATGGAGGCTCTCTCGCAAGTAAAGCAATATCCGTTTAACGTGCATTATTCAGGCAATCTAAAACCAGAAAGTGTCATTGCTGTGATTAAAACTATGCAAGTCGAAAGTGCAAAGCAAGATGTTGACAGAGAATTCCCCAAAGTACTTCCTGTAAAAGAATATACAGAAAATACAATATTGTTCCTCAACGACTCAAAGGCTTTGCAGAGCAAAATTTACTTCTATATAGAGGGTAATGTTCTTGACGATAAGCAGCTTGCAAACATGGATGCATTCAACCAGTATTTTGGAACTGGTATGTCGTCAATTGTGTTCCAGGAAATCAGAGAATTCCGTTCTATGGCATATACAGCGTATGCTGTAAGCCGTCCAGGTTTGACGAAGAAAGAAAAGTCAAAATTTGTAGCATTTATAGGTACGCAGAGCGATAAGACTATTGATGCAATCTCTGTGATGACAAGACTTATCAACGATATGCCAATGAAAGAGAAGCGTATGCGTGGTGTAAAGGATTATTTGATGCAGTCGCTGTTGACTTCCAAACCCGATGAGCGCGAAATTACCGAAACTGTTGAAGGATGGAGACTTTTCGGATATAAGGATGATCCTCGCATTATGCAATACGACATTTATCAGTCGTTGGAATTTGATAATATTGTTGATTATTACAAGCGGAACATTCATGGTCGTCCGATGCTTATAACAATAGTCGGTAACAAGAAGAAAATCGACATGAAAGAACTTGCAAAGTATGGCAAAATTATTGAAGTAAAGCAGAAAACAATAATGAATTAATTCGGTATATGCGTATTAGGTTCGAAATATTATTGTTGGCACTTGTTGCTTTTTCGCTGTCCGTCTTTTCGCAGGGCAGGATAAAGGTGATGAGTTACAACTTGTTGAATTTCAATAATCTTACAAGTTATTGTACGGCAGAAAACAATTCATACCAAACTAAGGCTGGCTATCTGGCGACCATTGTCGCCAATCAGCAGCCAGACATACTTTGTTGCTGCGAAGTAGGCAAAAGTCATCAATCATTGGCATATACAATTTCGTATATACTAGGCAACTCGCTGAATGTCAATGGAGTTAATCGTTGGGCATCGGCATCGGCATCGGGAAACGAATATCTTAATAATGCTCTTTTTTACGACAAAAAGAAACTGATACTTGTTGCCCAAACCAAAGTCAATACCGATATTCGCGAGATAAACATCTACAAACTGAAACATATTTCAACTGGTGACACTTTAAAGGTTGCAATTGCTCATCTAAAGGCTGGTGATGAATATCATTGTTCAGAATGTCCTGCGCAACGCGGAACAGAAATTCAAGATTTTATGAACTATCTGGTTACACAGGGCAACAACGACAATTTTATTGTCTGTGGCGACTTCAATGTTTATAAGGCATCGGAGCCTGCGTTCCAGAACCTTGTGAATCCTTCGTATATGCCCATTGCATTCTACGACCCTGTAAACCAAATGGGAAACTGGAATGGAAACGAGAACTTTAGCGAATACCATACACAATCTACGCATAGTGGCAACACCAACTGTTTTTCTGGTGGCGGTATGGACGACCGCTTTGACTTCATACTTATGTCGGGTAGCATAATCAACGGAACCAAAGGTATAACATATCATCCAAACTCGTATTGGGCAGTGGGACAGGACGGAAATAGGTTCAATGGTGCTATCAATTCGCCTCAGAACAATACTTTGCCGTCAAATGTAATCGATGCGTTATACAACATGAGCGACCATCTTCCTGTGGTCGCAGAATTCGATTTTGGTGATGTCGGCTTTGCTTCGGAATCGACCGATGCTGGTTTCCTGTCGATAGTGCAGAACCCAGTATCCGATGTGTTGACCATGAGGATTAGAACAGAAAAACCTCGTGAGGTGTCGGTGGATATATATTCTTCACTTGGTGTATTGTTGCGTCATTACCAAGAGAATGTACTAGCTGACGAGGTACTCGAATACGATGTTGCCGACTTGCCCAACGGTGCATATATTGTGAATGTAAGGTCGGAAGGCGTATCGGTTTCGCATAGGGTGATAAAAGCTGAATAAATATGGAAGGCGAATATGCAGAACTGATGAAGCGCCTGAAACGTCTCGACGGCAAGAAACTTGACGCGTTGTTTCATCGTATGCACGACGAGGAGTCGGAAAAGATCGACTGCCTGCAATGCGCAAATTGCTGCCGGAGCCTTGGCCCTCGGTTCATACAGAACGACATCGCACGCATGGCTTCTCACCTTAAAATGAAGGAATCTGCCTTTATCGACCAGTATCTGCGCATCGACGAGGACGGCGACTATGTTTTCAAGTCTATGCCTTGCCCTTTCCTTATGCCCGACAACTACTGCATGCTCTACAATTCGCGCACTAAGGCTTGCCGCGAGTATCCGCATACCGATTCAAAAAACATAAAAAGCATATTGAAAATCTGTGAGTTAAATGCACAGACTTGTCCTATTGTGAAGAATATATTTGAAAGGATTAGAAAAAACGATTATGATCTTCTTAGACGGTTGTAGTCCGTCTTACCATATCGTCGGCAATTCGTCTGTAAACGCCCTTTTCTCCAAGACGCCCGTATAGTTCCTTGTAGTCGTTTTCGATGGTTGCTCGCTTTTCGCCGCCAACAATTATTTTGCCGAGTTCGTCTGTGGCATTGCCTACGGTGAGGTCGTCCTGGATAAGTTCGCGTACGCTTGGCTTGTCGAGGATAAGGTTTACCAGCGATATGTATTTTACTCCCGAAAAACGCGATACCTGTCTGGCTATGAATACTGAAAATGCATCGGCCTTGTAGCAGACAACCTGCGGAACACCGAACAATGCAGCTTCGAGTGTGGCTGTTCCTGAGGTTACTAATCCAGCTTCGGCGTGGGAGAGGATTTCGTAGGTGCTGTTGAACAGGAGTTCAACATTTTCAGGTTTCTGGACAAGGAATTGATCGTAGTATTCCTTGTTGATGGCTGGTGCGCCAGTGATTAGAAACTCGTATTGTGGATAATTTTTTGCTGTTTCGAGCATTACGGGCAGCATTCTGCTTATTTCCTGCTTGCGACTGCCTGCCATTGTGGCTATAATCGGCTTGTCGGGCAGATTGTGCATCTGGCGGAATTCGTCAATGCTTTTGGCTTTGTATGACGAAGTTACATCGACAAGCGGATGACCGTAGTATTCGACATCGATGTTGTATTTTGCGTAGAAAGCCTTTTCGAATGGAAGGATAGTGTACATACGGTCGGTGTTGTCGCGAACCTTATAAACACGGTTAGCCTTCCATGCCCACACGTTGGGCGAAATGAAGTACAATACCTTGAAGCCTTGTTTCTTGGCCCATTTCGCAATTCGGAAGTTGAACCCAGGGTAGTCGACAAGTACGAGAGCATCTGGACGGAAGTCGGTAATCTGCTGTTTTACAAGCTTTATGTTCGCAAAAATTGTCGAAAGGTTCTTTGCAACTTCGACGAAGCCCATAAAGGCGAGGTCGCGTATGTGTTTGTGCAGTTTTACGCCTTGGGCAGCCATAAGGTCGCCGCCCCAGCCTTCGATGGTGGCTTCGGTGTCGGCAGCTTTTATCTGCTCGACAAGGAAAGACCCGTGCAGGTCGCCCGATGCTTCTCCGGCAATTACGAAATATCTCATTTCATGAATGTGAGTACGACAAATATCAGCGTGTAGATTACCAGCGAGTAAACAAGTCCCTTGACTGCATACCAGTAGTCCAACTTCTTGAAAATGAAGTAGGGGATAAGGTCGGCGAAAACGCAAAGACTAGGTGGCAATATCGACTTTATTTCGATAAGCCTGTTTATGAAATCGACAAATCCCCATCCGTACATGAAGTGTTCGATAAGGAAATAGATGAAAAAGGCTATTATTGGAACAATTATTCCAACCAACATGCCAAAAATTGGCTTGTTGAATCTCTTTATCATGTTAGGTCTGGCTTCCATATTATAAATTCCATTTTTTTAGTTCGTCAATCATTTTGTATTCGGTAAAATCGGCTCGCACGGGAACTATTGCTGCGTAATTTTCGGCAAGTGCATTTTCGTCGCATTCGGTATTTTCGGGTTCCATATTAATAATATGTCCGCGCTGGTAATATGCCAAATTCCCGAATCGGTCGGTCGTTTCTTCAAAGTCCTCGAACCAGTAGCTCTTTGTCTGTGTACATATTTTGAAACCTTTGAATTCTGCAGGAGTTGTCACTGGGTAGTTTACATTGAGGCTTACCTGATTGGGCAGTCCGTGTTCAAGTACTTTTTCGATAAGTGCCGGTGCTGTTTTTTCTACAACTTCAAAATCTGCATCTAGGTCGTGGGTAATAATTGAAAGACCGATAGATGGTATTCCGTAGAATGATGCCTCGATTGCTGCGCCCATTGTACCCGAGTAAACAACGCTTATTGCTGAGTTAGATCCGTGGTTTATTCCCGACAGCATAAGGTCTGGTTTGCGAGGAAGAATCTTTGTCAGCGCACCTTTTACACAATCTACCGGAGTGCCGTACAGTACATATTTTTCAAGATTTTTGCTGCTATGCCTGATTTCGTATCTAATTGGGGTTGTCAGCGAAACGGAGTGAGATTTTCCCGATTGGGCATTTACGGGGGCTACAACCACTAATTTTCCGTATGGCTGTGCTATGCGTATAAGCGATTCGATACCTTTCGATGATATTCCGTCGTCGTTTGATATTAGTATTAGGCGTTCTTCCATACGCGGTTGATTAAAAATATCTTACATAAAAAAAGGTGCCAGATTTCCTGCCACCTTTTCGTGGTCCCACTAGGGCTTGAACCTAGGACCCCCTGATTATGAGTCAGGTGCTCTAACCAACTGAGCTATGGGACCTCGTTCCTTTCGGAAACGGACTGCAAAAGTACTGCAAAAAAATTATAGTGCAAAATTATTTTCCATTTTTTTTGAAAAATGATTTAATGCTCATTTTTTTTGATTTTTTCGACTGATGCAAAATTTTACATCTTAATCGTTGAATACATTGCGACGATACATTGAACAATAGAGCCGTTGCACGCAACGGCTCTACAATGTGATATTGTTTGAATTTGTTTTTAAATCTTTAAATCATTGAATCTTTAAATCATTAAATTCTTGAATCCTCAATTAACTATTATCAATCCTGTGCTGTCGGTGTTGCTTTTGTTGCCAGCGCGATCAATAATGTAGAATTTGTACATTATGGTGTCGCCAAACGACATTGCATATTCATTAAGTTCTTCGATTTTCATGTCGCCACTCACTGATTGTTTCTTGTCGTCCTTGTAGATGCGCTCTACGAAGTAGTTCAAATCGACAAGCAATTCCATCTGCGTAAGCACGTTGTTTACCATCTTGTGCTTGGTCATGAATATGGTATTTTTTCGTGGAGTGATTGTATCGAATCCAATGTCGCCATCGCCGTCGGTGAACGAGAAGGTGAGGGTGCCACGCTTGACGGTGTTGCCAAGAAGCACCGTGTCGGCAAATGTGAATTCCTTGAAAGTCACTGTCGGCTCGTCGGGATATTCCTCTTCGGGTTTGCACGACGGCATTATTGCCGATGCAAGAAGCAGCAAAACCATATATGTTGTAAGGCGCTTGCGCATATCAGAAATTTTAGGCAAAGATAATGAATTTTTACAAAAAAAGCGGACACTTTCGCATACGCTCCAAAATGTGATATATCTTTTCTATTAAATTTACGCTAAATTTGCCCCAATCGTCTTGTTCCACTTTTCGGTAATTACCTTTTCTGCATCAAGGGCAAGTTTATTTTCCGACGAGAACAATGGCAGAATCTTAGTGCCTTTGCCTTCCTTGAACTCAATGTCAATCACGAGCTTGTCGATGATGTCGCCTTTGGTGTTTTCCGACGAGGTACGGCTGTTGCAGCTCTTTACATCGTGCAGGTCGATGATTAGGCCGTCGCCACCTTTGGGCTGGTAGGCAAGTTTCTTCGCATTGCTGTCGATGCCGATTAAGCCGAGGTCGCAGCAGTCGAACTCGCTGAGCTCAAGACCGTTGCTTGTGGCAAACTTTCTGAATTTATCAATGCTTCTCTTTTGTTTTCTCTTGCCCGATGTGGCAAGTATTACTACTGGTATAATCACTGCTATCGTGATTACTATTCCTAAAATTATATTGCTATCCATTTTGTTTGTTTTTTTACTGATTAATAATGATTTATAATAAGAAACGAGAACCGTCATGCTGAACTTGTTTCAGTATCTGGCATCGTTTGTTTAATGATCCTTGTTAGCCGACCCTTCTACAGGCTCAGGGAGCGGCTCAATGTGTTATCAGTAAAAATTATGGAATGGAAATGTCAAATAATGCTCTTTGAAAATCGCTTTGTTTTCGGTCTTGGTTTTGAAAGTGACCGATTGCGAAAAAAGTATTGTCGTATTTGCTTTGTCAATCAGGATGTTGCTGTAGTCTAGCAAGGAACTGCCGTATCTGCTTTTCTGTGGCTGGCTGTTGTCGATTACCTTGGTTCTGTCGGTAATGACTAGCGTATAATTGTCGTTCTGTGCGACAAGCAGTTCCGTCTTCTGGCTTTTGCTTACGAATGCGTTTTCATCGGTGCAGAATGCGTACAATGAGGCGCTTCTGGTGAGAATCAGAAGCGTAAGGCAAAGCGACAATATTTTGAAAGTTGCTTTCATTTGAAAAAAATGCGGATGGAAACCACCCGCATTTATATCAGATTACTTTGTGGCATCGTTGTGCTTGTGCTGGCATTCGGTGTGGTTGCCGCTGCATCCAGAAGCCTTCTGTGTATCGTGTGAATGGCTGCAACCTGCGTGATTTCCACTGCAACCGCTCTTCTGCTGTTCCTGCTGAGCATGGTTGCAACCAGCATGGTTTCCGCAGCAAGCTCCGTTCTTTGCGTGTGGGCACTGGTGGCCAGCGTTGAAAACTGTTGCTGTGTAGCCGATTTCCTTGAGCGATGCAATCAACTTTTCGGTGTCGGTGCGGTCGTTACGATACTTGATATACACGGCGTTCTTCTCGTGGTTTGCCTGAACGTCGATAACGCCCTTAGTGTATGCCAACTGCTTAGCAACCTTGTCGGCGCAATTCTGGCAGTGCATTTCGGTCGATAGGATTACTTCCGAAATCTTTTCGTTCTGCTTTGCTGCCTTCTGTTCCTGTGCAAATACGTTGCCCATTCCGAACAACAATACCAATACTAAAATCAAAATGTTCTTTTTCATGTCTTTAGTTTTTTTATGAAAATTTAAAAATTCAATTATTCAATTATTCAATGATTCAACAATAGTTTTATAATTTGTAAAAATACACTCAAAATCCTACATTGTTATCGCTGCGCATATTCCTGAAGTCACTGCATATATCAGCAGGTACGAAACTGGACGGTAAACGGGAATTTTTTTGGCGATAACATCGTAAATGAGATAGCCGATGAGTATTATGGACATGTATGTTCCCATCATTTCTTTGCCAGGGTAGCCCTTGCTGAAGAATAGTATTCCGCCGAACAAATTTATCTTACAGTACAAATCGATTATGAATGCTAGAATGCTAGTTTTGTATATCTTGCTTTTAATACTGGTAATAATGAATATTACAAGTGAAGCAAACCAAAGGAATATAAAACATGTAAGTGCGTATGGAATACTTGCTGCTGCTAAAATTGCACTTATCGCAAGCAGTCCCATTACGGTGTAGTCTATGATGTTTTGTCTTTTGCTGTATGTATTCATAACATTATTCATAACATTAATCCATTTGAGTTATAACAATGCAAATATAAACAAAAAATTCCTGTATATATGTTTCTAGTCTCTATCAATTGCAAATCTTATTCCAATGTAGAATTTTCGTCCGTCAATCGGTCCCCATATGAGCGACGAGTCGAAGTAGTCGCCAAACGGGTCGCCAGCAGCGATAATCGGGTCTTTCTGTGTGAAGTTGAAGATATTCTCAACGCCTACATAAATGCTCCATTTCTTGAAGAACTTGGTAATCTGTGCGTTGAAGATGTTGTAAGCCTTGAACTTGTCGTCGCGGCGGTATTCTTCGGGATTGCTGGCTGTTGACGGTATTCTGCCCGGTCCGTTGAACTGTGCGGTGAAGTCGAACTGCCATTTTTCGAGCTTTGTGCGGTACGAGGTTGTAAGCAAGCCTTTGAAACGGCTCATCAACGGTGATTCTACAAGGTTTCCGTCGATGGTCTGCTTTACATCGTTGTAACGGAACGCTCCTGTGATGTCCCAGCCCTTTAGCACTTCGCACGACACTTCAATTTGGTAGGTGTTGGAGAACGATTTGCCCTGCAGGTTATAGAACTCAACAACGCCTGGTGTCTCGAAATCGGCGACAATCTGCTTCACAAAGTCGGTGCGGTAATATTCTGCCATAATGTTCAGCAACCTGTCCTTTATAGGTATGTTGGCCGAGAAGGTTGCACCGTAGTTCCAAGCTTCTTCGAGGTCGAGGTTGTCATAGATTACCATTCTGCGCGACGATGCCAGCAGGAACGAGTTTTCGCTCAGTACATTTGCCTTGCGGAATGCTCTTCCAGCCGATGCTCTCAAGGTGAGGTATTCGTTGATGCTGTACTTGAGGTTCAGTCGGGGAGTGAAGAGGAATCCGTACTGGTTGTGGTAGTCGCCGCGGATGCCTGCAATCATATTGAAGTTGCCGAAATGTCCAGTATATTGGAAGAATGCACCCGGAACCGCTTCGATGTCGTTCATTATGCTGTCGTTGAGGTTCTGGTGAAGGTTTTCGTACTTCATGCTTGCACCAGCGGTGTAGGAGTGCTTCTCGTTACAACCGAATGCCGATTTCCACAATACGTTGGCGTACAGGCTGTTCTGGCTTGCATCGAAATCATTATGTCCGTAGTACGAATCCTGATGGTGGGTTATGAAGTTGGTAATCACAGCAATGCTCTGGTAGTCCTTTTCGGGGAACACATATCCACACTTTAGGAAGGCTTCGCCACGCTGCGAGTGAATTTTTATCTTGTAAAGTTCCGTCTTTGTGGGGTCTATGTCGGTAGAATGGTCTTTGATTTGTCCGTTTTTGCGTGTCTCGTCGATGTACTTCACACCGAACCGCATTGTCAGATGCTTGCCAAAATAGTCCCAGCGGTTGAAAAAGTTGTACTGGGTGACATTGGGCGAGTCGTAGAAGTTGTCGTGGTTGTGGTCCATCTTGATGAAGCGGTTCTGTGCGTGTGCAAATATCTGGGTGCTAACCTTTTCGCTGACCTTTATAGGTGCATCGATGTTGCCTTCGACATTGCCGTGCGAACTTCCCATAAGGTTGAGCGAGAATTTGTCGGACTGGCGCGGCTTCTTGTATTCCACATTTATCTGACCAGTCACGGCGTCGTAACCGTTTATAACAGTGGAAGTTCCCTTCGAAATCTGCATCGATGTCATCCACGGGCCTGGAATGTAGCCAAGTGCGTACGGCTGCGAAAGTCCGTAGAGGTTTGGAATGTTTTCGGTAAGGAACTGCACATATTTTCCTGCCAGACCGAGCAGTTTTATCTGCTTTGCGCCAGTAGCGGCATCGCTTGTGCCAGCATCGACAGATGCGTTAGTTTCGAAACTTTCCGAAAGGTTGCAGCAGGCGGCCTTGCAGAGTTCCTGTCCCGAAACATCCTGCACATTGCCGATTTCCATTCGCGAATAGTGCGAACTGGCTGCTCGCTCGTTCACTGTGACTTCCGAAAGCATTTCGCCGGCGGTAAGCACGACTTCTATATTTTTCTTCTTCTCTGGAATTTCAAGAGTGTCGCTGTTGTAACCGATGAAGCTGACAATCAGTTTGTTGGTCGAGTTGACTTTGTTTATCTTGAAATTGCCGTTCATGTCGGAAATTGTTCCGACGCTGCTGTTTTCCCAATAAACATTTGCACCGAAAAGCGTCTGCTTGTTGCCATCGACAATCTCGAAGACTGTGCCGCTAATCTGGGCTTTGCTTATTGTGGCTATTGCTACTAAAGCAATTAATGCCAATATTTTGTTTTTCATCGTTTTACTTCTTTAAATTATGAATTTGGACTATAGTCCGTTGCTATCTCTTTGGTTTTGAGATGCAATTCATAATCTGAAGCAGGAGAGGAGAGGACACACTTTGCCCTTTTCGTACAAATGTTCGGCGTTGGATGCCAATAGTTTAGTTTCAATTTCGTTCGTCGTACAAGTTATAATTGAGCACGGTGCGAAATTGTTGCTGATGAAAGTCTTTATTGATGGAATTTCGGGCAAAGCCGAGTGTACGTCCTGTTGGAACAAATCCTTGAGCGACATGAATTCTACATGTGTATGCTTTTGGTGCTCCGACTTGTCCTGGCAATGGCAGTGATGACCATCGCAATGGTGGCTGTGGCATTCGTGGTGCGAATGGCACTCGTGGTTGTGCGAAACTTCGCCAAACTCGAAAAGGCTGATCTCCTGGTGCTCTTCGTTGCAGCATTTGCAGAAATAGTGTTCATACACAATGCCGTTTGAGGTAAGGAATACCATCAAAGCTGTGATTGTTGCCAATATTGCGTTTGTAAGTTTCATCGTTGCAAAGGTAGATGTTTTTTTGATTGGATGATTACGATTAACAAAACATTAAGTTTCTATGGCTTCGTCGTTTCAATGCCTACGGCGTTTCTAGGTGCTACGCACGTTTCATGGGCTAAAGCCCGTTTCTGGGTTTGGCTTACGCCGAGCTAAAGGTTAACTTCGTTGAGGGCTTCGCCGTTCTATGGCTACGCCGTTTGGTGGAATTTTGGGGGTGGGGACGATGCATGCATCGTCCGTTTTAAAATTTGTTTATCTTTGTGCTCAAATTTATGATATATGAGAAAGTTTGTTGAAATTTTCGGATATGCCCTTGGTGGACTGATGTTTGTGATTTTAATTCCGACTATAATGTGGTTTGCTTCGCTGATGCCAAATGTATGTTCTGTTGAAATTTGGCAGATTATAGTAGCGGCTGTGCTTGCTGTGATAGGTTTGGTGCTGAGCATTTGGTCTATTGTGTATATGAGGCACATAGGTGATGGTAATCCTATGGATGCATTCGGACACGAAGTAGCACCGAGAACCAAACATCTTATGACCGATGGTCCTTACCGTCTGAGCCGAAATCCAATGCTGACAGGAAGTTTCGTTTATAATGCTGCCGCTTGCGTGTGGCTGTGGACATGGCAGTCGCTGGTGGTTTTTGTTGCGTTTGTGGTGATTATGTTGGTGCAGGTTATGACCGAGGAAAAGCGCCTCCGTCGCGATTTTGGCGATGAATACGATGCATATTGTCGTAGAACGGGAAGGTTTTTGCCGTTTAGTTGCAAAAAATGATTGTACGGATTTGAATTCATCAATCAAAATTCGTAATTCGTAAATCCAAAATAATATTGTATCTTTGCAAATTTATTATGCAATGTGCATTTTTGTGCGTGTTGCTTTATTGCGATGAAAAAGAAGATTATAGGACAGAATCTCGTAATAGTGTCGATACTGATGTTGGTATCGGCATTTGTCGCGCTGTACTATAATATTAACTATGGTGAGAAGGATTTTATTCCTTTGCTGGTCCCTGCGCTCGCAACATTTGCCATAGGATTCATCTTATTTTTGCTTGGTCGCAAGTCCACACAAAAACTACGCAAGGAAGACAATTTCTTTATTGTTACGCTTACATGGCTGATTCTTACAGTTCTTGGCATGGTTCCATATCTTATGTGTGGAACTTTTGATAATGTTTCCGATGCGTTTTTTGAGACAATGTCGGGATTTACAACCACTGGCGCTACGGTGATGAATGACATCGATTATCAGCCTCACGGAATACTTTTGTGGCGTAGTGTAACACAATGGCTTGGTGGTTTGGGCGTTATCGTGCTTACAATGGCATTCTTCTCGCAAAAGAACAAAGCTCACGAAACCCAGTTGTTTTCTGCTGAATCTCCTGGAATAGAAGTGGATAAACTTGGTTCACGCATTCGCAACACAGCACAGAAATTGTGGGTTATCTATATTGTGCTTACCATACTTTGCTTTGTGTCATACTATCTTGGTCCAATGAACCTTTTCGATGCCGTTTGTCATTCTATGACTACGGTTGCAACTGGCGGTTTCAGTACGCATCAGGCAAGCATCGGTTATTGGGCATCGCCGTACATTGAATATATATGTACACTATTCATGGCAATGTGCGGACTTACGCTGGCACTTTACTATTTTCTTATTGTCGGGCGATTCAAGGCTTTCCGCCAAAACGAGGAAATGCGCTGGTACTTTGGTATTATATTTTTCGGTGTCGCAGTGTTCATGATTATGTTCTACTCGCTGGAATACACTACGGTGCTTACTGCCGACCAACTTTCGTCGTTCCCAATGGGCTTCGAGGAGACTTTCCGCGCTTCGCTGTTCAATGTGGTGGCAATAATGACATCGTCGGGTTATCAGGCAAGTTGCTTCGACTATGTGGCTTGGGGACAGGCATTTATAATACCTACAGTGCTTCTTATGGCAGTTGGCGGATGTTCGGGTTCTACGAGCGGTGGTATTAAGGTGTCACGTATTGCAATAGCTGTGAAAAACCTTATCGCCGATTTAAAACGGCAGATGCATCCTCAAGCTGTAATTCCTGTTAAAATGTCGAAGCGTTCGATTGACGAGAGAATAGTAATGCGCGTAATGGCGTTCATAATGATGTATGTGATCACCGTGCTCGTTGCTACATTGTTGCTTACTTGCTTGGGAATGGACTTTACTAGTTCGTTCGTATCCTGCGTTTCGGCGATGAGCAACATAGGTCCAGCCTACGGAATGACTGGTCCGGCAACGACTTATGCTGCTATTCCAGACCTGGCAAAGTGGATTCTTTCTGGCATGATGCTTGTCGGTAGGTTGGAAATCTTTACAGTATTGCTGCTATTTACAAAGGAATATAAGGTAACGAAATAAATCATCAAATAGTCAAATCATCGAATTATCAAATCATCAAATCTTGAAACTTAGAAACTCAGAAACGTGAAACATAGAAACCAGAAACTTTAAACATTAAACTTTGAACATTTAAACTTTTGACCATGAAGAATATATTTTTAATTTTAGTTTGTGCGCTTTCGTTTTCATCGCTTGCTTATGCCGACAACGACAAGCCCGTGAAAGTAGAGGATATGCCAATGACCGCACAGGAATTCCTAAAGGCTTACTTCCCGAAGGTTAAGGTTGCATCTGCAACTCTCGACGAGAAAGATGGCGACTACGAAGTGCGTCTCGAAAACGGCGTGAAGATTGAGTTCAACAAGATTGGCTCGTGGATGGAAATCGAAGGTCATACCGCTTTGCCAAAAGGTATTGTTAGCAGCAACATTTACGACTATGTTGCCCACAACTACAAAAAGGCAAAGATTTTCAAGATTGAACGCGACAAAAATGGCTTCGAAATCGGTCTCGACTCAAATGTAGAGGTACATTTCGACCTGAATGGTAATTTTGTTAAGGCTGAAAACTAATAGTTTATGAAAAACATACTTGTTGCTTTGCTGTTCTTGCTGTCGCTGTGTGCATACGGGCAGGAGGAAGAATTTATTGGAGGAAATTGCACCAGCATAATGGTCGGCAAGAAGGCCAGTGCCGATGGTTCGGTTATTACTTCGCACACCTGCGACGGACGCTACCGCACATGGATGACGATTGAGCCCGCCGCAAACTACAAGGACGGTGCTACCCACAAGGTTTACAAGGGCACTATGCACACTAAGAGCCGCACCGACACTACGGGTCTAACGCTCGCTGGTGAAATTCCGCAGGCAAAGCACACCTACGCTTACCTCAATACTGCATATCCTTGTCTCAACGAAAAGCAGCTTGCCATTGGCGAGACTACTTTTTCTGGTCCCGATACGCTTGTTAACAGCAAGGGAATGTTTATGATTGAGGAACTTGAACGTGTTGCACTTATGCGTTGTACTACTGCTCGTGAAGCTATAAAGCTTATCGGAAGCCTTGTAAAAGAATACGGTTATGGCGATGGCGGCGAGTGCATTACGATTGCCGACAAGAACGAGGTATGGCAGATGGAAATCCTTGGCGAAGGTCCCGACAAGATTGGTGGCGTGTGGGCAGCAAAGCGCATTCCCGACGACCATGTTGGCGTGTCGGCAAACATTGCTAGAATTGGGCAGATGGAGCGCAACAATCCCGACTATTTTATGGCTTCGGACAATGTTGAGGAAGTTGCCAAAAAATACAACCTGTGGGACGGCAGCGAACCGTTTGTCTTCTGGAAGGCTTTTGCGTCGTCGTATGGCGCAGGGAAGAACTTCAAGGAACGCGAGTTCTTTATTCTCAACAGTATAGCTCCTTCGCTCGGACTTAGCATGGATATGGATGAACTGCCGTTTTCGGTTAAGCCCGATGAAAATGTTGATGTCCGCAAGGTGATTGAACTTTTCCGCAGCACCTACGAAGGCACCGACCTCGATATGACTCGCAATGTGCGAATGGTTACCAAGAAGCGTCTCGACGACGGCACTTTGGTTGACGATACAATTGTAAGTCCAATAGCAAATCCGTGGCTTGGTACAAATTTGCGCAACACCTTGAATTTCATTGCTCCCGAGACTGTAACATTCCAGCGCACTGTGGCTGTGGCTTGGTGCTCGTACTCGCACATTATCCAGTTGCGCAGCTGGTTGCCCGACGAGGTTGGTGGCATCTGCTGGATGTCGGTTGACAATCCCGCTCAGACTCCACGAGTGCCTATTTTCTGCGGAACAACCGCATTGCCAAAGGCTTACGATGTCTGTGGACAAAGACAACTCGACGACAACTGCGTGCTATGGACTTACCGCAAGGCAAACAAGTTGGCAACCGTAGCTTGGCAATCAACGAGACCGGTTCTTGAAAGTGCACTCAAATCATACGAGGATGATGCATTTGCTGGTCTTAAGGAATTGGAACAGAAAGTTGTTGACAACGGCAATGCCAAGAAGTCGGCGAAACTTTTGAATGCCTATACAAACGATAATTTTGAGAAGTCGGCAAAGAAATGGAAAAGCTTGGAAGAAATGTTTTGGCTGAGATTTGGAATGGGATTTTAAAACAGTTGAAAGTTAAAAGTTAACAGTTATCAGACAAGATGCAAAAGAAAATATTTGTACTATTCATTATGAGCATAATACTATGTTCAAACAATGGTTTCTCACAATCATTAAACGGGCACGAGTATGTTGATTTAGGATTGCCAAGCGGTACTAAATGGGCAAAATGTAATATCGGTGCTAAAACACCCGAAAGTTACGGCGACTTATTTGCGTGGGGAGAAACGAAGACAAAGGCTAACTATGGAGGGCAAGGATATTGTTTCAATGGCGAAGTTAGTTCTACATTAAAAAAATATTCCTCGGAAACTACCGTCAAGCATGGCGAAAAGCCAGACAACTTACTTGTGTTAGAGGCTGTGGATGATGCAGCTACGGCAAATTGGGGAGAAGGATGGCGTATGCCTACTGATGCGGATTTCGGAGAATTGCTATCAAATTGCACTGCGACTTGGACAACACAAAACGAAATAAAAGGATATATTTTTACAGGTCCAAATGGGAATTCAATCTTTTTGCCTGCAGCGGGCTGGTGTTCGACTGATAACGTCATTGATAGAGGTAGTAGCGGTTGCTATTGGTCCAAAAGCCTTAACAGAGAGAACGTATTCCGTGCCTATAATCTAGAATTTAGTTCCAACAATTGTAAGCTAAACGATTCCGGAAGAAGCGATGGAATTTCGGTAAGACCCGTCTGTAATTAGCAATCTTCAAATACTTAAATCATCAAATTTTCAAATCATTAAGCAAATTCAACCTAAAACATTAAAACCTGAAACGGCATCAGCCATTGAAACTTAGAAACTTATATACATTAAAACTTAGTACAGTCGCGGCGCGCCACGACTCAACAAAAAAAATAGCTTATGCGAATTGACATTATAACCGTTTTGCCAGAAATCCTTGATGGACCGCTGAACAATTCGATAATCAAGCGGGCAACCGACAAGGGAATTGCCGAAGTTCATATCCATGACCTGCGCGAATACGGCCTTGGGCGTCACAAGCAGGTTGATGACTACGCCTTTGGCGGCGAGGCTGGCATGGTAATGATGATAGAACCTATCTATAACTGCATCAACGATTTGAAAAAGCAACGCGACTATGACCTTGTAATTTACACATCGCCCGACGGTAAGCCGTGGAAGCAGAAGGAAGCTAATCGCATAAGCATGATGAACAACATTATAATTCTTTGTGGTCACTATAAGGGCATCGACTATCGCATTCGCGAACACCTTATCGACGAGGAGTTTAGCATCGGAGACTTTGTGCTTACTGGTGGCGAACTTGCCGCCGCTATGATGTGCGACAGCATTATCCGTGTTATACCTGGTGCAATCGGCGACGAGCAGTCGGCCTTGTCCGATTCGTTCCAAGACGGACTTCTTGCACCGCCAGTCTATACCCGTCCTGCTGAGTTCAACGGATGGAAAGTCCCAGATATTCTGCTTTCTGGAAATTTTGCCAAGATAGATGAGTGGAAAGAGGAACTTGCCTACGAGCGCACAAAGACATTGAGACCGGATTTGTTGGAGGAATAATTTCCTACTTTATCTTATCTCCGCAAAATTCCCTTCGTCCACATTTTTCGCAGTGACTGCCCATCCATACGCTATCGAACTGATTGATGGCCGATTCTACAATTTCTGGATCGTTGGTGTAAATTCCAGCCTCGAAGTTCCGTTTTTGTGGACTTTTCATGCCTATGCCTGCACCGGTAAGGTTTGCCGAACCAATATAGACGCTTTCCATGTCGAAAATCATAATTTTGAAATGTACGCGCGGACATAGTACTCGTTCAAGATTGGTATGCAGGATAGGGTAGCGGTCAAAGTCAGTGCGAAAGTTTTCTCCAGGTTCCTTGGCGTGAATGAGACGAATTTCTACACCTTTTTTCAGAAGCGAAGCAAGTATGCCAAGCATTGGCACAACATCGTTGCCTTGCTTTATGTACAAGTCCTTGATGTCGGCTGTGCCAATCCATAGGGTACGCTTTACATTTGTGAGCTTTGAAAGCACTTCGGTGTAGTGTTGTTCGTTGGCTATGTATTTTAGGAAAGGTGACATGCAAATTATTCTATAACAAATTTCGCCTTATTTTTCCCAATTTTTGCGATGTAGATTCCTGCTGCAATTTTTCCCAGCGAAATTTCTGTTACCTCTGATTCGGTTTTTCGTACAAGGACGATTCTACCGTTTATATCGGTAATTATAAGTTGCTTTCCTACAAGGTCTGGAGTAATGCTTATAGAGAAACTTCCATTGTTGGGTGAAGGGTAGGTGCTAATGCCGCAAAGGTCTTCGTCGCTGATGCTTACTGTAGTTGTGTCGTTTGCAACCGAGTAGTTGTACCATCCGATGTTTTGTGCCGAGTCGATTGCTATCGAGCTTATGATGGCGAAGTCCTGGTTCCCTTCGATATTGGCAGGAGCTTGAATATCTCCGTTTTCGCCCGCGGTTATGCTTGCTGTATTGCTGCGTGAACGGTAAATCCTGAAATTGTCGATGTGTGCTGTCGCACCGCCGTTGCGTAGCGCCACAATGTTGCCCTCTGTGAAGAAGTCTGGTGCTGTATATGAACCATAGTAGCTGTAATCATAATATATCGAACTCTTGCCGTTTATGCGGTTGTAAATAAGTTTTACGTTGTGCCAGTTGTGAGTATCGAGTGGAAGGTCAATGCACTTGTTCTGTGAATATGTGTTGTTTTCTACGCGGTAGAACTCAACTCTCGACGAACTTGACGACAGTCGGAAATAGATGAAGTATCCGTTGCCGTGGTTTTCAGTTTGTCCGTCGGTGCTCATGTAGTGCAGACCAATACGCTGATTTGTCGCGCCTTCTGTCATCTTGAAGTCGAATTCGTACAAATATTTGTCAGCCAATGTTTGGTCAACAGTAGCATATAGGTTCGATGTCGCGGTTTCTGTCTGGATCAGGTGCCCGTCGCTAATGCTCCATGAGCCGGTTACGCCTGTCCACGCATCGCCAATTTCGGTATCGAAATCGCTGTTGGCAAAGCCGTTTGAGTTGTTGGATATCCATTCTTCTCCTGCAAGATATTTAACACCGTAGAAACGTTCTGCTACGAAATTGTTTTCGGTTTCGTCGAATGTAGCTTCGAAGTCGGTTCCGTTCCATGCATGGTCGGTGCTTATTTCGGTTACGGGAGCAGTCCAGTCAACCTTGACGTCTTTCTCGTAGTAGTCCGACCACATTCCGTTGTTGCCGTGAAGTATGGTTCTTATTTTTCCAGCATAGCTTCCATTAGTGCTTTCGTGGCGGATGTCACCGTTTTCTCCTATTGTGACGGTAATGTCGGCACTATTGTTGCGCAAACGTGATACATAGATGTCCTTGTATTCGGTCTTGCAGTTTGCAGAGCGCAAAGAGAAGCAGTCGCCAGATGTAAATGGATTGGAGTCGTTGAGTGTAACGGCAACAATGTCATCTATATAGCAAGTTATTTTGCCCGTATTTGTGTCGAATAAAATCTTTATATCGTACCATTGACCAGCATTTATGGTATATGAAAGCGAAGTGTATGTTCCTCCGTTTTCCGAATACGAGCCATCAACATATTTGTAAAGTTGTGCTGTGTTGTGGTCGGCACGGATAAATAGCATGTATCCGTTCCTCCGTTCTGCATTGTCGGTAAAGAAATAGAATCCAGCACGGCGGTTAGAGCCATCTCCGGTAATTTTCATTTTTGCATGATATAAATATGTATATCCGCTTTCCTGATGCAGGTTGCAGTGTAGGTTTGTGCTTGTTAGTTCTTCATCGGTTTGTATTATCGCATCAGAATTCATTACCCAATTGCCGTTTGCAATTGTCCAATTCTCGGGAATTGTTTGTCCGTCAAATTTTTCGTAAAGCGTTCCACGTGATGTGTTGGTCGTCCAATTGTCGTCTTCTTTGTCAAGTATCTGGTAGAAAGCCTTGTTTGTGCTGCTTCTGTCGTCGAAAGAGACTTGAAAGTTGCTGTTGTTCCATTCGTCGGCTGTGATTTCGGTTGTTGGCGGAACAGTGTCGTCTTCTGGCAGAACAATGTTCCATCCGCAGTCGTTCATTTTACGTGCTACCTGAACGCGGAAGTTTGGTAGCATTGCGTAAAGGGTTTCGCCGGGGCATGTTGTGCCGATTGATCCGTTGGAGTCTTGGTTTACGTCGCGGTGTCCTGAAATACGGTAGCGGCTGAAAGTAAATTGTCCTGCCTGATTGATTATGTCGGCGGATGATGTCGGGTCGAGTTCCTTGCGGTCGTACCACCAGGCTAGCATGTCCCAGCATTTTTCGAGCTGGGCGCTGGTTGGAGCGGTAGCAAGAGTATCGGAATGTCCGATGAAATTGAGACCAATTGACTTGGAATTGCAATATCCTGCGTGAGCGCCTTTAACATCAGAAGTGGGCAGGTTGGGATTGTGGCGACCCTGGTACATATTTCCGTACTTGTCAAAAAGGTAGTTGTAGCCTATGTCTGACCAGGGTTCAGAGAGTCCATGTACGTGATAGTACCAATAAGATCGCACAACAGCGGCTCCGTCGGTGTATGAGTATGGACTTGCGCCATGGTGTATGATTGTATGTGTCGGTGTTATATATGTGACACTGTATGTTGGATTTAGGCAATCCGTATAGTTGCCGCACCACGCTGAACGAGGAACGTAGTCTGGAAATTCGAGACAGTTGCCATCGCGGGTAGCGTTGACGTGTATGGTTCGGTTCGATGCTTCTTCATTTTCCGATTTCATATCTTGGAAAACAAGTTCAATTTTTGTGAGTTGTACATTTACAGGCGGAAAAATTAAGAATTCAATCGAATCGTGCATATTGAGGTCGAAACCGAAAAGCAAGTCGGTGTAGAAGATGTTTGGTTCGATGTCTTCGGGACGGAAATATCCGTGGTCGTCCTGCCAGTTTGTCCATTTCTGACCTTGCGATGTGCGGTAATAGACAATGAAATGTCCTTCGAGAGCATTGCGGTCGGTGGCATCGAAACCTATGGCAAACGAGGTAAATGGCATCGGCGCTTTCATGCGGAAACCATATGCACCGTCATCGTTTGGTTTTAATAGTTCATTTATTTGTATGCGCATGAGTGTCGTTCCGTTTTCTGAATGTGACTTTATGGTCTTGTAGTTCACCTGTGCGAACGATGCCAATGATATGGCTATGACTATTATTGATACAAATAAACGCTTCATAATTATATGATAATTAAAATTATGCCAAAGATAATTATTTTTTTGAAAGATAGAGTTTTGTTGGGAATAAATAGATTTATCAGGATTTTATTTCTTCTTTTTCTTCTCTTTCTTTTCCTTGTCTTCAAAATATTTGTCCTTGTATTTTTCGTAGCGGTCTTCCCATTGTTCAATGCTTTCGTCGTCGAACTTTATGGAACCGATAAGTCCCATTAGGCTACGTATATGCGCGGCACGGGCGGAGGCTTTTTTAGGACTTCGTTTGGGGTCGCGAGGGTTGGGGTAGGCGGCAACAATTTGCGAGGCTTCGGCTTTGGTAAGATTTTTTGCGCTCTTGTGGAAATATTCCTGCGCAGCCGCTTCTGCACCATAAATACCAGGCCCCATCTCTATGACGTTGAGATATACTTCCATGATGCGCTCTTTCGACCAGAAAAGTTCAATAAGGAAGGTTTGATATACTTCCAGTCCTTTGCGAATCCATGAACGACCTTGCCACAAAAATACATTCTTGGCTGTCTGTTGCGAAATGCCGCTGCCGCCACGGTTGCTTTTGCCCGACTTGTGCTCTTCGATGGCTATGTCAATGGCTACTCGGTCGAAGCCATTGTGTCCCAGAAACATATTGTCTTCGCTGGCAACCGATGCATCGACAAGGTATGGCGAAATTTCGTCAAGCGATTTCCATTCTTTTTTTAGTGATTCTCCTTCAAATAATGAACGGGAAATCATAGTAAGCGTAATGGGCGGATTTACCCAGCGGTATAGTATGGTTGTGAGTAGGTTAAGTCCGAATATGCAAAGAATTGTAATGAAGATTGCCTTCATAATCTTTCGGAATATGGACTTGCCACTTTTTTTCTTTGCTGGTTTGGTAGTGGATTCTTTTTTTGCTTTGTTTTTTCTCATATTATTTATGAATGTTATTGTGCGTTGCTGTCTATTTCGCAACTATCTTTTCTTGTTGTGCAAATATGTGAAAATGCGAACATTATGGCGAAACTAACAAGCAGATAGTGTCGCAGCATAATGCCGTCGATTAGGAATATGCACGATGGAATTATGGCAAGAGCCATACTTTTCCCGTTCGTACGTTTGTGGAAGTATAATGCATATACAAACCAATATGCGACAAGCAGTGCTACGTTTGAAATTGCGTATATAGTAAAATGTGTTTTGGACGCGAATCCGAATTCGGCAATTCCGATGTTGAAAGCCATTAGGAACATTGAGCCATATCGACCTACTTGTTCTAGAATGTACATTGAACGACAACATTTGCACTTTGTTTCCTGTCCTTTGAATTTTATGGCGTACAAAATGTTTGGAATCAACATCAGCACTATGGTGATGAGTCCGAAAAGGTTTATCCAGTTCCAACCGTCGATTATGCAATATTTTTCCATGCTAAAATCCGTTGAGTGTCATGTATAGTGTTGGCAGGCAGAGCAGAAAACCTAGAGCTATAAGGATCAACATGAATTTCCAGATGAACTTGAACCAAAGGTTGAACGGAATCTTTGCCATTCCCAATGCTCCAATCAAAACGCCTGATGTAGGTGTTATCATATTGGTGAAGCCATCGCCAAACTGGAAGGCGAGTACTGTGGTCTGTCGCGAAATCTCGACAAGGTCGGAGAATGGTGCCATAATCGGCATAGTGAGTGCTGCTTTTGCTGATCCGGATGGGATTATTATGTTTAGGAATGTTTGTATCCCGTACATTATCGACAGTGAGGCTTCTTTGCCTGTGTCTTGCATTCCATTCGAGAGACTATTCATTATTGTATCGATGATATTGCCATTGGTGAGTATGGCGATGATACCGCCAGCAAGACCAACAACAAAGGCTGCAGAGAAAATGTCCTTGGCTCCGTCGAGAAACATTTTTACAATGTCGTTTGCCGACTTGTTCATGGCTATTCCTGCTGCTATGCCCATGGCTAGGAAAAGTCCTCCGATTTCTTCAACGTACCAACCGTAGCCCATAACACCTACTATAAGGTACAAAACCGTGAATAGCAACAGATTTATTATGTAAAAATGTACCGATTTGCGAAGCATAAAAAACGATGTGAGAACGAAAAGTCCAGAAACTATAGGTATTGCAGCAAACTCAAATTCTGCATTTCCAACTTTTAGTTGGGAAATGGGGTAGAATATCGAGAACAAAATAACAGCTATGGATACGATTATATAGCTTGCCCAAGCCGATTTCGGTGTACAATATACAATGTCGTCGGCATGACTGCTGTTGTTTTTACGCCAGTACTCGTCGATGGAGTAGGTAAGGCTTTTCTGTGGATTTTTCTTTATGTGTGAGGCGTACCAAAGTATAAATGTGAATCCTACTGCATTAATCACAAGCCAGCACACAAATCTGTATTCCCAACCGCTGAATAACGGCAAATCCGACATCCCTTGTGCTATGCCTATTGTAAACGGGTTAAATATCGCTCCAGCAAAACCTAAATGGGCGGCTACATATACAAGACAAAGTCCAGTTATAGAGTCATATCCCATTGATATAGCCAATGGTACGAATATTATAACAAAGGCTATTGTTTCCTCGCTCATGCCGAAAATAGCCCCAAATGCGCTGAATAATGTCATTATCAGCACCATAATGATGTTATTAACGCCTATTTTCTGAAGGAACTTCCGCTTTTCGAGCCGCTTGCTAAACCGAAGAAATGAGTTGATTCCTGCTGCTAGTGCGCGACTTTCGTTCAAAATCCAGAAACTTCCACCAACAAGCAGTATGAATGCAATAATTCCTGCCTGTTTTTTGAACCCGTCGAATATAGATGTGAAAACTTGCCAAGTTTGTGGACTTGCATCCACTTCGTGGTATGAGTTTTCGACGATTACAGTGGTCGTGCTGCCATCGGATAGGGCTTTTGTCGCGCGTTCGAATTGTCCTGCGGGAACTATCCATGTGAGTATTGCAGCAATGACTATAATTGTGAATACAATGACATATGTATGTGGAACTTTCTTGAACATCGTTTGCAAAATTTGTGCAAAGATAAGGAAATCTTTGCGATTCGCGAATGACGATTTTGGATTGCGGTTTCGACAATATTGCAAACGTTTTGTTTGATTATACTTACCTTATGCAGTTGGCGTATATGTCGAGAAATATTTCACGCAATAGTTTTCTGTCCAAGTCTTTGTACTCATCAATCCAATTCATGTACTGTACGAATTGATTTTTTTGTTCGTCGGTATAGTGACATGCGTATTTTGTTTCCCCGCTGCGTATGTCGTGTGCTATATAGTTATTTGGATTTATTGCATAGTTTGAGTTTATCTGCTTGTCAATATGTTCTGCAATGTTCGAGAAAAAGTTGCCTTTCAAGCTGTCTATGTGACGTAAGACGTCTTCTGTGAGAGGTTTCCCAATATGGAAGTTTACCTTTCCTTTGGGTTGTTTAATACCAGTAAGTATGCTATTGATGTCTTCGCCAGGTGCTTTTTTGTATTCTCCGTTGATTTTTGTGTGGTAGAGTTCCAATGTTTTCAACTTGTCGCAAGGTTCCCATTCGTATGAAACGGTGATTGGTGTAATGTTCATTTCTGCCAACGAAAGAATTTTGTCGTCTCTGCGACTTGACCAGAACATCTTTATTATGGCAGGGTCGGTAATATCCAGTCCATCCTTTGTGCGTCCGTTGCGTTGTGCTATCCACACAGATTCTTGTTTTTCCGTTATGGAATATCGTATATATTCCGATATGAGCGTCAGATTGTTGTAAAAGTCTTTTCTGTTGCCTCCGCGTTCGATTTTGAACATCTTGTTTACCTTGCCGAAATCGACTATAAACGGATGTTGCATTAGGTTGCTACCGAAAGTTATCTGGCAGGTTCTGTGATTTTCCTTTAATAAAAGATATTGCAGCAGCATTGCATCTAAAACTATGTCGCGGTGATTTGAAATATAAAGGTATGGTTTGTCTTCTCTAATGTTTTCTATTCCTGTCCATACAAATTGGCTTGTCGTCTTTTTAAGAATTATATCTATGCAATCTGATATGATCCCAATTTGGAATTCATAGGTTGTCTTGATTTTTCGCAGTCTTTCTCGAAAAAACTCGACATCTGTTCCTGGCATCAAATAGTTTACTATTGCTGGAATAATTTCGCTGTCGGCAATACGTTGCATTGCGGCAGGAATATCTTCAGGAGAATAAGGCCTTATATTATCAAACTTTTCCATTATTTTTTTCTTAGGTCAATAAATTTTATTGGTTTACGACTTTTTGCTGGAAAATTTATTTTTTGGATTTCCTCAACTGGAAGAATTTCAATTTGCGGTGCTACGCGGATGCGTGAGCGGAAACTGTCCTTTAGTTCCTTTACAACATCGAAATCCTGTTCTTCCTTAAGTCCAATCTTTATTGTTACATCATCGGTGCCGGCTTCGTTTTGCCTTACTTCTATTACATAGTTCTCAACATAATCGGTATTGTCAAGTACATCGTTTATTGCTGGCGGATATAGGGTTGTTCCCTTGAGTTTTATCATATTGTTCATGCGACCGACAAGAGGGGTGAGTCGGTATGAGTTTCGTCCGCATTTGCACTTGTCAACAATTTTTGCTGCAATGTCGCCTGTGCGAAAACGAAGCAATGGCATTGCTTCTACTCCTAATGTTGTCACCACAATTTCACCAGGTTGTCCGTCGGGTACAGGCAGACCGTCTTCGCCGATAATTTCAACTATGATAAGCTCTGGATGAACATGACCACCCATTCCGTATTCGCACTCCGAGAAGGTTGCGCCCATCTCTGTGGATGAGTAGGTGGCGAACAACTGGACATCCCATTTCTCCTTTATTTTCTTGCCCAATAGATTGAGCTCGAAATTCTGGTCGCGCAAACCTTCGCCAATGCCTATAATTCGTCGGATGCTACTGTTCTTGTAGTCGATGTTGTGTTCCTCGGCATATTGTATGAGTCGAAGTATAAACGATGGCACGCACATTATTGTGTCGGGCTTGATGCGTTTTATCGTGTCCCATTGCAGTTCGGGAATTCCGTTTCCCACGCGGATAATGCCTACACCAAGTTCACGAAGCCCAAGAAAATATGCAAGTCCTGCCATGAAGCGTTTGTCCAGAGTTGTCATAAGTTGCACGACATTGCCTTGATGTACATTGGCACATTCAAAAGATTTCTTCTCGTTGTATGCAAGTCGCTGGAGGTCTTTTTCTGAACAGCCGAATGTCACAGGGTCGCCCAAGGTGCCAGATGTGGTTATGTAGTCGATGATTTTCGATTTCTCGCAGCACAGAAATTCCTCGTTGAACAGTTGAAGGTCTTTTTTTTCTGTAAAAGGAATTTTCACAAGGTCTTCGATGTGCTTTATCTTATTGATGTTGATGCCGTAGCTTTTGAACATTCGCTGGTAATATGGCGAATTTGCCTGCAGGTATGCCAATGCTTTGTGCAGCAATTCTTCTTGGAATGCTTTTATTTCTTCAACAGATTTGTATTCTATATCGTTGTTGTTCATCGTTAAATGTCATTAATAAATGTTTTCTTTAAGCCATTTCAGAAACTCTTTTTTCCATTGACGGCATTCTTCGCTGCCTTTATCTTCGTTGGCTCCAAATCCGTGGCCTCCAGTCTTGTATTGTATGTATTTGTGCTTAATATTTTTTGCCGTCAGTGCCGAATCGAGCAGCATTGAGTTGTGATATTCTACAGTAGGGTCGTCAACGCAGTTTACAATGAATACGGGTGGACAGTCGGCTGGTACATGCAGCTCAAGCGAAAGTGAGTCGCGCATGGTTTGGTCGTTTTGTCTGCGTTCGCTTAGCAGAGCACGGCGCGAGCGTTTGTGAACGTATGGCGGGTTCATTGTGACAACAGGGTAGATTGGTGCAGCAAACGACGGGCGTTGTTCCTTGCTGCTGTAACATATTGTTGACATCGACAAATGTCCGCCAGCCGAAAATCCCATTATGCCTACCTTATTCGGTTTGATATGATACTCTTTTGCGTGATTGCGAACCCATTTTATTGCTTGCTGTGCATCGTTGAGCATGTCGGGGTACTGATTGCCACTGGATTTGCTTCTGTGATTCCAGAAAAATGCTGAAAAACCTGCAACGCGGTATTTAAGTACAAAAGCTGAGATGCCGTTCGATTGCAGCCATCTTGCAACGCCATTGCCTTCGGTTTCTTCGGCAAGCCAGAAATAACTTCCTCCAGGACAAACAATGACAGCAGTGCCAGTAGTGTTGCTTTCTGATATGTATGGCGTCAATGTCACCTGTTTCCAGTTCTTTGCACCAGTGTCCTGCCATAAAAATATTTTCTCTTGTGCGGCAGTTGTTCCGACAAGAAAAATAAGTAGGGTATATAACGCTAGTTTCTTCAACATTATCTTCCCAATATTTTCATAACTTCCTCTTTCGATAGCTGGCGGTATTTGTGTTGCATGTCGGCAAAAAAGTTCACCTGAAAGTATTCTTCATCGTAGAACGATAGTTTTGAGTTTGTGTTTGGCGTGCATTCCAAGTAAACAATATCTTCAAGTTTCAGATTTTTTGCTTCGCATATCTGGTCAGCCAATTTTTTGCCTGCATATGTTACCGATGTGCCCGGGTTTTCTTGGTACAATTCAGTTACAATTACGTATTTTTTGCCGTCAACATCCCTAATCTTAAGTCCGCATGACGATTCCATATCCCATTCGCCCTTGAAAGGGAAAATCTCATCGTAATATTCCTTTGAAACTTTCATCGTAGTTAATTAATTTTCAGCTCTTACATTTACATTTCTCTTGCTTCTGTCAACATCGCGGCCAAACGACTTGTTTGCCAGCTTCCTGTTACGCGGACGGTATGTACCTTCTTCCATCTCGCGAAGCGCAACATTGCAGAACAGCCTGAACATCTTCGATTCCTGGGTTTCGGTTGCATAGAAACTCTTCCAAGCGTATTCGTAAACATCCTGCAACTGTTCTGGAGTCATAAGCTTAGGCTGGAAAACAACCTGACCTGCATTGTAGTGGTTCCAGTCGAAATCGAATATACGACCTTGCCTCAACAAGTCGTCGTAAGCTTTTGTGTGTGGGAAAGGTGTCATTACGGTAAATTCTGCCAAGTCCAAGTCGATTTCACCAAGGAAATCTATCAATCGCTTGCAATCGTCAACCGACTGGTTGTCGAGACCGAGCAAAATTGTGCCTTCGACACCGATTCCATAGTCGTGGTATCTCTTTACGCGTTCCTTGATATAATCGGATGTGTCGTAAACAGCCTGATAAACATACCATGCACCAGCTTTGGCTGCCAGGTCAAGCACTTCTGGGTCGTCTTCGATGGTATGGCTTATCCATTTTTTCTTCAGCGGTGCGATTGCCTTGAAAAGTTCTATTTCCCACTGCTTGTCCTGAGCCAGTGAGTTGTCAACTATAAACAGTCGGTTGTTGTCGATGCTAGCCATATCCTCAACCACCTTGTCAATTGGACGCGGACGGAACTTACGACCACCAAGATACGACACAGCACAAGGATAGCAGCTGAAACGGCATCCTCGGCTTGCGTGGAAAAGGTCAACCATCTGCACGCCCTTGTGGTTGTATAGTTCGCGCTTGTACAAATCGCGGCGGCAAGGACCTACCGATTCGATTGGCGGCTGGTTGCCCATATAGTTGTATATCTTTTTCAGACAGCCGTTTTTCCAGTCGATGATTACCTGTTCGGAGCGGCCTTCCGATTCGCCTAGGAATACGCTGTCGACATGGTTTACCATTTCCTCGGCATGAAGCATTGTGGATATTCCTCCAGCAATTACTTTTTTGCCTCGCTTGTGGTATTCGTCGGCTATCGCCCACCCACGTTTTACCTGTGTTGTTAACATCATCGACAATGCAACAAGGTCGCATTCCTCGTCAAAATCGATTGCTTCCACATTCTCGTCGGTAAACGAAATGTCAACATATTCGGGGAGGGTGGCAGCAAAGGCTACTGGTCCGTGAGGCGGCAGGTTGAATGTCGTTTGCCCTGGGAGCTTGTTCCACTTCGGGTATATCAATTTCAGTTTTACAGTATCCATTAATATATAGGTAAATTGTTATGTACATTGCAAATGTAAAAGTTTATTTGCAATTATTGTAATGTTCGTTGATTTTTTTTACTATCACATTGTGTCCGACTAGAGCTTCGGCGGTTTCGATTGCGGTAAGCGAGACGCCACAGAATCCATGAATGTTCACGTTTTGTCCCGTCAGGAACAAATTCTTTACCTTGGTTGCAACCGCCATCTGCGAAAGCATCAGATTGCGGCTATCTTTCTGGAAACCATAGTTCGAGCCTTCCTTGTTTCCGAGAAAATCGCGGATTGTGAGTGGCGATGAGGCAAACGAAAATTCAATGCTTTCCCGGAAGTCTGGATATATTTTCTCCATCACATCGAAAACCTTTTCTGTTGTTTCTTTTTTCCATTGCTCGTATTCCTCGCCACGATGCCCAGTTTCGGTATTTTCCCATTTTTTGACATCGGCAAAATCCATCAAACTGATAATTGCCATTGTATTCGCAAATTTTCCTTGATTTTTTTCAGGTGGAGTAACATACATTATTCCTTTTGGCCAGTTTATATTATTGTTGTAATAAAAGTTGGCATGGTTTAGGAATGGGAAGGCATTTTTCTTGAACTTAATGTAAACCTTAAAGCTCGAATTCGATTCGGGAATCAATTTCAATCGTTTTCTGAAAGCTGCAGGGAATGCGTCGCCACTGATGATTTTCATTAGTACATCGGGGTGAACATCAGAAATATAGCTGTCGGCTACGTAGGATTTGTTATTCTTTGTCAGAACCTTTGTGACTGCGTGATCTTCGACCTCAATTTTTGTAACCTCCTCGCTTGAAACGACTGAACCGCCAGCCTCCTCAATGATTTTTTCCAACATATCGACCATCTGCTGACCGCAGCCCACAAACTGGAATGTTCCTCCAATATGCAAAACGCTTAGCAAAGCATTGAAAAAAGCAGGCGTTGTATCTTCCTCACCACCAAAAAGCGGTTTTAGGTAGCAGAGTAATCTTTTTAGTTTTGGATTGTGTATGTATCTGTCTATTAGCTCGTTATATGGAGTAATAAAATCTTCACTCAGAGAAGTGAAATTTGGTTCTGTTGACCTTTCGCGTATGTAGAAAAGGTCTTCTTCCTGCGAAAGTTCAAATAGTTTGTCAATGTATAGCCTAATGTTTTCAGCCTCGTCGGGGAAGATTCCTGAAAGGTATCCAACAAGATTTTCCCTGCCTTTGGGAAGACAATATGTAGCGTTGTCGTCGGCTATGGTAACTACATCGCTGGCGTTGTAGTCGGTGGGCATAAGGTTCAATTTATCGGCAATGCCAAGATATTCAAAGATTTTGTAGAGGTTTCCGCCTTTGTTGAATCCTCCGAATATGTGCATTCCTGTTGCAAATTCAACTCCTTTGCGCCTAATTGTCTGCAAACCGCCACCTATTATGGCATTTTTCTCCAGAACGGTTACCTTGTAGTTCTCCTTGGCGAGCAAAGCTCCAGTAACAAGACCGCCGAGTCCGCCTCCGATAATCAGCACAGACTTTTGTTCGACAGGTTTGACGAAAGCATTGGCCTCAAGCATTTGTCTCTTAATTACATCCTCGCCAAGCAATGCCGAACAAACATTCAATGTCCCGACCATTACGCCAAGTATTCCGTGTGCGTTTATATTTTGTCCCACCAAGTAGAAATTAGGCAACTTTGTCTTGTACGACACACGTCCTGCCAAGCCTAAAGTCAGATCTTTTGCCATACCATACATCGAGCCGCCAGGCGACAATGTATAGTCGCGGTAGGTAAGGGGAGTTGCCGTGTAATATTCATCAATGTACGACCTTAATCCAGGGAAATCCTTTTCAACGGCATCAAGTAATTTTTCCGCCTTTGCATGTTTAAACTGCTCGTACGATTCACCTCGTTTACCAATAGTTGTTTGTGCCCATTCCGATAGTTCATCGGCAAGCATATAGGCGAGTATAACACCACTTCTTGCAAATTCTTGTTCTTTCTCGTGGCAATGGTGCATATACAAATAACCGCGTGGCCAAGTTGTGTCGTCGTAGTTTTCCATATCCCACGGTGATTTGCATGAATATCCGTAGAAATTGGTGTTCATATACCGCATTGCACTAGGTTTGAACTTAAGGAAAAGAGAAAATACGGATGGCGTATTCTTTATTGACTCTATCCTTGAATAGAAAGAAGGTCGCAATTCTTTTCCAGTAAACATCCTGCTCAACTGCATGGGATGCACGTCGGAAATAAATATGTCGCCTTCTACCAATTCTCCGTTTTCCAGTTCCACACTGGTTACCGAACCATTGTTGCAATGCGCTCTTACGACACGGCAACCTGTATAAATTTTGCCACCGTTTGATTTTATCACTTCGGCAAGAGCCTTTGCTATGTTGTCGCTTCCTCCTACAATCCTAAAAGCGCTTCGGTTGTAAAAATTCGACACGAATGCGTATGTGGAAAACGGTGTGCGGTTGCGTTGCGCTGCATATAGCGACATATCGCCCACAAGTACATTACGCAATGTAGGGTCTGATATGACTTCGTCGATTACCTCGTTGATGCTTGTTGTGAATAGGCGTAAGTCAAGCTGAGCATTTCTGTCTATACGGTTCAAGTCATAAAAAGGGGACTCCTGTGCAACTGTATCTACAAGTTGCCAATAGCGGCGAAGATTGTCCTTTTCATTTGGAAATCTTTCTGCCAGACTTTCAATCATCTGTTCGTGTCCGTTTGCTATGGAAAAACGTTCGCCATTGAGCGATATGGTATTGTACGAACTTGTATCCATACGCGAAACTTCAACCTTGTTCTTGATACCAAGGAAGTTGAAATAGTTTGAAAGCACTTCTCCATCATCGAGACTGCCAACAAAATGCATTCCTGTTTCGAACTTTACACCGTTTCGTTGGAAACATTGCAGGCAGCCTCCAATCTGTTTTGCCTGTTCAAGAATGGTTACTTCATAGCCGTTTTTTGCTAGAATTACACCTGTGGAAAGTCCACCAAGTCCACTTCCTATGACAATGCATTTTTTCATTTCAGAAACGTTTGGCAATCAATTGTTAGTTCACAAGTTGGTAATTCGTTTTCATCGTTGATGAAATGGAGATTCTGCGGAATGTAGGTGCAATGTGATGCTATCAGGAACTGGTCAATATCGGTTTCCAGGGCATATACTTGTGTTTGCCTGTGTACAAGAGCAATCGTCCATGCAAGTTCGCCGTATCCGCTGTTCTTTATTGCTATGCTACTGCCATGCATGGTGTTGATTTCTTCCGAATGCGCTTTTATTTTCCTTATGTTAGCACGGCTGGAACGTTCCACATCGTTGCCTTTGTATATGTATTTGTAGCGTACAAGTTTTGATACGTATTCAGTGTCTTCGCATTTGTTGCGTATTTCTTCGAAATGTTCCAGATAGTATTTGTGGAAGTATGATGTCAACTCTCTTGCGGTAACAGATTGTACTTTTTCGGCCGAATACCTTTGTCCTATTTCAATGTGGAGAGCGCCTTCGCGCAGGATAATGTCATTTTTGGGCATTGCATGGTTGGCTCCATGTATGAATATTGGCAGAATGTCGATGTTGAGCGATTGTGCAAGTTGGAATGCCCCCTTGTGGAATCGCATTATTTCTCCAGTTACAGAACGTGTGCCTTCGGGGAAAATAACAACAGAATAACCTCTCGCTACAAGTTTTCTCAGTCGTTCTATATTCTTGTCGTAGCCGTCTGATACAGGATAAAATTCTGCATATCGGATAATTAATCCGTATATTGGATTTTTCCATACCCAGTCGTTGGTAAGTATAACTACCTTGTGCGACTGCATCATTATGCACGACAAGTCGAGGTGAGACTGGTGGTTGGCAATGATTACTGCCGGTTTTTCAAAGTCTTCTCCATTGGGATTGTCAAGCGAATATTTTACACCTGGAAGGCGTAGTATCGCAAATCTGTTGAAAACAACTATAAGCTTATGATACCAAAGTCGTTTGCGTTCGCTGTCACGACCGATAAGTTTGTAAAACAGTGTAAATGGCGTTACTATAACAAATGCCGATACGAAAAATACAAGAAGCGATACAAATGTGTACAAAAGTCGCTTGATTGTTACAGGTACATCGCGGAGTTGTCCTTTTTTCTTTGTCAGCCAGTTGAAAATGACAGGAGGCAGGTAACATGCCATCAATACAACAGTCATCATGCCTACTATTGCGACTTCGGCTAGCGACTTCATGGCTGGATGTTTTGCAAAAATCAGCGCTCCAATGCCAATAAACATCAGTATTCCGGAGAGAATAACGCTGTTTCGGTAGTTTTTCAGCATCTTTTTGCCGTACGAGTATTCGTACAGCAGACCTTCGGTTATGAAAATGGTGTAGTCGTCGCCTTGTCCGAATATGAATGTCGCCAGAATTATGTTTACAATGTTGAATTTTATTCCGAAGAAGTACATCAAGCCCAATATCCAAGCCCAGCCAATAGTTAGTGGCAGGAATGCAAGTATCGACAATTCGAGTCGTCCGAACGAGATGCAAAGGAAGAAAAATACGACTATGCTGCATACATAAAGTATGTAGTCAAAATCTTCGGATAAAACCGTTACCAGATTGCTTCCAATATCCGACATGCTAAATGCAAAACCGTTGTCGGACAATGTTTGTCGAAGTTGTTGCTTCAAAGTGTCGGAGTATTCCGCTGGTACTCGCACAAAGTTTACAACACGTGTTAGTGTGTCGTGCTGTAGGGTATAGTTTTTGCATAGTTCAAGTAGCGGCTGCATTTCGTCTTGCGACTTTGTGTCGTATTGTTTGCCGATGTTATCGGTAAATGGTACGAATGCATTTGCGGTAAATCCGTTTGCAATGGCTTCTCTGTTTATTTCGTTGGCAATGTCGGCATGTCGTTGCCAGAAGTCATTCCATCTTTCAATCGATTCTTTTTGCTTCTCGTTTGACGGCAAAAGTCCATCGGGCCCCGAAATGCTTACATTTACATTCTGCGGAATCGATTTTTTAAGGTTGCTAATTATTTTTTCGTTTTGTTGCAGTGCTTGCTGTAGGTCGTTGCTTTCCGAAACTACATAAATAAGGTCTGTTTTGCCTTCCTTTTGCATCGATTCGTTGAGCAGGGCAATGTCTTCCTTCTGTTGCTCTGTCATGTAGTTGATGTTGTGTAGGTCTGAATCGAAGGTCGTTTCTTGGCTGTAGTAGCCGAGGATGATGGTTACGATTACCAAAGGCCAGAAGGCAAAAGTCTTTATTTTACGCCATTTTTCGTTCGGTTCTTTTCCGCTATCAACGAAAAGTTTGTGCTTCTTTTTCGGTACGACAGCCAGCAGAGGCAGGAAAACCATTACGAAAAGTATAGTACCGATAAGCATTAGTGCGCCGAATAGACCAAGATCGTGCATTGCTTCGGCTTTTACGAATATCAAGCAGGCGAATGCCGCTACGGTTGTGATGTTTCCGATAACCAGCGGTTGGATTACATCTTTAAGTGCTTCGCGCTTGTCGGGTTGCTGCTTTATGTGGTCAAGATAGTGGAGTGGGTAGTTAACAGCAATGCCCAAAATTACCGAGCCAATGCCAATGACAATTATCGATATGCTTGTCTTGAATAAGGCTATGATTGCCAAAGCGAAAATCCAGCCGAAAAGAATTGATATGCCGAGCCAAATAAGGTTTCGTTTCCTTGCCATGGTGAACATAAGTATGCCGAAAATCAGCACTAGGGCAATGGCTATCGAAAGGAAACTATCATGTTTTATCTGCTGGGCGTTGGTAACGGCTATGGTAGGTGCGCCTACTGCCGAAATTTTTACATTCTGATGGTTTTGTGCAGTGGTGTCAATGACATTGTTTATCAGTTCGACCAGTATGGCGTTGTTTTTTGTGTCGCTACCGGCAAAAGGAGAGGAGAAGAATGCAAAAGCCTTGTCTCCGCTTTCGTTCATCAGGTATTCGTCGTTTATTACAAAACCTTCGGTGGCGTTCAATGCTGTCAGTCTCTGTAAGGTTGGAGAATATAGGTTTAGCGGGTCGGCTTTTATTCCTTCCACAATGAAACTTGCAGTCGGAAACGAAAGCATTCGCTTGATGTTTTGCAGGCAGGTGGCAACATGGCAGGTGTCGGCAAGTAGCGAATCCATTCTCTGGAAGTCGTTTTCGGTAAGGAACAAAGGTTGGTTCTCGCGTATGAAATCAATTGCATCGAAAACTTGTCCGTCGTCAATTTTGCATCTTAGATCGTTTACTAGATGCGATGTGTCGGCTTCCTCCCAGTTTGTTTCAAAGTCGTCAACAGCCGACATAAGTTCATCGGTGTCGTCCGATGAGAAGATTATTGTAATTTGTCCTTGATTGCTCAGGTCGTTGTAAACTGAGGTGTATTTTTCCTTTTCGGGGTCGGTGGGCAGAAAGTCGGCAATGTTTTCCTTATAGTCTAGTTGCAAAGCAGAAAGTACGCACAGTGCGGTAATTGTCAATAATATGATTATTGAAAGAACTTTGCGCTTTGACAGGTAGTCGTATATCGATAGGAAAAATCTATTCATGCGACCTCCATTTCCTTATTAGTAGTGACGGCCATCCGTATAAAATCGCCACGAAGCAAAGTATTGTGTTCAGTATGCTGATTCTGAAGAAGTCCCAGAAAGGCCTGAAATGCGAAATGCGTTCCTCGGCTTTGGGATAGAATACATTTATCTTAATGGGAATCAGAGGTATGTTGCGCCATGCTGAGAAAACAAGCAACTCTAATTCGGCTTCGTACCGGGATGTAATCATACAAAGACTAGGCATGTTTTTGAGTGGATATAGTCTATAGCCAGTCTGTGTGTCGGGTAGATTGATGCCAGTTTGAACTCTGAACCAGAAGTTTGAGAACTTGTTGGCAAATGTATTGCCACCAGGCATGTTTTCTTGTTTCAGATTTCTGCTTCCGACTATTAATGCATTTCGTTTTTGCCTTATGGCATCAATGAACAAGGGAATGTCTTCAGGAAAATGCTGTCCGTCCGAGTCGATTGTAATTGCATAGTCGAAACCGAGTTCTCTTGCCTTTTCGAAGCCTTTTTTCAGGGCGTATCCTTTGCCACGGTTCTTGCCGTAGTCAACTACAGTGATTTTGTCACCCAGCGATGTTATAATTTCTGGTGTATTGTCTGTGCAGCCGTCGTTTACAATGATTAAATCATTTGTAAACGCCAACACGCGTTCCGCGACATTCCGCAGAGTTCCGCCGTTGTTGTAGGTTGGCATTATTACGCACAGTTTCAATGCGTCAGATTCTTTCATAGCTGAATATAAGTGATATTTTGGCGTAAATTGTTGTTTCGTCGTTCACTAGTACCTGTACCTTGCAGCCGTTTCCCTCTTCCTTGAAGTTTGAGAATACGTATTTGATTCTTTTGCCTTCGGCAGGAATAATAACAGATAGAAATTTTACATTTTTAACGTTTTTGAGCCACAATTTACGGTTTATTTTGTTTTCAAGAAGTTCTCCTGCGGTCTTAATTATGCACACGCCAGGAGTGATTGGATTTCCAGGAAAATGTGCCTTATATATTATGTGAGACGGATTTGTTTCTATTTCAGCTACAAATCCGTTTTCGTTGTCTTCGACATTGATGGTTGTATATAGGTTGTCTGTCATTTGCATGTTTCGGTGTTTGCGTTCAGTATGATGTCGGTAAACTGTATTGTGGTATTGTCGCCGTTGGCTTCGGTGAGGACAACCTTGTTGATGATGTCCCTTTTCTTTTCGAAATAGAATGTCATTGTGCTGAACATTCGTTTCATGTCGCTCTTTTTCGGTTTCATGTCGGCACGCCAGAAGTTGCCGTCGCTGGAAATTGTAACGTCGAATGTTGACTTGTCGAACAGATTTTTGCCAGTGGCACTACTCATGATAATTTTCATCATGCCTTGGTACATTCTGTTTTTTGTGTCAAGAATTTCCTCTTTCCCATCGGAAATCTTTGTCATTTTTTCTCCGTCAACTTTGATTGCAAATGGGTATGGGTCGGTGTATTCCCATTTCATCTTGTCGGGCGCTACATAGCACATTCTGCCTTTCGAAACCGTAGGTTCTGCAAGCATCGACATTGTCTTGTTTTGCGTGAAGTTGCATTGCATCGATTTCATCGAAGCAGCGGCTTGCGTCAACTTAGCCATTATTTCGTCGTTAGATTGAGCGAAACTGAAAATGCTTGCGACTAAGGCAATTATAATTAAAAAAATCTTTTTCATCTCATTTTAGAATTAAGAAACAACCAGATACGACAAGAATCAGGCCAATCCATCGCGAAAAAGGAATACTTTCTCCAAAAACTAACCATGCAGCCAACATTCCGAATACGAACGATAAGCTTGTCAGAGGGTAGGCTTGGCTGAACGGGAATTTTTTCAGAATGAAAAACCATAGTACGGTTGCAAGTCCGAAGCTAACTCCACATGCCAGTAGCCACCAGTCGGTTGCAACAGACTTGAAGTATGCCCACGACCACTCGAATTTGCCCAACTTTTCCAGTCCAAGCTTAAGCAGCACCTGTCCTCCTGCGAGGAAAAACGTTTGCAACGATACTAATCCAAAAATCTTCCACACGGTTATTTCTCCAATAGCGTTAATGAATAGTTCGTTCCATCGGAACGATTGAAAATTAAAATGTTATTAGGTTTCTTGTCGGTGATGTCCTTTTCGTTTACGAATAAATTGCGAGCTACGAAACCCGATTTCAGGCATTGTGCTGCGACATAAAAGCCGATTCCCGAAGCGGTAAAACTTTCACCGAACAGATTTTTGTATTTCAGCAAAGGTCTGTCGCCAAAGAGTGCTTTTGTTTCTGACATGTATTCTTCATCGTTTTCTTTATAGCCACTGATACCTGTGAGTATGAAGTCGATGTCGGAACATGTTTTGCCATTTTCTTGCAGGAACTTTGCAACTTTTTCTTTCAACGAGTCAATTCCATGCTGATGTATTATTTTGTGACCTGACAGTTTACACAATGCATTATCCTGCTTGTCGGACAAAATCACAGAAACGGCTGCCTCTCCGCAAATTTCATTGTCGAAACCTATTACGCCGCCTTTTTTCAGGATCTGATAAAAGGTTTCGGTCATTTCATCGTGACCACCGACTAAAGCCGAACTTATTTTGTTGAGGCGGAATTGCAGATAAGCGTCGTAAAGTGCGCTATCGAACGATATTTCCTTATGTGCGTAAGTGGCGTTGTAGCCGTGATTCTTGATTTGTATTGCAATCAGTGAACTTATTGTATTGTGGGTTGATTGCATGAAATATGTCGGTTTTAGCAGTTGTTCGCCTTCTTTTGAAAGGGCATCGAGGAAAAATTCGGTGTTTTCGATACATCCGTAGCCTGTTCCGGTTACTATTGCATCAACAGATTCAAGTCCCGATGCTTTCAGAGCTTCTTTCGACGTTGCAAGTGCACGCTTTAGGATTTTTCCCATACGCCGTGCTTCGATAGGAGATACGTATTCCTTGAAACTCGGATCAATGGAACGGGTGAAATCCACGTTGTACAATTCAGGAGAAGTCATCCATTCTTCGGATAATGGCTGCTGTATCGAAATCTGCTTTGCAGAAAGTACATATATCTCTTTGTTCGTCATTTCTGCTCAAATTTTGAAAGTAATAATGAAGAATCGTTACCACCAAAGCCGAATGCATTACACAGAATGTGCTTCAAGTCTTTTTTTGTTGACTGGTGGACTGGAATTATTCCATCGTCCATTGCCTGTGAGTAGTTTAGGTTGACTGGCAGAAATCCGTTTTGCAGTGCAAGAATGCAGAATACGGCTTCTATTGAGCCTGATGCGCTTGTGGTGTGTCCCGTAAATGGTTTTGTCGATGAGGCAGGGGGAAGGTTCTCTCCGAACAATCTTTTCATTGCCTGGCTTTCGCTGGCGTCGTTGTTGGGTGTTCCTGTTCCGTGAGCGTTGATGTAGTCAACTTCAGACGTTTTTACGCCTGCCATTTCCAATGCTTCTTTCATAGCTAGGTATGCACCTTCGCCGTCGGGCGACGATGCAGTCTGGTGAAAAGCGTCGCAGGCATTGCCGTATCCCGAAAGTACTGCTTGTATTTTTGCCTTGCGTTTTTTTGCGCTATTCTCCGATTCAAGAACCAAGTATGCTGCGCCTTCTCCAAGATTCAATCCGTTTCGGGTTGCATCAAACGGACGGCAAGGCTTTGTGTCGAGAATCATAAGCGAGTTGAAACCGTTAAGGTGGAACTTTGTTATGCACTCGCTACCGCCTACTATCACAATCTCAGCTTCGCCACAACGTATCATGTTTGCTCCTAGTATTATTGCGTTTGCAGCCGAGGAACATGCCGTGGAAAGTGTTGTTATAAATGCAAAGTTGCCAAAATGCTTGGCTGTCATTTCCGAGCAATTTCCACAATCGTGAACAGAAATGTATTCCTTATGGAAATCGTTACTTATATAGTCGAGGTAGAATTGCTCGCTCATGTCCATTCCACCGACTGTAGTTCCCGATATGAACCCAATTTCATGGAGCATTTCTGTGGTAATCTCAGCCTGTTTCATAGCCTCGTCAAGAGCAAGCATTCCCATAAGCGCAGTGCGCGTGGTTATGGCGTTTTCGCTAATTCCCAATAGTTTGCGCATTTCGGCATCCGACAGTTTTACCTCGCCTACGGGAAACTCCTTGTGTTCGGTTTTCAAGTATTTAAGTTTACCTACACCGGAACGTTCGCCCATCAAGGCTTCCAAAGTTTCCTTTTGGTTTAGGCCGATTGCAGAAACTACGCCGCAGCCAGTTATGTAAATCGGAGCAGTCATTTATTTTGTTCTGTTCTGTTGGATGAACTCTGCCATCACCTTTACCGACTTGAAAATTTCCTTTCCTTGATTTGGATCCTGCAGTTTTATACCATAGTTCTTTTCCATTAGCACTATGAGTTCGAGTGCATCAATTGAGTCAAGTCCAAGACCTTCGCCAAACAGCGATGCGTTTTCATCAATGTCTTCTGGAGTCATGTCTTCGAGGTTCAGTGCTTCGATAATTTCCTGTTTCAGTTTGTAAATCAATTCGTCCATAACTTTTATTAATTTATTTTTCCATTAAAAATATATTCGCTTCAAAATGTTCTTCGTCGGTACAGTCGAGCCAACCACCGATTATGCTTTTTGTATCGGTGTCTTGGAATGCAACCGACAGGTTTTGTTCCATGAGTTTTTCATCGTTTTCTTCAATCACAATAAACGAAGTTTCTCCAAAATACTTGTTTCTGATTGCAATTTCTCCAGTTACAATGTTTGGCAGTGTGTAAACGAATGCTGCTGGACTTGGGAAGAAATTTTCGGAATCCTGTATTGTCGATTGGTAGTTCGTGTCGGCCTGTAGTGATGCGTTTCTGTTGAAAAGTATTATTGCGCGGTCTTCTCTGGGCTCGAAATTTCTGTCCCCCTCGGAATTGAGCAGCAATTCAGATGCAACAAAGCCCAATTTGCACAAGGTGTCCATTTTGAAAAACTTCGGATAATCGCCAATGTGACTGCGATAAATCTGAGTCAGTAGGGCAGAGCCTTTTTCGGTAAGTTCCAATGCTTTGCCATCGACTATGGTCTTGACTGTTGATATGTAAACTCTATGTTGTATCATCATTGCAAGCCTCCTTTCGTCATTAGCAGTGCAGCGTTGCAACCGCCGAATCCCGACAACAGCTTTATAAAAGCCCTTTTTTCTGTCGGTTGGTTTTGGTTTGTAACATTTATATTACGGCTTACTCCCAGAGTCTCAAAACCTCTTGTTGCCAATATGTTGTTATCGTCTATTGCTTGCATCGACATGATGGTTTCGAGTATGCCCGCTGCACCCATAGTGTGACCGTAGTATCCTTTGAGAGAGTTGACGGGAACATTTGATAGTCCAGCTCTGTCGATGGCTATAGACTCCATTTCGTCGTTGTATGGTGTAGCCGTTCCGTGAGCGTTTACGAATGCTATTTTTTGTATGTCGATGTCACCGAGTACATATTTTAATGCTCTATAGCTGCCTTCTCCTGTGCGCGACGGACCGGATATGTGGTTTGCATCGTTGCGGATGGCACCGCGATAAGCGCACCATTCGTTTTCTGATACAGTGTCTTTTCTTGTGTATATTATTGTTGCTGCGGCATCACCAAGATTCAATCCGTGACGGTTTGCGTCGAATGGTTTGCATTCTTCTGGCGAGAGAGCTTTGAACGACTGGAAGCCTGAAACAATGAATGCCGACTGTATGTCAACTCCAGAAACTATTACATAGTCGTAATTTCCGCTTTCGAGATGCCTCATTGCTTCTATTTGTGCGCAAACGCCCGATATACAAGCGTTTGAAACCACAATGGGTTCGTTCGGATTGTGAAAATACGAGGCAATCTGTCGTGCCATCATGCCAAGTCGAACGCGCTCTTGTGGAAATCCTTTTTCTCGCTTGTCAAGCAAAAATACATTGCCTTTGGTGGTGGAAAGTATAAACAATACTTTTGGTGATGCGGTATCTATATTTGCATTTTCCAATGCTTTTGCAACAGAGTGTATTACAGCCTGTTCGACTATGGTATATCTAGTATCTGAGAATAGGCTTCTATCAATTAGCGAGGCTACAAATGCTTCTGGCAATCCCCAATGTCCTTCGTAACGCCTTAATGCTGATTTACCAGTCTTTACGGCAGCATAGTTTTCGGCAGTTGTCATGCCCAATGGCGAGGTTATATTATTTGCAATGCTTACAATCATTTTCCGACCTCCCATCTTTTTTTCCATTCCTCGTAGAAATCCGGATTCGTCAATACGAGCTGATAGTTGTTTTTATTCATAAAAACCTGAATTGTGCGCCCTGTCACATGAATTTCACCAGTTTCTCTGTTGCGAATTTCATAGTCGAATATGATTTTTGCAGCATCGGTAGGGCGGTAGGTAATTGTGATTTCGGGTTTCATGCCGTAAATCAACGGTTTCTTGTATTTTATTGAAAGGTCAACTATGGGTTCGAAGAAACCTTTACCGTACATCATAAGGTAGCCCAAATCGTATTTCTTGCCAAATTCCTCTCTTGCATCCTCGAAGTAAACCGAGTAGTGCCCGTGCCATACGACACCCATCGAATCTACTTCGCTGAAGCGTATTTCAAAAGGTTTGGTTACCGATAATATCTTTTCCTTTCCCATAGTCATTAATTTTTTGAGTCAATGTCAGTCAAGGCAATTTTCATGTTGGCCTGAACGATTTCTTCGTTGTCGCTGGCGATTACCGCTTCTACCAATGTCATCTGGAAAACTTCTTCCAGCAATTTGATGGTGGTTGTCAGTTTTTCTCCGACTTTTGGCGTGCGTTCAATGTTCAGGTTGCTTATTGAACCGATAACACCTATTTTAACAGTTTGACCGTGGTTTAGGTTTATGTATCCTATTCTTGCTGCACAGGTTTGGGCTATGTTTTCAATCAGTCCCGATGCCGAAAGCCGCCCGTCTTCGACGAACAGATTGTCTTCGCGGACAGTGAGTTCAGTTATCGAATACACTTCGTCGCTCGATACCAGCCTGTCAATCATTACGAATGGCGGTCTTTGCGGGATAAGTTCTTCTATTGTCAATTCGTCTATTGCTTTCATTGTTTCCAAAAATCAAAATAGTTGAACCATTGCGTCGGGTATTTCCTGACGATTTCCTCTAGGTTTTCTGCAAAATTCTGTGCCATTTGGCTCATTTGTTCGCGAATTTTTGCAGTTCTGTCGCATTGGATTTTACGGACGTATGCATGATATTTCTTTGCCGTTTCTTTCATTACGAAAATAGCAAGAACGGATACGTTTTTTTGTGTCGCCAATGCAAATGCACCTAATGGAAAACGAGCTGTTTCTCCGAAAAAAGTACATTCAGAAGCTTTTTGTGAACCGAAAATGCGGTCGGCAGGCATACTTATTATTTCTCCGTTGTCGATTGCAGTGTTTAGTGCAAACAGATGCGACATGTCGGCCATCACCGGAATCATGTTCATGTTGTTTTGTGATAATATTCTCCGTCTGTTTTCCATGACGGTTGCTGTTTCTCCTCCAAATACCAGTGCATTGAATCTCTTCGCTTTAGGCTTTAGAGAATAACCAGCAATCTCATAATTTCCAACATGACTGCTTAGCAGGACAAAACCTTCGGGATGAGTCTCAAGTTCATCCAAATATTCCTGTCCTTCGACAGAAAAATTGTATTTCTTGCCTGCATATACGCCAAAGCGGTCCAATATTACTTGACCGAAACGAAAATGGTTTGCATAGACTTTGCAAAAAGATTTTAATCGTCCGTATTGGAAACGTTTGCGGAAGAATGAGTATGTGGCTTTATAACCTTTTCTGCTGAATATCATGTAGAACGGAACAATAAAAACTGCCATAAATCCGTACATTACCCATATTGGCAATACACGGAACATGCCGATGAGAGAACGTTGCATCCACGGTTGTCCATCGGTTTTCCCTGACCATTCGTTATGTTGCAACTCTTCAGCCATTATTTAGGCCGTCTTTTGCTCTATATAATCGCAGAACTGACTGAATGTCTTTATGTTAACCATCTCTTCCGTCTTGATCTTGAAGCCGAATTTTCTTTCGACTATTACCACGATGTCAACGAAATCGAGGCTGTCGATACCTATATCTTCCTTAAGCCTTGCTTCTGGCTTTATCTTATCTTCTTCAAGTTCAAGATCTTCAATCAAAAATTCTTTTACTTTTGCTTCTATTTCTTTTCTATCCATATAATTATTTATTACGTTTACAAATCATTATACTATGTCCATGACCTAAATTGTCATGTATTTTTTCTACTTCCATTCCTGCTTCACGAACAAGTCTTGCCATATCTTCGGAATGATACATTTTGCTGTTGCCATTGGCGATAGCTGTAAAATACAAACTTGTCATTGTTAGACAAAACGCTGCTGGTTCGTATTTCTGTCTGTCCCAGAATGTTTCCATAATGTAAACACGGCTTTCGTCATCCATTATTTTTGCTGCTCTTGACAAAATGCTAAGTATTTCATTTTCGCTAAAGCAGTCGAGGAACTGGCTCATCCATATCGCATCGTAGTGCTTGTCGGTAGGGAAGGAGGCTGTTTTATCAAGCAGATTTATGCCGTAACCGTCAATGCGTTCTGCACCTTTTTGTCCTGCGGTAAACTTGCGCATCATTTCCAACTGCTGAGGCAAATCCATTATGGTTACATTCACATTATTATCGTAACCAACGCATTGCAAAGCCCAGCGACCAGTATTTCCGCCAACGTCGAGCAATGTTTTCGGTTTGTTTGAAAAAACTATTTCCAAAGCCTGTGAAAACGAGTTGTCTGAGTAGAAATGGTCGAACCCAAACCAACTTTTCTGCACTTGCTCTGGCAACTGCGACAAGCCTTCGTAAACTGTCGGCCAGTCGCCGAAATGCTTAAGTCCTGCAGGCTTGCCTTCAAGCAACGACTCTTCGAGTTTGAACCAACCTTCGTAATTTACATCGTGGTTGAAGTCCATGTTTACTCTTACGAGTTTGTCGGTAAGCAAAAACCAGCCAGTTTTCGATATGCTGAACCTGTCGGTGTCCTTGTCAACTAGCACAGTACCGATGCATAGCGATGCTTCCATCAGCACCTTTACAGCGTATGGCGACAAACCTGTAGCCTTTACTATTTCTTCCTGCGTCATTCCGTCGTTGCTATCACGAAGCAAATCGAGAATTCCAAACTTTACCATTAGCCTCGATGCTTGGAAAACTATCGGTCCCCATGCAATCCATTCGGCTTGACGCTGAGCTTCGCGTGCAGAAAGTTGCTCTTTTGTATATTTTTTTTCTAATTCAGGAAATAAGTCCATTCGTTTACTATTTTGCTTTTTTTATAAGTTTAGCCAAGTTTTCTGCCAATTCGCGGTAAGCCTCTACACGACGGATTTCGTTGCCAAATCCAGCACCTGGAACTCCGTCAACATCGAGAACTGCAATAGGTTCTGCTTGTCCTTTCTTGTAAATTTCCATTGTGCCATATAGATGCGAATCTCCAGCGCCAAAACCTACAGCGACTGCCAATCCGGTTATGCCGTAGTTAAAGTCTTTCACTTTCATAATAATGGTGTATTCGGCAGAACTTTCATCGGTTGTAGTCTGAACATCTTTGGTTTCTTCGTCAAGACGTTCTCTGAAGTTGCTTTCTGCTCTTGTAATTTCGGCATCGTAGTCGCGAACCCAGTCGTCACCACGTTCCTTCAAATAAGCATTTACTTCCTTGCCCTCGATTGTGCTGTTAGTGTAGTCCCAGCGGACAAACATTTTTGCATTTGACTTTTTAAGTTCAACGAGAGACCCCTTGATAACCGTTACATCTGGTTTTGCTGTTGCTGTTGCTATCCCCGTGAGGATAATTAAAATTGCCAATAATGTCTTTTTCATGATTGTACAGATTATATTATTAAACTTATATTTTACGTATTACTAATGCAGAATTTGTGCCACCAAATCCAAATGAATTGGATAGTATGGTGTTAAGTTTCTTTTCTGTAGCTTTGGTCACAATGTTCAACCCATCGGAATATTCGTCTGGATTTTCGAAGTTTATGTTAGGAGCGATAAAACCGTTCTGCATCATCAGTATGCAGTAAACTATTTCGCTTGCGCCTGCCATCCAGCATTCGTGTCCGGTCATTGATTTTGTTGATGAGATTGGCGTTTGTATTTTTCCGAACAGTTGTTTTAATGCCAATGCCTCGAACATGTCGCCTTGAGGTGTCGAAGTTGCGTGAGCGTTTACATAGTCAATGTCTTCAGCTTTTACGCCAGCTTCTTTTATTGCACGCATCATTGCGCGCATACAACCTTCTTCGCTCGGTTGTGATATGTGGCTTTCGCCGTTTGACGAGAATCCGTATCCGCATACTTCGGCTAATATTGTGGCTCCACGAGCTATTGCGTGGTCGTAATCTTCGAGTACCAATGCTGCTGCGCCACCGCTTGGAACAAGTCCGTCACGGTTACGGTCGAATGGGCGGGAGGCTTTTGTTGGCTCGTCTATACGTGTAGAAAAAGCGCTTATACCATCGAAGCTACCCATCGACAGGTAATTGGTTTCTTGTGCACCACCGCAAAGTACCATGTCCTGCAGACCATTGCGAATCAATAATGTGCCCAAACCAATTGAGTGAGAGCCACTTGCGCAGGCAGCACTAACGGTCATATTTATTCCTTTGAGGTGAAAAATGGTTGACAGGTTCATGGTCACGGTTGAGTTCATCGATTGGAATATTGCAGCGGAGCCAATCAGGGTAGTGTCTTTTTTCTCCATAGCCATCTCGTGCGATTCGATTACGGCCTTTGCAGATGAATCGTTGCCGAAAATTACGCCAACTTCGTTGTTTTGCAGATAATTTTCATCAATATTTGCCTGTTGGAATGCTTCAAGTGCGGCTACATATGCGTATTCGCCTTCTTCGGCAAGATACATTCTGAGTTTACGGTCGAGTTTACCCTTAAGTTGTGGCTTTTCAACTATTCCTGTCAGTGGCGAGCGGTAGCCGTATTCTATGCGTTGTGGATCGATGCCGATGCCAGAACGACCTTCGCGCAATGATGCGGTTACTTCTTCCTTATTTTTTCCTATGCATGACCAGATGCCTATGCCTGTGATGACTACTCTTCTTGTCATAATACTAATTTCCTGTTTTATGTGTATAAGCCTCCGTTTATTGAAATTACCTGCCCTGTGATATATGCTGCATCGTCGGACGCAAGGAACGATGTCAGACTAGCGACTTCTTCGGGTTTTCCGAAACGGCCCATTGGTATGAGTTTTTTTAGTTCAGCTTCGTTGAGTCCCTTTGTCATGTCGGTGGAAATGAAGCCAGGTGCGATTGCGTTGACAGTTATTTTTCTAGCAGCAACTTCTTGTGCCAAAGCTTTTGTCGCGCCAATGAGGGCTGCTTTTGCTGCCGAATAGTTTGTCTGTCCAGGCAGACCCTTTAGTCCCGACAGCGACGACATGTTTATGATACGTCCGTTTCTGTGGGTTATCATATCTTTCAATAGTCGGCGAGTGATGTAGAAAAATCCGTTTAGTGTAGTGTCAACAACATTGTTCCATTCGGTTTCCTGCATGAATATCATGAGGTTGTCTTTTCTGATGCCAGCGTTGTTTACCAGTACCGAAATATATTCGTCGGGATGGGCAGACTGCCACGATTCCAAAGCAGCTTCGATAGCCTTTGAATCGGCTACGTCGAAGGGGAGGAGTTCTCCGTTTCCGCCAGATTCCTGAACTATTTTCAATGTTTCTTCGGCAGCTTCCTTGTTTGACTGGTAATTGATTATTACAGCAAAACCGTCTTTAGCGAGGCGTAAGGCAACAGCCCTGCCCAAACCACGTGAAGCACCGGTGATGAGAGCATATTTCATTATTTCAGATTCAATTTATTAGTTTTCAAATAGTTTTCTATGTTTGCAATGTCCTTGTAAAATGGAGTGTCCTCGATGAAAAGAGGTACTATCTTACGGACTTCTTCATATACTTTGCGCGAAGTAGGACAAAGTTTGTCTGCAATTTTGAGACAATCGGTTGCTTGTGCCAATGCAATGTATTGGATTGCCATAACTTGGAAGCAGTTTTCTACTACATGCTTGCATATCAAAGCTGTGTTAGTCCCCATGCTTACGATGTCCTGATTGTCGTTGTTGTTCGGGATGCTGTGGACATAGTTTGGCATTGCAAGTGTCTGGCATTCTGCAGTCGTTGATGTTGCAGTAAAACCACATGCCTGCATTCCGTAGTTCAGACCGAGAGTTCCAAGGTTGAGGAATGGCGGCAAAATGCCGTTTATTCTGTCGTGGAACAGGTAGTTGAGCTGACGTTCGGATGTCATGGCAAGGCGGACAAGTGCTATTTTTACCTTGTCTTCCTCAAGCGAAATATAATCGCCATGGAAGTTGCCACCGTGATAAACATATTGTGATTCGGGGTCAACTATTGGGTTGTCGCATGCCGAGTTGAGTTCGTCTTCGATTATATTGCGAGCATATTGCAGTGTGTCGTATATGGGACCCAATATCTGAGGAGTACAGCGAAGCGAATAATATGCCTGAACCTTGTGTTCAAACACTTTTACGTCCTTGTGTCCGTAGTCGTAAAGCTCGTGTGCGCGCTTTTTCATACATTTAGAACCTTCGGCTATTTCACGCATACGGCGAGCAATTACTTGTTGACCTTCGTGGCGGCGGCATTCGTTTTCTTCTAGTGCCATATAATCGTCGAATGAAGAAGCGATTTCGTTCATCCATACTGCGGCAAGTGTTGCCCAATCGAGAATATTTTCGGCATATATCTGGTTTACAATGCTAATTCCCGTCATTACGGATGTTCCATTGGTAATAGAAAGTCCTTCGCGAATGTGAACTTTCAATGGGGTTAACCCGAGTTGCTTCATCACGTCTGAAGATTTGCGCCATTCTCCTTTGTAGTGGACTTCGCCCTCGCCAATGAGACATAATGCTATGTGTGCCAGTTGTACGAGGTCGCCACTTGCGCCTACGCTGCCGTGCATTGGAATAAATGGGTATATGCCTTCGTTTATGAACGAAATGAGTAGTTTTGCAACATCGGGATGAACACCGGACCGGCATTGTAATACTGTGCCGAGACGGGCTATCATTGCCGACTTTACATAAATGTCGTCCAATGGTTCTCCTGCACCAGTAGCGTGACTGCGAATTATATTGTATTGTAAATCAGAAAGGTATCTGTCGTCAACGCGCCATTGCGCCATAGGACCGAAGCCTGTGTTTATCCCGTATATGACTTTTTCTGCAGCAAATTTCTCCAGAAAATGATAGCAGGCATCAACGCGGTCAATCCATTCTTTGGAAATATTGATGTTTTCGGTTGAAAATAGTATTTTTTCAACCTCATTGAGTGTTAATCTATCAGTAAATATTGTCATAACAACATTTCTTATGTGTCTAAGAATTTTTAAAACTGCAAAGATATTAAATATTGTCCAAATTTCAGTATATTATTAAGTATAAAAATGTCAACAAATAATTAAAATATTGACAGGTAGGAACGTATGCTGTAAAAAATTAAACGTGCTTATCTTTGTGCTTTATGCTTCCTTTTGAGTTGTGTGTATTTCAAGCACATAAAAAAGCATACCAAATGCTTTGAAATGGTATGCTTTAGTATAGGGTAGTTGTATGTTACTTCGACATGGATTCTTTAACTTCTTTGAACCGTTTGCATGCAGGCAGTTGCTTGTAGTATGATCCGCATAGTTTTGGAATCGATAGTATGGCATCTTCTGGGAGTCCTTCAAATGCGTCGTCAGCTATTTCTACATTTCCGCCGTCAATTCTGACATAGGTAAGTTTTTTGCAATTTTTGAAAGCACCCTTTTCTATTTTTGTTATAGTCGAAGGGATTCTTACGTTAGTAATATCGCAGCTATTGAATGCGTTTACATCCAAAGTTGTTATGTTGTATGGAACATTTTCCTTTGTTACCGAATACGGAAGTTTTAATTCTCCGCTAACATCATCGTACGATTCTTCGCTTTTGATATAAGGAGTTTGTATTCCGTACGAAATAATAGATGCAGTGCCTTCGTCCTGATTAGTTACATTGCAGATAAATTTCTGGCCAGTTTCGGCTGTTGCCCAGAAAGTGTCTGCACTTGACTTATCGGCATCGCGTTCAATAATTTTCTTTGCATCGCTCCATGGTTCCGTTTTGCTGTATGTATCCGCAGTTTTTGGAGGAACAATGAGAGTAACACCATATAGGTAAAAATCGGAATGCGGAGCGAATTCAGGCGGAGTTTCGCAATACAACTCAATGGTTTTTAGTTTTTTGCAATGCTCAAATGCTCCAGTGTTTATCTTTTTCATTTCGGGAGGAAGTATTATTGCTTCGAGTTCCGAACATCCGCTGAATGCATCAATTCCAATTTCAGTTACCGATAGTGGCAGCAGGACTTTTTTCAGTTTTTTGCAATCCTTGAATGCTTGTATGCCAATGCATGTTATCGGGTAGTTTACACCCTGATAGGTTATGCGTTTAGGTACGGTTACTGTGCCGTTGATTGCATTGTTGTATTTCTGTATGGTTTCGTAAACAAATGGTATCCACGCGGTGTCGATGGTATTTTTTACCTTTTCCGATTGTCCTACTGCAGGAGTAAGTGGGGCAATCACTTCGTATGATGGCGGAGTCTTCACTTTGTCGTACTTGTTCTCCTTGTTTACCTTCAAGCCAAAGTAGAGCGTGTTTCCGTTGTCATCTACACGTGTAATGTTTTGTGCTGCAACTGGCAAAGCCATGATTGCTGCGGCCATTAATATTAATAGAGTCTTCCTCATAACAAAAAAAATTAATCCAAATTCGGAGTTAAAAGTACAAATATTATTCCGATTAAGTGAATTTTTTTTGATTTTTTTGTTTGGTCTTATTTGTGCTGTTTATATTGTTGATATTTAGTGGTTTAAGTGCTGGTTTTATAATTCTTTTAAAGTAATTTGTATGTTTTGTGAGTTGTATATTTTTAGAAGTCGCTGTTTTTATGTAATTTTGCGCCTAAATTTTCGAAAATTCACAATTGATGAAGAACATACGCAATTTTTGCATAATAGCACATATCGACCACGGAAAGAGCACATTGGCCGACCGTCTCCTACAATATACAGGTACAGTTTCGGAACGAAATTTCCAGAATCAGGTTCTTGATGACATGGATTTGGAACGCGAACGAGGCATAACCATAAAAAGTCACGCCATACAGATGGAATATGAGGCAAAGGATGGACAGAAATACATTCTTAACCTTATCGATACTCCAGGACACGTGGACTTTTCGTACGAAGTTAGCCGTTCCATAGCTGCATGCGAAGGAGCTCTGCTGGTAGTTGATGCTACACAGGGTGTTCAGGCTCAGACGATTTCAGTTCTTTATCAGGCTATTGAACACGATTTGGAAATCATTCCTGTGCTTAACAAGATTGACCTCGATGCTGCTATGCCCGAACTTGTCGAAGACCAGATAATCGACCTTATAGGTTGCGACCGCGAGGATATTCTTCGTGCCAGCGGAAAGACCGGCGAGGGCGTTGAGGATGTGCTCGAGGCAATCGTAAGCAAGATTCCTGCACCAAAGGGCGACCCCGAAGCTCCGTTCGAGGCTCTTATCTTCGACTCGGTTTTCAACCCATTCCGTGGAATAGTTGTGTATTTCCGTATTTTCAACGGCACGGTTAATACAAAGGATCTTGTGAAGTTCGTTAATACTGGTCGCGAGTACAATGCCGAGGAAATCGGTGTGCTCAAGATGGACTACTCGCCGCGCAAGACTTTGTCGGCAGGCGATGTGGGATACATAATTTCCGGTATCAAGACGGCCGTGGAGGTGAAGGTTGGTGATACAATAACTCAAGTTGACCGTCCGTGCGCCGAGGCTATTGCCGGTTTCTCGGAAGTGAAACCAATGCTTTATGCCGGTATTTATCCTGTCGATGCCGACGACTATGAAGAACTTCGTGCTTCGATAGAAAAGTTGCAGCTCAACGATGCTTCGCTTACATACGATCTCGAATCGTCGGCAGCATTGGGATTCGGTTTCCGCTGCGGATTCCTTGGACTGCTTCACATGGAGATTGTTCAGGAACGTCTCGACCGTGAGTTCAAGATGGATGTCATAACTACTGTTCCAAACGTTCAGTATCTTGCATACACAACCAAGGGCGAGAAGGTTGAGGTTCACAATCCGTCGGGAATGCCTGGACCAAACTATCTCGATCACGTTGAGGAGCCGTTTATCCGCGGAACGATCATCACAAAGGCCGATTATGTAGGTCCTATAATCAAATTGTGTATCGACAAGCGTGGAACTTTCCTGAATCAGGTTTACCTGAGTGCCGACCGCGTTGAGTTGCATTTCGACTTGCCGCTTGGCGAAATAGTCTTCGACTTCTATGACAAGCTGAAGAGCATCTCGAAGGGTTATGCTTCGTTCGACTATCACCAGTCGGAATACAAGTTGTCGAAACTCGTACGTCTCGATATTTTGTTGAACGGCGAAATGGTTGATGCCTTGTCGACGCTAACGCATGTAAGCAATGCGCAGACTTTTGGTCGCCGTATGTGCGAAAAACTGAAGGAACTTATCCCTCGCCATCAGTTCGATGTTGCAATTCAGGCAGCAATCGGCGGAAAGATTATCGCCCGTGAAACTGTGAAGGCTGTACGCAAGGATGTTACTGCTAAATGTTATGGCGGTGATATCACCCGTAAGCGCAAGCTTCTTGAAAAGCAGAAGGAAGGTAAGAAGCGTATGCGTCAGATAGGTTCGGTCGAAGTTCCGCAGTCGGCATTCCTCGCTGTGCTGAAGCTTGATTAGACGCTAGCCTTTTTGTTAACTTTCACGCTTTAATAAATACTTTTCTTTCTTGTTCCTGCTGATGGTATATTATATACCTTCGCGGAAAATTTTGTTTGTATCATGGAAAAACAGCACGCCCATAAGGAACAACTTTTGAAGATGCAGAAGTTGTATAAGGAATACAGGTCTGCAGTAGCCAATAAATTGCCGGATGAAGATGTTGAAGCTTCTCGGATTGCTTTTTATGATATTTGCGACAACTACGACTGGATGGATTATGTGGTTGAGGAAAATGGCTGCGAGAAGTTGATTAACATAAAGGATGAGGTGCTTGTTCCTGCAAAGTATGAGCGTTTAGGTTGTTGCCGCGGGAAGGTCAACGACCGTAAGTTTCCTGTATCTGCCATGTCGGATGGGAAATGGGGACTTGTTATGCCAGATGGTTACGGTACGGTAGTACTAGGTTTCGATTACGATGAGATTGAGTGTTTCGACAAGTTTTTTGTCGTTTCGAAGTCGGGTAGGAAAGGTGTCGCTGACAAAAAGGGCAGATTGCTTGTACCATGCTCGATGGATGACGTTGTTTTCCGTCCTATATTCATAACCAACGAGGATGACGGTCGTTCGTGGTACGATGACTGTATGTTCGAGCTACGCAGTGGCGACAAGGTAGGTGTGCTCACTATGGATGGCCAGTATGTTAAGCCGTTGTATGATGAAATTTTGTTTTCAGAAATCCTTGAAACCGATGAGGCTCTTGGCGCTGTACTTGATGGGCGAGACGGATGCGTTTCAGTTGATGGAAAACTTGTTCCCGATGAGGATTTCGAAAAATACGAGGATAAACTTATATATGCCAAAGGCCGCTACAGCCATCGTTCGTCGTACAACTACGAACTTGACGTGAAAATGGGTTACGCCGAGGGAAAGATATAAAGTGCTTATTCCTCTACTGTAATATTCTCGGCAATCAAATCCTTCAGATTGTTGATGATGTTGACATCATTTAGGTTCATACCTTCGAAGACTTCCTTAACGTCGGCTGTGCTAAGTTCGAAATAGTCTTCGTCGGTGGTGTACTTGATGATGAAGTTGATGTCCTGGTACTGGCAGATGAAGTTGCTGAAACATCCGGCAAGGTCGCCTTTGGGTTGCAGGTCGATATGCGAACGCTGGTAGTCGGCGTAGATTTCGGTACCCTTGCCAACTTCCGACTTCAGGTAGAACTTGCCGTTGCATAGTTCAGAATGGAATTTCAGCAGGGCTATGCCCATACCAATCTTACGTTCGGGACGCGACGAGTAGAAGGTCTCGTTTATGGCATCCATCATCTCCTTGGGCATTCCGCAGCCATTGTCGATAATCTTGAGTGACAGCAAGTCCTGTTTTGCGCTGTCGACCATCTCAATCACAATCTCCGTAGCCTTTGCACGGATAGAATTGTGAACTATGTCAATTATATGTAAATCAAGTGTTTTCATAATATTATCTGTTCTCCTGTGTGAAGTGCGTTTTTAAGGTTGTCGAAACTGAAACTGTCCATTTCGAGTACGCTTGAAATTTTGCCGATATCGTCAATGTAGTGGGCATCGGAACTTTGTATGTAGTTGTAGTCGCTGAACCACGGGAATTTGTCGAAGAAGTTGTTCTTCATGGCGTAATAGCTGAGCTCAAGTGCCTGAAACTTAAGTTTGTCGGGAACAAAAACAAGTTGCGAACTTATGCTGAATGTGCTGCGGTCAACGTGTGCAGGGATGAAGATTCCGCCCATTTCATATACCTTTTTCTGCAAGTCGAGCATCGGCAGGTCGAGGGCATTTATTAATAGGTGGGGAACTTCGTCGAGCACATTTTCTTCCTCGTCAACTACAAACTGGTAGCCGAACTTGTCGGGGTCGTTCTCGAAGAAAATAACCTTCGAATCAAGAAATTTCTGGAACTCGGCAAGTTTTTCGGCGTTGGGCATAAATCCCAGGCAATGGATTTCCTCCTTGGTTGTGACTTCGGCACCCATCATAACGGCTATGCCGTTCTGCTCGCCGATTTTGCGTGTAACTTCGGCATTGAGAGTGCTGTTGTGGTCGGTAAGACCGATAATGTCAAGCCCTTTCTCCTTGGCCTTTGCGATTATGGCAGACGGACTCATCTCTATGTCGCCACAAGGTGACAACACAGAGTGCATGTGTAGGTCTGCGCGGAATTTCATGACTGGAAAGTCTTGTTACTTAATAAGTTCGTACAGTTTGCCGCAAAGCATGAATGTAGGTTCTGAACTTGAGAGCACAGCCACATCGTTGTCCTTTGCAAATTCGAGCATATCGTCATCGGGAACACCGTTGCGAACAATGATAATTGCAGGAACATCCTTTAGAGCGGCAATCGAAGCCACGTTCTTGTGTGTCTGCATTGTAATCCAAACCTGTCCACTCTTTGCATTGCCCATTACGTCGCTGAGCAAATCAGATGAGTATGCGCTCTTTACATCAGCGTCCATATTTACCTCGTTGTAAACCTTGAGGTTTAATTTTTCTATTATGTCTTTCAGTATCATATCGTTAATTGTTTTTATTCTTAAATCGTTAAATTTAGTAGACGTTGCACGCAACGTCTCTACAATTGAATCATCAAATCATCAAATCTTCAAATCAATCAAATCTTTAAATTTTTAAATCCTTAAATCATTAATCTATAGCGTTTTCAGCTCTTCTCCCCAGATGTCGAACATCACCTTGTAGAATTCGTCCATCTTCTTGTGGGCGAAAATGCAATTCTCGATTTTGCTTTCGTTGCGGATGACATCCTCTGCCAGAGCGTTGCAAGTCGGAGCTCCGCAAGCCGAGCAGTCGATTCCTGGCAACATTCCTTCTATGCGCTTCATATTTTCGACCATGCGGAAGGCAATCTGAAGGTTGTCGTTAAGTTTCAGGATCGAACGAGGCTTTATTTCATCAACCTTTACCATTTCGGAAATCTTTTTGGCAAATTCCTTGTTGTTAAAGGCTACTTTCTGGTCGGAGTCTTCTTTTTTCGGCTTGCTGTCGATGATTTCGGCACGTGCTTTCAGTTTTTGCTTTGCAACAAATCGGTTTGTTGGGCAGAGAACACCGCCTACGCAACTTTGGTCGCAGGCTCGCATTTCAACTAAGCCGTTTGCACTAATATCTTCGTCTTCAACCTTTTCCAAGAACTCGATGGCGTTTCGTATTCCATCTACAGCAAAGCACGAATTGTTGAAGTTGCGCGATTCGCCAGTTGTAAGTCCCCAAAGTACATCGTTTCCTGTAAGACTATGATTAATAGGCTCTACGATTGATTTTGAGTTGCTTAGCATCAGTTTTACCTTGTTGTAGAGGAAGTCCATGTTGATTACGCCTGTTATGAAAGATTTCTTTCCTTCGGCGGGACTTTTCACTGCGGCAATCTTTGCAGCGCAAGGAGATACATAGAAAATACCAATGTCCTCGCTTGGAATGCCAGCTTCTACCAGTCGTTGGCGGATAACTATCGAGGCGATGTCTAAAGGTGCGCTAAGGTGTATGATGTTGTGCACCAGCGATGGGAATCTTACCTGTATAAGTCGCACGATAGCAGGGCAGTATGGCGATATGAAAGTGTCTATTTCGTCGTGCTCGGCCATGTACTGCTTGTATAGTTCAATGAGGAACGATACGGCGTGTTCGACTTCGTAGGTGTGGGTGAAGCCTATTTTCTTGAGGCAGGCGTATATCTGCGAGGTCTTTACATCGTTTGGGAATTGTCCGATGAAAGTGGCAGGAACCAGAGCGATGCGGTACTTGTAGTCGTCGAGCAGTTCGAAGTCGTCCTGCTTGATGTATATTGCATGGTTTGGACAAACCTTGAAGCATTCTCCGCAGTCGATGCATTTGTTGCTGAAAATAACCGCTTTGCCTTTCCTGATTCGGATGGCTTCGGTAGGACAAGACCTTAGGCAGTGCGTACATCCGGTGCACACATTGCGGTCAACGCGAAGCGCGTGGTAGAAGTATGATCCGTTTTCACTCATAGGCCAATTTTTTTGGGGCTAACAGGCTCGCAGGCTCAAAGGCTTGAAGTTTGTTAGCTGCTGAGTCAATTTTTTAGAAAAACTGTCATTGTTATTGTTGTTCCGACGCCCAATTCCGTCTGGATGTCGAGCTTGTCGGTGTTCTTCTTCATGTTTGGAAGTCCCATGCCAGCACCGAATCCCATTTCCCTAACTTTTTGCGAGGCAGTTGAGTAGCCTTCGGTCATAGCAAGTTCTATGTTGGGGATGCCCGGTCCTTGGTCGGCGACGACCATCACAATCTTGTCGCCATCGATGTCGATGTCGATCTTTCCACCGTATGCGTGTGCAACTGCATTAATTTCGGCTTCGTAAAGAGCGACCACAATGCGCTTGATGCTCGACGGATCAACGTTGAGCTGCTTCAATGTCTTCTTTACGCTTCCCGATGCGTTGCCGGCATTGGTGAAATTGCCTTTTTCAATGTCAAATGTGTAATGCATAATTAATACATGGGGTTAATGCCGTGAGTATAAAGTAGTCCACTGACTTTGAATATACTATACTCGGTCTCGATTATTGTAATGTCGTTGTCAATCGCATGTTCAACCATCTCTTCGTCTGCGGTCTTGCCACGGGCGAGGATTATGGTGTTTATCTCGGCCATTTCGGCTGTGCGTATTGTCTGTATGTTGCACAAGCCAGTGATTAGCAGCGAACATTCGCCACCTAGACGCAGTACATCGCTCATCAGGTCCGACGAAAATGCGTTTGTCAGTTCTTCGTTGTTATCTTGGCAGCCAACTATTCTGCCGTTTAGCAATTCTGCTATTTCTTTCGCTTTCATTTCTTTTTTAATTGTTTCGCAAATGTAGTTCTTTTTATTGAATGTTTGGTTGATTCCGACTTGTTTTTTTTCTGTGGTTCTTCATCTGTTTTTCTAGACGATGCTTTCATCTTCCTGATTATGTCGTCTCTTCCCATCTGAAGCAGCCGTTTTTCAATCTTCTTGCGTGCTTCTGGAGTGTACCAGAAGAAGTACATGTTTTGGTTTTCTCGTTCTTCGCGCGACTTGGGCACATATACTTTCTCCATTGTGTATGGGTTCAGTTCGGTGTAGTACATCACGGTCGAGAGCGTCATTGGTGTGGGGGTGAAAGTCTGCACTTGTTCGGGACAGATACCGAGGTCGCTTATTTGCGCCATAAGTTCGGCCATATCTTCTTCCTTGCAACCCGGGTGAGCCGAGATAAAATAGGGTATGAGTTGTTGTTTGAGTCCGTATTTTTTGTTAGTGCGGTCGAACAAATCCTTCAGTTCACCAAACTTGTCGAAAGGAGTCTTGCGCATGAGTTCCAAAACCTTGGGAGAGGTGTGCTCGGGAGCAACTTTCAGACGTCCCGATACGAACTTTGAGATAACAAGTTCGAGATATTCCTCGTTTATACGGTCTGTTTCGGCATTGCCGGTCTTGTGAAGGGCTATGTCGTATCGTATACCACTGCCTATGCTTATCTTCTTTATGCCTCTGACTTCCAGTGCTTTCTTGTAAAGTTTGCAAAGTTCTTCGTGCGAAGTGTTGAGGTTCGGGCAAATCTTTGGTGCTATGCACGACGGACGCTTGCACTTGCGGCACTGTTCCTCGTTGTTTCCGTGCATGCGGTACATGTTTGCCGACGGTGCGCCGATGTCGGAAATGTGTCCTTTGAAGTTCGGCATACGCGAAATGCGTTCCAGTTCGGCGATTATGGATTTTTCGGAGCGACTCGAAATTTGCTTGCCCTGATGTGCCGCTATGGTGCAGAACGAACAACCGCCGAAACAGCCGCGATGTATTGTCACCGAGTTCTTTATCATCTCGTAGGCGGGAATGTCGGGCTTGCCGTTGTAGCGCGGATGCGGAAGTCGAGTAAACGGCAGCGCATAAATGCTGTCCATTTCGTTTTCCGACAGAGGTTCGTATGTTGGGTTTACAATCAGTTTCGAATGTTCAAGTTGCTGGGTTATACGCCTGTTGGTGAACGAGTTGGCTTCGCGCTCGACGATTACGAAGTTTTCGGCGTAGTTGCGCTTGTCGGCAAGAATTTCGGCGTAGGAGTGAAGTTCAATGTCGTCCTTTTTCTTGTCGTTTTCGTCGCTGAGGTAGGCAATCTGCCTTATGTTGAAGCAGTTGTAGTGATGTCCGTCGCGGTTTATGTGGTCGGCGACTTCCACAATGGACTTTTCCGACATTCCATAGCAAAGTATGTCGGCTCCCGACATTTCGAGCATCGACGACAATATTTTGTCCTGCCAGTAGTCGTAGTGTGCAAAGCGGCGCATCGAGGCTTCGATTCCACCGATAACGATTGGCGTGTCGGGATATATGTCCTTGAGTATCTGACAGTAAACCTTGGTTGCGTAGTCGGGGCGATGACCGCTTTGTCCGCCAGGCGTGTAGGCGTCGTCGCTGCGGAGACGTTTGTTGGCGGTGTAGTGGTTGAGCATGCTGTCGATGTTTCCTGCCGAAACGCCAAAGAACAGGCGTGGCGCACCGAACTTGCGGAAGTCGCGGAGGTCGTCCTGCCAGTTGGGTTGTGGAATTACTGCCACGCGGTAGCCTGCGTTCTGCAAAACCCTTGCTATCACGGCCGGACCGAACGACGGATGGTCAACAAAAGCATCGCCACTGACGAGGATAACGTCGATATAGTCCCAGCCAAAAGCCTTCAGTTCCTTGACTGAAGTTGGAAAATAGTCGAGGATGTTGGTGCGTTGAATCTTCTTGCCGTTACGTTTGTTATCTAGCGAAGAGTTCATTTTGGAACATCGGTGAAAATGTTGTAGTCGGTGCCATCGGGTATAGTCCGTATTCTGGCATCAGCTGGTGATGGTTGCCTTCGTGAATGCTTACAGCTATGCTGATGGTCGATTTGTCGGTAATCTTATAGTCGGCACCGAAGTATCCAGAGAACGAAGTCTTGTTGCCCTTGTAGTAATCGCAGAAACTGACGGCTGCAGCACCGTATACGTTTATTCTTGGTGTCAGCGAGTAGGAACCTTTGGCAAACAGCGTGTATCGTGGAAATCCGTACGGACTTTTGCTTTCTGTGTTTGCTGATGCGGAAAACATGGAGTAGGAGACGGCAAATCCGCCCGAAACGGTGAATTTGTCGGTTACTTTGTAGCCGAATTCTGGTGCAATAAAGCCTGTTCCGAACGCATGTCCGCCAAATCCGCCAACAGATACACCGGTGCTGATTCGGCTTACAAAACGAGAATCCTTGTCATGCTTTGTCTTTACAAGTGCTGATGAGTCTGGTTCATAGAGATATAGCTTGTCGTTCTGTGCGAATGCCGACAATGCGAAAACCATAATTAATATTGCAAATATGCACCTTTTCATTTTTAATGAAAATTTGCCGTAAAGGTAAACAATAATTATGAGAGAGCAATCGGTGTTAAGAAAATTTTAGTAGATGTGATGTGTTAGTATTTCCAAATACTTTTTGTCAATCTCGTCGAAGGTGGCAAGTTTCTCGCTGTCGATGTCGAGTTCGGCGACAACTTCGCCGTCGCGGATAATAGGCACTACGATTTCGCTTCGCGATGCACTGCTGCAGGCAATGTGTCCAGGAAATTCCTCGACATCCTCGACAACAATCGTACGTTTTTCCTTCCATGCTGTTCCGCACACACCACGACCGAATTTTATCCTCGTACAAGCTACAGGACCTTGGAATGGGCCAAGCACAAGTTCTTGTCCAACAACGCGGTAAAAGCCAGTCCACCAGAAGTGGAAGGTCTCTTGTATGATAGCAGCAACGTTTGCCATAAGTGCAATCTCGTCGTGTTCCGATTCGGCAAATGCTTTTACCTGTTCGATAAGGTTTTCGTATTTTTTTTGTTTTTCGGTGCTGTCCATTGCTATAGTTTTATGATGTGAGGGGCGGGGAAGTGCATTCCTGCCATTGGCTTGTGGTTTTTGCGGGCTGTTTCTAATACCGAAATTCGTGTTTCTCTGGCTTCTACTGGGTTAAAGTCGTATATGGCGGAAATTTCCGGATGTTCGATTTGCAGGTCAATCGCGTGCATGATGTCGCCCACAATTAGTGTTTCGCCAATGTCGTACATGGTATGGCCGGGCGTATGTCCGTATGCTGCAATGGTTACAATCCCATCGATAATTGTGTCGCCAGCATGAAATGTTTCGTATCTGCCATCGTATGCCTTAAGCATCTTGTCAACTGTTTCGTTGTCTTTTAATACACCTACAGTCCAAATTTCCAATTCCATATCGGAAAAGTGCAGCTTGGCATTTTTGAAAACTGCCTCGCCGTCGGCAGTAAGGAGTCCGCCAATATGGTCGCCGTGGAAATGGGTTATGCAAATGTCGGTTATCTCGTCTGGCTGAAGGCCTATAGAGTCCAGTTTTTCGAGCAGACGGCCGTTTTGCGATGTGCCAAGTCCTGCATCAAAGAGAATATTCTTGTCGCCACGTTCCAGCAGAAACACATTTATCGAGTTGTCGATGTAGTCATCTGGCAAAATTTCATGTAAAAGTTTGTCGTTCTGACCTGCAAAAATGTATGTCGGCATTTTGTGCTGGCAGTCCTGTATTGCAATCAGGGTGTCTTTCTTCTGGATTTCGGGTTCAACGGTCTCCGTTGTGGCTGGTTTGTCGCCATTCCCAGAGCACGATGCCAAAAACGTTATGGCTGCAATTAATGCAAAAGTTATATTCTTCATATTTAGTGTTTTAGAAGCAATTCTTTAAAACTACCAGTATGTCGTCAGCTTCCATTTTCTTGTAGCCACCGCCAGGAATTGTCGATTTTGCAATCAGCGGAAGCATTTCCTCGGTTGCACCGACTTCGCGGAGTGTTGCTGGAATACCAAGTTCGCGGAAGAACGATTCGAGGCGGGCGATGCCTTCGAGGGCAACCTGTTCGTCGGTCTTGCCGGCTGTTTCGACATGCCAGATGTTCTTTGCAAAGCGGACAAACTTCGGCAGGCCATATTTATATATGTATCGGTAATATGCTGGAGAAATAATTGCCAGACCTATGCCGTGAGGACAGTCGGTATATGCACCGAGCTGATGCTCAATCATGTGAACTTCCCAGTCCTGCATTTTCGAGAGTGCGAGGATTTTGTTCAAACCCATTGTGGCACACCACATTATGTTGCTTCGTGCTTCGTAGTCGTGCGGATCGACGATTGCCTTGCGCGACGAGTTTATGAGCGACAGCATTACGCCTTCGAGCAGATAGTCGCTTGTGCAGTCGTCGTCGCCACCGAAATATTGTTCCATAAGGTGAGAGAAAATGTCGGCTATGCCGCTGACCATCTGGTTTTTAGGAACTGTATAGGTGAGTTCGGGGTTCAGTATGGAGAATTTCGGGCATAGGTCGGGGAATGGGAATACGCGTCCGAGTTTCAGCTTCTTGTCCTCGTTGGTGATGACTGAACCTGTATTCATTTCCGATGCCGTTCCTGTCATTGTAAGAACCGATGCTACAGCGACAACCTTGTTTTCGATAGGACCTTGCTGTTCCCAGTAGTGCGCCCATGCATCGCCTTCGTAGTAGGCCGATGCTGCAATGCCTTTCGAGCAGTCGACAACGCTTCCGCCACCAACGGCAAGGATGAGGTCGATGTCGTTTTCGCGCACAAGTCTGCAGCCTTCCATTACCTGCGAATAACGCGGGTTGGAGTTGATGCCGGCAAGTTCGGTTACTTTTTTGCCACAGTTGTTGAGCATGGCTATAATCTTGTCGTACAGACCAGTAGCCTTTATAGAGTTCTTGCCGTAAACAAGCAATATGTTTTTGCCAAATTTGTTGAGTTCTTCGGGGAGACGTTCGAGTGCGCTTTTGCCGAAATGAATTCTAGTTGGGTTTTCGTAAGTGAAATCGTAAATCATATTATTTTGTTTTATATTTTTTATGGTGCGAAGATACAAAAATATTTACGATTTACGAATTACGATTTTAGATTTAGCATCGCAGAGCAAAAGCCTTTCAGCCTTCTAGCCTTCTAGCCTTTGGGCCTGTTAGCCTGTTAGCCTTTTTGTCCCAAAGCAATCGTAAATCGTAAATAAACTTTATTTTTGCGGAAAATTTCGTTTATGTTCAAACCTGAATTGCTTTTGCCTGCGGGAAATGTTGAATCGTTCTTTGCTGCCATGGAAGGTGGCGCCGATGCCGTATATCTCGGACTGAAAAAGTTCAATGCTCGCAACCGTGCTCGAAACTTTTCGTATGCCGATCTGCAAAATGTTGTGGGCGAGGCACATTCGCGCAATGCAAAGGTATATGTCACGGTGAACACTCTGCTTAAGAACAGCGAGTTGCCAGAGCTAATCGAGACATTGTCGGCATTGTCGCAATGCCGTCCCGATGCACTGATAATTCAGGACTTGGCTGTTGCAAACATTGTGCGCAACTTTTTCCCCGAATTGCAGATTCATGCCAGCACGCAGATGTCTGTGCACAATTCGTTGTCGTGCAACTATCTGAAAAAGTGCGGTTTCTCACGTGTGGTACTCGCGCGTGAACTCTCGATGCACGAATTGTCAGATTTATCGAAGTCGGTAGAGGTGGAAACCGAAATTTTCATTCACGGAGCCTTATGCTATTCGGTATCGGGACAATGCCTGTTCAGCAGTTATCTTGGTGGAAATTCGGCAAATAGGGGAATGTGCACTCAGGTTTGCCGTCGAAATTTCAATACTTCGAAAGGTAGCGAGCCATTGTTTAGTATGAAGGATTTTCAGTTGATAGACCTGATTCCAGATTTTGCACGGATGAAAATTTCGTCGCTCAAGGTCGAAGGCCGCATGAAGACGCCGGATTATGTGTACAATGTTGCACGTGCGTACCGTATGGCTCTCGACGATCATTCGCGTATTGGAGAGGCAAAGGAAATCCTTTCTTCGGATTTTGCCCGCGAGAAGACGCAATGGTTTATGGGACACGATGTTAAGAACGCCGTTACACATAATTCCGAAACTGGTTTGCTTGTCGGGATAATCGAAAAAATTGAAGATGGTTGCATCGTACTTGCTTCTGAAATGCAATTGACCGAAAATGCAAAGCTTCGTTGCCGAAATGCCAGCGATACTGATGCCGAATTCATAAAAATACGTCGCGTTGAGCGTGCCGATGGCAAGATTCTCATTTATTGCAATACTGAAGGTTATTCTGTAGGACAGGCGGTGTATCTGGTTGGATACGAGAATCATCCGTTTTCTACAAAGTTCCACCGTCCTGTATCGAAGAAGATATTTTTCCCGTCACCGCAGAAGGTCGAAAGTATCCGTCGTGCATTTCCGGCTGTTGGTTCACGGGGAGGAGAAATGCGTTTGTTCCTGCGAGTTTCGGATGCGGGAATTCTTAAAAAGTTGAATCCCAATGGATTTGAAGCCGTCTTTGCAAGGCTTTCTATAAGCTATGCCAAGGCTCTAGCTTCGATGTCGATTCCAAGGGAGACAAAGCAGAAGATTTTTGTCGAGTTGCCGAAATATATTTCGGAACTGCAGCTTGATGATTGGCGAAATGCTATATCTAGTTTATGTTCAGCAGGTTATATAAGGTTTGTGTTGTCGAATGTATCGCAGATGCCATTGGTTCCGAAAGGTTGCATTGTAGCCACAAACGAGAATGTGTACCTTATGAACGACGTAGCTGTAAATTTCATAAAGTCGGCTGGTGTGCGCCATTATTGCTATCCGCTTGAGAGCGATTATCCCAACATGATTTCGGGTAGGGACAGGGGAGGAATCGTTCCGTTGTATTTCCATCCCGACTTGTTTTTCTCGCGTCAGCCAATATCCGAAAAAGAATTTTCTGACGATGCAAAGCGTAAGTATAATTGCATTAATAGACAGGGATTTACAATCGTGATAGATAAAAATCCGGTTTCGTGGACGCAAAATGTTTCTAAGTTCAGCAACAAGGGCTTCTGCCGTTTCTTGATTGATATTTCGTACGACAACAATCTTGTGCGCCTGTCGGAGATTCTTCATGCCGTAAGAAATTCTGTCAAAATATCAGGCAGTACCGATTTCAATATGAAGAAGGGCCTGAAGTAGCGGCGCAATGCGTTGCACCGATAGAGACGCAAAATCTTGCGTCTGTACAACCGGATATAATAGGAAGCATTGTTTCAAGTGAATTCAAAAATCGTAAATCGTAATTCGTTAATCTAATCGTTTTTAAATCGTTGAATCATTGAATTTTTAAATCAGCGAAGCTAATCTTTGAATCATCAAATTATTGTATCTTTGCGCCTCATTTCAATTCTCTGCAATGAAAGATAGGAAAATATATTTTGAGACTTACGGATGTCAGATGAATGTGGCTGATTCCGAGATGGTTGCTGCAATAATGAAGGTTTGTGGCTATACAACTACCGATGATATACAGTCGGCCGATGTGGTTGTGATAAACACCTGTTCGGTGCGCGATAATGCCGAGCGCAAGATCTGGAACCGTCTCGAATTCATGAAAGGCCTCAAGCATCGTAACAAAGGACTGAAAGTCGGTGTTATTGGTTGTATGGCCCAGCGTGTTGGCGACAAGTTGTTTGATAGTGGCGCTGTCGATTTCGTTGCTGGCCCCGATGCCTATCGACATATTCCAGAACTGGTTGAGGAGACTGATATTAAGCCTGTGGCTGATACAGAATTCGATATTTCCGAAACTTACGCAGGAATTGAGCCTGTCCGGCTCGACCGTGAAAGCATTTCGGGATTCGTTTCTATTACACGTGGATGCAATAATTTCTGCTCTTACTGCATAGTGCCTTATACTAGAGGACGTGAACGCAGCCGCAGTGCCGACGATATAATTAGAGAGTCGGAAAATCTGCTGGCAAATGGTTACAAGGAACTTACTTTGCTTGGCCAGAATGTAAATTCCTATAAATGCGATGAATACGATTTCCCGAAACTAATCGAGGCAGTCGCTCGTAGGGTTCCCGAAATGAGAATCAGGTTCACCACATCGCACCCTAAGGATATATCTGACGAATTGCTTGAAACTATTGCTCGCAACGATAACATTTGCAATCACATACATCTGCCAGTACAGTCGGGAAGCAACACTGTGCTCGAACGTATGAACCGCAAATATACCCGCGAATGGTATCTTGACAGGATTGCCGCAATAAGACGAATAATTCCCGATTGCGGGCTTTCGACTGACATATTCTGTGGCTTCTGTGGCGAAACCAATGCCGACTATATGCAAACTGTTGACTTGATGGAGACTGTAGGCTTTGACTCAGCCTTCTTGTTTAAGTATTCTAATCGACCTGGTACGTTTGCCTCGAAGAATCTTGTTGACGATGTTCCCGAGGAGGAAAAAGTTGCTAGACTAGCAAGGCTCATCGAAATACAGAACCGCATATCTTTGCAACGTAACCACAGCGACGTAGGCAAGGTATTCGAAGTGCTGATCGAAGGCGAATCAAAGCGCTCTTCCGACATGTTATTTGGCAGGACGCAGCAAAATAAGGTGGTCGTATTCGATAGAATGTCGTTTGAAAAGGGCGATTATGTAAATGTAAAAATCATAGAGGCTAGTTCTGCAACTTTAAAAGGAATTGTAGTTCAATAAATTACAATTCCAAAGTTGTTCATATGCTTTGGTAAATAAAAATTGGAATAAAAATTTGTTGTAAAAAAATAATTTGTGTATCTTTACAACCGAAAAATATAATTTAGAAAGGACAATATTATGCAAGTAAAGAAATCACCAAAAGCTGATCTCGACAGATTGAGAATCATCTTTTTAGAAATAGGAGCAGTTGTTGCGTTGGCAGCATGTCTTGTTGCTTTCGAATGGTCGTCGGAAGACGCTTCGCTGGGATCTCTTGGCGATTTGACAATTGATGAAGTCATTGAAGAGGAAATTGACAATACTATCCAGGAAGACGAACAGCCGGAAGAACCGGAACCAGAACCGGAACCAGAACCCGAGCAGATTATCGAGGAACTTGTTATTGTAGAAGATGACGTAAAGGTTGATGACATCAACATCAATACCGAAGCTGATGAAAAGACTCAGACTCAGATTCATATCGTTGAAACTATTGAGATTGAGGAAGAAGAAGAGGTTGAGCCTGTTGCTTTCGCTGCAGTAGAAAATAAGCCTGAGTATCCTGGTGGTGACGTTGCTCTTATGAAGTATTTGGCAGAAAATACCAAGTATCCACCTATCGCAAAGGAAAATGGTGTATCGGGTAGAGTTTTCATCCAGTTCGTAATTGACAAGACTGGTGCCGTTACCAAAGTAAAGGTTCTCCGTGGTGTTGACCCTGCTCTTGATGCCGAAGCTTTGAGAGTTGTTAAGGCAATGCCAAAATGGAAACCAGGTTCTCAGAGAGGAAAGGCAGTGCCTGTAACTTATCAGGTGCCAATCAACTTCAAGTTGAACTAAGAAATTATTGCTAAAATATTTGCCCTGCCTAACGACAGGGCTTTTTTATGGACTAAAATGATTAATTATGAGATTTAAGTTGATAATATTATTAATAGGTATGGCATTACCATTGTTGTCGTACTCGCAAAACAATAATGCAGTAAATGGTAAAGATGCAGAATATGCCGTCAGCGAACTCGATAGCCAGCCCGAATTTCCAAATGGAAATGATGGCCTTGTAAAATATTTGTCGGAAAATATCAATTATCCGAAGAAAGCGTTGAAGAAAAACATAATGGGAAAGGTGTATGTTCAGTTTGTAATCGATAAGACTGGAAAAGTTACCGATGTTGTGGCTGTTAGAGGCGTTGACAAATCGCTCGACAAGGAAGCCGTACGTGTCATAAAGGCGATGCCAAGCTGGAAACCAGGAATGAAAGACGGGGCACCTGTCAAGGTTAAATATACAATTCCTATTAATTTTAAATTCTAGCCGAGAAATGTTTGAGTGTCAGGAAGAAGAATTCGAGAAGGCAGTCCTTGTAGGAATTGTTAATCGCCAGCAGACGCGTGAACAGGTTGACGAATACCTTGCAGAGCTTGATTTTCTTGCAAATACTGCAGGGGTAGAGCCTGTTAAGAGATTTGTGCAGAATGTCGATTCTCCAAATACACGTACATACGTTGGAACGGGTAAGCTTGAGGAGATAAAGCAATATATACAGGAGAACGAAATCTCTCTTGTGATTTTCGACGACGAACTGCAGCCAACACAGCTTCGAAATATTGAACGTGAACTTCAGGTGAAAGTTCTCGACCGCACAAATCTTATTCTTGATATTTTTGCACAAAACGCTCGTACTGCACATGCAAAGGCTCAGGTGGAACTTGCGCAGTATCAGTATCTTTTGCCACGATTGGCTGGTATGTGGACTCACTTGGAACGTCAGCGTGGCGGTATCGGTATGCGTGGTCCTGGTGAAACTCAGATAGAAATCGACCGTCGTATCGTTCTCGACAAGATTGCCAAGCTAAAGCTCGATTTGCAGAAGATTGACAAGAACATGGTTCAGCAGCGTAAAAATCGTGCCGGTATTGTCAGGGTTTCGCTGGTTGGATATACCAATGTCGGCAAATCGACCATAATGAACCTCATTAGCAAGTCGGAAGTGCTGGCACAGAACAAGTTGTTCGCTACTCTCGACACTACCGTGCGCAAGGTCGTGATAAACAATCTGCCGTTCCTGCTTAGCGATACCGTTGGTTTTATACGTAAGTTACCGACTACGCTCATCGAATCGTTCAAATCGACGCTCGACGAGGCTCGCGAATCCGACCTTATAATACATGTGGTAGATATTTCGCATCCTTGCTTCAGGGAGCAGATGGAGGTCGTGGAGCAGACTCTTAAGGATATTGGAATTGTAAACAAGCCTATTCTTGTTGTGTTCAACAAGATAGATGCTTTTACCTATACGAAGAAGGACGAGGACGACTTGACGCCTAAGACTCGTGACAACTATTCGCTCGACGAGTTAAAGGAAATGTATTTTGCCAAGAATGGCGACTGCGTTTTTGTTTCGGCCAAGGATCTGCAGAATATCGACGAGTTCAAAACGAAACTTTTCGAAATGGTAAAAAAGATTCATTTCGACAGATATCCTTACAATACAATTTAGTTACTTTTTCTTTTCAAACCACTCTGCGATAATTCTTTTGCCATCGGTCTGCAAAGTCGATGCGAATTCCTTTATTTCAAGGGTTAGGCTATCCTTGAGATTGTCGTGCATTGTGGAAACGATTTCGTGCTTTGCGGCGCGAAGTGCTTCGCGTGGCTTTGATGCTAGCAGTTTTGCAAATTCTTCTGCCTTGGCATACAGTTCGTTGCGAGGGAAAACATCTTGCACAATTCCGTGTTGCTTTGCGTAGTCCACAGGAATTTGCTTGCACGAATACACATAGTATGCGATGTCGGCAGGGGCTATGTACTTCGATAGGAACGAGATTCCGCCAGCACCGGGGATTATGCCCATATCGACTTCTGGGAACTTCATGCGGGTTTCGGGAGAGCAGAAACGTATGTCGCAGCGTAGTGCGAGTTCCAGACCGCCGCCATAAACTATGCCGTCAAGTGCAGCAATTACTGGAATTTCAAGGTTTAGAAGTCCGTCGTATATGTAGTGGGCGTTGGTTGCCATAAGAACTGCTTTTTCGTAGTCGGCACCAGCGATTTCGTGCAGGTTGCCACCTGCTGAGAATACTTTTTCGGTGCCTTGGATTATTAGTACTCGGCATTCCTTGTCGTTGCGGACAGATTCAACAGCTTCGTGGAATTCCTTTAGGAAAAGCTGGCTCATGGCGTTCATCGTCGGCTCGTTGTCGAATTTGATGGTGGTGATGGTACCGTGGGTTATTGATATTGTTTCGGGCATGGGAGGGAAGGGATGTTTCTAAGTTTCTAAGTTTCAGGTTTCTGGGTTAACGTTCAAGGTTCAACGTTCAATGTTCAAGGGTTCAAAGTTCAATGCCATGTTCCCTGGTTTCAATGTAGCTTATATTTTGTGATTCGTTATTCATTGATATTTATTTTGTCGCAAAAATATAGTTTTGGTTTGGATTGGCAAAAATGTTTAATTATCAATTATCAATTGTCCATTATCCATTGTTAATTGTCCATTCTTCATTTTCTCCTTAAACACATCATACACAGGTATGTTCAGTGCTTCCGAAAGTTCTGTCGTGATTCTTTCCGAATTCAAAATGTATCCGCTGGGCGAGGTGGGGTTGACGCAGACGGCAATGAGCTTTGTGCGTAATAGGACCTTGATTTTGCCACCTTTCGACAGGTAGGAGTAGAGCGATTCTGGAGTGACGAAAATCCTTGTGAAATCCTTGACAATCAATGTGGTGTTTTGTATTTCCTTTTGCATGCGCAAAAGATTCAAAACCTTGTCGGTGACGATTCCGCTGGCGAAAATGGTGGTGCCGTACTCGAAAAGTTTGTCCTTCTTGTTTTCGAGCAATAGGGTGGAGTCGATGCCAAGGTCGTGGATTTCGTTGTTCTCGTCGATTGCCCAAATGCCACGGTCAATGTTTAGAAGTTTATCGCTCACTGGAGATTTGTATTCCTCGATATTTATCAGGCTATAGACGAACTTGGTCTTGCGTGTGAGTTCCTTGTAGTCGTGCGAGACGGCTGCACCAGTCGAAAGTATCATGCACTCGGTAACCGATGGCGATCCTAACGACTTGCGCGACAATGCACCGTCGATAATGGTAAGCTGACTGCCGTAGCCTTGCATTTCGGCGATTATGTCCTTAATCCACATTGTGCTGGTAGGGCCGGAAAATATCAGTTTGCCTTGCGATTGCGCCCGTGCCGTTACAAGCCGTCCCAGTGAAGTCGATTGCTTCGAGATGTTCAGTATTTCCGATGTGATCTTGCGTGTGCGGTAATGGTTCTCGGAGGTGATGAACATGGTCCCGGGATATATTTCGATTTCGGGCTTGTGGGTGCTTGTCACCTGGTCGACGCTTTCGCCGTCGATGCCGATTGAGGTTATGGCGATTTTGGTGCCGCTGTCGCGTAGCCTACCTATAATATAATTAAGACACTCCGTCTTGCCGGTGTTCTTTTCCATTCCGACAATCGACAGTGACTTGTGCTTCAGTATTTCGCTGACAAAGGGCATCCGTTTGTGTTTAAAATAAAGGCGTGATTAACACGCCTTTATTCAATCTAGCATATTTCTGATTTATTTCTTTGTGTGACGTTCCTTACGAGCGAGGTTGCTTGGTTCGAGAGCCATCTGTTCGCCCTTCATCAGACGGAGAACGCCTTCTGGCTTAATCTTCGACTCTTCGCTTGCAGGAGTCTGGTTGTCAACATAATCGGTTGGCTGCGAGTAGGTTGTGATAACGCCTTCGTAGTTGCGGAGGATAACCTTTGTCGGGCTTTCCGAAATCAGGTAGTTAGGCATTACAGGAATCTTTCCGCCGCCGCCTGGAGCATCAACTACGAATGTAGGAACTGCGTATCCTGATGTGTGACCACGAAGACCTTCGATGATTTCGATACCCTTCGAAACCGGAGTACGGAAATGTTCGAGACCCATNNTCGCACTGGTAGATGTAGTACGGACGAACTCTCATCATAACGAGCTTGTGAACCAGCTTCTTCATGATATCGACATTGTCGTTGATGCCACGGAGCAATACCGACTGGTTGCCCAGAGGAACACCTGCGTTAGCAAGACGAGCGCAAGCTGCTGCCGATTCTTCGGTAACTTCGTTCGGGTGGTTGAAGTGGGTGTTTAACCATATCGGGTGGTACTTCTTGAGCATTTCGCAGAGGCTGTCGGTTATACGCTGCGGGCATACAACTGGAGTTCTCGAACCGATACGGATGATTTCTACGTGAGGTATTGCTCTGAGTCTCTGGATGATAGATTCGAGCATAGCGTCATCGACCATAAGAGCGTCGCCACCCGAAAGGAGGACGTCGCGAACCTGTGGGGTGCGTGCTACATAGTCGATAGCTGCCTGTATGCGTTCCGATGGTGACTGGCAGTCGTGCTGACCAGCGAATCTGCGGCGTGTGCAGTGGCGNNGAGCACATGTCGGTGATGAGGAACAGAACTCTGTCCGGATAGCGGTGGGTAAGACCTGGAACTGGAGAATCTTCGTCCTCGTGAAGTGGGTCGAGCAAATCGGCAGCCGACTGGTGAAGTTCTGCGGCGGTCGGGATAGCCTGCTTGCGGACAGGATCGTTCGGGTCGTCTGGGTTAATGAGGCTCAGGTAGTATGGAGTGATAGCCATACGGAGGGTCTTCAGTGACTTTGCAACGCCTTCTTCCTCTTCGGGAGTCAGCTTCACATATTTTTTCAGTTGTTCGAGAGTCTCGATTCTGTTTCTCACTTGCCATTTCCAGTCGTTCCATTCAGCATCGGTAACGTTCGGAAACATTTCTTTTCTTCTACTTGCCATATTTTAATCTAATTATAGAAATACAATGATATTTAAACCAATTATTTATTGGCACGGCAAAATTATTATGTTTTTGCAAAAAAAGCAAGTGGCTAGGCTTTTTTGTTGGGTATAATTTATCTTTTCGTTGTAAACATTAAATGTTAATAAAATGTTGTCGGCTTTTTGCTGAGTTATATTCTAACAATATTAATTTTGCAATTGTATTAGTTTAATTTAAAACCGATGGCTCGATGGGATATAACCGAGGGAAAATAATATGGATAAGTTAGCATATAAAAATGCAGTGAACAAGGTGTTTATGGCAGTTTTGATCGTTGCCATCCTTGGTGTTTTAACTTCTATTTTTAGCGCTTTTATCGCTACAACAGCAGCTTTGGACATGACTCAGGCAATAGTAATGGGTTCTTCTATGCCTTTTACTGGTCTTTTGACAGTTCTTATTCTTCCGCTTCTTGTAATTGCTGCTAGTATTTATTATGTAGTATGCCTCGGCGGTTTGGCAAAGGCTGTACACGAGAATGATGTTCCTGCAGTTAAGAAACTTCGTACTGCAATAATTCTTAGCGTTATTTCTTCAATCATTGGATTGTGCATCTTCCTCGTAATTTTGTCAGGAAGCTTGACAGCTATCGCTACTATGGGCGCTGTAATCGGTATTGCATGTGCAGTATTGAGCATTATCGCTTACATTTTCACCCTCATTGCTTATTCTAAGCTCAAAAATTCAGAGACTTTCCCAGGCAAGGATGGTGCAAAACTTTTGTTCGTTGCTGCAATAATCGCTCTTTGCTGTGGTGTTGTTGGTGCAATTCCATTCCTTGGCGTAATAGGTGGTATTGGTTCAATCGTAGCAATGGTATTGAATATTGTTGGTTGGGTTAAGATCAAAAATTCTGAAGTAGCAGAATAATAATCCTAAAACGAATTAAAATAAAAAGTCCCGTTCCAATATAGGAGCGGGATTTTTTTTATGGCATTTCTCAAAGCCGGTAATCGCATTTTTGCCAATACAAATCTTTAACTTATCTTTGCAAAAAATATGCAGATGAAAAAAGTATTGATATTTGTTGTAGCTTGCCTTGCAGTATTCTGCGTGTCGTGCGGAGGTTCTGCTGAGAAAGGAGATTCTACAGTTAAGTCTTATGCCGAAATTAGGGAAGAAGAGCCTAACTATATGGGGGATTCGACCATATACGATGGAATTGTACTGTCGCACGAAAATAATGTCAAAGACTGGGATATGGTAGCGCAGGACTCGTCGGTGCAGTTTGTTTATCTGAAGGCTACCGACGGCGCTTCGGTGCAGGACTCGAAATACAAGAAGTCGCTCAAGGCTGCACGCAAGGCTGGATTGAAGGTCGGTTCGGCACATTATTTCCGTATGACATCAACTCCCGAAGACCAGTTCAAGAATTTCAAGAAAACCGTAAAGGTTGACGATCAGGATCTTGTGCCGGCTATTTATGCCGAATGCGAATTCAAGCGTTCGTCGAAGGAGGAATTCTCGGCGGCTCTGAAGTCGTTCTTGGACAAAGTGGAGGATTATTGCGGTGTGAGACCTATAATATGTTGTTCAGTAGGTGTTTATCATAAGCGACTGAAAAAGGATTTCTCAGACTATATGTTCTGGATGTCGAATCCTACAATTCCAAGCACAGCAAAATATACTCTTTGGCAAACCGATTCGTATGTAGGTCACATCGATGGTATCGACGGCGGTGTTGACATCAGTACATTCAACGATAGTTGTGGTATCGAAAATTTGCTGATAAAAAAAATGTAACATATGCTGAAACAAGTTCGGCATGACTAAAAAAGAAAATCGTCAATCTAAAATCATAAATCTTAAATGTCATTCTTGAATCCATCATTCCTTTGGGCTTTGTTTGCGATGGCTATTCCGGTGATAATCCACCTGATAAACTTCCGCAAGCCTAAGGTCGTGTATTTTAGCAACACTTCATTCATAGAGGATATAAAGAAGGAGACACGCACCAAGACTAAACTGAAACAGATACTCATCCTTATTGCACGTATGCTTACGATTGCGATGTTGGTGTTTGTTTTTGCTGGACCATATATTCCAAATAGCGATAAGTCAAACGAACAGCCGTCTGACCTGTCGATAGTGTATATCGACAATTCGTTCAGTATGGATGCCGATGCAGCCAAGGGCAAAGTGTTCGACCAAGCCAAGCAAATTGCAAAAGAGTTGGTGTATGCCAATTCGGCATCAATGAACTATATGTTCATGTCAAACGACTACAATTCCGATTTTAGGACAACTCTTAACCGCGACCAGATAATAACTAGCATTGACGATTGTTCGATAAGTGCCAATTCGTTGAAAGTTGATGATTTGATTGCTAAGGCAAATGCTTTTGCCCGCAATGGCAAGTACGTCACTTTGTACATGATTTCCGATATGCAGAAATATATGTTCGACGGTATTGAGTCCGAGCTTGACGACAATATAAATATTGTGCTTATGTCGCTTAATCCAGTAAAGGTTAACAATTTGTATATTGATACTTGCTGGTTCGACAATCCTGTGCATAGGATAGGGCAGAACGAGCGGCTGACAGTGCGCATCACAAACAAGTCTAGTGAGGGTTTTTACGATATTCCTTTACAACTTTATATAAACGATTCGCTTAAGGCAATGTCGAGTTTCAATGTCGAAGCCGACGAGTCGGTTGAGGTGAATGTTGACTATCAGAATACAAGCGCTGGAAATGTGTCGGCTCGTCTCGAAATTTCCGATTATCCAATTGTGTACGACAATGTTTTGTATTTCTGTTATGCAATATCGGACAAAACCAAGATCCTGGCAATAAATGCTAAGGACGAAAGCCGCTATCTTACAGCATTGTATGGTAACGACGAGGAAACATTCAAGTTCGACCAGGTGCGTCAGGGACACGAATCGGATATGAACATAAACGACTATGATCTTGTTGTGCTGAACTCGTTTTCGGAGATATCTTCGGGCTTGGCCGAGAGACTTAAGTCGTTTGTAAACAATGGCGGTTCGGTATGTCTTATTGTAGGAAGTACTGTTGATTATGCTTCAATGAACAGTTTCCTCAATTTGTTTGCGATGGGTAAGTTTGAAGGTACTTCCGACCGAAGTGTGAAATTGTATGGCATCGACTACGGAAATGCAGTGTTTAGAAATGTATTTTCGAAGGAGGAAAAGCAGGGCAGTTTGCCAGATATGGAGTTGACGCACAAGTTGACTTTGTTTTCGAAAGCATCGTTTGTGCCTGTGCTTACCCTCGAAAATACCACTCCTGTGCTTGTGGCTGGCGAATATGGCAATGGAAAACTTTATGTGCTTGCATCGCCAATCGACAATGTGAATGCCGATTTTGCCAAGAGTGTGGTGTTCTCGCCAGCAATGTACAATATGGCTATGAACAGCCAGCTGATGTCGTCGATGTATGCGACAATAAATGTGGAGACTGTTGCCCAGACAAGGATGGAGGAATACGACATTGCCAATACCTATAATATTATTGACGCAAAAGGAGAGTCATCGCTTGTGGATGTAAGATACAATAGCGGTATTCTTAGCGTGTTTGTGCCAAATGGTATGAAGGCGGCAGGTATTTACAAACTGTACGCTAACGGCGATACGGTTTCGGCGATAGCATTGAACTACAACCGAAACGAATCAATGCAAGATTATCTATCGGAAGAGGATCTCGAAAGTATCAATACTCAGAAATTTTCGGGACGTGCTTCCATATTGAGATTCGAAAATATTGATCAAACTTTTTCCGATTTTAAGGAGATTTCCGAAGGAAAACCTCTATGGAAATACTTTGTATTGCTGGCGTTATTGTTCATTTTGTGCGAGGTGCTGATAATAAAGTTTATGAAGTAGGTGTTTTAATGTGTTGATAATAAATGTTTTAAATCTAACATTTGATTGTTAGTAACAAAAGCTAAAAAAGCGGACAAAAAATTGCTGTATGTCAAAAAAATGTACTAATATTGCAGTCCAAAATTTTAAGGAATAATAAAAAGTTTTCGTGATGAATTTAATGAATATTGTTGAACAGAATTTGGAACAGGTAAGAGAGTTCCCAAAGTTCAAGGCTGGTGATACTATTACAGTAAGCTATAAGATTAAGGAAGGTAATAAGGAAAGAATTCAGCAGTTCAGAGGCGTAGTGATACAGCTTAATGGAACTGGACGTACAGCAACTTTCACAGTACGTAAGATGTCGGGTACTTTCGGTGTAGAAAGAGTTTTCCCGTTTGCATCTCCATTTATTGATTCTATCGACGTTAACAAGTACGGTAGAGTTCGCAGAGCAAAGATTTACTATCTGCGTGAACTTACTGGTAAGAAGGCAAGAATCAAAGAAAAGAGATTCTAATCCTTGTTGCGTGAAAAAGATAATAGCTCCGAGATTTATGTCTTTGGGGCTTTTTTCGTTGAATATAACCTGTTAGAAAATTGTAGATATGAAAAAGTCGTTATTTGTTGCTAATTCAATGACAATCACTGGTATTGTCTTAGCATTGATAGGCGTTGTCGCTATTGTTTGCGGCGAAAATTTCTTCGAGCATCTTATTCAGATTGCAGGTGGTGCCATTGCTCTCATGAGCTTGTTTATGCTTGTAATGCGTATCGCTAAGAGTAAGGACGGTGATTCTAAACTCGAAAAGGCATTGATGATAGCAATGTTCGCTTTCGCTCTTATCGGAGGCGTGCTTTTGTTGTGTTTTGCTGCCGACCTTGTGCGAATATTTGCGATTATCCTCGGCGCTATAATATTGCTTGCAGCCATATTCATGATAATAATCACTCTTGTTTATCGTGAAAAGGGTTCGAAGCTCTCAATGGTTTATCTGATTTCGTCGTTGGTTGTGCTTATTGCTGTAGCAGTACTAGGTTACATGTTCATAAGAGATCCTGAATTCGGCAACAAGGTGATGGCTGTAACACTTGGTGTTATAATGATATTGCTCGGACTCTTGCTACTTTTCGAGTCGTTCTTGGTTCGCAAAGCTATAAAGTTATTCAACGAAAAAATGTTGTCTGACGGACAAAACACAGTGGTTGAGACTGTTGATGCCGAGGCCGAAATCGTTGAAGATAAACCTACAGTTGAGTAATGACATTCTCTGTCAGGATACTTGGTAGCAGCAGTGCCTTGCCGACAGTAAAGCGGCAGACATCAGCTCAAGCAGTCCTGTACAACGGAACCCCATACCTCGTCGATTGCGGCGAGGCTACACAAATTAGAATGCGCGAATATTCCTTGCCTTTCGGAAGACTAAAGAATATTTTTATTTCGCACATACACGGCGACCATATTTTCGGATTGTTCGGATTGCTTTCGACATTCTCGATGCTTGGTCGCAAAACCGAACTTAACATTTATTGTCCCGAAAAACTGGAGCAAATTTGTACCTCGCTGTTTGCTTCGCTCGACCACGATTTGGGCTTCAAGGTAAACTACAAATATTTGCAACCAGATGGATTCCAGCTGATTCATAGCGACAAAAACCTTGAAGTCTATAGTTTCCCGCTTGTGCATACAAAGCCTACATGGGGATTTCTTTTCCGTGAGGTGGAGAAGGAGAGAAACATAATTAGGGAATGCATAGAGGAATATGGTTTGTCGATCGCGCAGATTGTTAACTTGAAGCGTGGTGAAGATGTAATGCTTGACAATGGCAAGCTATTGAAAAGCGACGAGGTTACCAAATTGCCACCTTTACCAAAAACATATGTCTATTGCTCCGACACCCTGCCGTTGAAACGCTTGTCCGACTTCGCTCAGAATGTCGATTTGCTCTACCATGAGGCGACATTCATGAATAAGGATGCCGAACTTGCAAAACTTACCTGTCATACAACGGCAACTCAGGCCGCAGAACTTGCAAAGTCGTTATCGGCAAAGAAGTTATTATTGGGACATTTCTCGACGCGTTATCCTTCGATGGAAATAATGGCCGAAGCACGAACAATATTCCCCGATGCCATTGAGGCTCGCGATGGGGCGGAAATAGAAATTTGACACCATGATCGATATTGACGATAAAGTAATCCATTTCGACGTTTTCAGAAAGTGCTTCGCATGCGACATTGCCAAGTGCAAGGGGATCTGTTGCGTTGAAGGCGATTCTGGTGCTCCTTTGGAAAAGGCTGAGGAAGACAAGTTGAAAGAGATTTTGCCGAAAATATACAATCGACTTTCCGATGAAGCCAAGGCTGTGATTGACGAAAAAGGTGTTTCTATGCTTGACATCGAGGGAGAACTTACGACTTCGATAATTGGCAAGGCTGGAGCCTGCGTGTTTGCAAACAAAAGCGATAATGGTATCATTTATTGTGAGATAGAAAAGGCGTGGGAAGAAGGACTAGTCGATTTCCGCAAGCCGATTTCCTGCCATTTATACCCGATCAGGGTTAAAAAGTACTCGTCGTTCGAAGCCGTAAACTACGATGTGTGGAACATCTGCAAGGATGCTGTAAAGCTTGGTAACGAAAAGAATATCAAGATTTTTGAGTATTTGAAGGAGCCTCTCATCCGAAAATATGGTGAAGATTGGTATAAGGAAGCCTGCGTTGCTGCCGACTACCTGAAGAATGTGGATTTTGGCGACAAATAGAGCTTGAAATGGAGAAAAAAACAAAAGGCCTTGCATTTAAGCAAAGCCTTTGTATTCTGGAATAAATCTTATTAGATAATTTCGATATTGTCTTCCCAGGTGATTTTTTCGCAATAGCGGCACTTGAGACCGATTTTTCCGTCTTTCTTTACTACTGTGAACTTGGTTGCAACCTTTTCGTGGTTGGTTATGCACTTTGGGTTGAAGCATTTTACAAAGCTTTCAATCTTTTCGGGCAACTGAACCTGTTTCTTGTCAACAACCTTGAAATCCTTGATGATGTTTATTACTGCCTTCGGGTCGATGAGTGCAATCTTGTTTGCATCGTCGTCGCTTGGGTACTTGTCGGCAATCTTTATGATGGCCTTGGTTCCGTACTTTTTGCTAGGCAGATTGTTGCCGAAGAAAACTGGAGTGTCGAAGTTTTCTATTCCAATGATTGATAAAATCTTATATAATTTGTCGGCTTGAATGTGGTCGATAACGGTTCCGTTTTCGATAGCCTTTACTGTTAATTCTTCTTTCATGACTTTATGATTTATTTGAGACCTAAAATAAGTGCTATGATAGCCATTCTTGTATAAACTCCGTTTTCTGCCTGTTCGAAGTAGTATGCCTTCGGGTTGGCGTCAACGTCAACGTCGATTTCGTTTACGCGTGGTAGCGGGTGCAAAACTTTCATATTGTCCTTCGTGCCTTCGAGCATCTTGTTTTTGAGGACGTAAACGTTCTTAACCTTTTCGTATTCGAGCAGATCTGAGAAACGTTCGCGCTGTACGCGGGTAACATAAACTATGTCGGCGTCCTTGATGTTCGGTTCGAGTTCTTCGTACTCGTTGTACTTGATACCCTTCGAGTCGAGGTAGTCCTTGTATTCCTGTGGCATTCTGAGGCTAGCAGGCGAAATGAAGTTGAAGGTCGGGTTGAATTCCGACATTGCCATTAGCAAAGAGTGAACGGTACGACCGTACTTGAGGTCACCGACGAGGCAGAGCTTGAGGTTTTCGAGAGTGCCTTGGGTTTTGTATATTGAGTACAAGTCGAGCAGACACTGAGTCGGGTGCTGGTTTGAACCGTCGCCGGCATTGATGATTGGAACACGCGAAATTTCGCTAGCGTAGCGTGCGCTTCCTTCTATCGGGTGGCGCATTACGATAAGGTCGGCATACTTGCTAATTGTCATTATCGTGTCGTTGAACGATTCGCCTTTTGCCTGGCTGGTGTTGGTGGCTTCGCTGAATCCGATAACTCTGCCGCCCAGACGTTGGATTGCTGTCTCGAAGCTAAGACGTGTACGTGTCGATGGCTCGAAGAACAACGATGCTACTACGTAGTTGTCCAACAGTTTCTGGTTGGGGTTCTTTTCGAATTCTGCTGCGACTTCGAGGATGCGGAAATATTCCTCTTTCGTGTAGTCGCTGATGGAAATTAAGCTTTTGTTTTTCATCATCTTTGCTATTTTTATTTTTTCAATATTACGTTTCAAATCAAAAAAAAACCGAAAGAAAAAACTTTCGGTTTTTAAAATATCATTTCTTTACAATTTCTAAAAGTTCAACATCGAAAATAACAGTTGAATAAGGTTCTACCATTTGGTAGCCTGTTTCTCCAAAGGCAAGATAGTACGGAATGAAAAATTTGTATTTCGCTTTTGGCGTCATCAGCAGTATTCCTTCGGCAAGTCCGCGAGGCAGGCTCATGAGGTTGTTCTCTGATGGAGTGTCGCCGGTGCTGCCAAACAGTGTGCCGTCGATCTTACGACCTTCGAACTTTATTACAACATTGTCGGAAACAGATGGGTGAGCAGATCCGTCGCCTTCTGACAAAACTTTGTATTGAAGACCGCTTGTGGTCTGCATTATTCCAGTGTTGGTGATGTTCTTTGCAAGAAAATCTTCGCCTTCCTTTTTAATGCTTCCGTATTTGATGTCGATAATTTGTCGTGAATATGCGCTTATTGCTTCAACAGCTTCGTCGTGCGAAAGGAGGGAAGTGTCGTTTTTCATCAAATCGGTTATGCCGTTCAAGGTAAGGTCACGGTTCATAAGAGTGTCCATCTGTTCGTCAAGATATTGTTGGGCGAGAATAATTCCCATTGCGTAACTTGCCGAGTCCTTGAGGTTTGTTAGTTGTGATGAAGCAGGAGGGTTCTGTCTTTCGCATGATGCTGATAACAGGACAATTGTTGCGACGATAAATGTGAAAAATACTTTACGCATTTTGTTTTTATTTCGCCTGCAAATTTAATTCAAATATTTTCAATGGTTGACGATGTTTTTTGCATTTTTATTAACAATTAATAAAAAAGCCTACTGTTTGAGCAGTAGGCTTTTACAATGGTTTTTGTTGTTTTATTACTTAGCGAAGTAGCAGTTGACCTGATAGTCCATAGGTACAGCCTTGCCGCCTTTCATTGCAGGAGTCCAGCCCTTCATCTTGCTGACAACCTTTATTGCTTCTGCGTCAAGGTTTGGTTCAAGTCCTTTTACTACTTTTACATTCGATACTGTACCATCGGTGTTTACTGTGAATTGAACAGTTACGTTACCTTCCTTGCCGCTCTTTATTGCTGCCATAGGATAGTCGATGTTCTTGTGGATGAATGTGTTCATGCCGTTTTCTCCACCAGGGTACATTGCGCATTTGTCGAATCCGCTTGCTATTGTCGATTTTACTTCAATAGCTTGGTTCTTGTCCTGTGCGAAGCTTGCGAAACTTATGCAAGCCATCAGAATTGCAAAAATGAACTTTTTCATAGTTATATTATTTAATTAGTTATTCGAATTTTTTACCTGTTTCGGTTGTGGTAGTGGTTTTTGAGGTATCGTACTTGTCAAGACGTTTGGTCTTCCAACGGAAACCTACTGTAGCCATTACATAGAGGTCCTTTCTCCACGAACCTGTGTCGTATGAGTGGAATCCGATTTCTGGCTTAACATAGAGGAGGAAACGTGGGTGACCAACTTCTAATGCTATGCCTGCCGAAGCAAAGAAAGGAGACTTTGTAACCTTTTCGTTGTTTTGTTCTTGGTCGGTTCTGTATTCAGATTTACCAACGTCAAATGAACCGAGCTTAAGACCTGCTGTAAAGTTGATAGGACTACGTTTGAACAAAGTCCATTCGTAGATGAAATATACTTTGTTGAGGTTGCAGTTCGACTTGCCCAATGTGCCGATTACAGTTCCTAAGTTTCTGAGGTTGAGCATTAAGGTCTTGTCGCCACCAATACCAAGTCTGTGGTGCTTGAACTGTACCATAACTTCGAACTCAGCGTTAAGCAAACCACCAGTACTGATAATATCGGTTGAAATCAAAGCACCAGCACTTATACCGCCGCCAATGATGAAGTGATCGAGGGTGACGTCGGATGTTGTGGCCTTAGCCGTGGTGTCGGTTGTTGGAGTGTAGCTAGTCGGAGTATCGCTTACTGTACGAGACTCTGTCGAACTTGTATTTGTGTTCGTTGTGCTTGTCTGACTTGTTTGGGTGCCTGGATTGGTTTTTGTTTCTGTAGAACCATTATTGCCACCATTATTGGTTGAAGTGGTTGTTGTTGTCGTTGACTTTTTTACCACAACTGGTTTCTTTGTGCCTGTTTCCTGTGCAAAAATAATTCCTGCACTCAGCATTAAAATTAAAATTATCGATAAAAACTTTTTCATTTTATTTTAAAAATAGTCTCCTGATTTATCAAACTGAAATTCTTTTGCCATTGCTCCATAACACACGGAGACTGTTTATGCGTTGTGTTACAATGACGAATGGCAGTAAAACAATTACCGTGCCAGAATTTTTTGCAAAGGTAATTTATACAAATAAAAAAGCCGAATAAAAATCGGCTTTTTTTTGTTATTTCTTTATTTCTAGGAGTTCTACATCAAAAATCAATGCCGAGTATGGCTGTATTGTTCCACCTGCACCACGTTCGCCGTAGCCAAGTTGATAGGGTATGTAGAGTTTGTATTTCGAACCAACGCTCATAAGTTGCAAACCTTCTGTCCAGCCTTTGATAACTCCGTTGAGCGGAAATTCTGCCGGCTCGCCACGGTCGTATGAGCTATCGAAAACAGTACCGTCGATAAGCGTTCCTTTGTAGTGAACTTTAACTACGTCGGTTGCTGCGGGCTTATTGCCTTTGCCTTCGGTAATAACTTCGTATTGCAAACCGCTTTCTGTTGTCTTTACTTCAGGACGTTTGGCGTTTTCTGCGAGGAAAGTTTCGCCTGCATTCTTTGTTTCTTCGTATTGCTTGGCTTGTTCCTTCTGCTGTTCTTCCTGCTTTTTGGTGAAGAATTGCATGATTACCTGTTCTTCCTGTTCTGCGGTAAGTATTGCTGTTCCGCCAACCATGTCGTTAAACGCAGCTTTGACTAATAGTGAGTCTGTTTCTTTGCTAAGGCCATCGCTGATATATATGTCGTGCAGACGCATTCCGATGGCATAGCTCAATGAGTCGTCGAATGTTTTCAGTTCAACTTTTGCACTTTCGTTGTTGCACGATACCATTACCATTGAAGCGATGGCTGCAATCAAAATAATGCTTGTTCTTTTCATGATTATACCTATTATATATTATTTCTTAATTTCCAAAAGTTCGACTTCGAAAATAAGTGTTTCGAAAGGCTTAATGTCTTGTCCTGCACCACGTTCTCCGTAGGCTAGGTTGTAGGGGATGTAGAATTTGTACTTAGACCCAACGCTCATCAACTGCAGACCTTCTGTCCAACCTGCAATTACACGGTTGAGTGGAAATTCTGCTGGTGTGCCGCGGTCGTAAGAGCTGTCGAATACCTTTCCGGCGATGGTTGTACCTTTGTAATGAACCTTTACTGTGTTGGTTGCCAATGGTTTTTCGCCATTGCCTTCGGTAATTACTTCGTACTGCAATCCGCTAGCTGTGGTCTTCACTTCTTTGCGCTTAGCGTTTTTTGCGAGGAATTTTTCTCCTTCTTCAATCTTTTCTTTGTTTTCTTCTTTCTGCTTCTGGGTGAAGAATGCTTCGAGTGTTGATTCGTACTTTTGCTGAGTCATTACCGACTTGCCGTTTACTTCGTCTTCGAGACCTTGCTTTACAAGTTCGATGTTGAGGTTAGTGAGACCGCTCTGGCCGAGAGCCTGTCCAAACTGCATTCCAATAGCATAAGCTGCGGAATCCTCCAATGTCTTCAATTCTATTTTGTTCACGTTCTTTTGGGATTTGCATGGCATTGCCGCGAAAAGCACAATAGCCACAGTTAATAATAATGATAAATTACGCATAGTTTTCAAATTTAGGAGTGCAAAGAAAGGGAAAATGTTTGGAATAAAAAAATCAATTTTTTTGTATGTAAAAAATAAAAGATATATTTGCGATGTCATTCGTGTAATTGAACCTTCGCTTTGTAAAATATATCTTTATAGGTTATAGCAAGAAAGACAAATAATACGTCATTTATGACAACAGGAACAATCCTTCTATCAGAGACAAGAAGGATAATGTGTCGTTGAACTTAGATAAATTAAGTTCAAAAAAGTTGTAAAATCATTGTCCGATAGTTAAGGGTGAGGCAGAACGCCTTAATAATGATGAATTTATGTATGATGATGCGGCTGTTGTTAATGATGTTATTGAATCGGAAGAAGATGTGGATTTGTGCAATGAATAATATTAGCGTATGAGAAAAGGAATTATAGGTTTTGTATGCTTTTTGCTTATAGCAAGCATTTTGTTTTCGAGTTGCGCCACTTTATTGAGCGGCGGCAAGACTAAGATTCGTGTTTACAACGGAACCCCAGCAAATGCAAATGTTTATGTTGATGGAAACTATGTCGGTACTGCTCCTTGCAAGTTCAAGATTCATAAAACAATGAAGAACGCACAGCATAATATTGACATAAAGGCACAAGGCTATGAAACGCAAACTGTTACTACAAACCGTAAGTTCAGTGCGGGATTTTTTATACTTGATATTTGTACTGGTGTATTATGGCTGGTAATTGATTTGGCAACGGGAAATCTTTACAAGCAAAAACCCAAGAAAATCCATTATAACCTTATGCCGCTTGGAAATACTTCAGTGATTCAGACAGAGCCTGCCGCCACAAGCGCAAGTGTCAACGTTGCAAAACCAAGCGATAAGCCGAAAGAAAATGTTGCCAAGGCGGTTGCCGAAACTCCTGCTGTTAATTATAAGGTTGGTGACGAGGTTTATTGCTCTTCAATGTTCAGCTTCGGCAAGTGTAAACAAGTTTCGGTGAAGGCCGTCAAGACGGATGGAACTTGCATTGTCGCTACTGCCGATGGTAAGGAACAGAAAGTGCAAGCCAAGTATATTTATGTTAAAGGTATGGAATCTGCTTTTTTCAAGGAAGGAAATTCTGTTAGGTTCGGAAATAAAATTTTCGGCATCAAGACTGGAAAAATTGTTTCTGTTCCGAACGAAAAGGAGTGTATTGTCGAAACTTCCAATGGCGATTTCGTATTGAAGAAACAATCTGCACTGATGAAGGAATAGTGTTGGTTTGTAATGAAAACGATAAGAAACAGGCTGCTTCGGCGGTCTGTTTTTTTATTCTTCTATTTTCCGAAAAATTTATGTAATTTTGCAAAAATTTTTTTCGAATGGAATATTTAGGTTTAAGCGAACAGGAAATCCTCCGTCGTGAGGCGTTGAAGGAATTGATAAATTTAGGTATAAATCCATATCCGGCACCAGAATTCAAGGTGACGACCAATACTAAGGATATTCTCGACAGGTTCAGCGACGACAATCTGCCCGAAGACTTGAAGGACATTTCGATTGCCGGCCGTATGATGAGCCGCAGAATCATGGGTAACGCATCTTTTGCCGAACTTCAGGACGAAAAAGGTCGTATCCAGTTGTATTTCCGCCGCGACGACATCTGCGAAGGCGAAGACAAAACTATGTACAATCAGGTTTTCAAGAAACTTCTTGACATCGGCGACATCATAGGTGTTAAGGGATTCGCTTTCCGTACCCAGATGGGCGAAATTTCGATTCACGTTAAGGAATTTACCGTTCTCAGCAAGTCTTTGCATCCACTGCCAATCGTTAAGGAGAAGGACGGCAAGGTTTACGACGCTTTCAGCGATCCCGAGCAGCGTTACCGCAATCGCTCAATGGACTTGATTGTAAATCCGCAGGTCAAGGAAGCTTTCATCAAGCGTACTATGCTTACCAATTCGATGCGTCAGTTCCTCAATGCAAAGGGCTACCTCGAGGTTGAAACCCCGATTCTTCAGCCTATGTACGGCGGTGCAGCAGCTCGTCCGTTCAAAACTCACCACAATACCCTCGACCAGACTTTGTATCTCCGTATTGCCGACGAACTTTACTTGAAACGTCTTATCGTCGGTGGTTTCGACGGCGTTTACGAGTTTGCAAAGGACTTCCGCAACGAAGGTATGGACCGTTTCCACAATCCTGAGTTCACACAGATGGAACTCTACGTTGCCTACAAAGACTACAACTGGATGATGGACTTGGTAGAGGAAATGGTTGAAAAGATTGCAATCGACACCAACGGAACAACCAAGGTTCAGGTTGGCGAAAACATAATCGACTTCAAGCGTCCGTGGAAACGCTACACCATGTTCGAAGCAATAGAGCATTTCAGCGGTATCGACATTTCGAAGATGGACGAGGCTGAACTTCGCGAAGTTGCTAAGAAAGTGGGAGTTGAGGTTAACGACAGCATGGGCAAGGGCAAGCTCATCGATGAAATCTTTGGCGAATGCTGCGAATCTAAGCTTATACAGCCTACATTCATTACCGATTATCCTATTGAAATGTCGCCGTTGGCAAAGAAGCACCGTTCGAAGGAAGGTCTTGTTGAGCGTTTCGAGGCAGTTTGCAACGGAAAGGAAATCTGCAACGCTTATTCTGAACTTAACGATCCTGTTGACCAGCGTTATCGTTTCGAGCAGCAGTTGTTGCTTGCAAAGCGTGGCGACGAGGAAGCCATGATGCTTGACGAGGATTTCCTCACAGCAATGGAAATCGGTATGCCTCCGACAGCAGGTCTCGGTATCGGTATCGATCGTTTGTCGATGATTATGACCAACTCGGTTTCGATACAGGATGTTCTTTTCTTCCCGCAGATGCGCCCCGAAAAGAAAGCCGATACCTTTAATCTCGAAGATTATACTGCATTGGGAATCAGTGAGGAATGGGCAAAAGTAATTTACAAGTGCGGTATTACTACCGTAAAGCAGCTCAAAGAAATGACTGCCCAGAAGTTGCATCCTACATTGTGTGGAATGAACAAGAAGCACAAACTTGGACTTCAGAATCCTACAATAGAGGAGATAAACGGTTGGTTGAGTAAATAATTGCCAATAATTATATATGATGAAAGAAGGGCAAAATCATTGATTCTGCCCTTCTTTTTTTGTATTAGTTGTTTTTATTCTTCGAAGTATATCCTCTTGATTCTGTGAGGGATACTTGTTAGTATTTCGTAGGGTATGGTGCCGAGAACTTTTGCCATATCGCAGATGGTGTTGTCCATGCCGAAAATTATAACTTCGTCGCGTTCTTCGGCTTCTATGCCTGTTATGTCGATCATGCACATGTCCATGCAGACATTGCCGATTATCGGAGCTTTTTTGCCGTTTACCATGAAATACCAATTGCCGTTTCCGAGGTGACGGTCAATTCCATCGGCATACCCAACAGGGATTGTCGCAATTACAGCATCGTGGTCGAGTTTGCCCTTGCGGTTGTAACTTACTGTTTCGCCTGCACTTACATGGTGAATCTGCGAAATTATCGACTTAAATGTTGTAACAGGTGTGAGCGCGTCGGTAATCTGAGGCATAAGTCCGTGAATACCAATGCCCAACCTTGCCATCTCAAAATCGTACTGAGGAAATCTTATGATGCCGGCGCTGTTGAGTATGTGGCGCATGGGGCGAGAACCAGTGAGTTCGCAAATGCGGTCGTACATTTTGCTGAAACGTGAAACCTGCTCGTGGGTGAAATAGTCCAATGCTGGGTCGTCGCTACCGACAAGGTGAGAGAATACCGATGAAATCTTTATACAGTCGGTGCTTGTGGCTTCGGTGCAGAATTCATCGATGTCGCCGTCGTTCAAACCGAGACGGTGCATTCCTGTGTCAAGTTTTATGTGTATCGGGAAATGCTCTGTATGATTACGCTTCAACTCTCTGATTAACTTTTTTAAAAGTGAGGTTGAATAAATCTCTGGTTCAAGTCCGTATTCTATCATGTTTTGCAATGAATTGATGTTTGGATTCATTACAATGATAGGAGTTTTGATGCCTGCATTTCGCAGTTCCACGCCTTCATCGGCGATTGCAACAGCAAGATAGTCAACTTTGTTGCGTTGCAGGAAGTTGGCTATCTCGAGAGAACCGATTCCATAGGCGAAGGCCTTTACCATTACCGTGAGCTTTGTGCCTGGAGCAAGTTTCGACTGGAAGAACTGCAGGTTCTGCTTCATCAGGCTAAGGTCGGTTTCGATGACGCTTTCGTGTGTCTGGTTCTGGAGTTTTTTCGAAATTTTCTCGAACTGGAATACACGCGCACCTTTAAGAAGTATTGCCTTGCGGTCGAATTCGAACGAGGAAAAAGCCTTCAGAAACTGTTCGGTGTTTGGGTAAAATCTTGACCTTATCTGGAAAAGATCTCGGTTGTGCATTATGGATTTTCCAATGCCGACAAATTTATCAACTTGCTTGGTTTTTAAAAGGTTTGCAACTTCCTTATAAAGCGTTGCTTCATCGGTATTGTTTTGCAGGATGTCCGACATTATGAGCACCGACTCGCGGTTCGACTTTTTCTGGTTCAGGTAGTCGAGGGCTATTTCGAGCGAGTTTATATCGGAGTTGTAGCTGTCGTTTATGAGGATGCTGTTGTTGATTCCATCCAGGGTTTCAAGACGCATCTTGATTCCAGGAAGTGAGCGGAACTGCTTAAAGATCGTCTGGCTGTCGAGTTTGTTAAAAAGGTACATTACGCAGAAGCAGGTAATGCAGTTCTGTATAGAACCTTCGTCTCCAAACGGGATATTTATCATATAGGTGTCGCGCTTGGTCTGCAATATGATGTTGTTCTTTCCGTTCTGGAAACTCTTTTCGAGCAGGTTGATTGTGCCGTTGCCTTTTTCCGACCAAGTTATGCGGTTGCGACCAATGCCCGAATTGATGATTTTCGAATGTACATATTCATCGTCGCAGTTGTATATTATTGTGTCGCAGTGTTCGAAAAGTTTCAGTTTCTCATCTATTTTCTGCTCGCGCGATTCGAAGTTGCTCTGGTGTGCCGTTCCTATGTTGGTAAGGATTCCGATAGTTGGGCGGATGATTTTTTCCAGAGCTTCCATTTCGCCTGGTTGCGAGATTCCTGCTTCGAAAATGGCAAGTTCGGTGTCTTTTTCGAGCAGCCAAACCGACAGAGGAACGCCAATCTGCGAATTGTAGCTCTTTGGGCTTCGTGTGATGCTGAAATAGGGGCTTAGCAGGTAGTGGAGCCATTCTTTTACAATGGTCTTGCCGTTGCTGCCGGTGATGCCTATTACGGGGATGTTGAATTTCAACCGTTTGTGGGTAGCAATTTTTTGTAGTGCCGAAAGCGTGTTTTCAACCTTTATGTATGAGATTCCTCGCAGCTTGGAGATGTCGATGTCGCGGCTGACAAGGAAGGCCTTTACGCCAGAGCGGTATATTTCGTCTATGTAGTTGTGTCCGTCGTGCTGTTCGCCAACCACGGCAACAAACAAGCACGATGACGGGTTTATGATGTTTCGGCTGTCGGTTACAATTTTTGAAAATTCAACAGTTTCGTCGCCGATAAGTTTGCCGGAAACAATTTCCGAGATTTCCTTTAAACTAAAAGTTTGCATTATTCCTGATTGTTTTTGTCGTTTTCGATTGCTTCGTTGTAGCATTTTCGGCAAAGAGGTTCGTATATGTCCTTTTCGCCAAGCAGAACCACGCCCTTGTCGTGCGATTTGCGGTAGCTGAACTGAGCAAGCTCGCCGCAGTGTGTGCAGATGGCGTGAACCTTGGTGACTTCTTCGGCTACGGCGAAAAGTGCTGGCATAGGTCCGAACGGGCGACCAAGGAAGTCCATGTCGAGCCCAGCTACGATTACGCGTATGCCGTTATTGGCAAGGGTTATGCATACATCCACGATTCCGTTGTCGAAGAATTGTGCTTCATCGATGCCAACCACATCGACATCGGTGGCTAGAAGCAAAATGTTTGATGAAGAGGTAACAGGGGTGGAGCGGATGGCGTTGGCGTTGTGCGAAACAACATCTTCCTCAGAATAGCGCACATCGATGCTAGGCTTGAAAATTTCGACTTTCTGCTTTGCAAATTCGGCGCGGCGCAGACGGCGTATGAGTTCCTCGGTCTTGCCTGAAAACATTGAGCCTGCGATGACTTCTATCCATCCGGTCTTCTGGTTAGCTTTTCTCGTCCTTTCAAGAAACATTGTGAAAAATTTTCCCCAAAAATAAGAATAATTGATTTGGTAACCCTCGCTGATTTGAAATAAAAAGTAACAAAAATTTTAACAGGTTGGAATGGTGGACAAATAAAGGAGAATAGGCATCCTGATAATACTTTTTCATTGTTCGTTTTCTGTTAGTAAATGTCCCAAAAATCACTTGCTAATTGCAATTAGTGCCGAAATTTATTTTATAAATTTGCACAAAAATTTTCAAAAAAAGTAATATTTGATATGGCAACAGCAAGTGAACTGAAAGTAAAAGTAGCAAAAATTGCGACAATTGTTGAATATCTTGAAGATGAGCAAATAAGTCAAATCGAAAAGGACATTTTGCTTCAGTCTGTAAGAGAATTGTACTCCGATATATTGTTGACGGATACGACAAAAGCCGTCGATGAAAAACCAAAGCCCGAGGAAGAACCTGTTAGTGAACAGCAAGAGGCCGTTGAGGAACATGTTAGTGAAAATGTTGCAGAAACAGTGGCAGCCGCTGTTGTTCCGCCAGTAATCTCGGTGGCTTTTGATGACGGTGAATTCGATTTCTCGGATTTGCTGAAGGATAAAACAACTGCCGTAAATGCTGAAGTTCAAGAAGCAAATGTTGAAACAGATGCTCCTGTAGAGAACGCAGTAACAGAGGAAGTGCAGGAAGAAGAAATTCCAGCTGAAGAGGCCGAGCCGGAGCCAGACGTCGAAGAGTCTGTTGCTGAATTTGAACCCGAAGAATTTGAAGAGCCGGAACCTGAAAATGTCGAAGATGTTGATTCTGTTGAAGATTTTGAAGAAGAGGATGATGACAACGAAGATATAGAGGATGTTGAATTAGAAACTCAGGATGAAGTTCCTGAATCAAATTTTGAAGAAACGGTTACTAATGATACTGAAATTAACTCTAGTTTCAACGAGGAACCTTTGCCGGAAGAGCAACCGACTATTGAGACTGAGGAACCAGAGGTTGAAGAACCGATTGTAAACGATCCAGTTGCAGAAGAAACGCCAGTAGTTGAAGCACCTATTGCTCCAGAGCCAGTAGTTGAAACTCCTCAGAATGTTGAGTTAAAACCTGTTGAGCCCGAAAAACCGGAACCTACTCACATAACCCTTGGCGAACAGCTTGGTCAGTCGCGTCAATCGTCATTGAACGACAAGTTTGCAAGCAACAAGCCATTGGAGGGAAGTCTGGGTCTGAAGCCGATTTCCGACATTAAGTCAGCAATACCTTTGGGCGAAAGGTTCAGATTCACTCGTATGCTGTTCTCAGGCAACGGACCAGCTTTTGATTCCACAGTGGCTGCACTAAATGGAATGTCGAGCATTGAGGCTGCAGACAACTATATACGCACAAACTTTAGCTGGGACATGGATTCTCCAGTAGTTGCCGACTTTATGAATATTGTTCGCAGAAGATATTTGTAGAATGTTTCGCTCGAGTTTGATATTATTGGTTTCGCTTTTTTGCTGTCTTTATTCCTTTGCGCAGGATGTTGACAATGCAAGGAAGCATGTGCAGAAACTTACCGCTCCCGAATTTTATGGGCGCGGTTATTCATTTGGGGGAGGCGACAAGGCTGCAAAATATATTGCTGATGAATTTAAGTCGCTGGGAGTTAAGTCGTTTGAAAAATCCTACTATCAGGATTTTTACTATGACATGAATACTTTTCCTGCAAAAATGTATGTTACAATCGATGGCAAAGAGTTGATTCCTGGCACCGATTTCATACCTGGACAGTTTACGCCTACAGTAAAGGCTTCGTACGAATTGTTTATGCCAGATTCGTTGCTGCTGAATGATACGATTGCTTTTATGTCACGCTATTTTGCGGAGGACTGGTCGAAAAAGATGCTGGTGATCGATTATGCGCAGACCGAGAATAAGGACATAAAGATGTTTTACATTAAGGTCTTGTACGGTAATACGCGCTTCGGTGGAGTTATGGAGCTTATTCCCGATGAACTTATGTCATCTGTAGGTGGTAGACAGCAATCTTATCCTGTGATAAAGGTTAAGCGTGAGGCGTTCGACCGTTCTGCAAAATCTATTTCTGTGGACATAAGCGCCAAACTGAAGAAAAAGTTTGCAGCAAAGAATGTAATCGGCTACATCGAAGGCAAAAATCCAGATAAATATTATGTTTTTTCTGCTCACTATGACCATATTGGCACAATAGGCAAGGGCGTGTATGTTCCTGGTGCGCAGGATAATGCATCGGGCACGGCTATGGTTCTCGACTTGGCTGCCTACTATTCAAAGCATCAACCCGAATACACAATGGTTTTCATGCTGTTCTTTGGCGAGGAAGCTGGTCTGCTCGGTTCTTCGTACTATGTTGAGCATCCGTTGTTCCCGTTGGAAAAAATACGCATGGGATTTAACCTCGACATGGTTGGCACTGGCGACGAAGGCATAACGATTGTGAATTCGAGCGAAGAAAATTATGCTGGCGAATGGGAGCTTATCAGCAAGATAAACGACGAAAACAAATATTTCGATCCAGTCAAGCAACGCGGAGCAGCCGCCAACAGCGACCATTATTCGTTCAACAGGAAAGACGTTAAGTTTGTATTCATATACACTATGGGACCCGGAACTTTCTACCACAATGTGAAAGACAGGTACGAAACCTTGACCTTCACTGGATACGAAAGTTTGTTTGGGCTATTGACTAAATTTGTGGAAAGGTATGAGTAAACTATATTTGGTGCCGACGCCGGTAGGGAATCTTGAGGACATGACTTTTCGCGCTGTAAACGTGCTGAAATCGGTCGATTGTATTCTCGCCGAGGATACGCGCACATCGGCAGTGCTGATGAAGCACTACGGCATTTCTACACCGCTTGTAAGTCATCACAAGTTCAACGAACATAAGACATCGGATGGCGTTGCCGAGAGAATTCTCGGTGGCGAAAACATTGCGCTTGTAACCGATGCCGGCACACCTGGAATTTCGGACCCAGGATTTCTTCTTGTGCGCACTTGTGTGGAAAAGGGCGTGGAGGTGGAATGTCTGCCTGGAGCAACGGCATTTGTGCCTGCTTTGGTAAATTCGGGTTTGCCATGCGAAAGATTTTCTTTCGAGGGTTTTCTGCCACAGAAGAAAGGCAAGAACAAGAAGGTGCAGGAACTTTCCGAAGAGGAGAGAACTATGATTTTCTACGAGTCGCCTTTCCGATTGGTGAAGACTTTGGAACTTTTTGTCCAGTATTTCGGAGAGGAACGTCAGGCTTGCGTATCGCGTGAGATTTCAAAGATTCATGAGGAAAATTTCCGTGGCACTCTGAAGGAATGCATCGAGCATTTTTCGCGGAAGGATGTTAAGGGCGAGATTGTAATCGTTGTGGAAGGCAAGAACAGGAAGGTAAGGAATGCGGAAAATGAGGAAGATGATTAATTTATGACCCAATGAAAAGGATATTTTTGATATTGACAGTTTTATTTGTTTCTGTACACTGTTTTTCGCAGTCGGTTGCCACTTCAAATACCGAGATGAATGGCGTTAAGTTCAGAAAATGCAGTTATGAGTTCTCGTGCAACGAATTTTCGAAGAAAATAAGTTTCACTTTGCCATTGCCCAGTGAAACCGCAGTTTTGCAAACCATAACCGATGCCTTGCTGATGGGCGAATACGACAACAGTACGCTTGAACAGGACTTGAAGGACGAATTTGCATCGTACGTTGCTGATAGAAAATCGGATACGACAAAAGCAGAGGACTACAATGAGACATCGTGGAGCATAGCGCCTGTATTTGTCGGTGGCGGATACATTGCTTTCGTGTCGTCGTTTTCGCAGAAGTTTGCAAGCGAAGTGGCACCTGCACCTATATGGGGCGACAAATGTGCTGTATTTAGCCTTACGACAGGAAAACGGATTTCGGAGGATGAAATTTTTGATAAGGTTGCAGAACATAACTACATAGTCGCAAGGAAGATGTATTCTACATTGTGCAAGATTCTCAAGAAGGTGGATGACGGCGACAGCGTGGATGTTGCAGTTTTGTTCAACGACAACTTTTATTTTACAGGCAAGGAGTTGATATACAAGTATGGTTCGTTCGAGATGTATTATACATCTGGAGTGACGGAGTTGTCGCTTCCGAAGAAGTGGTTGAAGCCGTATCTGAATGTTGACGGACCTTTGTATCAGTATTGGTTTGGAGAGAAGAAATAAAATCGTGTTATGAAGAGGGTTGTTTTGTTTATTATGGTTTTATTGCTGGCGGTGCAGTGCTTCGCACAAAGCTCGTCGCAGCAAAAAAATCTTATTATTGCCGATACTATAGTGGACGACGCTAAGTTTAGGCTGTACAGTTTTGAATTTGAATCGGCAGAATTTTCGAAGAAGATATATTTCCTTTTGCCATTAGTCGAAGATACTACTGTTAGGCAAATGATTTGGGACACTATTATCGGATGGCAGTATAGTAGCCAGATGCTTGAACTAGAGCTGCAGGAAGAAGTAAGCATGTACATAGAAAGGGTTGCCAGCAATCCGGAACTTATTGATGCCGAGAAAATGGACGAGCGCTACTCCGATGTTGAATATTATGAGTCGTCGTGGATGGTTACGCCAACATTTGTAAGCGACGAATACATCGCGTTAACTAATTATTTTTCGGAGTTTAATGGTGGCGCAATTCATCATCAGTGGGGCGAAGTGGCTTTTGTTTTCAGTCTTTCGACAGGAAAGCAGATCTCACAGGATGATATTCTCGACGATATAGATTCGCATAGGAATCTGGTGGCCAATAAGTTGTATGAGTTGTTGCAGAAAAATCTCGGATATGATCCTGAAGACCTTTTTGTTGGCAATGTCATGGAGATGTTGAACGGTAACTTTTATTTCACCGAAGATGAATTGATATATATGTATGAGCCATACGAGGTTGCGTGCTATGCGGCTGGTGAGCCATTAGTGTCGCTTCCGAAGAAATGGCTGAAGCCGTATTTGAATGTTGATGGACCGTTGTATAAGTATTGGTTTGGAAAAAAGAAATAATTGGGTTTGATATGAAAAAGAATGTTTTTTTCGGATTTTTGTTTGTTGTATTTGCGGTAGTCAGCTGTAAGTCGGGGACGAATAATGAGGATCAGACGGGAAAAGTTGTCCCTATCGAGAAAGATAGCACAGAGCTTGTGACTGATTCTGTAGAGTTGGTCGAACAGACGGCACCTATCGAATTGAACGACAGCATAAATAAGGAAAAATATACAAAAGAAATTGCTGATACGCTTATTGGAGGAGTTAAGTTCAAAAGGTATTATTTTAGTATTAGTACAAAGGATCTGTCGGATGAAACTCTCCTTATTTTACCTGTAAGTGGAAATGATGAAGCTAATAAAAAGATTGTCAAATGTTTGATTGATGATTATTCAATAGATGCGGATAGTGTACAGAGCCAGTTGGAAGGTCGCTTTAATGCGTATGCCGATGACAACTATGCCGAGGAAGGCGATGAGTATCATGAAAGCGAATTGACTGCATATCCGTTGAATGTACTTGATGGAAAATACGTAGCCTATATATTGCATTCGTCGTTGTTCTGGCCTGGCGAGCAGAATCATCCGCAGTGGGGTGATGTGTATTTTGTCTTTGACATGAATACCGGCGAAACAATTTCGCAGGACGATATTCTTGATGCGACACAAGAGAGCAGACAGACTGTTGGGGTCAAGATTCACGAGGAACTGGTAAATTATGCCGGCAACGAGGAGGACATTTTCGCAGAGGCCGGCAGCGGATTGCTAAACGGCAATTTCGTATTCGACGACAAGGGCTTGACATTTTTCTATACTCCTTATGAGGTAGGTCCGTACATGCTTGGCGAACCTGAGGTTTTTATGTCGAAAGAATGGCTTGAGCCTTACTTGAAAAAAGATGGCATACTTTATGAATACTGGTTTAATAAAAGATAAATGATATGAGAAAGTTTTTGATACCAGCGGTTATTGTCTTTGCAGCGGCGGTTGCTGTTGCATGTGGTAATTCCAAAGCTGCAAATAAGGATGTTGACTCGCAGAGCGATACTACAAAAATTGAAATAGAGGAAGTTGTTGATACACTTGCCGATATTGAATTTGATGAAGATACCTACGAAATGAATGGTGTTGAGTTCAAGACCTACAAGGCTTCGGACGGAGGTGGCGAGTATGAAAGCTCGGCAAGTTTGACATTGCCTGTGCCAAACGGCGACAAGGTTATGGAAAAGATTCTGCAGCAGTTGGTTGGCGAGGATGCCGACATTAACAACATCCAGGCTTATCTTGACAAGATGTTCTCCCCTGAGGAAAAAGCTAAGGATGCTGACGACGATGACGATTTGCAGGTTTCTACTATATGGAATATCGAGCCTGTGCTGGTTCTCGACAAGTACCTTGTTATGGAATCTGCCGATGGCTATATGGACAACTATATGGCGCATTATAACATTTCGCAGAGCACTATTGTCTTCGACCGCACAACGGGCGAAATAATGAACAGGGACGGAATGTTTAAGGAGGATGCCGACTGGCTAAAGATTGCTCGCAAGTTCCGCGAGAGCGCAAACGAGGACCTTGGCGAGTTCGACGGCTCAGAATTTGATGACCCCGATGGTTTCCTTATTGATGAGGTCTTCGGTCGTGGCGATTTCTATTTCACCGACGATTCGCTTTTCTTTGTGTATGGTCCGTATGAAATCAACTATGCTTACGGATTCGATGTAAAGATGGGTGTGTCGAAGAGTTGGATTAAGCCGTACATGGAAAAGGACAACTGGCTATATAAATATTGGTTTGTAAAGAAATAATTGAATATGAAAAAGTTATATTACATATCGTTTGTGCTGCTGATGTCGGCGATGTTGTATTCCTGCAAAGAAAAGGCTCCCGAAATCACCGATGCCAAGGACATTGAGTACGATGAGTTTTCAACTGGTCGTTTCCCCGAGTTCGATGCCAACCTTGAGGTTTCGATTTACCTTAAGCTTCCGAGAACCAACGGCAACGAGTTTCTCGATAGCATTTATGCTGACCTTGTGGCTTATTACACCGACAGTTCGAAGCGCGAAATTCAGAGTGGCATCGAAATATTTGCCGATTCCATCGAGTCGGAATACTACACGACCAAGGAGGATATCGGCGCCGACATTTCGGACTACATCTACGCCGTCAACTACTACG
>DBYO01000028.1:0-26792 GCA_002310235.1 Bacteroidales bacterium UBA1184
TACGCCACCACTTAATATTAGAAGTGCAAACGCTATTAATATACGGATATATTGTTTCATAATATATGCTTTAAATAGACAATCCTATCGTTACATAAAAAGTTTTCGGCTGCACTTCTAAGCACAGCCGAAAACCAATATTGTTAATACAACGAATTAATCAAATCGTCGTCTGCCAGATTTGGAACAGTAACCTTCATTTCAGGATATTCCTCCATAGCGCGCTTGATGGCGAACATTGCGCCCTCGTTGCGCGCCCAACTGCGACGGCTGATTCCGTTGTTGACATCCCAGAGAAGCATAAGTTTCAAGCGGCGTTCTGCCTCGGCACTGCCATCGAGAACCATTCCGAAGCCACCATTGATAACTTCGCCCCAGCCAACTCCACCGCCATTGTGGATTGAAACCCATGTTGCACCGCGGAACGAGTCGCCGATGACATTCTGGATTGCCATATCGGCGGTAAACTTACTGCCATCGTATATGTTGGAAGTCTCGCGGAACGGCGAGTCGGTACCCGAAACATCGTGGTGGTCGCGGCCAAGAACTACTGGCTGTTTCAAACGGCCATCGCGGATAGCATCGTTGAATGCCTTTGCAATCTTGATACGGCCTTCGGCATCGGCGTAAAGAATACGAGCCTGCGAACCAACGACAAGTTTGTTCTTCTTTGCCTCGCTAATCCAACGGATGTTGTCGCGCATCTGCTGTGAAATTTCGGCTGGTGCATCCTTTGCGATGTCTTCCAATACCTGCATTGCAAGGTTGTCGGTAACTTCCAAATCTTCGGGCAAACTCGATGTGCAAACCCAACGGAAAGGTCCGAAACCATAATCGAAGCACATTGGCCCCATAATATCCTGAACATAAGACGGATAGCGGAAGTCGATGCCATTGGGAGCCATAATGTCGGCACCTGCGCGCGAACTTTCGAGCAGGAAGGCGTTTCCGTAGTCGAAGAAGTACATTCCCTTGGCGGTGAGCTTGTTTATTGCATCAACCTGCCTTCTCAACGAAGCCTGAACTGCTTCCTTGAACTTTTCGGGACTGTGAGCCATCATTTCGATTGACTGTTCGTACGAAAGTCCTACTGGATAATAGCCGCCAGCCCACGGATTGTGAAGCGAAGTCTGGTCACTGCCGAGGTCAACTTTGATGTCCCTTTCGGCAAGGCGTTCCCACAAATCGACAACATTGCCGAGGAAAGCAATCGAATGGCGTTCCTTCTTCTGCTGCCATGCCATTGCGGTATCGATAGCCTTGTCAACATCATCAATTATCTCGTCAACCCAGCCCTGCTCGTAGCGCTTGTTGGCTGCCTTGGGGTTAATTTCGGCGCAAATGCTTACAACACCTGCGATATTTGCAGCCTTTGGCTGAGCACCGCTCATACCGCCAAGACCTGCAGTAACAAACAAACGTCCCTCTGGGCCTTCGCCGTGCTTTGCAATCTTACGGCAAGCGTTGAGTACTGTGATGGTTGTTCCGTGAACGATTCCCTGCGGACCTATATACATATACGAACCAGCAGTCATCTGTCCGTACTGCGAAACGCCCATTGCGTTGAATTTCTCCCAGTGGTCTGGCTTCGAGTAGTTTGGAATTACCATACCGTTGGTTACGACAACGCGCGGAGCATCCTTGTGCGACGGGTAAAGTCCCATCGGGTGACCAGAATACATAACCAAAGTCTGCTCGTCGGTCATATTTGCAAGATACTGCATTGTAAGCAGATACTGAGCCCAGTTCTGGAAAACAGCGCCATTGCCACCGTATGTGATAAGCTCGTGCGGATGCTGGGCGACTGCATAATCCAAATTGTTGGAAATCATAAGCATGATTGCAGCAGCCTGAACGCTCTTATGAGGGAACCAGGTTATGTCGCGTGCGAACATCTTGTATTTCGGACGGAAGCGGTACATGTAGATTCTGCCGTAGGTTTCCAACTCGTTCTTGAATTCGGGGGCAAGTTCCTTGTGGAATTTAGCCGGGAAATAGCGGAGAGCGTTTCTTATTGCAAGTTTCTTTTCATCGTTTGTAAGAATCTGCTTCCTTATAGGTGCGTGATTTATTTCGGGTTCATACACAGCAGGTTCCGGCAGTTCGTCGGGAATACCCTGCAATATTAACTTCTGAAATTCTTCCTTTGTAATCATAATATAATTTGTTTAAAAATATGGCTGTAAAATTAGTAAAAAAAATTACGCCACTAAAATAGTGGCGTAAATAAATATGCATATTTAATCAAAAGTTTCTTCTGCTATTTCTGCATCGAGATATCCACTACTGTCGAATCTTCGTCGTAGCGCAGCTTGCAGTCGGACTTGCAGAGCGAGAGAATCCTCATGCTGGCAATTTCAAAATAAGCGTTTGATGTAGAATCGTACATCTTGAATTTCAAATATTCCTTCTTGTCGTCGAAAGCCCAGTTGAAATTAACCCCTTCGTTAAGCATCGAAGAAAAGTCAAGGCCTTCAAGCCCAGCCTGAATGCTGTCGGCGTTCATGGTGGAATCCTGCATATCGCCCATCATTTCCTCCCAGTCGATGTCTTCCAACAATTCGCCCAAACCCTTGTCGCTAAACTTCACAGCTCCGGAATTATCCTTGTTGAATATCATCTGTAACTCTCCGAACATTGCATAGTCGGAAAGTTTTAGCGACGCAGTGTCGGAGTCCAACTGGGTGATTTTCCAAGTGCCCACAAGACGTCCTTTAGGCGATTTAAGCATCAAACCATAATCTTCTTCGTACTTCTTGCATGAAGAAAATGCCATACACAATACAAGTGCAAACAGCCCAATGTAACCGATATGTTTTTTCATAATCATAAAATATTATTTCTGTTTCTTTTCAAAATGACGTTCTATAAGATCATCGATTCCAGCATACTCTTCACTTCCGTTGACAAGCCACATCTCTGCTTTCGACAGACGAGTAATCTTATATGTACGCTCGCTATCTCCATTAATACTATCGAGTTGAATCAACACCAATTCGGTCTTGTCTTCGCCAAACGACCAAAGGCCAGTCTTTTCGACAGACGAGCGTACGGCCGGCATCTTATAAGAATAAGTTCCGTCTTTACATATTGTCAGCACAGATGATGCCTCCTTGTCGAAAAACGCCTGCTCGTGCTTGTCGTTAACAAGTAAATCTACAAGATGCCATTCGCCAACAACTCTCGACTTAGGTGTCTTTACCGAAACCGAAGGTCCGTTTTCGTACTTTGTACACGAAGCGAATGCCAACGACATCAATATAATTGTCAATATAGCTGCAATTTTATTCATAGGCAATATTTAAACTGCAAAAATACACATATGGCGACACAATATCAAAAGCCTTGCCAAAATAGATTAACACCACCATGTTAAAACGAAAAAGGCGGCTTTCACCGTCTTTTGTGCCCGAGACAGGGCTCGAACCTGCACGTCCTTGCGAACACTGGTCCCTGAAACCAGCGCGTCTACCAATTCCGCCACTTGGGCATTTTGCGAGCGCAAAGGTACAACTATTTTTCTTTATGGCAAAGATTTTTTTTGAGAAGAAAGGATTTGGGGCTAAGGGGTGTTTTGTCTATGAAACACCAATAATATATTCAATTGTACAGACGCAAAATTTTGCGTCTCTATCAGCACAATGCATTGCGCCGCTACAATCCTTAAATCTTTTGAATATTTGAATCTTTAAATCATTGAACGTTGAACGTTAAACGTGAAACTAGAAACCTGAAACACCGTAGGCATTGAAACAGCGAAGCGAGAACGGCGAAGCCCTCAACGAAGTTAACCTTTAGCTCGGCGTAAGCCAAACCTGAAACGTGCGCAGCACATAAAACGGCGTAGCCATAGAAACGGCGAAGCACATGAAACGCCGCAGGCATAGAAACCCAGAAACGTGAAACATATAAACGCCGAAGGCATAGAAACGGCGCAGCCTTCTAATTTCTACTATTGAATTTCGTGTAATTTATCAGCCTGTCGTACGACTCGCTTGGATTGCGGTGATACACAAACAACTGGTAATCGTTTTCGGTCTGACGGTGGCTTCCTTCCATGAAATACCTGTCCATAGCCGCGCCCTCGCCTTCCGAAACGACAACATACCTATAATTGTAGTAACCTTGCTTCAAGAATGCCATCAACTCGTAGCAACGAGTCTCCATATTGTACTTCATCTTGTACTGTGGCGAAAATTCATAGTTCGTAAGCCCACCATACAAATACACGCTCGCATTGGCAAGCATCGACGGACTATTGAGTCGGAAATGCACAATGGCATACTCCGACTGGATTTCGGGGAAATTGTTGTTGTTGCGACGGTTAGTCTTTATAACATAACCACCATTTATGTCCTCGGCACTTGCATACGGCTCGAAATATTTTGTTTTGCTTGGAACAAGATCGATGTAGTAGTATGGCTTGTGGTATTCAATGTTTTCAACGTACTCGGAATTCAGTTCCAAGTTGTTGAAATTGAAATACCTGTACTCGTTGCCTGCATTGAACAGATACTTGTCCTCCCAGTCGAAAGTGATTGCGCCATTATCTACAAACGAAGGCTGCATATCGGTGTAAGCCTCATCGTACTGATAATTCTGGACAAGCGTAACTTTCAACTCGTCAAGGGGATTGTATATGGGATATTTTTTCGGTTTAATGACAAAGTCAAGCTTTTGGAATTCCTTTTTGAACTCGCCAAGCACATTGGAATTTACACGTCCCTCAACCTCGACAATGTTCTCGTAAACCATAAATCGCCTTGTGCAGACAATCCGTTTCTCCGGTTCCTTTACAAATACTATAAGTAGGTAGTTTCCAGATAATTTCAACTGTAAATCTTCGTTGGGCAGACTAAGCGAGAAGTGCGTGTACTGAACATAGGTACTCTGCGATTCCTCGTAGTTGCGGATTTCATTTTCCTCAAAACCATCGGCATAATCGACAAACATTATGTTCGACGGCTTCCAGTCGTAGGTGCAATGCATTACAGTGTAATAGTAGTCCTGCGGCTGCGATTCAACCTGATCGAACGAAAACTCGAGCCCGACTTCGCCGTAAAGCTCCATCACTGGATAGGAAACTTCCCAGTCCTGCAAATGCATACGCACGGCTTTCATATTCTTTTCGTAAATGCGGTCGACACAACTAACAGTATCGCGCTCAAAGTCGAACGGAAACGCCTTTAAGCCTGCAAAAACTAAAATTAGCACTATCGACAATCTTGCAAAATGAAAATTCATCGCAACAAAATTTTTTACGAAATAACACAAAATATTTATATTTGGGAAATTTTTTCTGACAATGAAACGGATTTTTGTCGTCATATTATTAATTTTCGCAAGCGTAGTTACTGTATGTCAAGGTATTAACTCCAAGGCTATAGAAATTACAAATACCGATTCTGACGACTATACCACAATAGAAACCACAAAGCTTAAACTTAAACTACCCAAAAGTTTCACTCGCAGAAACGCCACGACTTACGAAAACATACTTGCCGAAAGTTACATTTCAGTCCAAGCACTCGAAGGCGACGTAAATCGTAACTTCTACACTTTTGACAGAAAATCGATGTTTCAGGCTGGAATTGTGGTGCTGAAGGAAACTTTTTTCAAGATTAACGGCTTCGAGGCAATGATGGTGGACGGTGACCAATATATCAACGACAAGGAATTTGCTGTTTCAATACTTATTATTGGCAACTGCACCGAATCGTTCCTCATAATGGGAGCAACGCCAAAGCCTATCCAAAACAACATGAACATCGAAATCACCAATTCGCTGCTGAGTGTGATTTTCGACCCGAAAATGGAAACAAAGCCCATCAGTGAATCATTCTCGTACAAGGTAAACCTTGAAGGAACAGGTCTCATCGAAGTAAGCCCCATGGGCGACACCCGCACCTTCACCGACGACGGCAACCTGCCCTCGAAAACAGACGATATGACATCGCTAACAATACATGAAACGCACAACGGCAAGCAGTTTACCGAAGCACAAAAAAAAGAAATATGCACGCACCGCATAAATCAATATCCAATTACCTGGGACGAAAAAAGTGATCTCACTCCGCAAAAATACAGCACAGGTAAGTTTTCGGGCTACGAAATCCATGCTAGTGGCGCAAGCAAATTCCTAAAAACCGAATTTATCTATCAACTTGTACTGTTTGACAAGGACAGATACTTTGTAATTACCGGCATTACTTACGGCGACGAAGCAAAATGTCTGGAAATGTTCAGGAAAGTGGCAAATTCGATTGACTTTTAGACTATCAATTCAGCATGCCATTTAACGCATCCTTCAACTTCCCGAATTGTAAAAATCCGAAGAATAGTTGATTTTCAAGTTCTTCTGTAAGTGGAGCTTCTTTCAACGACGCCTTGTCGTCCCCAACCTTGCAAATGACATGAAACTGCACACCTTTGTCGTAGTAGGCGCGAATCTCGACACACTTTTCCACATAATGTTCCCCTTCATTTAGATAAGTCGTAAAACTTGTATAATAGAAGGCAGGAAATCCAGCATCATCATACAAAAACTCCTCGTATGACTTACGTTCCGCTATGGTATATACAGAAGTCTTGCGCACAAAATCCAAGGACGACACATATTCGCCTAAATCCTCATCAAAATCATCATTGAAAAAGAACTCGATAGTTTCCTCAGCCTGGCCTGTGCCTGCTAGGTTATGCCTTACTTTTGCCGTAATATAGTCATCTGGAATAGCCTCATCGCCAAGCATTGTGTTAATCCATTCCATCTCATTGTTGTACATCTTGCGAATTTCGGCAATCTTATTCTGCACATCGGCATCCTGCGCATGGGTCACAATGCACAATACTAACATTATCAATACAATAGACAATCGTTTCATAATTTATCATTTTTATTATCGGGTCGTAGCGGACGCGTTGAAACGCGCCCCTACGACAATTCTCCAATCATTTTACGGAATTCGTCCTCGTCAACCATCTTGATATTCAATTTGGTTGCCTTTTCTAACTTGGCAGGACCGATGTTTTCGCCCGTGACAAACAAATCGGTATTCTTCGAAATGGATGACACATTCTTTCCGCCGTGCAACTCGATGACTTTCTTGATTTCGTCTCGCGAATAATGCGTAAACGTACCCGAAATTATCACCGACAATCCTTCCAGCGACGACGACAACTTTTCCTGCTCCTTCACCTTGAACTGAAGCCCAGCATCAATCAGACGTGCAACAATCTTCACATTCTCATCGTTCGAGAAATAATCGACAATGCTCTGCGCAATAACCTCGCCTATGTCGCCAACAGCAACCAACTGTTCCACAGTTGCGCACGATAGTGCCTCAATATCCTTCAGTGCAAATGCAAGTTTCTTAGCCATAGTCTCGCCCACGTGCCTTATTCCCAACGCATAAACAACGCGTTCGAATGGCACCTGCTTCGAACTTTCGATACCCTTGATAATGTTCTCAGCCGACTTGTCGGCCATGCGGTCAAGCTTCAGAACTTGCTCTTTTGTAAGGTCGTAGAGGTCGGCAATGTTGTGGACAAGACCAGCATCGTACATCAGAGCAACGGTTTCTTCGCCGATGGTCTCAATATTCATTGCCTTGCGCGAGACAAAATGCTCGATTTTTCCTTTAATCTGCGGTGGACAGTTGTTGGAATTCGGACAGAAATGCTTTGCCTCGCCTTCGACGCGTACAAGTTCGGCACCACATTCGGGGCATTTTGTTATGAATTGTGTTTTCTCGGAGAAAACATCGTGCGACTCCACACCGACAATCTTAGGAATTATCTCGCCGCCCTTCTCCACATACACCATATCGCCCACGCGGATGTCGAGCATGGCAATCTGGTCGGCATTATGCAACGAAGCACGCTTTACGATAGTTCCTGCCAACTGCACAGGTTCAAGGTTTGCAACAGGCGTTATTGCACCAGTTCTTCCAACCTGATAGTCAATGCTTAGCAGTCGCGTGCTTACTTGCTCGGCCTTGAACTTGTAGGCTATTGCCCAGCGCGGATTCTTTGCTGTAAATCCCAACATTTCCTGCTGTGCATACGAATTGACTTTCAGCACTATGCCGTCGATATCGAACGGAAGATTGCGTCTCTCGGTGTCCCAGTAGTGTATGAAATCGAAAATCTCCTGCAGGCTATGGCAAAGCTTTATATGGTCGGAAATCTTGAACCCGGCACGACGAAGCACCTGCATGCACTCGTAGTGAGTTTTGGCAGGAAGATTTCTACCCATCATGTAGTAGAAATAGCAATCCAGACCACGCTTTGCCACTTCCTTTGGATTTATCAACTTTATAGAACCCGAAGTCGCATTTCGGCAGTTGGCAAAGGGAGTGTCGCCGATCTCGATACGCTCGGCGTTCAAGGCATCGAAACTCTTGTGAGGCATAATTATCTCGCCGCGAATCTCGAACTTGTCGGGAAGTTCGCTACTGTCAATTGACAGCGGGATGCTCTTTACCGTGCGGATATTCTCGGTAACATCGTCGCCCTTCTCGCCATCGCCACGGGTAACTGCACGCACAAACTGACCATTATCATATTTTACCGAAATAGATGCGCCATCGAACTTCAGTTCGCAAATAATCTCTGGTTCTTGCTCTATCTCCTTGACTATGCGGTTGTAGAATTCGGTAATTTCGCCTTCGGAATAGGTATTTCCCAGCGACAGCATACGGTAGTCGTGAGCCACGGTCTTGAACTCGTTTGAAATATCGCTACCAACGCGCATTGTGGGCGAATCGGGCTGGCGGAACTCCGGAAAACGCTTTTCCAAGTCAGACAATTCCTCAAGCATCTTGTCAAACTCAAAGTCGCTGATTGTAGGATTACTGAGCACATAATAATTGTAATTGTGCTGGTTGAGAGCCTTGGTAAGGCTTATTATTCGTTCCTGTTCCGCTGTCATGGTAAAAACTAATTTATGATTAATAGCGACTTTCTGCTGCCAATAAAGTTAATTATCCAATGTATTTCATAATGATGTCAACAATCTGCTCCTCGCTCTTTCCATCGGCGGAGATGACAAGGTCGTAGTTGCGGGTGTCGTAACGTGAAAGACCAGTATATTTCTTCACGTAGTTCTCGCGCATCTTGTCAACTTTTTTGATGGTCTTTACTGCTTCTTCCTCTGTAATTTGTTGCTTTCGCATCACACGTTCGACACGATACGGCATCGATGCCTGAATAAAAACATTAATATGGTTGGGATGGTCGCGGAAAACATAAAAGCCGCTACGTCCAGCCACTACGCACGATTCCACCTCGGCAATACCTTTCAATATCTCCGTTTCGGACTCAAACACCTCCTTGCTCGTAGGCTTCACATCGGAGAAATCCATCACAGCAAGGTAGTACAAGGCACTCATCTTCCCGTAATCAGGCACGCCCAAATCGACTCTGAACATAGAGCGAGCGAACTCAGCCCACCAGGCGTGGTTCTGACCTTTCAACTTCTCAATCTGCTCAATGTTAAGATTGTACTTCTTCTCCAAAGCCTCGATGAGAGCCTTGTCGTAGAAATCCACGCCTAGCTTCTCGGCCAGCATACGTCCAACAGTACGACCGCCACTACCCAGTTCGCGGTTGATGGTGACAACGTATTTTTCCTGCTTATTCATAATCAATTATACTTTCATTTCGATTTGCAAAAATACGCCTATTTTTTCCTTTTTACAAAATGTTTGGTCCTAGTTTTACGAACAACAATCAAAACTATATACACAAAAAAACACCAACATATACTAAAGACAGTTGATGTTTTTCGTTAGTTATATTATTTCGCTACTGCAAAATCTTAGCAACAAGTCCTGTCAGCACCTGTCCGGGACCAACTTCGACGAATTCATCCGCCCCATCAGCGTGCATTTTCACCACAGAATCGCTCCAGCGAACTGCGCTAGTAAGCTGCTTTACAAGATTTTCGCGGATTTCATTCGCACCATGGTGCGGCAAAGCATCTACATTCTGGTAAATCGGCACCTTGGCATCGTTGAAGTTTGTTGACAGGATAGCCTTTGCAAGTTCCTCGCGTGCAGGCTCCATAAGTGGAGAATGGAAAGCACCGCCAACCTGCAATTTCAAGGCACGGCGAGCACCAGCTTCCTTCATCTTCACACAAGCGGCATCAATGGCTTCCTCCGTACCAGAAATCACAATCTGCTCGGGACTGTTGTAGTTGGCCGGCACTACAATGCCATCAGTTTCGGCACAGATGCGCTCAACAATCGCACGGTCGAGACGAATTACGGCAGCCATTGTCGATTTTTGCATCTCACAGGCCTTCTGCATTGCCATTGCTCGCTTCGACACCAAAACAAGTGCATCCTCGAACGAAAGCACACCTGCAGCAACCAAAGCAGAAAATTCGCCAAGCGAATGTCCAGCAACCATACCAAAATTCTCGTTGGCATACTTCTCGTAGAACATAACCACCGAATGCAGGAAAACTGCAGGCTGTGTAACCTTTGTCTGCTTCAAATCCTCGTCGGTACCACCGAACATTATTTCTGACAAGCCAAAGCCGAGAACTTCATCGGCACGCTCAAACATCTTCTTTGCACTCGAACTTGCATCGTACAAGTCCTTGCCCATGCCCGAAAACTGGGAACCCTGTCCCGGGAAAACCAATGCTTTCATTACAATCTATTTCTGTCGATTAATGCTAAAAATTCCTGACGTGTCTTTGCCTGCTTGAGGAATACTCCGGTAAAGTCGGAAGTCGTTGTTATCGAATTCTGCTTCTGTACTCCACGCATCTGCATGCACATGTGGTGTGCCTCGATGACAACCGCCACGCCTAGCGGATCGAGAGTATTCTGAATGCAGTCCTTAATTTGCGTAGTTAGGCGTTCCTGCACCTGCAAGCGACGCGAGAAAACATCCACAACGCGAGCTATTTTGCTCAAACCAGTAATATAGTGATTCGGAATGTAAGCCACATGTGCTTTGCCGTAGAACGGCAACATGTGATGCTCGCACATGCTATAAAGCTCAATATCCTTCACGATTACCATCTGGCGGTAATCCTCGCGAAACATGGCGGAACGGATTATTTCCTCTGCGTTCATATCGTAGCCCTGAGTAAGGAACTGCATTGCCTTAGCAACCCTTTCGGGAGTCTTTAGCAAGCCCTCGCGCTTTACATCCTCACCAAGAATACCAAGTATCTCGCTATAAAGGCTTGCAAGGCGTTCTGTCTTTTCCTTGTTGAACTTCTCAACCTTTGCATATCCCTGCTCGTCAGGGTCTAAAACTGTATAATTCATTACGCGTAAAATTTGGCGCAAAAATAAATATTATTTACGAAGTACGATTTAAGATTTGAAAATTCGATATTTTGAAGATTTGATAATTCGATGATTTGAAGATTTGAAGATTATCATTATTTTTGTCCCTTAGTCAATAGACTAACAATGAAACTGATAGGATACGACAAAATAAACGCGAAAGGCCACCTGATAGCTGTGGTATTCATCATAGCGCTTGGAATAGGAATACAATTCAAGTACATGAACGAATTTCCAGCATTTATACACGCATGGGCGCAAGATGACAGATACGCACTAGCCACCGGCTTCCTCGACAATGGATTTGACCTGTTCCACCCCGAAACAAACATATACAACAAGCAGTTCCCGGGATGGTGGGCTGAAGCATATGACACCACAATAACCGCCGTCGATTTTCCAATCCACGAATACATTGTGGCTCTGCTGATGAAACTTTTCGGCACTACTTCGCCGTGGGTATTCCGCTGGTGGACATTGATTTGCAGCTTCATAGGATTGTTTTTTCTGTATAAGGCATCCTTCATCATTACCGAAGATTGCCAAAAGTCGCTACTCGTCACAGCAATAGCAATGACGGCTCCAGTTTACGCCTACTATTTCAACGGATTTCTTCCTGGGATTCCTGCTTTTGCAATCGGTGTAATCGGACTATGGGCATACCTTAAATATTACAAGGATGGCAAAAAGAAATTCTTCCACCTTGCCATTGCCATGATGACACTTGCCACACTTATGCGCACTTCCTTTGCAATAGAACTGATTGCAATACTCGGATTCGAACTTCTACGAATATTCCGCAAGGAAAGCACGTTCAAGGACAAACTGCCAACCGTCATAATATCGTTTGCCCTAATATTTGCATACATGGCGTGGAATTCGCATCTGCGTAGCGAATACGGCTCGCTTTTCCTAAACGAACTTATGCCAGCCGACAACCTTGACGACTTCCGCGATTTTTTTAACGATGCAAAGAACAATTGGGAATACCAGTATTTTCAGAAATTCCACTACCAAATCTTCGAAGTGCTGGCAGGTTTGGCAGTGATTGCCGGAATTGTCAGGCTGATAATTAAACTGAAAAACAAGGATGGCAAAGCCACAAAAAAGCATCTGACGATTTGGCTTATTCCAATTATATATCTGTTTGGCTGCCTACTGTTTTTAATTGCAATGATAAGGCAATTCCCAAACCACGACTACTATTTTGTTGATACTTTCTTTATGCCCATACTAATGCTGTTCGCTCTGATGCTGGGAACTTTGCCCAAAATCAAGAACTACATTGCAGGTGGAATATGCCTTGTCGTACTAGGTGTGCTTTGTTACTTCATGATTTCGAATGTAACCGAAGCACAAATCAACAGACGCTGGGCAGAAGACGGAGCATACAAAACAAGCCTCAACTATGAAGGTTCTGCCGAATTTCTTGACTCTCTCAACATTCCTCGCGACGCAAAGATTTTGGCGCTGTACGCATACCCACAAAACGGTCCGTTCATACAGATGAAGCGCAAAGGCTACACGGTGATGCAACACAAAGAAAACATTGTAAATGCTGCTCTCACTTGGGACTTTGACTACATTGTTATCGAAGATAATATCTATAGGGACAATTTTGAAGAACGCAAGGATGTACTTGGTCGCTTGAACAGAATTGCAGACAACGGATGTATTTCTGTATGCACACTATCTGACACTATAGTATGCTCATCTCCAGAAGAATTCTTCGCTGAGAAACAATAAAAAAAGCCGTCATATGGACGGCTTTTCAATATTACAAAACCAATTTTTACATTGTTCTGCCAGGATAAACTTCCAGAGCATGCTTCAAAACCTCGATTGCATTCTTGAGGTCTTCAATCTTGAGAACATAAGCAACGCGAACTTCGTTCTTACCAAGACCTGGAGTGTTGTAGAAACCAGTTGCAGGAGCAACCATTACGGTCTGTCCGTTGTACTGGAATTCCTCTAGCATCCACTTTGCAAACTTGTCGGCATCGTCGATAGGAAGCTTAACTACTGTGTAGAAAGCGCCCTTTGGATTTGGACAATATACACCAGGAATTTCGTTCAAGCCCTTAACCATAAAGTTACGGCGAGCAATATACTCATCATAAACTTCGTGGAAGTATTCGTCAGGAGTATCGAGAGCTGCCTCTGCTGCAACCTGGCCGAATGACGGCGGGCAAAGACGAGCCTGAGCGAACTTTGTGGCAGTTGCGATAACTTCTTTGTTCTTGGTTACCAAGCAACCAACGCGAACACCGCACATGCTGTAACGCTTCGAAACCGAGTCCATCATAATTACATTCTGCTCGATTCCAGGTATCTGCATTGTCGAGAAGTGCTTATGACCGTCGTAGCAGAATTCGCGATAAACTTCATCGGCGTAAAGGTAAAGATCGTGCTTCTTTACGATTTCAGCCAACTGGAAAAGTTCTTCCTTTGAATAAAGATAACCAGTCGGGTTGTTAGGATTGCAGATTACAATACCCTTGGTCTTCGGAGTTATAACTTTTTCGAACTCTTCGATTGACGGGAGTGCAAAATCGTTCTTTATGCTCGAAGTGATAGGCTTGATAACAACACCTGCCTGCATTGCGAAACCATTATAGTTTGCATAGAAAGGTTCTGGAACAATCACTTCTTCGCCTGGATTAAGAGTAGTCATGAAAGCAAATACAATTGCTTCCGAACCGCCAGTAGTGATGAGCATATCGTTTTCGGTAACGTCGATGCCAATCTTCTGGTAGAAAGCAGCCAGTTTCTTCCTGTAGGAAGCATTTCCTGCGGTATGGCTGTATGCGATAACCTTATCGGTCATGTTTTTTACTGCCTCCAAAGCAACTTCTGGAGTCTTAATGTCGGGCTGACCGATGTTAAGTTGATAAACCTTTACACCTCTTGCTTTTGCTGCGTCTGAATATGGAACCAATTTACGAATTGGTGACGACGGCATGTTTTTTCCTTTTTCTGATATCTGTGGCATATCTGTTTAATTTATAAATTGTATTAAAACTTTACTTCCTAACTTGTTTTACTTCATTCGATTTTACGTCTTGTGGCATAGTCTTTTCCACTTCCTTTTTGGGATCAGTCTCATCAACCTTTTTTTCTGAAGCAACTTTCGGTACCGCATTTGCATTCGGAGCAACAATTGTTCCCTTTATCTCCAATTGTATAGGAGTATCGCTACCGTCAATGAAAACTTTAATGGTCTTAGTAAACTTTCCTACTCTGTTGCTATCGTACTTCACCTTGATAGAACCTTTCTTTTTCTTTGCAATTGGCTCCTTAGGCCAGTCGGCTGCTGTACAACCACACGAAGTCTTAACATTTGTTAAGGTTACCGGTTTCTTAGACACATTCTTGAAAGTGAATACACAACTTGCATCACCGCCCTTATCCATTGCGCCAAAATCGTGCACAAGTTTGTCGAACACTATACTGGAGCGTTTTTCAACTTTCTCATCTTGGGTTTCTGCAGGTGTTGAAGAAGCCTTCTTTACTACTTTTTCCTGTGAAAATGCAATACCTGCAAACAGCAAGATTGCTACAATAAAAAATATCCTTTTCATGACATATAATTTTTTACAAAGGTAGAGTAAATTTTAATTCAATGGTTCAAAAATTCAAAAATTCAATTCAACCAATTTGAAGATTTAACTTCGTTGAGCTAAAGGTTGGCTTACGCCGAGCTAAAGGTTGATAATTTGATAATTTGAAGATTTGATAATTTAATGATTCGATTAGATTGTTTATGGGCTAACAGGCTTGCTGACATACTTCTCGACAATTAGCCTTTTAGCCACCCTTAACGCAGTCTTACTTTCGAACCCTCTACTGGCTGAACGCCTTGCTCCCAACCATTCATCTTATAGAGTCGATTTATCTTTACAGCATATTTCTGTGAAATGTCGCGCATAGTTTCACCACTAGTCACAACATGCTCGGTGTATTTCTTTTCCGCTTTGCTGCGCTTCGGTTTCAAATAAATAATATCTCCAGCCTTGACTTTGCATTTTTTCGGCAAGTCGTTATACTTTGGCAACTGCCACGGAGCCATGCCTAATTTACGCGACAATACTTCGATATCCATGTCGTATTTCAAGACTATATATTGGGTATTATTATTTGTCCCTAGCGAATATTCCGTCATACTAAGTTCAAAGCCATTCGAGGTATAATACCTTGTCGGTTTGGCAGCGCCAACAGTTTCCTGTCCATTGGCAACGGCAGTTGATTCATTAGACAACACAACAGCCGGCACAAATGTTCCCGAATCGTACTGAGCAAGGTCATAACGCTCTATAATCTCAATCAGACGTGTAGCATACGTCGGGCTGGTTGCATAACCAGCTTTCTTCAAACCTGTTGCCCAACCCTTATAATCCTTTTGATCTAGCTGAAACAAAGAAGCATACCGCTGGTTGTTGCGCAAAAAATCGGAATGGTCGCGAAACGACTCCGATGCATTATGGTACATTCGGAAACATTCGTTTTTTGCATCATCGTCTGCATACATTTTTCCTCCGGTCCAGCCAGAATGACATTTAATACCGAAATGGTTGTTTCCTTTTATCGAAAGCTGCGAAGTACCGCTTCCCGACTCAAGAATTCCTTGTGCCAAGGTTATACTAGCAGGAACTCCAGTTCTACTCATTTCCTCAACAGCAATCTGACAATACTTCTTAATATACTCTTCCTGAACCGATTGAGCATAACTCATCGACATTACAAAAAATAATATTATAGCGGTCAGAACCTTTCTCATTTCATGAGTTTTAGAATGCTAAAAATAAAGCAGCAAAAAACAACAGCGACCCAACAAAGACATAAAATATCAACAGATGCAAGTTAAAACACAAAATCAACGCATAAATGAAATAGAAAAAAGAATGTCACCCAAATGCATAATTTTATAATTTTGCATTTATGAAGCTGATGCTAAAAATAATACCGACTGCTATTATTGCCTTGTTCGCAATATTTCTTTCGTGCAAAAGCAACAAAAACGTTGTGGAAAAAGCAGATATTGCCATTACGGCTCTTCCTTGTTCTGAAAATGGGATATCCGACAGCGACTTCTACCGTTCCTGTGCAAACGCAATGTCGAGTAACATAAATCTAGCGAAAGAAAAAGCAATCTCCAATGCAAAAGCACTAATTGCCATACAAATAATAGACATTGCAAAGTCGGCGGCAAACCAATATGCAACAGAAATGCGAATCTCCGATATGCATAATTTTGTAAAAAATATAGAACTGGCCGCAAACAAAACCGCCGACAGATCGCTAAATGGACTTGCTCCCACCTGCGAAAAATACAGCGAAACAAACGGTCGTTACACCGCATACATTTCTCTCGAAATTGACAGGCAAACCATAAACAAAGAACTCTACATTCAGATAGCCAATACAATTCCCAACTTCGATAAAGAAAAATTCGAAATGTTTTTCAAGAGTTCGTACAAATAAAAAGGCTTATCTTTGCACAAACAAAATGCGAACTATGACGACAAGCGAAATTCTCCAAAAGGAACATCTCGAAAAAGATGACATCATACAACTGCTTTCTACTACGGGAGAAGAAATGCAGATGCTTTTCCGCAAGGCACAGGAAGTAAAATTCTCGGCGCTCGACAACTACGTCCATCTACGCGGACTTATCGAATACAGCAACAAATGCCGCAAGTCGTGCCTGTACTGCGGGGTTCGCAGCAACAATACAAACATAGAACGCTACACTCTTACCGACGACGAAGTCGTAGAATGCGCAAAACTGTCGCACGAACTAGGATACGGCTCTGTTGCAATACAAAGCGGAGAACGTAGCGACAAAGCTTTTACCGACAAGATTACAACTTTGATAAAGCGCATCAAGGAAATCGACGGAGGTTCGCTAGGCATAACGCTTTCGCTTGGAGAACAAAGCGAAGAAGTCTATCGCGAATGGTTCGAGGCTGGGGCACACAGATACTTGCTTAGAATAGAATCGTCGAACGAAGGCCTGTACTACAAGATTCATCCGCGTGACGAACGCCACGACTTCAACAAGCGTCTTGCTTGCATAGACTCGTTGTTGTCAATTGGTTACCAGACTGGCACAGGCGTCATGGTCGGGCTGCCATTCCAAACAATAGACATACTTGCCGACGACCTTATTTTCTTCAGGCAAAAGGATGTAGCAATGGTAGGCATGGGGCCATTCATTCCTCACCCCGACACTCCGCTATACATGTATGCCGACCAGATACCATCGGTACAGGACAGAATGGACATGACTTTGAAAATGATAGCTACGCTACGTCTGATGATGCCCGAAATAAACATGGTTGCCGCAACTGCAAACCAAACCATCGACCCGATGGGACGCGAAAAGGCAATAATGGCCGGAGCAAACGTCATTATGCCCAACCTTACACCGAACGAATACCGCGAGGATTACCTCATATATCCCGACAAAGCCTGCGTGAGCGACAAACCCGAAGAATGCTTCTCGTGCCTCGACATACGCATGAAGGCAATAGGACACAAAATACTATACAACGCTTGGGGCGATTCTGTTGCATTCACAAAAAAAAGAAAATAAGCTATTGTTTAACAAAGGTATATGTAATCTTTCCGCCTTCGGTCTTATTACCCGAAATCTTTGAGAACGAAGATTTAAGCGCTGCCGTACGTGCTGCATTCGTCAAGCATTCGACATCGGCGGTAAGATTTGACGAAACAACCTCCGCCGACGAAACCTTTCCGCTTGACGTAACCGAAATACGCACCACCACTACCCCACTTCCCTCGCAGGTAAAAACAGGCACGTGCAAATAAGAAACTTCGCGCTGCTTATTGTCGAGTTCGGCATACACTAAGGCCGGTCCAGATTTTACCATATTGCGCGGCTTATTGTCGGACTTGTACTGCTCCATGCGCGACTGGTCAATGTAATCCTCGTAGGTACGGTTTTGGGCATCGTTATAGTTATCGCCATACTTTTCGCGTAAAAACTGCTCCTCGTACCTTGCTTTCATGTCGGCTTCCGACATCGACTGCCCAGACGACTGATAGGTGCGGGTTCCTGAATAATTCGAACCAGTGATTCCAAGATTCTGCAAATACTGGTCAATCTGTTCATCGGTCATCATTTCGTCTTCAGCCTCCGACGACTGCGATTTGTCGTCCATATCAAAGTCCTGCGGATCGATTATGATATAACTTTCTGGTTCCTTTTGGATAACACCTATCTTGCATGCGAGGCACACGCATATCACAATCAAGTGAAAGAGGATTGTTCCAAGTATTCCATTAATATTTCTGCGAAAAAAGGACAACGCTAAAAAGTTTTGCACAAAAGTAAATAAAATTCGTCGCACACAAAAAAACAATCCCCAATGATTTTTCGAAAACATTGGGGACTATATACAATACTAAATATTATGCACTACATTACTTCTGGCACTTCGATTCCTAGCAATCCCATACCTTCCTTTATGGTCTTTGCTACCTGCTGCGACAAACGCAGACGGAGCAAAATCACGTTGGGATCGTTCTCGTTCAAGATTGAATAGTCGTGATAGAACTGGTTGAACTCCTTGCACAAATTGTACACATAGTTGGCAACCTGTCCAGGGTCGAATTTTTTAGCCGACTCCTCAACGACCTTGTCAAACGAACACAAGTTGGAAATTATGCTTACCTCCTTGTCGAGCAGATGAACATCCTCGGAAATGCGCTTGGTAAGATTGATATTCTGTTCCTTTGCCTTGCGCAATATCGAACAGATACGAGCGTGTGTATATTGTATGAAAGGTCCGGTATTTCCGTTGAAATCGATAGATTCCTTAGGATTGAAAACCATCTGCTTCTTCGGGTCAACCTTGAGGATGAAATACTTGAGTGCGCCTATTGCAATCATTTCGATGATGCGGTTGCGTTCTGCTTCACTCAAATCGCCAAGCTTACCGTTTTCTTCGGATATTGCACGTGCAGTTTCAATCATGTCGGCAACAAGATCATCGGCATCAACAACAGTACCCTCGCGCGACTTCATCTTTCCCTCTGGCAATTCGACCATTCCATACGAAAGATGGAAAATCTTGTCGTAGTAGTCCTCACCCAAACGCTGGACAACCTTCTTCAGAACTGCAAAATGGTAATCCTGCTCGTTACCTACAACATATATCAGTTTATCGGGATGATATTCGTCGAAACGCTGAGCTGCAGTACCTATATCCTGAGTCATATAAACTGTTGTGCCATCGCTACGGAGCAAAATTTTGCGGTCGAGACCTTCGTTTGTAAGGTCAATCCATACCGAAGTATCAGCATCGCGAACAAAAACGCCACGGTCGAGCCCCTTCTGCACTATCGACTTGCCAAGCAGATAAGTCTGTGATTCGTAATATATGCGGTCGAACGAAATGCCAATCTTCTTGTATGTTTCATCGAAACCTGCATATACCCACTCGTTCATCATCTTCCATACGCGACGAACTTCCTCATCGCCAGCTTCCCATTTCTGAAGCATTTCACGGGTTTCGGCCATGAGAGCCGACTTCTTTTCGGCTTCCTCGTCGCTTAAACCTTGTGCTTTCAACTGGGCAATTTCCTCCTTATACTTGTTGCTGAACAACACATAGAAGTCGCCAACAAGCTTGTCGCCCTTCTTGCCTGCCGATTCGGGAGTAACACCATTACCCCACTTAAGCCATGCAATCATCGACTTGCAAATATGGATACCCCTATCGTTCACAAGGTTAACCTTCATGACATTGTTTCCGGCAGCCTTGATTATACGCGACACAGAATCACCAAGGAAATTGTTACGCAAATGTCCAAGATGCAAAGGCTTGTTGGTATTTGGCGACGAAAATTCAACCATTATCAAAGGCTTCTTGGAAGTATCCTTCTTTTTAGCCGGTGCAGCAAGATTGTTAAGACGTTTCAACCAATACTCGTGCGTCATTGTTATATTCAAGAATCCCTGAATCACATTGTAGGAGTCAATATCCTCGCAACGCGACTTCAACGAAACGCCAATTTCCTTGGCTGTGTCCATCGGACTCTTCTTGCTGTACTTCGTAAAAGGGAAAACCACAACCGTGAAATCGCCTTCGATTCCAGGTTTTGTTCTCTCCAACGATATTGTTACCGACTTAGGATCAACAACATACAAGTCGGACAATACCTCTCCGATATACCTAACTATATCCTTCTCCATAACTCAAAATTCTCGAACGCGAAAATAATTATAAGTATCCAAAAAATTATCCCTTGTTAGCATTTTGTTGATAAAACGCACAATATGCTGATATTCCGCACGATGCACATTTAGGAGAGCGTGCAGTACAAACATATCGTCCATGAAGTATCAAGTAGTGATGAGCATCGGGGATATCGGACTTGGGAATATATTTTACCAATTGCTTTTCGGTCTGAAGCACATTCTTAGCATTAGTCGTCAAACCTATACGTGCCGACACCCTGAAAACATGCGTATCGACAGGCATTTCGGGACGGTTGAAAAGGACAGCCTGCACAACATGGGCAGTCTTGCGCCCCACTCCTGGAAGTTTCTGCAAAAGTTTGTCATCATCGGGGACTTCTCCGCCATAGCTTTCGGCAACGATTTTTGCAGTTTCCAACAGATGCTTAGCCTTAGCATTTGGATAAGTAACCGACTTAACATACGACAGAATCTCCTCCTCAGTTGCTTTGCTCATCGACTGTGCATCGGGATAGGCCTCAAACAACGCAGGCGTTACCATATTCACGCGCTTATCGGTACATTGTGCCGACAACATCACCGCCACAAGCAACTGAAATGGCGAACCGTAATGCAGTTCCGTCTCCACATCGCCCATATTCTGCTTGAACCAAGCAAGAACCTTTTCGTATCTTTCTTTCTTAGTCATTTTCGAGCATAAAACATCCTACCGCGCAAGCACGGCAGGATTAATATTGCAAAATTTATTTTCTAGTATTCCAAAAGGAAATGCTCTGCATCGATAGCAGCCTTGCATCCCGAACCAGCAGCCGTAATTGCCTGACGGTAATTAGGATCCTGCACATCACCACATGCAAACACACCAGGAACGTTGGTCTTTGCCGTACCCGGGATAGTCTTGATGTAGCCCTTCTCGTCGAGGTCGATATACTTTGCAAATACCTTTGTATTAGGCGTATGACCTATAGCAACAAAGAAACCGCTTATATCAATTACCTTTTCCTCATTGGTCTTGTTATTGAGCAAAAGTGCGCCAGTAACACCGTCCATCTCGTTGCCAAGAACTTCCTTTGTATTGCAGTTCCAAAGCACTTCGATTTTCGGATTTTCCATCACGCGCTGCTGCATAGCCTTTGATGCACGAAGTTCGTCGCGACGGACAATCATGTAAACCTTGTTGCAAATGCCTGCGAGATATGTAGCTTCCTCGGCAGCAGTATCGCCTCCACCAACTACTGCAACATCCTTCTTGCGATAGAAGAAACCGTCGCAAGTAGCACAAGCCGACACGCCAAAACCTTTCAGTTTCTGCTCCGACTCAAGTCCGAGATAATTTGCTGTCGCACCTGTAGCTATAATCACAACTTCGGCATCAATTTCGTCGCCATTGTCAACAACGACGTGGAAAGGACGGTGCGAAAAATCAACCTCAGTAATAATACCGCTGCGGACATCAGTGCCGAAGCGCTTTGCCTGCTCGCGAAGCTGGTTCATCATTTCGGGACCAGTAACTCCATTTGGATAACCCGGGAAGTTCTCTATTTCGGTTGTGATTGTCAATTGACCGCCCGGCTGCAAACCTTCGTAAACAACAGGACTCAAATTTGCTCTCGATGCATATATTGCTGCAGTAAAACCAGCAGGACCTGAACCTATAATCAGGCATTTAACTTTTTCTGTCATATTCTTTTACTTAAACTCAAATTTCTGCAAAAATAAAAAATTATTTATGATTTACGAAGTACATTTACGTTTTTTGATTTTTTCAGAAAAATATGCTTTTTTTAAATCAAAAGCATTATATTTGTAACCGATAATATTTAAGTTTAACAATAAAATAGGGTTCGATATGAAAAAACTATTATTTTTAGTGCTGGGAATAGCATTATTTACGGTTGTAAATGCACAAGAAGAAGACTTCACCGCAAGCGATGAAACTTTGACTATAATAAAAATCGGAGGCAAATACAACAAACACCTAGGAGGTATAGGTTACAAATCAGTAGAACAAATATATGATACGAATGGCAACCTTGTGTTTATGGAATGCAAAGGCAAAGGAAATGTAGCTTGTCCTGATATTTTCATTCCGACTTCTTCACCTTTCGATAGATTTATTGACGAAAGCATTATTGATATGCAGACTAAAGCCTACAACGATCTAAAAGCAGGAAAGACAAGCGGAGAATATACATACCAAGGTATAAAATTCTCATACAGCGATGCTAAAATAATCACGGACGATGATGGCAATGAAAAATTTCAATATGACCTGAATATCTCCTGCCGTAGCACATGCAATTCTAACAATATAAACGATGTTCTCTTTATAAAACTTACAGAGAAAGATTAAGAGCATAAATAAGTAAAAATACATTGTTTATCAATATGATAAGCAATGTATTTTTTATTCTATAACGCCACCTGCAACAACATCGTCGCCTTCGTACAGCACTGCAGACTGCCCTGGAGTTGCCGCCGATACCGGCTGGTCGAACTTTATATGCAACCTATCACCTTCCTGGAATGCCTCACACTCAACGCCTTTGCTATTGTAGCGAATTTTGCATTCCAACCTCATCGGCGAAAGTAGATTTTCGTACTTCATAAAGTTCAAGTCACAGACAAAAATTTCATTTTTCAACAAATCCTCGCGTTCTCCAAGAGTTACGGTATTCTTTTCAGGATTTATCTCTGTTACAAAAACAGGATGTCCAACCGCCACATTCAAGCCTTTGCGCTGACCTATGGTATAAAAAGGAAATCCTTTGTGTTTTCCTAGCACCTTACCGTCGGGAGAGACAATGTCGCCCTCTCCTATTTTTTCATCAATATCAGGAACCTGCGAACGAAGAAAATTCCTATAGTCGTCGTCAGGAACAAAACAAATTTCCTGGCTTTCGCGTTTTTTTACCAACGCCTTGAAGCCTTTTTCGTCGGCTATTGCACGAATTTGGTCCTTTGTGTATTCGCCAAGAGGGAAAACTGTCCGTGCCAGATTTTCCTGCGACAAACGCCACAAGAAATATGTCTGATCTTTGCTCAAATCAACACCTTTGCGGAGAAAATAACGTCCATTTTCGTGCATAATACGCGCATAGTGACCAGTTGCAATGTATTCACAGCCAAGTTCGTCGGCTTTCTGCAACATAACGCCCCACTTTATCTCGCGGTTGCAGACTACGCAGGGATTTGGCGTACGTCCGTGAAGGTATTCAGAAACAAAATTGCTGATTACAGTCTCAGCAAAACGCTCGCGGAAATCGACAATATGGTGATCTATTCCCAACGACTGGGCAAAACGCTTGGCTTCCATTATGCTTTCGATAGTGCAGCAACCTTTTTCGCGAGCAATGCACGATTCCTTCATAGAATCGTAAGTACGGAATGTAGCGCCTACAATTTCGTACTTGTCAAGCAACATTAGTGCCGACACCGAACTGTCGATACCACCGCTCATTGCCAATAGAAGCTTTTTCATTTCTATCCTATGAAATTATTTGCGCGAATTTTTCTTTGAACCACCACTCCTTGTATTGCCCTGATTTGCGGGAGTCTCGCGGGTGTTAGACGGACTTTCGCCATAATCCACATTCGAATTGTGGCGGAAAAATTCCATCGGGTCGTCGAGGTAGTCTTCAGGACGCATAAACTGATCCTGATGTTCCTTTGCCCATTCAGCCTTACGCCTCCATTCTTCCAACTGCTCCTTTTCCTTGTCGGAATGACCATGCTTGTACACAATGGTTTCGCCAGACTTGTTGTCGCGATAGTCCATCCACTCGCCTTCTTTTTCACCGTTTACATACTCGCCTTCTTCTTCGAGAGTTCCGTCGGGAGCATATATCTTCCAGTGACCATGGCGTGTACCATCCTTGTAAAAGCCGTCTTCGTGCATGTTGCCGTTATCAAAATAATATTTGTAGTATCCATTGCGAGTTCCATTGCCATACATGCAGTCGAGAACAAGCTTTGTTGTATTGGGATAATAAATTTTCACATTGCCTTCGGCTTTGCCATGAACGTAATTTATAATCTCCATGAGTTTTCCCGATTCGGTGAACATACGCCATTCTCCATGACGCTCCCGATTCTCATCATAGCCACCCGTGGCAGATGTTGCTCCGCTCTCCCAAAACATTTCCACAGAAGCCGAGTGATCGCCGTTGTAAACGAGTATCGACTTTTTCTTACCGCTCTCGTAGTAATACTTGAATGTTCCAGAAGGTATGTCGTTGGTGAAAAAGCCTTCGTATCGCACATTACCATTGCTATACTTCTTTAACCACTTACCCTGCTTCTTCTTGTTGATGTCGATGTAGTTTATGATAGAACCATCAGCCTGCTTTTCGCCAATGACCTGCGCATTGCCCGAAACTGCAACAAATACAGCCATCATCAACGGAAGAAATATCTTTAATACTATAGTTTTCATATTTCAAAAATTAACGTTCGCAAATATAACCAATATCAATCAATGCAAAAAAAATACCGAAATGCATACCATAATTATATACAAGGCACATACAAGTCCTTCTTCGGATTTACGCACAACACAGGAATTCCTTTTTCATTGGCAATAACCTTGGCTTCTGGAAAACCGAAAATCTTGTGCCACAGACGCTCCTCCTTGGTGGTTGTTATCACAATCAGCTTGCACTCGTTGTTTGAAGCATAATCAACCGCCTGAAGGTCGATGCTCTTGCGGTCTCCAAGCACTATGCGATTGTAAACCAGCTCGTAACGGTCAAAGAACTTAGTACAGAACTGCAAGTTGTTTGCCAACCGTCCGTCGTCGGTTTTCTTGTGGACTATGTCGATTACTTGCTCCAGATGCTTTGCAAAATAAGTCACCCAGCCTGTCTTTTCCTTCATTTCCTTGGCGACATCCATTGGAAGCACAATCTTGTTGCCGTAGCTTGGATATGGAGTATTTTTCTGAATTACGAAATATGGAATTCTGGCCTTGCGGATAATCTTCACAGCCGAAGTTCCCGACAGGAACTGCAAATCGTCCTTGCCGTGAGTTCCCAGCACGATAAGATATGCGTCTATACGCTCGGCAGTGGAATTGATTATTGTACATGTACAGCCTTCCTCGACATAATACTCGGCATTTATGCCATGGTCCTTTTTTATGGTTTCGCAATATTCGGCAAGAGCCTCCTTTGCATCGTCCTCGGCTGTATTTTTCGGAAAATAAGTATATGTATTTTCGTTAATCACATGAAGCAAAAGCAGTTCCATCTTGAACTTCTCGGCGAAATACACGCCCCACTGCACACTTCGTTCACCTACCGCCGTAAAATCGGTATAAACCAAAATCTTCCTAACTTGCTGTTGTTCTTCCATATCAAATCAGTAACCGACTGCGAAGATAAATGTTTTTTAGGTACGGAAGACAAGGCGGGAGCAAAAGTTGTTAACATATATATAATAGAGACGTTGCACACAACGTCTCTACAAATTATTGTATCCCTCCACCACCATCCTTATATTCCCATAAGTATTCTCCAGCACCTCTCCCATCTCACTTTGTGCAATCCACCTGACTTCCGAAATATCCTCCTCCGTCTGCGGTTTTGTCAAGCCATTGCCAACATATCTCATTCTGAACCAATGCGTAACCTTCAAGGCATAACCTTCATTGAAAGGATATATGTGATAGGTGGTCATAAGTTCGCCATCGTTCTGCAAGTCGGCAATGTCGAGGCCGCATTCCTCGCTGACCTCACGCACAGCGCACTGGGCAAGCGTTTCGCCAGCTTCGAGCCAGCCTTTTGGCAAATCCCAGCGACCAGAGCGGAAAATGAAGAGCATCCTACCCTGCTTGTCCGTCACTCGACCACCACCAGCCTCTATCACCGTGAAAACTTTTTTCAACAGGCACAAGGCAGCATCGTCCGAAGCCCCTAAAATCATAAGGTTGTAGTCGGCGGATGAGTTCAAAAAAAGTTTTATTGCCGATTCGGTATTATCATCAAAATGTAATATCTTTGCCGATTGAATATCGGACGAAGCATCCTCGTTGAATGCCAAAATCCGGTCGTTATAGAATATTTTTATCATAAATTTAAAGTTATGAACGCAATAGCCAAACAAGTAGCTGAAAAACTTTTGCAAATAAAAGCAATAAAACTTGAACCGACAAATCATTTCGTATGGGCTTCGGGATGGAATTCTCCAATCTACTGCGACAACCGCAAGGCTCTGTCCTACCCCGATGTACGCGACTTTGTACGCGACTCTTTCATCGA
>DBYO01000028.1:26982-71804 GCA_002310235.1 Bacteroidales bacterium UBA1184
TGCGAAGTGGTTGGTATGGCAGCAATTTTCACCTACGGATTCCAGAAGTCGGTTGACGCTTTCAAGGAAGCCAATGTAAACCTCGTAACCCTCAGCAACTACAATGTGCTTGTTGAACAGGCCAAGGAAATCGGCTACATCAGCGAAAGCGACATCGAAGTGCTGAAGCAGTGGAGAACCAGTCCCGACACTTGGAAGAAATAACATAGAACAGCAATGAAGCCACTCGAAGCAGTCAGCAAAGTTGTAAAAATCGGCAACTCCGACCAGCGTATTTTCGTCTTCTGGAGCGACCTGCGCAACATCCCGCGGATGATTCCGCCCAATGCCGACGCACAAGTCAATGCCACCGAAGACTCCTGCACCGTCACGGCAAAAGGCATGACTTTCGTGGTAAAAATTCTAGAAAAGGAAGAATACAAACTGATAAAACTCGGCACCGAAGAAGGCACAAAGATGGGATTCACGGCTTGGATACAACTGAAATCGCTCTCGGAGTACGAAACCGCAGGACGCATTACAATCCACGCCGACGTTCCGCTGCTTATGCGCCCAATGCTGAAAGGTAAACTAGGAGAAGGAATTAATAGACTGGCTGATGCGCTGAAGATGATACCATACTAAGCAGTTGAAAGTTAGCAAAAAAAAATAACGGAAGGTCTCGGTGCGCCACGACGCAACATAGAAACCTGAAACAAGAAACTTAGAAACGTGAAACATAGAAACACAGAAACGGCGTAGCCATAGAAACGGCGTCAGCCGTAGAAACCCAGAAACTTGAAACCAGAAACTTAGAAACATAGAAACAACATACAAATGAAAGCATTAACAAAGACAAACTTCAATTTCAAGAACCAGAAAAGCCTGTACAACGGTAAGGTTCGTGACGTGTATAACATCAACGATGAACTTATGGTAATGGTAGTAACCGACAGAATCTCCGCATTCGACGTGATACTTCCCAAAGGCATTCCTTTCAAAGGACAGGTACTGAACCAGATAGCATCGAAATTCCTCGACCTTACCGCCGACATAGTTCCGAATTGGAAAATCAGTTCGCCCGACCCGATGGTAACCGTAGGACACAAGTGCGAAGGCTATCCTATAGAGATGATTGTACGCGGATACCTCACTGGCAGTTCGTGGCGCGAATACAAGAACGGTGCACGTCAAATCTGCGGAGTGCCGATTCCCGACGGAATGAAGGAACACCAGAAATTCGAAAAACCAATCCTAACCCCTACCACTAAGGCAGAACTTGGACTTCACGACGAAAATATTTCGCGCGAAGAAATTATCAGCCGCGGCTTGGTTTCGGAAGAAGAATACTGCAAGCTCGAAGAATACTCGCTCAAGCTTTTCGAACGTGGTAGCCAGATAGCCAACAAGATGGGACTTATTCTCGTAGATACCAAGTACGAATTTGGCAAGAAGGACGGCAAGATCTACCTCATCGACGAAATCCACACACCCGACTCGTCGCGCTACTTCTACCTCGACACATATCAGGCAAACTTTGATGCCGGCAAGCCACAGCGTCAGCTTTCGAAGGAATTTGTCCGCGAATGGCTTATGGAAAATGGATTCCAAGGCAAGGAAGGTCAGCAGGTTCCCGAAATGACCGACGAAATTGTAAACGGCATTTCAGACCGCTACATCGAATTGTACGAAAAGATTACTGGCGAAAAGTTTGTTAAGTCAGAATCCGACAACCTCGAGGAAAGAATTTTCAACAACGTAAACAAATTTTTAGCTGAATACAAATAAATGAAGATAGCTGTAATAGGAACGGGCTACGTAGGACTTGTTTCGGGGACTTGCTTCTCCGAAATGGGTGTCCGCGTATCGTGCCTCGACATCGACCGCAAGAAGATAGAAAACCTAAACAAGGGCATACTACCGATCTGGGAGCCAGGTCTAAAAGACATGGTTGACAACAATATGCGCAAAGGCTTACTTTCGTTCACAAGCGACTATGCCGAAGCTCTCAAGGATGCCGAAGCCGCCTTTATCTGCGTAGGCACTCCTCCCGACGAAGACGGAAGCGCCGACCTTCAGTATGTACTTGCTGTTGCACACGAAATTGGTCGCAACATAAGCAACCACATGGTTGTGGTGACAAAGAGCACCGTGCCAATAGGAACTGCAGAAAAGGTTCGCAAGGCCGTTGCCGAAGAACTTGCAGCACGCAAGCTTGACATAAAATTCGACATGGCATCCAATCCCGAATTTCTAAAGGAAGGCGATGCCGTAAAGGACAACCTTCACCCCGACAGGATAGTCGTTGGCGTTGACTCGGACAAAGCCCGCGAGATAATGGACAGACTTTACAAACCGTTCGTACTCAACGGACACCCTATTATATATATGGACATTCCATCGGCCGAAATTACCAAGTATGCAGCCAACGCAATGCTTGCAACCAAGATTTCGTTCATCAACGACATAGCCAACTTCTGCGACAAGGTAGGAGCCGATATAAACAGTGTCCGCCGTGGCATTGGCGCCGACAAGCGCATTGGTCCGTACTTCATATACGCAGGCACAGGATATGGCGGATCGTGTTTCCCGAAAGACGTGAAAGCACTCATAAAGTCGGCATCGGACTACGACTACTCGCTCGAAATACTAAAGGCTGTGGAAAACGTCAACAACCGCCAAAAAGAAACGCTGTACAACAAGGTTTACAAGTATTTCAAAGGAGACCTCAAAGGCAAGAAAATTGCAATGTGGGGACTGGCGTTCAAGCCCAACACCGACGATATGCGCGAAGCGCCAGCACTTATCCTTGCAGAAAAGTTCACCAGCATGGGAGCCGAAATTTTTGCATACGACCCTGTTGCCATGGACGAAGCGAAACGTCGCTTAGGAAGCATGATAACTCTCTGCAAATCACCATACGAAGCCACAGAAAACGCAGATGCTCTATTGCTGGTAACAGAATGGTCTGAATTCAGGGTTTTAGACTACAAACAGCTTGCAAAAATGAAGCAAAAATTGATTTTCGACGGTCGAAACATTTACGATCCAGCAGAAGTCAAAAAGTTTGGCTTCAAGTATTTTGGAATAGGTAGGAGATAGTTATAAACAAAGGTTAATAAATATTAACATAATTTTGTCTGTAAAGAATAGGAGCTTTAGAAAAAAGCGACTACCTTTGCAGACAATTTGTTTTTTTATGAGAAGGTTAGTCGTAGCAATATTACTAATTGCATCAATGCTTTCGCTTGGCATCAATGCTAATGCCCAAGTAAAGAATGGTGTACACAGCAAACTAGCAAAGTACTTCGAGAACGAACAGTGGGAAGACCTTGCGTTCAAGTGCGATAAAATGATGGTACTTGAAAAATACAAAAACGATGCTGAGCTTTACTTGTATTCGGCATACGCATACGCCAAAATTTTTACCATGTGCCTCGACGACCCGAGACTTCTCGACAAAACTCCCGAATATCTGCAATCATACGAACTTGCTCTTAGATACTCTGTTAACGCCAAGAAAAAAGACAAGAGAGCAAAAATTTTGTTCCCGGACAACGATGACCTGCTCAAGGATATAGCTGTTATCGGAATGTACTACGTTGACCACTATACGAGCATAAAGAAGTACGCAAAGGCTAATTCCAAAGTTAGGAAAATGCTGAAGACATATTCCGACGACAACTTTGTTGCACTACAAGGATGCTTAGCCGCAACTGTTGGCGACACTGCCACAGCAAACCCAATATTGAGAAACCTTGAAGCTCAGGCCGAAAATGGCAAACGCAGAGAAAAGGACACCGATTTCGCAATGATTGAAGCATTTGACATTTATGCAACATGGCTGCTTGAAAAGGAAACTCCCGATACTGACGAAGCAAAAAGAATCATTGCTCTCGGACTGAAATTCTTCCCCGATGAGCCAGTTCTTGTTTATGACCTCGAACTTGCCAAGGACCCAGAATACGCAACAGAACACGCCAAGCCCGAAAATGCAAAGAAAGCAGAATTTATGGTAAAGGCTTCGGCTTTAACAGATGACGACGACGATGACGATGATGAAGACGATGAATAAAAACATTATTGGAATAATCGGTGGCACTGGCCTCGAAAAAAGCAACATTCTCGAAAACCAATCCTCACAAACTATCACTACCTCGTTCGGAGAACCGTCTTCCCCGATAATCACTGGTAGCATCGGAGGAAAACCTGTGGCAATAGTTTCGCGTCACGGACTCGAGCATACAATCACGCCAAGCAATGTAAATTATCGCGCCAACATAATGGCTCTCAAGAAACTCGGTTGTAAAAACATTATTGCAACAACCGCCTGTGGAAGTTTGCGCGAAGAAATAGCACCAGGGCATTTCGCTGTTCCCGACCAGTTTATCGACTTCACAAAGCGTCGCATAAATACCTTCTACGAGGAATTTGAACCTGGCAACATGGTACACTGCCCGATGGCTCATCCATACAACGACCGTCTGCGCGAAATCCTTATCAATGCAACAAAAGCTCAGAATGCCAGCGTTCACGACGAAGCAACAATCATAACTATCGAAGGTCCAAGATTCTCATCGAAGGCAGAATCAAAAATGTTCCGTTTGTGGGGCGCAGACCTCATCAACATGACAACAGCTACAGAAACCGCATTGGCAAACGAAGCTGGTCTCAATTATGCACTTCTCTCAATCGCTACCGACTACGACTGCTGGAAGGACGACGAAAAGCCTGTATCACTCGAAATGATTCTTGAGAATTTCAAGAAGAGCGTCGATGTAATGCAAAAAATCCTCGTCGAAGCGATTAAAAACATTTGAAAATGGCAAAAATAACTAGTTACGAGGTTATCAGGATCATAAACAGAAAACCTCTCTTTCTGAGTGACCATTTCACAAGGTTCGAAAACACACTTGCTTCGGTCGATAGCAACATGAAGGTCGAAAACATACAGTTCGGCTCAATGCTTTACAAGTGCATCAATGACAACAAGATAGAAAACGGCAACATAAAGATCGAAGCCATTTATGACTCCGAAAGCAAAACCTTGGAATACATCTGCCACGAAATTCCGCACCACTATCCCACCGACGAGCAGTACAAGAAGGGCGTACCGACCCTAACTTTTGCCTACGAACGACAGAACCCACACAACAAAATCTGGAACCAGAGCCTACGCGACACCGTTGACAAGTTCATCGCCGACAACAAGATATTCGAAGCCGTATATGTAAACTCGCACAACAAGATTACCGAAGGAACACGTTCCAACATTTTCTTCATCAGCGGCGACAAACTGGTTTCGGCACAGGAAAAGGACATTCTGAAAGGCGTTACACGCAAATACATAATCGACACCGCAAAACGCAATGGGTTCGTCTACGAGGAAAAGGACATCGACTTGTCGGAAATTTCCAGCTTCGATGCGGCATTCATTTCTGGAACATCGCCAAAGATTCTGCCAATAGCCACTCTGGACAATGTAAAATTCGATGTCGAAAACGAAAAACTTCGCCTGCTGATGCAGAAGTTCAACGAAGTTATAAATCAGAATATCGGTTAGTAAATTACCTTGAAGATAAAGCATATTTACATAATTATCATTGTCGTCGCCTCCTTTTTGCCGACAATCTGTGCTAACGCCCAAAGCGAATGGCACGACTGCAAATGCGACAACCCGATATATTACCGGATTTGCGAAAGCGGAAAGGACTATCAGGTAAAATGCAAATTCACGATTAACGCACCGATAGAAAAGTGCATCGACATATTCTGCAATGCCAATAATCATACTCAATGGATTTACAACTGCATCGAAAGCAGCACGTTGAAAAAAGATTCGGCATCTGGAGTTTTCCGCAACATAATCGAAGCCCCGTTTTTCATGAAAGACCGCGAAGTGTTTGTTGAATACAAGGTTATCAGGAATTCCGACGGAAGCATCACCATTACCAACACTTGCCTACCCGACTACCGCCCTCGCAACGACAAATACGAACGTATAACACGCTTTAAATCAACGTATCGTTTTTACCCAAAGGGCAAAAAAATTACAGAAGTCGATTATTTCACCGAAACTGGCGGACCTGCCGACCTTCCAGATTTCCTGCTGCATATTTTCCTCTGCAAGTCAACCCAGCAGACCATATCGAATCTGCAAAAAATGTAAATAATTGTTGAACCGACGCAAAGCATTGCGTCGCTACAATTATCGAACCTTCGAATCATCAACCTTTAGCTCGGCGTAAGCCAAATTTTCAAATTATCAAATCATCGAATTCTCAAATTATCACGTCCCCAATCGTAAATCGTACCTCATAAATCGTAAATATTTTTTATCTTTGCACAAAATTTGACACCATTATAATTATGGGTTTATTAACTGGAAAAACCGCACTCGTAACAGGTGCTTCACGCGGAATAGGCAGGGCGATTGCATTGGAATTCGCCAAGGCTGGCGCTAACATTGCCTTCACCTCCACTCACCGCAACGAAAATGTTGATTCGCTAGAAAATGAACTTTCTGCACTAGGCGTTGAATTTCTCTACTTCGAAGCTGATGCCAAGGACTTCAACCGTGCTGCCGAAATAGCCGACGAGACAGTGAAAAAATTCACCCGCATCGACATACTTGTCAACAATGCAGGCATTACCGCCGATACATTGCTCATGCGCATGAGCGAAGAACAGTGGGACAGCGTAATCGCCACCAACCTCAAGTCGGCATTCAACTACACCAAGGCCGTACAGCGCATTATGCTCAAGCAGCGCGAAGGCTCGATTATCAACCTCAGTTCGGTGGTAGGACTGTCGGGAAATGCAGGTCAGGCAAACTATGCTGCATCGAAAGCTGGAATCGTAGGTTTTACAAAGTCTGTTGCCAAGGAACTGGGTAGCAGAAACATACGCTGCAACGCCATAGCCCCTGGCTTCATCGAAACCGATATGACCGCCGCATTGAACGAGGAACAGAAGAAGGCCATCATCGATGCTATTCCGCTCAAACGCGCAGGTCGTCCCGAAGATGTTGCCAACGTAGCCATATTCCTCGCCTCGGATATGTCGCAATACATTTCCGGTCAAGTAATTAATGTTTGTGGCGCAATGTTGACATAAAAGTTGACAAGATATGAAATCAAAAATAATTGTTCTAATAGCATTATCCGTAGTTTACTCAACTATTATGGCGCAAGACATCCAGAGGTTTCTTGGAATTTATGATGTCCATGAAGTATGTACATGTACGACAATAATGCCTAATTATATTGATACGATTAATTGTGAAATAGAAATAATACCTTCGAGCGTTGACACTTTGGACATACAATTTTATCTTCTTTCACATCTTGAAGACACAATAAGGGCAAAAATTACGGACGAAAATTCGTTTCAAATTCCTATGCAAACATATCAGTTGTTTCCAGAATACGATGATTACCATAACAATAACTTGTACAGTGGAGGCAGTGGAACTTTAATTCAAGATTCAATAGAAATTAATTACACTTCGGGAAGTGCTTTAGGCTTTTTTTTGTGTACTTGCAAGGGGAAAAAGAGAAATAACGCAGGTCTTTCCGATTATAAGGACAAAAAAATGTTTGATGTTTATCCTAATCCTGCCAGCAACTCAATTTCAATAGAAGTTGAAAAAGACTATACGGATTTGACGATTGAAATCATTGATGAAACGGGCAGAGTTGTTTATAGTAGAAACGACCTTGAAAATCCTATTTCGCTTGACAATTTCGTCACAGGAATTTATTTTGTACGCTTGCAGGTTGATGGCGATGTTACTACTAAAAAAATTGTTGTGGAATAAAAATATGGTGCAATGCTCTCATAAAAATCTCGGAAAATGAAATTCTACTTTGAATATTCCCCGTGGCTGCTGATTCCGATGGCGATTGTCGCCGTCGCAATAGCGATTTTCCTATATCACAACGACAAGACCTTCGTAGAAATAGAGCCGTGGAAAAAACGACTGATGACAGCGCTCAGGGCAATATTCATCTTCCTCACACTCGCACTTCTGCTCAACCCGATTGTAAAGCACATCACCCGCGACATTCGCAAACCTATTGTCGTGATTGCGCAAGACAACTCAAAATCAATACTTTACAACAAGGATTCTGCCTACTACAGAACCGAATACACCAAAAATATCTCACAACTTGCCGACGACCTTAGTGAAAAGTACGATGTCTGCCTGCTGCCATTTTCCGATGGCGTCGAAAACAGCGACAGCATCAACTTCACTGGCAGTGCAACCAACATTTCATCGGTATTCAACGAAATATCTTCGCGTTACGCCGGCGCAAACATGGGCGCGGTAATCCTCGCCACCGACGGAATCTACAACAAGGGACAGAATCCGCAGTATTCACGCCCTGCAAAATATCCCGTAATGTGCATTGCAATGGGCGACACTATGCCTCGCAAGGACCTACAGATAAAGGACATAGTACACAACAGCGTCACCTTCCTCGGCAACAAGTTCCCTGTAAGGATTCTTGTTTCTGCCGACAAATGCACCGAAAAACAGGCACAGATAAAAATCACCCGAAAGGGCGCAAATGTCTATTCGCAGACCATCGAACTGCCCGAAAACGGCACCACCAAGAGCGTAGAAGTGGAACTTACCGCCGACCTCATCGGATTGCAGCAATACAAAGTTTCTCTGCAGCATCTCGACAACGAAACAAGCTACGAGAACAACGATGCAGAATTCTACATCGAAGTCATCGACAAGCGAAGCAAGATTCTGATTCTCGCCGATGCCCCCCACCCCGATGTCGGTGCTATAAGGTCAGCCCTGAAAAGCAACCCCGACCTCGAAGTCGATGCAAAGTACATGTACGAAAGCAACATAACTGCAAAGGGCTACGACCTTGTGATAACCCACCAGTTGCCATCGGTGAAGAACAAGGCGCAGGGTATTTTTGCCGAAATTGAGAAATTCGCAATTCCTCAGATTATAATCCTGGGAACCAACACTTCGTACGGTGATTTCGACAAGCTCGGCACCGACCTCAAGACAAACGCCAATTTCAATGCATTCGACGATGCTGTTCCCGCGCTAAATTCGGCATTCAACTCGTTCTCAATAGAATCGCCCGAGTTCCTGCAACAGCTTCCGCCGCTGAAAGTGCCATACTGCTCGCCAAAGATTTCGGGCGAATCAAAAGTCCTGCTATACCAGACAATCAACGGAATAAAGACCGACAAACCGCTAGTTTTCTTCACCGATAGGGACAACCGCAAATGCTGCTTTGTAATGGGCGAAGGACTGTGGCGATGGAGAATCTACGACTACAAGCAGTCGTCGAGCAACGAGAACTTCAACACACTGATAAACAAGATTGTGCGTTTCACAATCACCAAGCAGCAGAAGAACAAGCTGAGTGTTGAAGCAAAGCGTCTTTACACCGACAACGAGAACATCATTATCACCGCCGAATTCTACAACGACGCTTACGAGCTTGTCCCCGACCTCGAAATCGAAGCTACGCTCAAGGACAGTGCCGACAACGAATTCAAGTACATAATGGAACCCAACGGCAATGCCTACCGCATCGACCTCGGACGGCTTGCAAAAGGCTCGTACACCTGCAAGTTCGCCACCGAATTCGACGGAAACAAATACGAAACCAACATAGCCATAATGGTTAGGAATATGAACCTTGAAGCACAGAACCTCACGGCAAACCACAATGTGCTTTTCGCCATTGCTGGTGCAAACGGAGGCAAGGTATATTATCCTACCGAAATGTCGAAGATAAAGGACAACCTATCGTCGAACCCTGACATCCAGAATGTTGCATACGAAAAGGAATCGTTGTCGTCGATAATGGATTTCTGGTATCTGTTCATCTGCATACTGCTGTTCGCAACGGCAGAATGGTTCTTACGTAAATTCTGGGGAGGCTACTAAAATTATGAGTATGAACTTTTTCAACTTCCATACGCACAACACATCGGAGACTTCGGGCATAATAAGCCTGAGCGAATACGCCAGTTTTACCGAAGACAAAAAGTATTCGGTGGGGCTGCATCCGTGGTACTATGACAAGAATTCCATCCACAAGATGTCGGAAATTGCCAAGGCAGCTGAAAATCCGCAAGTGGTAGCCATCGGAGAAACCGGCTTCGACAAGAAGTCGGGACTTGACCTTGCAGGACAAACCGAAATTTTTGAAGCCCATGTTGCATTGTCGGAAAAACTGCAGAAACCGCTGATTATACATTGCGTAAAGCAGTTCCAGCACCTGATTGCCGAAAAGAAGAAATTGCAGCCCACACAGCCATGGATTTTGCATGGATTCTGCGGAAAATTGTCGCAGGTAAGCGGACTTATCGACTGCGGAATTTATTTTTCGGTGTCGCATTCGCTGCTGTCGAAGGACAAGAAGTCATCAAAATTCTTCTCGTTTGTGCCAAGCGAGCGGCTGTTCTTCGAAACCGACGACGGCAATTTTCCAGTGGAGAATGTCTATAAGTCGGCAACCCGCTGGATGAACATTTCGCTCGAAGAACTCTGCGAAATTATTGACAAAAACCTGAAAACCATCAACCTATGAGCTGGCAAGAACGCACCGAACTGCTTCTCGGCGACGAAAAGATGAAAAAACTGCGCTCGGCAAAGGTGCTTGTCTGCGGACTTGGCGGTGTGGGCGGTGCTGCTGCCGAACAGCTTGTCCGTGCTGGCATACAGGACCTTACAATCGTCGATGCCGACTGCGTTTCCGAAACCAACATCAACCGTCAGCTAATTGCCACTCACGAAAATATCGGCAAACCCAAGGCAGAAGAATTCGCCAAGCGTTTCCGTGCCATAAATCCCGACATAAACCTCACAGTGATAGGCGAATATCTCCGTGACGAATTTCTGGAATCAACGCTGAAAAATGGCAATTGGGATTTTGTGGTTGATGCCATCGACACGCTTTCTCCCAAATTGCACCTTATGCGAATCTGCCACCAGAACAGCATTCCGTCGGTAAGTTGTATGGGTTCTGGCGGAAAACGTAATCCGCAGTTAATCCAGATTGCCGACATATCAAAGACTTACAACTGCCGTCTTGCACTGATGCTTCGCAAACGTCTCCACCGATTAGGTATATATAAAGGTATAACCGTTGTCTTTTCGCCAGAACTTGTCGATAAAAGTGCAATTGTGGAGGAAGAAAGCATCAACAAGAAGTCGAATGTGGGCACAATAAGCTACATTCCAGTGGTTTTCGGCTGCATGTGCGCCTATGCGTGCGTGGAGTATCTGACGAATAGAGAATAGTCATTGGGGAGTTGCTTCTTAATCCGTTAGGAGAATTTTGACATTTAATATTTCTCTTTTCCGCTAACTCAAATATTTTCATAATTTTGCATAAATATTTTACCACAAATGAGTGCCATACTTTACGTTTCGTACGACGGGATGACCGACAGCCTTGGTCAGTCGCAGGTAATTCCTTACCTGACAGTGCTTTCAAAAAACGGCTACGAAATACACATACTCTCTGCCGAGAAGCCTGAAACCTACGCAAAACGCAAGGATTTTATTGGCAAACTGTTGTCCGACAACAATATACAATGGCATCCAATTTCATACACCAAGAAGCCACCAATAGTTTCTACAGTGAAGGATGTCTTCCGCATGAAGAAGGAAGCACGCCGTCTGCAAAAGCAGTACAACTTCAGCATAATACATTGTCGATCATACATTTCGGCATTCGTTGGCGTTTATATGAAACGTAAGTTCGGCACCAAGTTCATCTTCGACATGCGTGGCTTCTATGCCGACGAGCGCGTTGACGGTAAACTCTGGAACCGCAGCAATCCGATTTACAATGCCGTTTACAAATATTTCAAGCGTAAGGAACAGCTTTTCTTCACACAGGCCGACCACACAATAAGCCTCACCTACGCAGGCCGCGATATAATACACACCTTTGCAGGATTGGAAAACATACCTATTGAAGTCATCCCCTGCTGTGCAGACACCGAACTATTTGACTTCCACAAAATTGACTCTGCAAAAGTTGAGCAAAAACGCAAGGAACTCGGCATTGCCGAAAATGAATTTGTTGTAACCTACCTCGGTTCAATCGGCACCTGGTACATGGCCGACGAGATGATGCATTTCTTCAAACTGCTGAAAGTAAGCAAGCCAAATGCAAAATTCCTTTTCATCTCACGCGACAATCCGCAGATAATACACTCGCTTTGCGACAAGTACGGCATTAGTCATAGCGATGCGATTGTGCATCCCGCCGACCGCGAAAATGTCCCGACAATGATTGCTGTTGGAAATGTGTCGCTGTTCTTCATAAAGCCAGTTTTCTCGAAGAAAGCCTCATCGCCTACCAAACTTGCCGAACTGCTGGGCATGGGAATGCCAGTAATCTGCAACGGCGATGTCGGCGACCTTGACAAGTTTATGCACGACACACCTTTCGGTCTGATTACCTCCAAGTTTGACGAAGAATCGTTACAACAACTCGTTTCGCAAATCGACAGGCTACAGAACCTTGACCGCGAGTATCTGCGTAAAATATCACTTGATTTATTCTCGCTAAAAATCGGTGCAGAAAGATATTTGAAGGTGTATAAGGGGCTTGAAGGCTAACAGGCTTAAAGTCTAACAGTCTTGCAGTCTAATAGTCCAAATGCCTTGCGGTATTGCCGACAGATAGGTCTTCTGCTAGACTGGTCTTCGCTAGTCTTTTAGTCGTCTCTTCTTCGAGCCTTTTTGCCCAACAAATATTCAATCGTAAATCGTAATTTTTCTTTATTTTTGCATCAAATTTACTCCTTGTGACCAAACGGCTTCTACTCATAGTACACCATAGGCCTAACCGCTCGCCCGGACAGCGTTTCCGAATCGAGCAGTTCCTACCCTACCTCGAAAAAGCAGGCTACGAAGTCACATTCTCCAACATCATCAGCGAAAAGGACGACCGCACATTCTACTCGCACGGGCACTACTTTGGAAAACTTATGTTTGTGATAAAGAGTTTCTTCCATCGAATTAAGGATGCCCGCAGAGCAAAAGATTACGACCTTGTGTTCGTCTATCGCGAAGCATATATGCTCGGAACGACAATCTTCGAGCGCAAGATTGCAAAACGCGGTGTGCCAATGATTTTCGACTTCGACGACTCCATCTGGCTGAACGATACAAGCGAAGGCAACCAGAACCTCGCTTGGATGAAACGCACCGAGAAAACCGATGAGATTTGCAAACTCGCCACACTTGTGAGCGTTGGCAACCAGTATCTTGCCGACTATGCCAAGCAATTCAACAACAACATTTTCGTACTGCCGACGGTAATAAACACCAACTACCACAAGCCAACAGAAAGGCAACCGCACGAACGTATCTGCATCGGCTGGACCGGCTCACAAACGACCATGAAGCACTACGAAACAGCTTTTCCAATCCTAAGACGCATCTTGGAAAAGTATGGCGACAAAGTATATTATAAGGTAATAACAAACACGAAAAACTGGCAAAGCGAAATTCCCGATACCAAAATTATACAATGGTCGGCAGAAAACGAAATCGACGAGCTTTGCGAGTTCGACATCGGCATTATGCCTCTGCCCGACGACAAATGGAGCCGTGGAAAGTGCGGATTCAAGGGTCTGCAATGCATGGCTTTGGAATTGCCGGTGGTAATGTCGCCAGTTGGTGTAAACAAGGATATTATCGACGATGGCAAAAACGGATTCCTCGCCAGCACCGACGACGAGTGGGTGGAAAAGTTATCGGCCCTCATCGACTCCGAAGAACTACGCCGCGAAATTGGTAAGAGCGCACGAAAGACCGTCGAAGAACGCTTTTCGGCAACCGCCTGGGCAGACAAGGTCGTTGAAACTTTCGACGGGCTGATAAAAAAGTGACGAAAAAGGCTTTTCAATTTTTCAAGATTATATAGACTATGGCATTACGAAAAATTTCGTAACGAAACTTTTCGTATCAAAAACAAATTTAACAACAAAACAACATTTGCCATCGTTAATAATTCTTAACTTTGCAAAAAATACTAGGGAAATGAAACGGATATTCTCATTATTAGCCATCGTACTGATATTTAGCGCATCATTGTTCGCACAGACTGAACCAGTAAAGCAGTCGAAGAAATTCGAACGTCTGCTCAACTACATCGATGCAATGTACGTTGACACAGCCAACATAGCCAAAATCACCGAGGTCGCAATAGTAAAGATGCTTCAGGAACTCGACCCGCACTCGGCATACATCAGTGCCGACGATGTCGCCAAGTCGAAAGAACAACTCGACGGAAGTTTCGACGGAATTGGAGTACAGTTCCGCCTGATACAGGACACTATTGTGATTCAAGATGTTATTTCTGGTGGACCGTCGGAAAAAGTTGGTCTGAAATCGGGCGACCGCATTGTGAAAGTTGACGACGAGGTTGTTGCCGGCATAAAAATCGACAATTCAGGCGTAGCAAAGCGTCTGCGTGGCAAAAAGGGAACAAAAGTAACCGTTGGCATCCTGCGTCAAGGAGAAAAGGATCTCTTATACTTCGACATTATCCGAGACAAAATTCCAATCCACAGTGTCGATGCATTCTACACTGTCGGTGATGTAGGATACGTGAAGCTCAACAAGTTTGCTCGCACCACCGAAGCCGAAATGGATTCGGCATTCAGATATTTCACACAAAAGAAGGTGAAAAACATTATCCTCGACCTTAGCGACAACACTGGAGGATACCTTGACCAGGCCGTAACACTTTGCAGCCGTTTCATCGAGCCTAACAAGTCGATAGTTTACACTAAGGGCGAAAAGATGCCACGCTACGACTACAACTCAAAGGAAATGAACCCTGAACTTGTAAACCGCACAGGCAAACTAGTGGTAATAATCGATGAAAACTCCGCTTCGGCAAGCGAAATCACATCGGGAGCAATACAGGACTGGGACAGGGGCGTCATCGTTGGACGTCGTTCATTCGGCAAAGGTCTGGTACAAAGAGAAATGACTCTCACCGATGGTTCTATTGTCCGCCTGACAATTGCCCGCTACTACACCCCGTCGGGACGTTGCATTCAGAAACCATACAGCAGCTACGAAGAATACAACAAGGACCTGCTCAACCGCTACAACCACGGAGAATACTACCACAAGGACAGTATCAAGTTCAACGACAGCCTGAAATACAACACGTTGAAGTACAAACGCACCGTATATGGCGGAGGCGGCATTATGCCCGATGACTTTGTTCCTCTCGACACTACCCTGCGTTCCGACTATCATCTGGCATTGCAGCGCAAAAACATTTTCTTCCCCACAATTTCGGAATACATCGACAAGCACAAGGACGAACTGAAGAAGAAATATGTTGATGTAGAAGGATTCGCAAAGAATTTCGAAGTTCCCGACGAATTTATGAAGACTATGCTCGCAAAGGCCAAGGATGCAAAAATCAACGTCGATTCGCTACAAAAAGCCACACCTGCACAAGAAATTTATCTGAAAAATCATATCAAGTCGTCGATGGCAAGCGATATATGGGGCAACTCTGCGTTCTGGGTAATCTTCAACCAGCAGGACCCGACTGTAAAACGCGCCTTCGAAATTATTGGCGACGACAAATTGTATAACTCGTTGCTGAAAAAGAAATAGAAGAAAATTTGATCAAATTTGATAATTTGACAATTTGATGATTTGATAATTAACACATTATCAATTATCCATTGTCAATTCATACATCACGCATGTGCAATGGCATCCCTTTCCACACACTGGACATGAATAGCCCTTCTCTATGCTATCCTTTAGCCAGTAGTCGGGAATTTCGTGAACTGGAACAAACCCATTCCTACGGAAAATCACTTCGGAATTTACAATTCCATCGTGCTTCCACAAGGGCGACATTATTTTCTTTGCTCCGCTACATTTCAAATATTCCACCGATTTTGCAACCAAGTCAGTACCTATCCCCCGACCCGAATAATCAGGATTTACAGCCACAGTTCTTACATAAGCATCGCCCCTCTGCCCCACATACGACAGACAAAAACCGACACTTTTTTGCAATACTACATCCTCTGCTACAATTACATTACAAACAGACAAATCGTCAATAGTAATATAATTCTTACCAAGTTGCATATCAGCAATGGCAAAAATTTCAACGGTATCGGCAGATTGCATGTCGCGTATTCTTATCATGACTAACGATTTGTGTGCAAACTTATAAAATTCTTTGTGAAAAATAAATCAAATTCGTTTTTTTGTAATATCTTTGTAACGTTTAGTTGATTTATTCACATCGTAAAACCAATAGAATAATGAGGAAATACACATTAATTGCAATTTTAATCACCTTGTCGATGACTGCCATGGCAAAGCATGTCGATTTGGAAACAGCAAAGTCGGTAGCCGCAACATTTTGGAAAAATAATGTTCTGAAAAGCAAGACACAGAGGTCTGGATACGAATTTTACGACATTACAGCGCAAGCAGAATTTGCGAACATATACATTTTCAACACCAACGGGGGATTTGTAATTGTTTCGGCAGATGATGTTGCAAAACCTATACTTGGCTATTCACAACAAGGTTCTTTCAATTCTGAAACTATTCCCGTAAAAGCAAAAAAATGGCTTCGCAATTACAGCGATGAAATACAATATGCAATCGACAACAACATTGAAGCTGGCGTAGAAACCCGCGAAGCGTGGAACAAACTCCGCAACGGTATCGGACTTACCCCCAAAAGCACTAGGTCTGTTTCGCAATTGCTGACTACAACATGGAATCAAAGCCCATACTACAACGAACTATGTCCATTCGATGAAGAAGGAGGCGATCGTTCCGTAACTGGCTGCTCAGCCACAGCCATGGCACAGGTTATGAAATACTGGAACTGGCCAATACAAGGAACAGGCTCTCACTCATACTCATCAGAATATGGGACATTGTCGGCCAATTTTGGAAACACAACATACGACTGGGACAACATGCCAAACGCATTAACAGAAGAAAGTTCTAGCACCGAAATAAACGCAGTAGCAACTCTTATGTATCATTGCGGCGTATCTATCGAAATGTCGTATAGTGCATCAGGCAGCGGTGCATATACAATTAATTACTACGGCCAGCTCGATTATTGTTCCGAGAACGCCTTGCGTGATTTTTTCGGATACAGCAATGATCTGCACGGAGAGATTAGATCGTACCAATCCGAGGACGAATATGGCGAAACTCAAACATACGAAATATACTCTTATTACGACTGGATAGAAATGCTAAAAGAAGACTTAGACGCATTACGGCCAGTCTTATACACAGGTCATGGCAACATTGGCGGACATGCTTTTGTATTCGATGGATACGACACCAACGACTTTTTTCATGTTAATTGGGGATGGGGAGGCTACGCCGACGGATATTTTTCTGTTGATGCACTAGAACCAGTTCCAGGAGGAATCGGTGGTGGCGACTATCTGTTCCACTCATCGCATACTGCTGTATTTGGAGTAATGCCTAACTACACAACACTAGCGGCAGCACCAAGAAACATGATAATAAATGCCGAAGGCAACACTGTCCAGTTTAACATTTACGCCAGCAACAGCCCAGAAAACTGCAACATAACATGCGACCAGACGTGGCTAACTCTTTCAAACTACTCGGCACTAGGTGGGGGACAAACAACAACAATCACGGCTACAATTGACCCCAATACATCCGGAGCTACAAGAAACGCAATTATCACAATCACACAAGGCGGTGAAACTGCAAAAGTTTTTGTAACACAGAAAGATGTACAATACACAATAACTGTGCTTTCGGATAACACAGAACAAGGAGTAGTTAATGGCGGAGGAACATTTGACGAAGGAACAGAAATAGAAATTTCTGCAACGGCATACAATGGCTATCAATTCCAGCAGTGGAACGATGGCAACACCGACAATCCGCGTACAATCACAGTTACTTGTGATACAACATACACAGCTTCGTTTACTCCTCTTTCTGCCATTGAAGAAGAATCGGTTTCCGGAATTTCCATCTTCCCAAACCCTACAAGCAACATGCTATACATCACATCATCGGAAACAATTTCGGAAATCGAAATTTTGAATGTAATGGGACAAGTTGTTTTGCAAATGGATGCGAATGGGAATAATGCTATTTGCAATGTATCCGATTTATCTAACGGAATGTATTTCATAAGAATCTACGGAAACGAAAACAGCAACATCTACACTAGGAAATTAATAAAGGAATAACAACTTAACTTTTAAAGCAAATAGGCAGCCTTAGTGTTGCCTATTTTTGTTTATTTTTCATTGCTACAAAAATCGTATATTTTGATTAACTTTGCGCAAAATTAAATTTTACCATCATGGAAGGAAAACTTTACCTATATAACACGCTTTCGCGCATGAAAGTGGAATTCAAACCGATAAAACCGCCATTCGTAGGAATGTACGTCTGCGGTCCGACAGTTTACGGTGATGCACATCTGGGACACGCACGTCCAGCAATCACTTTCGACCTCTTGTTCCGCACACTCACGGCTTTGGGCTACAAAGTTCGCTATGTCCGCAACATAACTGATGTTGGTCACCTCGAACACGATGCCGACGAAGGCGAGGACAAGATTGCAAAGAAAGCACGTCTCGAACAGCTTGAACCAATGGAAGTTGCTCAATACTACACAAACCGCTACCATCACGCGATGGAAAAGTTGAATGTGCTTCCGCCAAGCATCGAACCGCACGCATCGGGACATATCCCCGAACAAATAAAGTTCGTGGAGAAAATCCTTGACGCAGGCTACGCATACATCAGCGAAGGCTCTGTCTATTTCGACGTGGAAAAGTACAACCAAAAATTCCACTACGGCAAACTTTCGGGACGCAACGTCGATGAACTCCTTGAAACCACCCGTGAACTTGACGGTCAGACCGAAAAGCGCCGCAGCATCGATTTTGCACTGTGGAAAAAGGCTGCACCAGAACACATTATGCGCTGGGAATCGCCATGGAGCGACGGTTTCCCTGGCTGGCACATGGAATGCTCGGCTATGGCTACCAAATACTTGGGCGAAGAATTCGACATCCACGGCGGCGGCATGGACTTGATGTTCCCACACCACGAATGCGAAATCGCACAATCGACAGCAGCACTCGGACACGAGTCGGTTCACTACTGGGTACACAACAACATGATTACCATCAACGGACAGAAGATGGGCAAGTCGCTGGGCAACTTCATCACGCTTGATGAATTTTTCAACGGCACATCGCACAAGAACGCCGAAGGCAAAGAGCTGATAGAGAAGGCTTATTCGCCAATGACAATAAGATTCTTCATACTTCAGGCGCACTACCGTGGCACTCTCGACTTCTCGAACGAGGCACTTCAGTCGGCCGAAAAAGGACTTGCAAGACTTATGGAAGCATACGCCCGTCTTGAAAAACTTACCGCATCCGACACAACAACGGTAGATGTCAAAGACTTGCGCAAGAAATGCGAAGAAGCCATCCTCGACGACCTCAACACCCCGATAGTGATTTCGCACCTGTTCGAGGCAGCAAAGGCAATCAACACCGTAGCCGACGGTAAGGGCACTATCTCGAAGGAAGACCTTGAAGAATTGCGTAGCACATACAAACTGTTCGTTGAAGACATTCTCGGTCTGCAGGTAGCCGACAGTGGCGACAACGGCAAGCTGGATTCCTACAAGAAAGCCGTCGATCTCCTCCTGAACATCCGTCTCGAAGCCAAGCAGAACAAGGACTGGGCAACCAGCGACAAGATCCGCAACGAACTCACTGCCCTGGGCTTCAACATCAAGGACAAGAAGGACGGATTCGAATGGGATTTGTAAGAGGCTAAAAGGCTTGCAGGCAAAAAGGCTAACAGTCAAAAAGTAACACCCTGCAAGCCTACAACAATAAATTTATATTGTACAGACGCAAAATTTTGCGTCTCAACAGATAAGGCTTAGCCACAGAAACGGCGTACTTCGACTACGCTCAGCATAGGCAGCCACAGAACGGCGAAGCCCTCAACGAAGTTAAACCTAGAAACTAAACGCTATGAAGAAAATATTATCCCTCGCCATCCTCGTTCTCCTGTGCAATGTAGCTTTCCCTCAATCCGACACAACCGCCATATTCCATAAGGCCGACTCGCTAATCTCTCTTGGCGATACATTTTATGACACAAGGAAATACAACGAAGCATTTGAATTGTACAGTCAAGCGGCTGAAATGACCAAAGATATTGAAAAAGGAAACAATATCCATTACGCTACCTCATTGTACAATATTGCTTGGGTATATTCTAGCATTGGAAATTACGAGAACGCCCTTGAGTATTTCATTCAGACGGCAGAAATTCAAAAAGTAATTTTGGGAGCAGAACACCCTAAATATGCAAAAACGCTAAATTGCATAGGCGTTACATATTCTTATATGGGAGGCCACCAAAATGCTTTGAAATATTTTTTGCAAACAATGGAAATAAGAAAAAAAGTCCTCGGCGAGGAGCATCCAGACTATGCAGCATCATTGTATAATATAGTGGATACATACCGAAATATGGGAGACTACCAGAATGCTTTGAAATACATTTTGCAAGCATTGGAAATCATAAAGAAAAATCTCGGCGAGGGACATCCCGACTATGCGACATCATTGAATAATATTGGAATATTGTACCGAAATTTGGGAGACTACCAGAATGCTTTGAAATATGGTATGCTGGCAACGGAGATTTGGAAAAAAGCTCTCGGCGAGGAACATCCCAAATATGCAGGATCGTTGAACAATATTGGAATTACCTATGGCGAAATGGGAGACTACCAGAATGCTTTGAAATATAAAACACGAGCAATGGAAATTCAAAAAAAGGTCCTCGGCGAGGAGCATCCCGAATACGCAGCATCATTGAATAATATCGGAAATACCTATGGTGATATGGGAGACTACCAAAATGCTTTGAAATATAGAACACGAGCAATGGAAATTCAAAAAAAAGTCCTCGGCGAGGAACATCCTGACTATGCGACATCATTGAATAATATTGGAGCAGTGTACCAAAATATGGGTGACAACCAAGACGCTTTGAAATATTACTTACAAGCAATGGAGATTTGGAAAAAATTTCTCGGTGAGGAACATCCCAAATATGCAGGATCATTGAACAATATTGGAATTACCTATAACGAAATGGGCAACTACCAGAATGCTTTGAAATATGGTTTGCAAGCATTGGAAATTTGGAAAAAAGTCCTCGGTGAAGAACATCCCTACTATGCGTCATCATTGAATAATGTTGGAGATACATACCAAAATATGGGCGACTACAAAAACGCTTTGAAATATTACTTGCAAGCAATGGAAATTTGGAAAAATGTCCTCGGCGAGGAACATCCCAGATATGCAGGAGCATTAAACAATATTGGAAATACCTATGATAATATGGGCGATTACCATAATGCAATAAAGACAACAAAACATGCAACTGATATATATAAAAATAACCTTATAAGAAATTTCTCATATATGACGGCGCATGAGCGAGAAGCATATAGGAACGAAAATGGCGGTTACTTGCGTCTAAATATTAAATACTTATACCATGCTTCCGATGATACGCTTGGCACAAAAACATCATACGACACCGAACTGATTACCAAAGGTTTGCTGCTTGCATCGGAAATAAGCATAGCAAACACTATAATGGAAAGCGGCGACACTGCTTTGATAGCCGAATACGAAAACATGAAGACCTTACACCTGCAACTTAACAAGGAACTCGAAAAACCTATTGCAGAACGCATATACAACTGCGATTCGCTCGAAAACGAAATACAGAAGACGGAACGTCACATGATGGAAAGTTGCAAGGAGTTCGGAGATGTTACTCATTTCATAAAAATCGACTGGAAAGAGGTACAGAACTCGTTGAAGGCTAACGATGTTGCAATAGAATTTTCAGGATTCACCGAGGAAGATACGACAAAATATATCGCACTTATTCTTACAAAAGACATGGAAGCGCCCGTTTGCGTACCGCTTTTCGAGCAGTCCGAAATGCAGAAGCATTTACGCAATATATACGACACACCCGAAATGTACAACCTGATATGGAAGCCATTGGAAAAATATTTTCCCGAAAATCCACGAATTTTCTTTGCTCCATCGGGAATGCTCCACCGAATTGCAGTAGAGTCCGCACCTGTCGGCAACGGCAAGACCATTTCGGACAAGTACGAGATTTTCCGCGTTTCGTCAACTCGATTCCTCGCAATGGACTATACGCCGAAGCCGCTAAAAAAATCAGTCCTCTACGGCGGCGTTTACTACGACAGCGATACGACCACCATGAAGGTCGAAAGCGAAAGATTTACAACCCGCAGTGCCGAAGTAAATTCATTCTCCGACCTCAACAAGGACGAAGCCCGTTCGGCTCTGCCATACTTGCAAGGCACCAAAACCGAAGTTGAGGACATTGCCGCCAAGATGAAGAAAAAGAAGATTTCCACAACCCTATACGAAGGAGCACAGGCAAACGAAGAATCGTTCAAGTCATTGTCTGGTAGTGACATTTCTGTATTGCATGTCGCTACTCACGGTTTCTTCCTACCATCGGACGAGAAATTGTCGGGCGACCAGTCGCTCATCCAGTCGGGATTATTGCTGTCGGGAGCAAACTACGCTTGGCAGAACAAACCTCTGCCCGAAGGCATTGAGGACGGCATTCTCACCGCCAGGGAAATCAGCTTCATGGACTTGCGCAAGACAGACTTGGTTGTGCTTTCGGCTTGTCAGACTGCACTTGGCGAAATCACAGGTGAAGGCGTGTTTGGACTTCAGCGTGGATTCAAGAAGGCTGGCGTACATACCATTATCATGAGCCTCTGGTCGGTTGACGATAATGCCACCCGATTGATGATGACCGAATTTTACTCAAATCTCATAAAAGGCATGACAAAGCGCGAAGCCTTTCTAAAGGCACAGCGCACCTTGCAAACAACTTCTGGCTTCGAAAATCCAAAATTCTGGGCAGCATTTATTATGCTGGATGGAAACGAATAAAAAAGGCTAACAGGCTATATAATAGAAAGCTACATAAATCGCAAAAAAAGTTTTCAAAAAACAGCAAAACCATATTCTTTTTTTAAAGAAAATAAAATAACTTTGCAAATTGAAATTTTTAACGTCAGATGGGAGACGAAGAATATAAAAAACAACTGGAAAGACTGAGTTTCAATGCCGAACGACTAGCATCGTTTTGCAAGTCTCTTATTGACAAAAATGCCGAAATGGCAAAAGAAATTGAGAACTTGAATATTGAACTAAACAAAAAGAAAGAGAAATTAACTGAAATAGAAAAAAAATATAACGACCTGAAGCTAGCACAAGCCTTTAGCAGTCCATCTATGGAAGGCAACAAGGAAGCCAAGCAGAAGATCAACAAAATAATACGGGAAATAGATAGCTGCATTACTCTTTTGAAAAAGTAAGTAGAATAATGGAATACAACGAAGAAATAACGACCAGAGCAATAAGCCTGAACATTGACGGCAGAACTTACAAGTTAAGCATTTCCAAAGACGATGAGAAAAAGGAAATGATGCTTAGACAATCGGCAGAAGTCATGAATTCGTTAATCGAACACAAGCGTAGAACTTCTGCAGGCCTCCTTTCCGATGACCGTGACATCGTTGTATTGGCATTATTGAATTTTGTATATAAGACTCTAGTCAACGAAGTCAATGCCAACTCCAAAAAAGAACAGATGGAGAACTCTATAATAGAGCTAAAAAATTTGAATTTTAAGTTGGAAGAAATTATTGAGACATTCAACAAACTTAACATCAAAGAGTAAACGATCTTTAAAATATTATTCGTGGTTTTTTAATATTACCCGTATAAGTCTTTAAGAGGCTGAAAAACTTAACATTTAAAAATAATTGGAGCAACTCTCTGATTATGTACGACAGGCCTTATGGCTAGCAATAGCCAGTTGTTCTGCAACCGTTGGAAGCCGGAAATAGTTTGGAGGCTCCGCCCATACGTATCTAGGGGTTTTTTCACAGTTAAAGACTTTGCGGGTTTTTTGTTTTATTTTAAATATATATATAATGGACACATTAACTATTGGAATTATCATCGGTGTTGTAGCATTCGCAGTCGGAATTGCGATATCGTTCTTTCTTTGGGATCACATTCTTGTGAAGAAAAAGAACAAGATCGTAAACGAAGCAAAGTCGGAAGCTGAAGTCATAAAGAAGGAAAAGGAACTTGCTGCAAAGGAAAAATTTCTGCAACTGAAAGCAGAAAACGACAGGAACTTCAACGAAAAGAATCAGAAAATCGCAGTCGCCGAAAACAGAATCAAGCAAAAAGAAGCCAATATAACAACCAAATTGGAAGAACTGCAACGCTCGAAGAAGGAAACCGACACCCTAAGAGAAAACCTAAATAAGCAAATAGAACTAGCAGAAAAGAAAGCAGAGGAACTTGACAAGGTTCACAAAGCACAAGTAGAAAAGCTCGAAAGCCTTTCGGGTATATCATCCGAACAAGCCAAAAAGGAACTCATCGAATCGATGCAGGAAAACGCTAAAGCCGAAGCTATCACACTTATCAACGACATAATCGACGAAGCTAAGATGACAGCCAACAAGGAAGCAAAACGCATCATCCTCGAAACAATTCAGCGCGTAGCTACCGAAACTGCCATTGAAAACGCTGTTACCGTATTCCATATCGAAAGCGACGAACTGAAGGGCCGTATCATTGGTCGCGAAGGCCGCAACATCAGGGCTTTGGAAGCAGCAACTGGCGTTGAAATCGTTGTTGACGACACTCCAGAAGCAATTCTGCTTTCCGCATTCGACCCTGTACGTCGCGAAATTGCAAGACTATCTCTCCACCAACTTGTTACCGACGGCAGAATCCACCCAGCACGTATCGAAGAAGTGGTAAACAAGACCACAAAGCAGATAGAGGAAGAAATCATCGAAGTTGGTAAGCGTACCTCGATAGACCTTGGCGTACACAACCTGCATCCAGAACTTATCCGCCTCATCGGTAAAATGAAATACCGCTCGTCGTACGGACAGAACCTACTACAGCACTCACGCGAAGTTGCAAACCTCTGCGCAATTATGGCTGCAGAACTCGGACTTAACACAAAACTGGCAAAACGCGCAGGTCTGCTCCACGATATCGGAAAGGTTTCGGATGAAGAACCAGAACTTCCACACGCAATCTACGGTATGAAACTTGCCGAAAAGTATAAGGAAAAACCGGAAGTTTGCAACGCTATCGGTGCTCACCACGACGAAACCGAGATGACTAGCCTCATAGCTCCTATTGTACAGATTTGCGATGCTATTTCGGGAGCTCGCCCAGGTGCTCGCCGCGAAATCGTTGAATCATACATCAAGCGTCTGAAAGACCTCGAAAACCTTGCTCTCTCCTACCCGAGCGTTGTCAAGACATACGCAATTCAGGCAGGACGCGAACTCAGGGTTATCGTAGGAAGCGAAAAGATTACGGACGCTGAATCGGAACAGCTTAGCCTCGAAATCGCAAGACGCGTTCAGGACGAAATGACATATCCTGGACAGGTAAAGATTACTGTCATCAGAGAAACAAGGTCTGTAAACTATGCAAAATAAAGGCATTCTACACGATTCAAAGGTATTGGTTACCGGTGGAGCTGGATTCATCGGTTCCAATATTATTGAGCGTCTGCTGATGCAAAACAACAAGGTCGTATGCCTCGACAATTTCTCAACAGGCAAGCGCGAAAACGTTGATCCCTTCCTGCACGACAGCAACTTTACGCTCATCGAAGGCGACATTCGAGACTTGGGAACATGCCGCAAAGCCTGCGAAGGAATAGAAATTGTGCTTCACGAAGCTGCACTTGGTTCGGTGCCTCGTAGCATCAACGACCCGATAACGACCAATGCTGTCAACATCGGCGGATTTCTCAACATGATTGTTGCTGCAAGAGATGCAAAGGTAAAACGCTTTGTATATGCTGCTAGTTCATCAACCTACGGTGATTCGAAGACATTGCCGAAAGTCGAGGAAAATATTGGCAAACCGCTGTCTCCATACGCTATAACCAAGTACGTTGACGAACTTTACGCTGGCATTTTTGGTAGTCTTTATGGCATGAGTACGGTTGGCTTGCGCTATTTCAACGTATTTGGCAAACGTCAGGACCCCGAAAGTGCGTATGCTGCAGTTTTTCCAAAATTCATAAAGGCATTGATAAACCACAAGTCGCCAGTAATCTATGGCGATGGCGAACAGTCGAGAGACTTTACATACATCGACAACGTTATCCAGGCCAACGAACTTGCCGCAACAACAACAAATCCCGAAGCCGAAAATTCAGTCTTCAACGTGGCATTCGGCGAAAGCAATTCACTGAACGACCTCACATCCGAGCTGGTCGCCTACCTTTCGGAATTCGACAAGGAAATTGCCAACGTAAAGATTGAATATGGTCCCGAAAGGCTTGGCGATATCCGTGATTCGCTTGCATCAATAGAAAAAGCAAAACGAATATTAGGATACAATCCTCAGTACAATGTCCACCAAGGACTGAAACATGCTATAGAATGGTATTACGAATATCTTAAATAAGTTTCTCATAATTACATCAAAAAAAGTCCCGAATTATCGGGACTTTTTTGATATACACTAATTCTTTTTTACAACAGCCTTACCGCCGCTAGAGCTTGAACTACCCGACGAAGAACTTCCAGAAGATGTTGCTGCAGGCTTACCAACCGTAGGTGCTCCTGTCTTGGTTGCCGTACTGCCCGAACTAGAAGAACTGCCTGATGTTTTTGAACCGCCGAATACAGTTCTCAGCAAGGAAGTTGTCTGCGCAGAAGTCTTTGTGCGTATTTCCTTCTCCTCTTTTGCCATAGTCTTGAATATACCTGCGACTGCCCTTTCGGTTACATACTGTGTAAGATCGACATTTACCTGAGCTCCCCCAGTAAGTGCCATTACAGCATTGTACTTTGTAGCAAGCGGAGTCCAGTAATTTGCAAGTTTTATCTTTTCATTCGACTTTGCCACCACCGATGAAACCTTTGACGTAATAGCCGAGGTTGTTGTCTTCTTCATATATTCTGTTGCTGCGTCATCGTTACCCATAATTATGCCTAGAGCATCATTTATGGTCATCTGCGAAATTGCAGTCATGAATATTTCCTTTACTCCAGAGGCGGCATCCTCAGCCGAACGGTTCAATTTTTCGGTAAACTGGTTCACTTGATTCGAAAAGCCAACTTGTTTCAACTTCTCCTCAACTTTCTGTAATGCTGGAGGGAATGGAATCTTCACTTCTCCATTCTGGAAAAAGCCGTTCGTAACACCAAGCTTTGCCAACGAATTGTTTGCGCTTGTTTGTAACAATTCTTTCACTGCTTTACCCAATTCGGTCTGCGACATAGAATTAAGTGTAGAACCTCCAGTTGTAGAAAGCAGCATGTCGCATCCACATAAACATGCCACCAACATCAATATAACTATAACCCTTTTCATTATCTGTAATTTTAAATTTATATACTATTCTTCATTTACTTTTGACTTTGCAGCACGGAAATGCTTCCACAGGAAAAATCCGACACAAGACGCTAATGTCACCGCTCCGCCAATCGAATACGAAATTGCCTTTCCTAATCCAAAACCTTCCTTTTCGGCAATGAAAATGAAAGTCGAGCAAACCATTGTCATAAACAAGGCAGGAATCAAGGTTATCCAGTAGAATTTCTTCTTTATTGCCAAATAAATCGTTATTGCCCACAATGTGAACACAGACAATACCTGATTTGCCCACGCGAAGTAACGCCATATTACTTCGAAACTTTTAGGCGATGCGAGGCTGTATATCAAAATTCCTGCAGTTACAGCAAACATTGGAACTGCAATAATCAGTCTGTTACGTATTGGCTTCTGGTCGGAATGCATAAAGTCGGCGATTATCAGTCGTGCCGAACGCAGAGCCGTGTCGCCAGAGGTAACAGCAGCACTTATAACGCCAAGTATGGTAATCACAGCAATCACAGGTGTAAACCATGTTTCAGCAATAAGACCGACCATTGCAGGACCGCTCTTGCCCATAGTATCAATTCCGCTTTCGGGCGAGAAAAAATATGCAGCGGCAGCAGCCCAGATGAGAGCCACAATACCTTCGGTAATCATTGCTCCGTAGAATATCGGGCGACCTTGCTTTTCGTTTACCATACAGCGAGCCATAAGCGGCGACTGCGTAGCATGAAAACCAGAAATAGCACCGCAGGCTATTGATATGAACATCATCGGGAAAATCGGATTTTTATCGGCATATGGATGCTGGTTCTCAAGTCCATCCCACAATTCGGGAATTGCAGGCTGATAGCAAATGAACGCCACAACTATCGCCACCGCCATTCCAAGCAACAGAATACCGAAAATAGGATATATGCGTCCGATAACCTTGTCGATAGGCAACAAAGTGGCTATCAGATAGTAAACCAAAATTATTCCCACCCAGATGTAGATGTTCCAGTTTGGAGTGAAATGCGTATTTAGCAAAGTTGCTGGCGTATTCACAAATACCACACCGACAAGAATCATCAGTATTACCATAAAGCCGCGCATAAACTGCTTCACGCCTTTGCCGAGGTAGTCGCCGTGGATTTCGGGCAGACTGCAACCTTTGTTGCGCAGCGAAATCATTCCTGCAAAGAAATCGTGGACGGCACCTGCAAAAATACTTCCGAACACTATCCAAAGGAAAGATGCAGTACCGAACCTTGCACCCATAATGGCACCGCATATTGGTCCAACTCCAGCAATGTTGAGGAATTGAATCATAAAGATTCGCCACGGTTTCATTGGGATGTAGTCAACGCCATCGGCCATACTGACGGCTGGCGTTACGCGGTTCTTGTCGATGCCGAAAATGCGCTCGGCCAACTTTCCGTAGAGGAAATAACCGACAATCAGCACCGCAATGGCTATAAAAAAGGTAATCATACTATTTATTTTTTACGGAAATTCACAGTTGAGTTTGCCTGAGCCGCCGGCATCACAATCATATCGTTGATGCAGACGTGAGCAGGACGGGTTACGATGTAGAGGATGAAGTCGGCAATGTCCTCGGCGTAAAGCGGAGTAAGTCCGTCGTATGTATGGTCGGCGCGTTCCTTGTCGCCATGGAAGCGAACTGTTGAGAATTCGGTGTTGACCATTCCCGGCGAAACCTGCGAAACCTTGACGCCATACGGAAGCATATCGATGCGCATACCTTTTGTCAGTGCGTCAACTGCGTGTTTTGTAGCGCAATAGACATTTCCGTTTGCATAAACCTCCTTGCCGGCAATCGAATCGATGTTGACAATGTGACCCGAACGACGTTCAACCATCATAGGAGAAACCTTGCGTGTAAGGTAAAGCAGACCTTTAACGTTGGTATCAATCATCTTTTCCCAGTCCTCGATGTCGCCGCTCTGGATCGGGTCGAGACCAGATGCCAGGCCAGCATTATTGACCAACACATCAATGTTTTTCCACTCAGCGGGAAGCGAATCTATTGCATCGCACACCTGTTTGTTGTCGCGAACGTCGAAATTGAGCGTATAAACCTTCGAATCGGTGGAATTTTCTATTTCTTTCTTAAGTTCCAGAAGTCTCTCATTGCGACGACCGGTGATTATTACATTATATCCGTTTTTAGCTAATATTTCGGCAGTTGCCTTTCCAATTCCAGCAGTTGCGCCAGATACCAATGCTATCTTTTTCATTGCAAAATCCAATTTTTAATTCAAAATGTAAAGATAAATATTTTTTGTCTGTGTTACCACTTTCAACTTTTAACTTTTAACTTTCAACTAATAATTACTTTTCCTCCACCTCAAATATCTCAAACCTGCTCTTTTCCTTCCAGTATTTTTCTATTGCCAGACGACGGATTTCGCTCCAATAGACATCCGATTCCAAGCCATGTTTCTGCACTAGACCCATCACGTCAGAGGCAATTTCGCGCTTTAGATCGTCTTTGACCTTGAAAAGCAGTCGGCGACCATTGTAGTTCACAACTACCGACGGAGAAACATCCTTGTCAGCCGAAATCGTTATTGCACCGTATCCCAAAGTAGTGCCAGCCCCTATCTGCAAACCATCGTTAAGGCAACTTAAAGGAGGTTCGGAACCAGCGTTCGACACAATTGTAACCTCATCGAGTCCAACGTGCAAGTATTCGAGTATGCGAAGCCCCATTTTTGCACCAATTATGGAATAAATTCCCAAATGCGAGTGCATTTCAGAAGTCAGAAGCACAAGTTTATACTCGGTATAGCCGTATTTCTGTATAATTTGCTCAGCAATTGGTGACACGTCAGCCGAAAGCAAAGTGTTGCTTCGTGGCATTTCGGTAATTATCACACCTTTTTCGGTTTCGGTAGAATTAAGCACACGCGTAGCAATTACGTCGAAATACGAATCGGGCTTTGGCGTAAGCACCGAAACACCATGACCTGCCGTCTCGCTAAACAACTCTGGATAAAGGATATAGAACGGCAACAAGTCGTCGCAAAAGCGAACCGAAGAAAATGCCTGTCCTTGATGATATTTAGCGAAAACTTGTGCGTATGGAGTGTTGATTTCGGGCAAAAGCGAGAGGAAATCGTCGGGATAGAATACTCTACCCGCGTCCAGAACCTTTATTTTCAGTCCCGAAGCAAGAACTTTCTCGTATGCCGCCTTGTCCATTTGGTAATTATACCCACACGGCTGACCTTCCTTAGTACTCGATGGCCAAAGCACATAGCTTATTTTTGATGCGAGTTCGGGATGCTTGCCAACAAGGTCGGCAAGGTTCGTCAATGGTCCCAGAGCAACATATATCACCGGCTTGCGACTGTTTGTAATGGCCGTATAAACAGCATCGGCACGAGGTTTTATGGTGAAATCTGCCCTATTTTTCCAAAAATTTATGGCTGGTGAACAATTTTTCTTGAAATTCTTCGCATTCAAGCCCTTTCCAAGCAATATTCCCTCATGGTGAAGTTCGCCAAGCAGCGAAGCCAAACATTGCGAAGAGGTCTCTGCATCGAGCACAGCACCTACCGACTGCACCGCATCAATGTTGAAGTCGCGCGATGCCATAAAATAGGTCAATGCACGGAAATCGTCCATTCCGCAGTCGGTGTCAATCACCACATTGTACTTTGCCCGCTGATGTGCCGAAGCATCAGGAGCAACAAAAAGCAGTATCAATATGAGACAAATTATCATGCAGAAAATTTTGCGTAAAAATATATAATATTTTCGATTTGTCACCCATATGCTCACAGCACGCTACAGAAAAAAGAAAAGGTTGCATTGCAACCTTTTCCAATAATATTCTAAAATAAATCTAAATATCACTCGTTCATTACTTTGCAGGCTTGCAAACAGGGCGAACTGTCATTCCAAAGTAACGTTCAACACTACTTACGCCACAATCGTCAGTTATTGAAGTAAGCGCCCAAGCAGCATTAGTAAATTCTGAATTAAGCGAAGTTGACCAATAATAGCCATATTCGCCAATACCATCGAGAGTATCATCAACACGTGCACCCGATGCAGGAAGGAAGAGGCTATTTCCATTGGTTGCAGTAAACAATCTACCGATCACACCATTTTGACTTGTCCATATATTAACACAATTACCGTACAGCTCCTCCATTTCGTCCTTTGTTGGCATACGCCATCCTTCGCCCCAGCTTACTGTTGCGATATCGGCACTTGCTGGAAGTGTTGCTGGCGAATCATTATATGCATATGTAGTAGCGTCATATACTTCTTTTGTAGCAGTCTCGCCCCAAGCATAGTAATTACCATAACCTTCTGGAGTATTTGCACCTACATTGCAAGTTGCCCACAAAGTACCGCTAGGCAAACCAAGGTCAACATAAGCATGTCCAGAAGCTGCAGGATCACCACCTGGATTTGTATTAGCAGTCCACTGTGCATAAAGCGTCATGTCGGATGTCACCTCTATTGTCTGGCCATCACTATACGAAGTACCTGTACCTCCCTTAACAGTGTTCCAACCAGCAAAGGTATATCCTTCTTGTGTGAAAGCATTTTTTGTAAGAGGCTGCTGCTCACCTTCGGTAAACACCTGTGCAACCATTGTTCCAACTCCACCATTTGCATCAAAAGTAACCGTATAGGTTTCCTTTTTGTCACATCCACTAATTGCCATCAATCCCATCAGTGATACAATAGCAAAAACTAAAAAACTTACTTTCTTCATAGTTATATTATTAAAACATTTATATTCAGAGCTTTATAAACGTAAACATATACACTAACAACAATAACAAAAATAAAATCTTTTTAAGAATCTACAAAAAAAATCACAATCGATATTTTTTTGAATTGTTGCATCTTTTATTTGTCTCAAACATTCATTACCTTTGCACACAAATTTTTGCGGAAGATGGCAGTCGAAATAAAAAAAGAGTTCTTAGATGAACTTACCGAAGTCGTAAAGAACCGGGACTCGGTAAGAGCTGCGGAGATGATTCAGGAAATGCACCCCGCCGACATCGCTGAATACTTCGAGGAAATAACCCTCGACGACTGCACCTTTATATTCATGCTGCTCGATGCCGAGACCAAGGCCGACGTACTTGTGGAACTCGAAGACGACGAGCGTGAAAAACTCCTTGAAACCATCCCTAGCGACGTCATCGGTGAGCAACTCATCGACAAGATGGAATCGGACGATGCCGCCGACATCCTTGGTGACCTCGACGACGATGTGCAGGAGGAAATTCTTTCGCACGTAAAGGACGTCGACCAGGCTGGCGACATTGTTGACCTTCTGAGCTACGACGAAGACACCGCCGGTGGTATCATGGCAAAGGAACTTGTTGCTATAAACGAAAACCTTACCGTGAAACAAGCCCTTGGCGAAATGCGTGACCAAGCCGAACTTATCGACGAAATCTACTACCTATATGTTGTGGATGACAACAATATTTTCAAAGGCACGGTTTCGTTGAAGTCGCTACTATTTAGTTCGACCAACCAAAAAATTGTAAATCTGCTCGAAGAAGACACCGTTTCGGTGAAAACCGACGACACAGCAGAAGAAGTCGCCAAGATTATGGAAAAGTACGACTTGGTTGCAATTCCCGTTGTCGATAGCATTGGCCGACTGATGGGACGAATCACCATCGACGATGTTGTAGATGTCATCCGTGAAAGCGCCGAAGAGGACTACCAGTTGAGCGCAGGTATTACCGACGATGTCAACTTTTCCGACAGCGTACTGAAGCAGACAAAGTCGCGCATCCCGTGGTTGCTCATCGGAATGCTGGGCGGCGTATGCTCATCTCTGATAATAGGGATCTTCGACGAGGAAATGGCTTCATATACATCACTGGCTATGTTCCTGCCGCTAATCGCAGCTATGGGCGGAAACGCTGGTGTGCAGTCGTCGGCTATCGTAGTACAGGGTCTCGCCAGCGGCGACCTCGATATACATTCTACAGGCAAAAAACTTTTCAAGGAACTGCAAATAGGCTTATGCAACGGCTTTATTTGCGGTGCCCTTATTTTCGCATACAACTTTTTCTTCTCCGACAGCTTTGCCCTCACATTGTCGGTAAGCGTTGCTTTGCTTTCGGTGATTGTGTTTGCTACAGTACTTGGCACATTTATACCTTTGCTACTCAAGAAGATGAAAGTTGACCCCGCAATCGCTACAGGTCCATTTATCACCACTTTCAACGATATTATGGGACTTATAATCTATCTGCTCATCGCAAAACAGATGTTCGCAATATTCTAGGCTATACGCTGCGCGGTTTCATGCCTGCGGCGTTTCTGGGTTTCACGGGCTAAAGCCCGTTTCTAGGTTTCACGTTTCTTCGCTTCGCCGTTTCAATGGGCTGGCGCCCGTTTCTAGGTTTCAATGGCTGCGCCGTTTCTATGCTTGAAACCAGAAACTTGAAACCAGAAACCTTCTTACTCAAACATTTTCAACATTCCGATTGCATCGGCATTGCCCTGCGCAGCCGACTTGCGCCACAATTCCATAGCTTTCTCGAAATCGCGCTCGACACCATGTCCATTGTAATAGCAAATTCCCAAATCGAACTGTGCGTACATATTTCCCTGATCTGCAGACAATTTCCACCAGCGAGCAGCTTCATCATAATTCTTTTCCACAGCCTCGCCCTCATAGTAACACGAGCCCATGCGATTCTGCGCCTCTGCATTACCACTTTCGGCACATTGGCGCCATAAATCTACAGCTGCACTCACATTTCTATCTACACCCTGACCATAATAATAACAATTTGCCAAGGCATAAGTAGCCAAAATATTTCCATCATCGGAAGACTTCTTATAGAAGACAATAGCTTTCTTGAAATTCTGCTCGGCATAAAGCTGCTCGGCCCTATCAAAATTTTCATCGACAGACTGCGCAAACGCCAAGACTGACCAAACTGACAGAATCGCCATCAAAACCAATTTCAAAAAACTATTCTTCATATATGCCTAGTAATATTTTTTGTTCGTTTTCCCAATTCAAAACCTTTGAAGCGCTGACACAATTACTATGATACTCAAGCATTTTATCATTATTATCAATCATATTCCTTACTAACTTAGCCAGACTCTCTGCATCGTGAGCAGCAAAAACCTCACCAACCGCATACTCCTCGATAACGGCACGCATCTCGGGAAAATCGGCACAAACCACTGGCGTTCCTGCCTGAATGTAGTCGAAAATCTTATTAGGTAGCGCATACTTGTAATTCAAACTTTCGCCCTGCTCCACCGAGAATCCGATTTTTGCCTGTGAAGTAAGCGCATGCAACTCATCGAAACGAAGATTGCCTGTAAACACCACCCTATCTGTTAGCTCCAAATCGGCAGCAAGCTTTTTCAATTGGGCATCCATATATCCTTTTCCCGCGATATATAGCTTATAATTAGGAATTTGCCTCATTATTTCAATTAGAAGCTCTATTCCTCGACCCATATTCAACGCACCCTGATACAAAAGAATATTCTCGCGACCTTCGTATGGCTGCATTTCCTTAGATGTAGGCAAATTACGCACAACTTTCATATCAAGGTCGTACTTTTCGTTGTAATACTCTGCAATTGAGTTACATACGGTATATGTCGCAACAGGACGATGAATGCACTTACGTTCTATCCACAGCCACACTTTTTTCTTGAAACCAGAATTCAACAATTCGGGCACTTCGGTAAAAAGTTCGTGCGTATCGTAATAGAGTTTTTTCCTTTTTAGCTTGGAAGCAAGTGCATTAGCGAGCAAAGTATCAAGGTCGTTCGACAAAAGCGCATCGCAACGATGGAACAACAAGTAGAAAAAAAGCCTCATATTGAAGCTGGCATAGAAAAGCATTCCCTTGTTGAACAGCAAACGGAAACGTTTTACGCTGTATCTTCTGGAATCCAATTCGGCAGACGATTTCAGCCGACGGCACAGCACAACCACATCGAACCCCATGTCGCACAATGAGTTGCACACACGATTCACACGCTGGTCGTTGGTCATGTCGTTTGTTACCGATACAAAAATACGTTTCACTGCCGTAAAAAAATTTACGCCAAAGTTACTAATAATTTTGCAACGATAAGCAGAAGTCTATTTCTTCGGCTTTTCTTCCAAAATATAATATCTTGAAATCTTTGGATTTCCCAATATATCCGACGGATATATCACCATTTCCTGTGCCAACGGAAACTTATGGCAACGTCCCTGCGCCACGTCGATTCCTTGACTTTCGAACGACAATTGTACGAGCTGGGAGCAATACAATTTTGTCGTGTCGGTAAGCAGATAGTCGTTATCGAACAAAATTTTCTTTTTCCACCAGCGAATGGCTTCCTGCGCTACCTTTTCAAGGACTTCGGGAGTTGTGTCGTAACGGGCAAAGCAACCTGCGCATGCACGGTCGGGAGCGAAAAACAAATCCAAATCGTCCATCTTAAGATATTGTATTCCACCTGTCTCGTTCTCTTCGCCGGGAACAGCATGGACAATTTTCCACTTGCCCTCATATTTCACGAGCATTCCAGAATGGGAATAAATACCGTTTCGGTCGGCTATTTCCACAACATAGCTCGAAACGCTGGTTCCACCACGAAAAGCAATGTCACCTTCCTGAAGTTTGGACTCGTCAATAAAAAATTCTGCACCGGATTGACATCCGATGCAGAAAATTAATTGTACTAAAATAAATATAACCGACTTGTTCATCGTTATTTAACGTACCAAGCCTCACCAACTTTCATCAAAGTTTCGGTCTTGTCTTCTTCTTCACCGTTTCCGTAGGTAATCTTTACGTCAACAGTTGCTTCTTCACCGTTGATAGCTTCGTTGCTGAGTGCGAATTCCTTCATACCACCCTTTGCATCCATAGCTTCCTGAATCTTGCTAGCGGTCAAGTCGAGCATAGCATCTACAGATTCCTTTTCTTCCTTTGTCATTTCCTTGTTGTAGTCGTAAGTGCTCTGTACAGCTGCCTTGAAATCACCCTTCTTAAGCAATTCATAATAAGCCTTTGTAGCGTCGGTTGGAGTTGCGCCACCCTTCTTGTTGCATGATGTCATACCAAATGCCAGTACAATAACTGCCAATACAATAACTAATCTCTTCATACTATTTATGTTTTTAAATGTTTAATAATTTATCGCAAAAATAACATCTACAATTGACAATGCAAAACTTTTTTATGTTTTTTTTGTAGGCAAATAGGAATTGTTTCAATCGTCAAAAAACAAGAACACATTGGATTGTGGATAAAAAAAAATTATGAAAACAACTGCTACCGTTTTCATTATTACCTTTGCATTAAAATTCATCACGATGAAATTAGAAAACGATTATAATCTTCTAAATTACAACACCTTCGGCATACAAGCGAAGTGCAAAACCTTTTTCGAATACGATACCGATAACGAACTTTTCGACTTTGTACGTCTCCAGAAAGACAACAAAGATTTCAAGTTCTTCGTCCTCGGTGGCGGTAGCAACATATTGTTTACCAAAGATTTTGACTCCACAATAATACATCCTGCCACAAAAGGCAAAACCGTAGTTTACGAAAATGGCAACAACATATTCGTCGAAGCTCAGGCTGGCGAAATTTGGGATGAATTTGTGGAATGGTGCATTACAAACAAAGCTTACGGACTTGAAAACCTGTCATATATTCCTGGAACAGTGGGTGCTAGTGCCGTACAGAACATTGGAGCATACGGAGCCGAAGCCCGTCAGTTCATACATCGTGTAAAATTTCTGCATTTGGATTCGGGCGACATCCAGTACATGAGCAACGAGGCTTGCTGCTTTGGTTACCGCGAAAGCATATTCAAGCATTTGCTTAAAGGCAAGGCTATCATACTTTCGGTAGTTTACAAGCTAAGCAAAGTCCCGAATATTAACCGCTCGTATGCCGATGTAGAAAAATATCTGACAGACAATAAGATAAACAATCCGACACCCGCCGACATCAGAAATGCCATCATCGACATTCGCCGCAAAAAACTACCAGAAGTTTCGGAAACTGGCAGCGCAGGAAGTTTTTTCAAAAATCCAGTAGTAAGCGCAGAAACATTCAACGCTTTAAAAGCCCAATTCCCCGAAATAAAATATTTTACCGCAGGCTCAAACTTCAAACTCGCTGCAGGATGGCTCATCGACCAGTGTGGACTGAAAGGCTTCCAGCACAAAGGAGCCGCTGTTCATAAGAACCAAGCCCTCATATTAATCAATGCAAGCAAAGCCACAGGCAACGACGTGTTGGAACTTTCAAACATTGTAAGGGATAAAGTTTTCTCAAAATTTGGCATAAACTTAGAACCAGAAGCTATAATCATTTAAACAATTAACTCAACATCTCATATCAATGAAAAAAATTATAATAACACTCGTAATCATACTGATTATTGCAGGCGCATTCATCGCCTACAAGGCATACGATTACGCATATTCACCAAATGTAACAGCCGACAAAGAAACATACATATACATTCCCACTGGCTCTAATTTCGACAATGTCATGGAAATCCTTCGCAGTTCGGGCAAAGTGAACGACATGGAATCGTTTGCTAAAGTAGCCGAAATCAAAAAATACGGAGAAAAAGTCCTCCCAGGAAAGTACAAACTTGAAAACGGAATGTCGAACAACGAACTAGTGAACATGCTACGTAGCGGAAGGCAAACTCCAGTGAAAGTCACATTCATCAGCCTTCGCACACTCGATATACTTGCAGGAAAGGCAGCCACCAACATCGAAGCCGATTCAGCCGACATTGCCGCACTGCTAAAAGACGAGGAAACTGCAAAAAAATATGGATTTAACAAGCAGACTTTCTGCTCGATGTTCATTCCAAATACATACGAATTTTGGTGGAACACCTCCGCCGAGGATTTTGTGCAGCGCATGGCCGATGAGTACAAGAAATTCTGGAACGACGACCGAAAAGCAAAGGCAAACGATCTCGGGCTTTCGCAATCACAGGTCTCAACGTTGGCTTCTATAGTCGAAAGCGAAACTCAGAAAAGCGATGAAAAAGCCAGAATTGCAGGCGTTTACATAAACAGATTGAAAAAAGACTGGCTTCTGCAAGCCGACCCTACCGTTGTGTTCGCCGCTGGCGACTTCACTATCAAGCGAATCCTCAACAAGCACCTCGAAATCAATTCACCGTACAATACCTATAAATATAAAGGTTTACCCCCGGGACCTATTTGCATACCTTCAACGACATCGATTGATGCAGTGCTAAATTACGAACATCACAACTATATGTATTTCTGTGCAAAAGAGGATTTCTCTGGTTATCACAATTTTGCGACCACAAATGCTCAGCACGAAGCCAATGCTCGCAGATACCACGATGCACTCCGTAAAGCTGGTATAAGATAAGAATGAAAAACTTTGCCGGCATACTCGTTTTCCTGTCAGTTATAGCATTGGCAACCTCATGCAAGAAAGAAGAAGACATTGACTACCGACAGGAAATGCGGAAATTCGTAGCCGAAATAAGCAAAAATGCCAAATCACAACGTGCCAACTTTGCCATAATTGCACAAAATGGAGTTGAACTAACCAATACAACCGACAGCCCTAACGGCGAAATTACCTCCGAATACCTTTCCGCTATCGACGGACAAGGACAGGAAGACTTGTTTTTTGGCTATTCGAGCGACGACAAGCCAACGCCAACCAAAGTTACCAATCGTCTTAAAACATATCTATCAAGGCTCAAAGAAAATGGCAAAGTAATTCTGGTAACAGATTATTGCTCATCGCAGACGAACATCGAACAGTCAAAACAACAGAATTTGGCAAACGGGTTCTTATCGTTTCAGGCGCCTAGCCGTAATCTGGACATAATCCCCCAAACACCTATCCCAAACGAGAACTCCGACGAAATAACAAATCTTGGGCAAGCCCAAAACTTCCTATACCTAATCAATCCAGAAAATTTTCAGACAAAGCACGATTTCATCGAAGCCGTTTGCGCCACGAACTACGACTTGATAATCATGGATTTGTTCATCGAGTGCAATGAATTTTCATCCGATGAGATCGAACTACTTCACCAAAAGGCAAACGGAGGTAGGCGCTTGGTAATCGCCTACATGTCGATAGGCGAAGCCGAAGACTACCGCTACTACTGGGATAAATCATGGAAACGTGGAAATCCATCGTGGCTCGACAAGGAAAACCCGAAGTGGAAAGGCAACTACAAAGTAAAATACTGGAATCCAGAATGGCAAGCGATTATTTTCGATTATCTCTCACGAATAATCAATGCTGGTTTCGATGGAGCTTACCTGGATATTATTGATGCGTTTGAGTACTACGAAGGCTAAAAGGCGAACAGGCTAAAAGGCTAAAAGCAGGAATGTCTAAAAGACCTAATTATATCAGAAAAAAGAATTTCATGACTGCGAGACTGTTAGACTGTGAGACTGTGAGACAGCTAGACTTCCTACATTTTCATTACCCACAACTGATCGTTGCCAGTAAGTTCCTTGAGAGCCTGCAATTCGGCACAAGCATCGGAAGTTGTTGCAAAACCTTTCACACTAACCTTATACAATCCTTTGTGAAGTGGCAATATTTGCGGAGAAAGTCCTCTCGAGGACAAATCTTTATAAACATTCTCGGCATTGCTGTAATTGGCAAAACATCCTGCAATAATATGAACCTTAAAATCGGTGCAGACAGAAGTTTCATCTACAGTTGCTTCAACATTTACAGCAACAGGCTCATCGGTTGCAACAACTTCTTCTGCTGCAATCTCTTCGTCAGCAAGAAGTTCCTCTGAAACGGCTTCAATCATCTCTGTATCTTCTACAACAGCCTCTTGAGCATCAGCAAAAACAGCAACTTGTTCATCAGCAGTTACTTCGTCAGCGACTTCAACAACCTGTTCCGTATTTCCGTTTACGCCAAAACCAGCAAGCATTGTGTTTTCATCACCGCCATTGCCAAATATCTTGTCGAACCAGCCCATGTACAACGACATGCATACAAGTCCGGCAATTACAGCCACAGCCGACAACGACCATGCAATAGCATGTCCTTTACCGCCTTTCTTTCCCTTCTTGTCGGGTGTACCTTTTATGATAGCACTTTCGATACGAGGCTTAGACGCGGAATGCAATATCGGGAAATTGAATGTGGTAAGACCAAACGATTCGTCGAGCAAATTGGCTGAATTGGAAGTAAAAACCAAACTACCTGTTCTGCGAGAGAATTCGCCAAGGCCTTCAAACGACACGCTTTTATCGTCAGCCAATTTTGTATTAAGTTCATCGACAAACGACCTTACTATATTATCGGCATCAGCCCACGAAACATTTTCGGTCTGGGAAATATGGTTCATCAGTAAGCCATCACTAAGCGACAAACTCTCGTTGAAAGCAACTTTGCGGCTAGGCGGATAAAACTCCTGCTTAGAAAAGTCAATATTGGCAGGAAAACGATTCGCAACAAATCCTCCAAAACCAGGAATTATCACGCAGTCGTTATCACAAACCAACTGATATATAGTCTTATAAAGATCCATTATTTCAAATTCTAATCCGCTACAAAATTAATAAATTTTGGATTAAACAACTAATATTTTTTTATGCAACGTTACATTCCAATATAAGACGTTGCACGCAACGTCTCTACAGAATTCTAATTTCTGAATCTCTAAATTCAGATATTCAAAACAACATATCTCATCCGATTGTACAGACGCAAAATTTTGCGTCTCTATCAATCCCTAAAACTTCAGATGCTTAACCGACGAACCACCTCTCTTTATAATCCTCAGCGAGTCGATACCTATTTTCAAATGGTCGTGAACGAACTGCTGAGTTACCTTCTTGTCGCTTGCCTCGGTCTTAACGCCCGACGAAACCATAGGCTGGTCGCTCACAAGCAGCAAGGCTCCGCAAGGAATTTCGTTTGCAAAGCCGACAATGAAAATAGTTGCTGTTTCCATATCCACTGCCATAGCGCGCGTTTTTATAAGGTATTTCTTAAAACGTTCATCGTACTCCCACACGCGGCGGTTTGTAGTGAATACTGTACCTGTCCAATAGTCGTGACCATTGTCTCTGATAGAAGTTGACACAGCGCGCTGCAACATAAACGCTGGCAACGCAGGCACCTCCGGAGGCAGGTAGTCGTTCGATGTACCCTCGCTACGTATTGCGGCAATAGGAAGAATAAGATCGCCAAGCTTGTTCTTGGCTTTCAAACCACCGCACTTACCGAGAAACAGCACCGCCTTTGGCGCCACCGCACTCAGCAAATCCATTATTATGGCAGCGTTGGGACTTCCCATTCCGAAATTTATTATGGTAATGCCGTCAACCGTTGCGCTCGGCATATTACGATCAAGCCCTTCTACGGGAACATTGTTCCACTCTGCAAACAAATCAACATACAACTGAAAGTTGGTAAGCAGAATGTACTCACCGAAACTTTCCAAGGTTTTACCAGTATATCTTGGCAGCCAATCGCTTACTATTTCTTCTTTAGTCTTCATAATCAAAAACTTTTTTACAAAGATACACTAAAAAATATTTATGGCAGACAATTTCAAAGAAAATCTTAAAAGAGGCGAACGGGCGAACAGGCTAAAAGGCTAACAGGCTAGAAGGCTAACAGGCTAACAGGCTATAAGGCTAACAGGCTATAAGGCTAACAGGCTATAAGGCTGTGCCTTTTCAAATCTTCAAATTTTCAAATTATTATCATTCAACACATTAACAGCCATAGTTTAAAATTTATCCACACAAAAACTTTTTATTTCAAAAATTTGTTAGACCTTTGCGCCTTGAAATTTTAAAAGGCTTATATGATGAGAATAAAGAATTTCACTTTTTTCACTGCAATAATTGCAATTTTTGCATTAACAACCCCTCTAAACACATATTCACAAGTATATCAATTCGAAAACCCAGGGTTTGAACAATGGGACGGGAATAGTGATACTGGCGAACCTACAGGATGGAACTCATATCCATCGGCGAACTGCACAATAAGCGGTCTTATTAATTTGGGCGGTGTTGCTTGCAATACTGCAAAGCAAAGAAGGCATATACGTTCAACAGATGTCAGACCTGGTTCTACAGGAAGCTATTCATGTAAAATATATGCAAAATCAGCTCTTGGTTTCATTGCCAATGGGGCACTTACCAGCGGACAAATGCAACTAGCAGAAGCAGACATGAGTAGTGATGATAATGGCAACAGAACAATACAAAACAACGAGGAATTCAACCATCGCCTGAATGCAAAACCCGACTCTATTGTATTTTGGGCAAAGGTTGTCAATGCTAGGGATAATCACTTTGCATGCTGTCACTTATACATTCACGACAACTACAACCTTCAAGACCCATTAGCAGGCAACCAAGCAGGATACGAATCTCACATTGTCGGGAAAGTACCTTCATACGACTTCACAAATACTACAGGAGGTGTAGCTGTTGATAATAGTGGATGGCGCCGACATTCTGCACCCATTATATACGATGGATGCCCATCAAACGACCCTCAGTTTATCCTAGTTACATTCTCCACTAACAGAAGTGCCGGTGTTGGAACTGCAGACGATGCACTTTACATTGACGACATCGAACTCATCTACAACCCAAATCTATCGTCTATAACCGTAAACGGACAAAACATTCCGAACTTCAACCAGAACACTACAGATTATTATATCGACGTACCATGCGGAGGAACCAACTACATTTCGGCAACTACCGCTTCGCCACGCGCTACGTACTCAACTTCGCTTTCGGCTGACGGACAGACTGCATATATTAATGTCAACCACGGCGACAAGTCGAAAACATACACAGTCCACTACCACAGCGTAAAGACAAATCCAATTTCTGACCAGATATGCAAAGGCGACACCTACAACCAAAACGGCTTCACTTTGCCTTCACAGGATATTGCTGGAGTATTCACGCACAACATCACCCACCATTTGGCAGGCGGATGCGACTCAGTTGTTCAACTTAGCCTTACTGTCAACCCGACATACAACAAAAACGTTGATTTAACAATTTGCTCGACAGCAACATACGACTTCTACGGAGACATACTTGACGAGCCAGGCCAATACTATCATACCTTCACAAGCCAACACGGATGCGACAGTATTATAACTCTCAACTTGAATGTCGACAACTTTTATCAGGTAAACCTAGAAGAACACATTTGCGAAGGCGACATATCGACCACACCAGGTTTCGAAGGAAGAATTGATGCCGGCATCGACACATTGTTCCTTGTCGCAACCAACCTCTGCGACAGCATAGTACTATATCACCTCGAAGTTGGCAGAATCGACAACGTAGAGCTTCTCGATAGTGTCGAAGTCGATACCGATTACTCCAACTACGGATTCGACATTGCTGCAATACACACCGACGGAGAATATACATTTACCAACACGCTGGTTAACGACGAAGGCTGCGATTCCATCGTAACCCTCACCATTAAGGTATTGCCTAAGCCAGTAATCCCCGAACCCGAGGTTGTGGAAGTTCCCGACGAAATCAGCTTCGAGGTATTCCCATCGCCAGCATCGGGACAGATAACCGTAAGAGCCAACTACGATGTTGGTGGCACCATAAATGTTTACGAATACACAATACACAATGAACTCGGTGAATTCATGGACAAGGGCTACATCGATAGCCAAGATACAGTTATCGACATTTCCAAGTACAACAGTGGCTACTATTATATAAAGATACTTTATGGCAACTCTGTGAAAGAAATTAAGAAACGCAAGGCCATCAAGTTTGTTGTAGCGAACTAAAGACTGACAGCCATACAATATTAAAAAGCACAGGATCTCGATTCTGTGCTTTTTTTGCATCTTGCCAGCAACTTTCAACTTTCAACTCTCAACTTTTAACTTTCAACTTTCAACTTTCAACTATTTTCCCAACTTTTAACTTTCAACTTTCAACTTTTAACTATCTTTGTCCCCGAGTAGGCTGGTCTATCGCGTTGCCTCAAGGCAATGAGGAAAGTCCGGACAGCACAGGGCGTTGCGCTCTTGAAATAAGAGAAGTCTGCGAAGGTTTGGCAGCGGAGAAGAGAACGACTTCCTTGGCGACAAGGTAAAGGTGAGAAGGTGGGGTAAGAGCCCACCGGTGACGGTGGCGACACCGTCAGCCGTCCGCCCCGCAAGCTGCAAGTTCATGTATATCGGCGCTATAGGGTTGCCCGCCCGAGCCGAGG
>DBYO01000028.1:71842-86070 GCA_002310235.1 Bacteroidales bacterium UBA1184
ATGCCACAGAATTCGGCTTACGGCCTACTCACCTTTTTTGTCTAAAAGGCTAACAGACGAAAAGGCTAACAGCCCAAATGTCTGTAAGCCAGCAAGCCTGTTAGACCGTTAGCCCAAACTCAGAAACGGCGTTAGCCACAGAAACGGCGAAGCCATAGAAACGGGCGTCAGCCCACAGAAACAGCGAAGCGTAGAAACGGGCGAAGCCCTCAAACGCCGCAGGCATAGAAACCCAGAAACGGCGAAGCCATAGAAACGGGCTTTAGCCCAAGAAACCTTGAACCCCAGAAACGGCGAAGCCATAGAACGGCGAAGCCATAGAACGGCGAAGCCCTCAACGAAGTTAAACTGGCGTCAGCCCATTGAAACGGCGTAGCCTCAGAAACCTAGTTTAAATTGTTTTTTCTCATAATATTAAAAATCCGAAACTAAAATTTGGGAATTAAAAATTTTCCCGTACCTTTGTCCTTAAATCATTATCAAGATGAAGACTCAACTTGAATATATCAACCTGCTGCAAAGCAATTCCGAAAAACTGCAAAAAGATTTCGGCATAACTTTTATGCGACTATTCGGCAGCGTTGCTAAAGATTCGTACACCGAGGACAGCGATATTGATCTGTTTGTAAAAATGCCTTCATCTTTTTACAATGCAATTGCGGCCGCACAATATCTAGAAGAACTGCTCGGATGCAAAGTTGACCTTATATGTGACCACAAAAATCTAAGTCCATTTTTCCGCAAGCAAATTGAAAACCATGGCATCGATATCTTCAGAGCAGCGTGAACTTCTAATAGAAATGTTCAGCAACATAAAGCTATCCATTGTAACTCTATACGAATGGAACAACGAGGTTACCGACTTTAACGAGCTACTCTGTTCTTCTTCAGGCATGAAGACACTATCGGCAGATTGTATGCTCATTCAGGCTATTGGCGAGGAAATCAAGAAGATTGACAAATACACACAAGGCGATTTGTTACCAATGCGGCCTGAAATACCATGGAAGCAAGTCAAAGGTATGCGCGACCACATCGCACATGGCTATTTCGACATCAATGTTGACTTTGTCGAGGATGTCATAAGAAACAACTTGAAGCCACTGGAAAACGCTATCGATTTTTTCATCGAGCACTTAAAAAATACAAATCTAAATTAATTTGAATCCTCAAATCTTTGTACAGACGCAAAATTTTGCGTCTTCTATAGAAACGGGCGCCAGCCCATCAAATTATCAAATCCTCAAATCTTCAAACATAGAAACGGCGTTAGCCTCAGAACGGCGAAGCCCTCAACGAAGTTAAACGGGCGTCAGCCCACAGAAACGGCGAAGCCATAGAAACGGGCGAAGCCCTCAAACGCCGCAGGCACAGAACGGCGTAGCCCTCAACGAAGTTAACCTTTAGCTCGGCGTAAGCCAAACCCAGAAACGGCGAAGCCCTCAACGAAGTTAAACGGGCGTCAGCCCACAGAAACAGCGAAGCGTAGAAACGGGCGAAGCCCTCAAACGCCGCAGGCATTCAAACGGGCGAAGCCATATTTTTTGTTAATAACTTTTTTCAACTTTTCTTGCTTTACTTATAAAAAAACATTTATCTTTGCTTTCCAATAACATTTAAATTTTATCGAATATGAAAAAGTTTACAATTTTTATGATCGCATTGCTCGTAGCATCTATGGGCTTTGCACAGACACAAATGGCCTTCAGGTCTGCATCTGCTAAGCCACTTGTGAAGAACTTCTACTCATCAAACGCTAACACTACTACAAGCGTAGTAAGAGCAACTCGTGACAACGCAACTATCTTCTCTGAAGGTTTTGAATTCTCAAGTGATGCTCTTGAAAACGGCTGGACAAGCGTAGATCAAGACGGTGATGGAAACAATTGGTTTGTATATGGCAACGAAGCAGTTGGTGATGTTGTTTCTCATTCTGGAGAATATGCTATTGCATCCGCCTCATGGATAAGAACTGGCGCATTGACTCCAAACAACTGGCTTATTTCGCCTGCTATTGACCTTACTTCACAGACTGGAACCGTCATGGCATCATACTTCATTAAGGGACAGGATGATGGTTGGTATCAAGAACACTACAAAGTATGTGTATCTACAACCACCAACATTGCAGATTTCACAACATTGTTCGAAGAAACTATCCCTCAAGCTGGTTTTAATGAACGTTCAATAGATTTGTCAGCCTATGCAGGTCAAACAATATATATTGCTTTCGTTCACTACAACGTAACAGATATGTTCTATATCGTACTTGATGATTTCTCTGTTTATGCAAATCAGAGTACTGATGCTGCTGTTACAGCAATCACAGCTCCTAACCATGGAGATTATTCAACTTGTGCACTCACCAATGCAGAACAGGTTAAGATCGAAATCATCAACAATGGTGGTGCTGCTATCAGCAACTTCCAGGTATCATATGCCATCAATGGCGGAACACCTGTAACTGAAACTGTTACCGCTTCTGTTGCTCCCGCACAGACTTACGAATACACATTCACACAGACTGCTGACTTTTCTACTATTGGCACATACGAAATCGCAGCTAGCATCAACCTTACCGGTGACGAAGTTGCTGCTAACAACAATGCAAACATGACAATAATAAGTGGTGATGCAAAGATTACAATTCATGCACTTACAGACAACGGTGGTGGTCAGTCGTGGACAGTAACAAACACAAACACCTCAACACTTATTGCAGAAAGAACTGCTCCATGGCAGTGGAATGTTGAAGTAAACAACTATGTTTGCGTTGACAACAGTGGTTGCTATACTATAGTTGTTTCTGACGAGGATGGTATGTGGGATGACGAAACTCCTATTGACGCATATCTTGAAATCCTTTACAACGGAACACAGGTAGCTGGTAGCACAGAACCTAACTCATTCACTGGTCCATCTCTTATTGCAGAAAGAATCGGTGGTGGTTGCTCAACCGATCCAGAAATCGTTGCAGAAAACATGAACATGACATTAGCAGCTCCTTTGAACGATACTTCTATGGTATATGAAGTTGCAATCAGAGGATATAACCTTACAGCAACAATCACAGCAACAACTGCTGCTCCTTTCGAAATTTCAAGCGATAACACAGTATTCGGAACAACTGCTACATTACCAATGGATGGAGACACTCTCTACGTTAGATACATTGCTACTACTGCTGGATCAGTTAACGGAACTATAGTTCTCTCTTCTACTGGTGCTCAGAATGTAACCATCAACCTTACTGGTAACGCAGCTGACTGCGACGTTGCTATTTCAGCTCCTTACACTGAAACATTTGGATACACAAGCGAAACCTTATACTGCTGGAGTGTTATAGACGCAAATGAAGATGATAATACATTCGGTCTAACCCGAATAGCAGAGGGCGATCTGGCATGGTATATTCAATATGCTACTCCGAATGAAGACTACCTTGTTTCTCCTTTGTTAAGTATAGGAGCTAACAACTCAATTTCATTCAAGGTTGCTCATTATAGCAATACCTACCCAGAAACTTACGAAGTATATGCTATTGCAGGCGACCAGACAACTTTAATAAGAGAAGAAGCCACAACAACTACAAATCTTCCAACATTCGAAACTGTCGAAGTAAGCTTGGCTAATTACGCTGGACAAGAAATTAGAATAGCTATCAAATGCACAAGCGATGATGCTTACGTCTTCTTCGTTGACGATTTCTCATTACTCGGAACAACCGAAGCTAACGAAAACATCGCAGAAACAGTTGCTGTATATCCTAACCCAACTAGCGACATGATTACTGTTGCTAACGCAGAAGGCAAGAACATCGTTATCGTTAACTCTCTCGGTCAGGTTGTTGCTAACATCCAGAATGCAGCAGCTAACCAGACTATCGACGTTGCTAACTTCGCAAACGGAACCTACTTCGTAAAGGTTGACGCTGAAGTTGTAAAACTGAACGTTGTAAGATAGTTTTCTTAAAACTATAAAATAAAAATCGCCATCTTTCGGGTGGCGATTTTTTTGTACATTGTCAATTGTGCATAGATTATTGCAAGATTATAAGGTTCGTTGGAAAGGAGATCACGGATAGCCGATTTCACAACGCTCCACTTTCGTATCGCGTGTTCAATCAGGCTTCCGAACCTTTAGCTCACGAAGCGAAGCAAGTAGATGACCATAGGACTAATTATAATTATCCATTGTACATTATCCATTATTCATTGTACATTGTTAATTAATTATTACCTTTGCACTGAAAAATTTAAATCAACAGAAACATGACTGCAATAGAGATGAACGCGGAACTACTTAGGAACTTGAGCGTCATAGCAGAGGACGAAGACCTGTTAAGACGTGCGACAAGATACCTTCGCAAGCTTGTTTCCGAAAAAGAAACCGACGATACCGAACTTAGCAAGGAAGAATTCTTTGCCAGAGTCGATGCTTCGCGCGAACAAGCAATGCAAGGCAAGGTACACACATTTGCTAACGTAGAAGAACTTGACAAATATATTAGATAGGAGCATTTCCATTGTAAACCTTTATCTCAACACAGTCAAATTTTCAAATCATCAAATTGTTGAATTGTTAAATCATTAAATTTTTAAATCAGCTAAGCTAATCCTTAGCTCGCGAAAGCAACCCATAGTCCCTTAAAACTTCAAATGCAAAACAAACTCATCGACGAATCGATACAGCAGTTCATGACACTGCCAGGAATAGGCCGCAAGACCGCCCAGCGCTTCGTGCTACACCTGCTACGCAAGTCGCTCGAAGATGTCACCAACTTCACCGAAACCATTCAGCACATGAAAGAGAACATTAAGTTCTGCCATGTATGCAACAACATCTCCGAAAACGACATTTGCGAAATCTGCGCCAACCCCAATCGCGACCACACAACCGTATGCGTAGTGGAAAACATCAACGACGTAATGGCAATTGAAGCCACCGCACAATACAACGGAGTTTACCACGTGCTTGGCGGCGTTATCTCCCCCATGGACGGCATAAGCCCAACCGACCTTCACATCGCCGACCTCGTAGAAAGAGCCTCTTCGGGCGAAATTAACGAAATAATCCTCGCCCTGCCAACAACAATGGAAGGCGAAACCACAAACTACTACATCAACAAAAAACTGCAAACATCAAGCGTAAAAGTAACCGTTATAGCCAAGGGAATCGCCGTAGGCGAAGAATTGCAGTACACCGACGAGATAACCCTGTCGCAGGCAATCAAAAACAGAAAACCATTCGAATAATTAATTTTGTGTAATAGGTTTAAAACCTGTCCCTACACAAAATTATATCTAAAAACACATTACGTTTTCACAATTAAATTTTATATTTGCAGATTGATATTATATGTTTCATCATCAAAATTGGCGCAAATGAAAAACATACTGAAAATCACTGCAATAGCAACAGCTCTCATAATGCTATCCGTCAACGCTTTCTCACAAAAAGGCAAAGACAGAGCCGAACTTGACGCGCAGTTCTTAGTATCAGCATACGAAATTACCGCAGGCGACTGTGTTTATTTCAACGATATGACTACCGGCAACCCTACCCATTGGCAGTGGACATTCGAAGGTGCCCAGACAACAACATCAAACGAACAGCACCCACAAAATATCTGCTACTACTACCCTGGCACATATTCCGTAATACTTGAAGTTCAGAACGGCGCCGCGGTAAACACCGAAGTCATTCCCGAATGCATAACAGTGCTACCAAACACAGAAACACCAATCGCTGATTTCAGAGCCAATCTTACTACTATCCCCGAAAACAGCATTGTGCAGTTCACCAGCATATCGCAAAACGGACCTTTCGTAACGTACCAGTGGGCATTTGAAGGCGGAATGCCGGCAACATCAACCGACGAACGTCCAATGCCTATTACCTATCCGCATGCAGGACAGTACAATGTAGAACTCACCGTTACCGATATGAACGGCAACAGCGACACCGAGACCAAGAACTTCTATATCAATGTAGTCCCTGAGGCGACAACCCGCCCCGAAGCCAACTTCATGACAGATAGAACCTACATTGCTCCCGGTGATGCAGTAAACTTCATAGACCGCAGTAATGGCAACCCATACATATGGCACTGGTTCTTCGAAGGCGCTGTTCCCACTACTTCAAATGAACAAAACCCAACTGGAATAATGTTCCCAATGCCAGGCACATATGACGTAGAACTCGTCATCGAAAGCAATATGGGTCTCGATACTCTGCGCCGCGAAAACTATATCACCGTTGCAGCCACCGACCCATGCGTGGGAATTCCAGAGGCTGACTTCAAGGCATCGCCACGTCTTATCCGCTCAGGAACAAAGGTTTATTTCGAAGATCTTTCGACAAACAATCCTACAGCTTGGACATGGATATTTGAAGGTGGTTATCCAAACACCGCCGCTACTGCCAATATTATTAATGGTATAGAATACAACGCAGCAGGTTTTTACGATGTATATCACTCTGTCTCAAACGGATGCGGAGTAACAAACATTACCAAGGAAGACTATATAATGGTATTTTCGGGTCCAGTTCCACAATTCTGCGATACTATTACCAACATACGACCAAACGAAATCCCTCATAGCCCACTAGTTAACGGATCATGGGGATTCGTAGGCGGACACAACGGACAGAGAACCAGAGTATATGCCGACAAATTCAAACAATATTCTTTCGAAAGAATTGACGCAATAATCGTTCCTGTTTTCAAGTCGCAGGCTGGCTCTTACAACTCGTATGTAACATTTTACATATGGGACGGCAACACATCAACCCCCGACTCAATTCTTGCAGAAAAGAAAGTTTATCTCCGCGACATCCCCGAAAACTACAACTATGTTGTCGAATTCGACGATCCTGTCGCTGTTGACGGACCATTCTATGTAGGATACAAAATCAACTACAACAACGGCACAAATGCCAACGGCGAAGGCGACTGGTTTGTTGTCAGCGTTGCTCCCAACAGAAGCGAAACTGGATCCAACACATTGTACGTAAAGAGCGGTGACACATGGCTCACAGCCTTCGAAAAGTTCGGCATAAGAACATCTTCAGCAATTCGTCCGGTAACCTGCATTACCGACATCGAAGACTACGCCGCCGACCACGAAATAAGCATCTACCCCAACCCAGCAAGCAGCATAGTAAATATCAACCTCGGCACCGTTGAATACGGCAAGGACATAACCATTGATATATTCGACATGCTTGGTCGCAAGGTAAGCACGCAGACCCGCAACAGTAGCGAAGGCAGCATCGAACTTAACGTCGGCAGCTACAGCGAAGGTCTCTATTTCATAAAGATGAACATCGACGGACATAGCGTAACCGAAAAGGTTCTTATTGCCAGATAAATGACAACAGAAAAGCCGACACCACAGCCGCCTGTAATAACCATATACACCGATGGCTCGTCGCGTGGCAATCCCGGTCCTGGAGGATTCGGCATTGTGCTTATGTGCGGACAATTCCGCAAGGACGTTGCCTGTGGGTACCGCCGTACCACCAACAACCGCATGGAACTGCTCGGTGTCATCACTGCCCTCGAAATGCTGAAAATTCCAAATTCGAACGTTACAATCTACACCGATTCCAAATACGTTGCCGACGCAATAAACCAAAACTGGATTTATGGCTGGATAAAAAAAGGGTTCAACAAGGTTAAGAATCCCGACTTATGGTCAAGATTTGTTCGCATATACAAGCAACACAACGTAAAGTTCGTCTGGGTTAAAGGTCACGCCGACAACCAATACAACAACCGTTGCGATCAACTTGCAGTTGCAGCTGCAACAGGCAACAACCTGCTAGTAGATGAATATTTTGAAGCCAACGAAAACGAAAACACCTTGCAATTATAAAAAATGGCCAGTTTGTGCGACATACTTAATATTGAACATCCGATAATCATGGCTCCCATGTTCCTCGTGAGTAACGAAGAAATGGTTGTCGCCGCCCTAGAATGCGGCATCACAGCAGCAATCCCAGCCGCCAACTACCGCAAAAAAGGAGAACTTGCGCACGCAATCGCCAGCATCAAGGAGAAAACTCAAAAGCCATTCGGCATCAACCTGATCGTAAACAAGTCGAACACCCGCTACAAACAACAACTTGCCGAAATCATTGAAGCAAAACCTGCATTTATAATCACATCACTCGGCAGTCCCAAGCAAGCTATAGAAATAGCTCATACAAACGGAATAAAGGTTTTCTGCGATGTGGTTGACATAAAGTTTGCCCAAAAAGTCGAAAGCCTTGGTGCGGATGCTATTATAGCGGTTAACTCGTCGGCTGGGGGACATTCGGGAATGCTCGCTCCCGAAGAATTAATGCCAGAACTTTTTACCAACTGCCACATACCTATTATATATGCAGGTGGCATAGCCCGCAAGCAGGATGTTGACAAAGCATTGGGAATGGGTGCGGCAGGAGTTTCCGTCGGGACCATATTCATTGCCAGCAACGAATGCAAGGTTTCTGACGAGTACAAAAAGGCTGTGATTGAATACGGAGCCAAGGACATTGTTATGACGCGTAAACTTTCTGGCAGTCCTACAGCAGTGATAAACACCCCCTATCTGCAAAAAATTGGTAACAAGCCCAACATATGGGAAAGGCTGATAAACAGCAACTCATCACTTAAAAAGTTGGCCAAGGCGATGATGATGAAAGCCGGCATGAAAAAACTCTACGACTCGGCATTCAAGGTAACATACAAGACCGTATGGTGCGCTGGCGTTGCAATAGAGCACGTACATAGCATCCGACCGATAAAGGAAATAATTGCTGAGCTTACGGAATAAGTACAAATGCTATACATCGACATCATTTTGTAAATTTCTGTTTGATATCTCTTAAATATATCGTATTTTTGTAATTGCAAATAATACTATACGGGAAATATGGAAATTCAGAAAGATATTATGTCAACCATTGAATATCAGCCTAATATTCGTCCCAAGACAGTAAGTGGAAATATGTCTGTTGATGAATATATTGCTCTCGTAAGAGAAGCTTTAGATAAGCGATATGAAAATATACAAGGTTGAAGTTGCCCCGTCTGCTAAAGTTGATATAAATGAACTGGCAGACTTCCTATTTGAAAATATGTCACGGGAAGCAGCCTATCGTTATCTTGATACTATAGGACAAGAAATGCAATCTTTATCAATATTTGCAGATTGTTTTAACGAAAGCCAATCTATTATAATAAAAAACATAAATCCATGTGCAAAGCGTATGGTATCTCACAACCATAAATGGACATATATGTATTCCATATTGAAAATGACACTGTAATAATAGACAGGCTCCTAAAATCAAAGTTAATAACACAATAGTATCCTCGAAATACATTCAAAAATTCCCACTTTGTAACCTTTAGCTCGGCTTTGCCAAATCGTAAATATTTTTTACTTTTGCGCTAAATTATAATAAGGTGCTGTTGTCGCTGATACATATCACAGTAATTGACATAATCGACATTCTAATTGTCGCTTTCCTGCTATACAAGCTATACCAATTAATAAAAGGTACAGCCGCCATCAAGATATTCTTCGGGATTGCGATAGTTTACCTCGTATGGTTACTCGTAAAAGCCCTGAAGATGGAACTTGTGGAAACCATTATGGGACAAGTAATTGGTGTCGGTGTAATTGCATTAATTGTGGTTTTCCAGCAGGAAGTCAGGCAGTTTCTTCTAATACTTGGCGACAAGTATTTCAAGCGAGGCTTTTTTGTCGGCAAAGTAAAGCTGCGCAACGACTTTTCACTCGAAGGTGTAGAAAGCATTGTGCAAGCCTGCATGGAAATGTCGGAAACAAAGACTGGTGCACTGATTGTCATAACACGCGAAACATCGTTGCAAACAATCATACAGACAGGTGAAACCGTAAATGCCGATATTAACACACAGCTAATAAAGGCAATATTCTACAAAAACGCCCCACTCCACGACGGAGCAATGATTATAGAGAAAAACAGAATTGTCGCAGCAAAGTGCATATTGCCGGTTTCACAGAATCCAAATCTACCCAACGAATATGGCTTGCGCCACCGCTCAGGACTAGGCATATCCGAAACCTCCGACGCCATGGTTATAATCGTGTCGGAACAGTCGGGCAACATATCAATAGCCCAGAACGGACAGATCCACAAAGCCTCGGGCCGCGATTATCTGAAAAAAGCAATCCTCGCCTATCTGCGTAAAAAATCCGACAACAAAAAGGAACACAAAGCAGAACAGGAAGCAGAGAAGGTCGTTGAAGATTAGCTTCGCTTAACTAAAAGTAAGCTACGCTGATTTAAAAATTCAAAGATTTAAAAATTCAAAGATTTAAAAATTCAAAGATTTAAAGATTCAAAGATTCAAAGATTTAAAAATTTGAAAACGCACAGACTTTTAGCCTGTTAGCCTTTGAGCCAGCAAGCCTCTCTCCATTAACAAAACTTTAACCATACAAAACGTTTCCACCCCATAAAAGTTTTCTAATTTCGCGGCAACTTAAATTACAAGTTTATGATCGAAAAGGAAACCATACTCGAAGAGGTTGCAAAGATGTTCAACGCCAACGGTATCAAGCCAGTAACTATGGACAACATATCGATGGACATGAAAATCTCAAAGCGTACGCTCTACGAAATTTTCAAGGACAAGGACGACCTTGTGATGCAAGTCATGCAGCACGAGATGAAAAAAGCCGACGAGAAAATCAAAAAAATAATCTCCCAAAGCGACAACGTACTCGATGCAATATTCAGCATAGCCGAAGACAAGGTTCAGAACAATGTCAAGTCGAAGACGAACCCCAAAATGCTTGAAGACTTAATAAAGTACCACCCTGCAATATACTCGAATGCATACAAGAAAATAAGAGAGGAAACCTACATCACAATATTCAAACTTGTAGAACGCGGCAAGATTGAAAACTATTTCAAGAAGGAAATCGATACAGACATTCTGATATTTACTTTACAGAAGCTTGTAAACGTGTACGAAAACGAACAGGAATTCGTAAAGAGCAAACCTCCTGTAGCTTTCCACCACACACTAACGATTCCAATCCTTCTAGGCATCTCGACACCGCAGGGACAGGAAATAATTAACGAAAAAATTAAAAAACTAATAAAAAGCAAAGATAACAAATGAAAAGAAAGGCGTTAATTCTAACAGCAGCATTTTTACTGCTCACAGTAGCATATTCATTTGCTCAGAACGAGACGCAACAGGAAGGAGCGTTATCAATTTCACTAAAATCGGCACAAGACTACGCTGTAGAGCACAACAAGACTCTGCAAAATTCAAGTCTAGAAATACAGAAAGCCGAAGCTGCAAAATGGGGTGCAATTGCCTCTATGCTTCCACAAGTGAGCGCTAGCCTCGGTTACTCAAACTATTGCGGATACGAAATGAATCTCGGTCCAATGTCAATGTCGATGCCGGCAACTGGAACCCTCGGAATTACCGCCTCGGTTGCACTCACAGGACAGCAAATCATTGGCATACAAATGGCCGAAATGTCGAAGAGCCTCGCTGACATCACAAACCAGCAGTCAGAAGACGAAATACGCTACCAAGTTGCAAAAATTTACATGTCGATCCTGGTGATGCAAAACACCACTGAACTGCTCGAACGCAGCCTCGAAAACCTTGAAAGCCTGCAAGAAACAACACAAAATGCCGTTGATGTTGGCGCCGCCGAACAAACCGATGCCGACAAGCTGATGGTTCAGGTATTGTCGCTCCGCACAAGCATAAGCTCTACAAACAGGTCGCTCGAAATGCTCGAAAACTCAATGCGCCTGCAACTTGGCTGCGGTGTAAATACAAAACTCACTCTCACTCAGACTGTTGACGACATCCTGAAGCCCGAAGCAATTCTCGCTCTGCAAAACGAAACCTTCAATGTGGAGAACAACTACAACTACCAGTTGCTCCAAGAAAACTCAAAACTGCTCAAGAAGCAGATTGACCTCAAAATTATGGGTTATGTCCCGACCTTGAGCGCATACTACCAGTATTCGGGAAGAACATATTTCGGAAAGAAGGAAGGTTTCAACATGACGCCTCCAAACCTCATCGGTCTTACGCTTAATGTCCCGATATGGAGCAGCGGAAAGACTTGGTCGGATGTGAAGCAGGCAAAAATAGAATACGAGAAGTTCCAGAACACCATCGAAACAACCCGCGATGCCCTCCTCGTTCAGGAACGCCAGCTGCGCTACAATGTAACCTCAAACTACGAAACCTACGAGGCTCAGAAACTTAACCTCGAAGTCACCGAGCGCGTATTTACCAACGTTTCGAACAAGTTTGAACACGGAATGGCATCAAGCCTTGAGCTCACAACCGCAAGCAGCGACATCATTTCGGCACAGAGCAACTACATTTCGGCCGTGCTGAACCTCGTGAACGCACAGATAGAATTTGAACAACTGTTGAATAGAAAATAAGTCAAAACAATGAATATAAAGAATTTGATAGGTGTTGCCTTAATCGCAGCAATGATGCTGACGGCAACAGGATGCAAAGAGAAGAAAGAAGAGACAAATGTTGCCAATGTTCAGGAAGAAAAGACGGAATTGGTTTCGGTACAGACACTTGCAAAGGAGACTATCTCCAAGAGCATAAGCATCTCGGCAGTGTTGCAGCCATACGAGACTATGAACATTTCGCCGTCGGTAACAGGTATCATAAAGAAGATAAATGTTGATGTGGCATCGCGTGTCAGCAAAGGTCAGACACTTGTGCAGATGGACGAAACGCAGTTGAAAACCACTCGTTTGCAGTTTGCCAACCTCGAAAAGGAACTTGGTCGTGTAGAAGCCTTGCTAAAGAGTGGAAGCGTATCGCAGCAGACCTACGACCAGACCAAAGTGCAGTACGACCTTACAAAGGAGAACCTTGAATTTCTCGAAAAGAACACTTATGTAAAGGCAGATTTTTCGGGTGTAATTTCGGCAAAGAACTTCGAGTCGGGCGAACTGTACAGCGGAATGCCAATACTTACATTGATACAGATTAACACGCTGAAGGCAATAGTAAACATTCCCGAAGCCTACTTCCCAATGATAAAGACCGGAACAAAAGTTCAACTCAGTTCCGACATCTACAAGGGACGCACTTTCGAAGGAACAATCGAAATCATCTACCCGACAATTGACCCCAATACCCATACTTTCCAGGCAAAGGTTAGAATTCCGAACGCAAAGGAAGAACTTCGCCCAGGTATGTACATGAGCGTAAACATCGACCTCAACAACATCGAAGCAATAATCGTTCCATATCAGTCGGTACTGAAACTGCAAGGTGCAAACGAAAGGTATGTGTTCATCAACAACGACGGCTATGCAAAGCGCATTGTTGTTGAAATGGGCAAGCGTTTCGACGACAAGATTGAAATCATATCAGACGAACTTAAGGAAGGCGACGAACTTGTTGTTGTCGGTCAGGCAAAACTCGTCGATGGCGTAAAACTTAACATTTCCAAATAAAGCAGAAAGGACAAGACGATGAGTATCTACAAAACCGCAATACAAAAACCTATCACTACGGGACTTATCTTTGTCGCCGTAATTGTGATGGGTTTGTTCTCGCTGTCGCGACTGCCAATCGACCAGTTCCCCGAAATCGACCCGCCGTATGTTACCATTATGACAACATATCCGGGTGCAAACGCCAGCGAAATCGAAACCAACATAAGCAAGATTCTCGAAAATGCACTTAACTCCGTCGATGGACTTAAAAACTTGTTTTCCACCTCGAAGGATAACCTTTCCATTGTAACGCTCGAATTTGAGTGGGGAGTCAACATCGATGATGTGATGAACGACATCCGCTCCTATGTCGATTTGGTTTACGACAATCTGCCCGACGGTGTAAGCCGACCAATGATTATCAAGTTGAACTCGAGCGCAATGCCAATCATGCAGCTCGGATTCACCGCTGAGGAAAGTTATGCCGGCTTGGACAAAATATTGGAGGACAATGTAGTAAATACGCTGAACCGCATCGATGGTATCGGAAACATATCGCTTTCGGGAGCCCCCGACCGTTATGTGTATGTTGACCTTGACCCCAACCAGCTCGACGCCTACAACCTTTCGGTTGAAGTAGTCGGAAATGCCATTGCAGGCAACAACCTCAACCTTGCATCGGGAACCGTGAAGATGGGAAAGGAACAGTACCAGCTCCGCGTTGAAAGTGAATA
>DBYO01000015.1:0-3907 GCA_002310235.1 Bacteroidales bacterium UBA1184
TTTTTTAATTATAAATTATAAGTGATGAAGAATTATTTAGATTCAGAAAAGAAGAAAGAAATCTTTTCAAAACACGGGAAGTCTAATACAGACACTGGCTCAGCTGAGTCACAAATAGCCTTATTTTCCTACCGTATCAGTCACTTAACCGAGCACCTGAAGTCGAACCGCAAGGATTTCAGTACTCAGCGTGCCTTGACTGGTCTTGTAGGTAAGAGAAGAAAATTACTCGATTATCTAAAGACCAAGGATATCGAAAGATACAGGGCTATAGTTAAAGAATTAGGCTTACGTCGTTAAGACATTCGGAAAGCAAGACAAATGTTTTGCTTTCCTTTTTTATTTGCAAATTAATTAAACACAATAGATAATGTACAACGAAATTAAAAAAGTCATCACTTTAGCTGATGGCAGAGAAATTGAAATTTCCACCGGTAAACTGGCGAAGCAGGCAACTGGTTCGGTAGTGGTGAAGATGGGTAAAACCATGTTATTGGCAACAGTTGTTGCAGCTGATGATGCAAAGGAAGACGTTGACTTCATGCCTCTTTCGGTTGAATACAAGGAAAAATATTCGGCAGTAGGCCGTTTCCCTGGCGGATTCAACAAGCGTGAAGGTCGTCTCTCGGACTACGAAATCCTTGTTTCACGTCTGATTGACCGCGCATTGCGTCCTTTGTTCCCGAGCGACTTCCATGCAGAAGTATTCGTAAACGTAAGCCTTCTTTCGGCCGACACCAACGATACTCCAGATGCATTGGCAGGACTTGCAGCATCGGCAGCTCTTACAATCACCGACCTTCCATTCGAAGGTCCGATTTCGGAAGTGCGCGTAGCACGCATCGACGGACAGTTCAGGATCAATCCTCCTTACGACGAGTGCCAGAGAGCCGACATCGACATGATTGTTGCTGCAACTTACGAAAACATAATGATGGTAGAAGGCGAACTCAACGAGGTTAGTGAAGCAGAAATGCTCGAAGCCATTAAGTTCGCTCACGAAGCTATAAAGCCTATGTGCGTAGCACAGAAGGAACTCCGCGAAATGTGCGGTGTTACCGAACCTGCTCCTTACTGCCACGAGGTTAACGACGAAGACCTCCGCAAGAAGGTTTGGGACGAAACTTACGACAAGGCTTACGCAGCAGCTATGACACAGACTGCAAACAAGCACGAACGCGAAAGACTCTTCAACGAGGTTAAGGAAAACTTCCTCGCACAGTACACCGAAGAAGAACTCGAAACCGTAGAAAAATTGGTTGACCGTTACTACCACGATGTACAGAAGGAAGCTGTTCGTCAGATGGTACTCAACGAGAGAGTTCGTCTCGATGGTCGTAAGACCGACGAAATCCGTCCTATCTGGTGCGAAGTTGACTACTTGCCAACAGTACACGGATCGGCAATCTTCACCCGTGGTGAAACCCAGTCGCTCTCGACAGTTACCCTCGGCAACAAGCTCGACGAACAGACAATCGACGGCGCAATGATATCAGGTTCGGAATCGTTCCTGCTTCACTACAACTTCCCACCATTCGCAACTGGCGAAGCTAAGGCTTACAGAGGCGTTGGCCGTCGCGAAATAGGTCACGGAAACCTCGCTCACCGCGCATTGCAGAAGGTTATGCCTGTTAAGGGCGAAAATTATCCTTACACAACAAGAGTTGTTTCCGATATCCTCGAATCGAACGGTTCGTCGTCAATGGCTACCGTATGTGCTGGCTGTCTTGCACTTATGGACGCTGGTGTTCCGATTTCTCGTCCAGTTTCAGGTATTGCAATGGGACTTATCGCCGACCCCAAGACCGGCAAGTATGCAATCTTGAGCGATATTCTCGGTGACGAAGACCACCTCGGTGACATGGACTTCAAGGTTTGCGGTACCGAAAAGGGTATCACCGCAACACAGATGGATATAAAGGTTGACGGACTTTCGTACGCAACACTTGAAGAAGCTCTCAACCAGGCTAAGCGTGGTAGAGAACACATCCTCGGCAAGATGCTCGAAACATTGCCAGGTCCACGTCCTACCTACAAGGACTACGCTCCACAAATCGAGACTATGGTTATTCCTAAGGATCTCATTGGTGCTGTAATAGGCCCGGGCGGAAAGATTATCCAGGAAATCCAGGCTACTACCAACACTATAATTGCAATTACCGAGGAGAACGAAAAGGGTTATGTTGAAATCTCTGCAAATAATGCCAACGATATGAAGGCAGCACGCGCAAAGATCAACGCAATCGTTAAGCGTCCCGAAGTAGGCGAAGTTTACACTGGTGTTGTAAAGGGCATCACAACTTTCGGCGCATTTGTCGAAATTCTTCCAAACTGCCAGGGATTGTTGCACATTTCAGAAATCGACTGGAAGCGCATCAAGACCGTTGAGGAAGTTTTGAAGGAAGGTCAGGAAGTAGAAGTTAAGATTATCGACATCGACACCAAGTCGAACAAGATAAAGCTCAGCCGCAAGGCATTGCTTCCGAAACCAGAAAAGCCTCACCACAAGAAGGAAGAAAACGGTACTGAAACTTCAGAACCAGAAGCATAACAATAATTAGGGAAGAAGCTTTGCCTTCTTCCCTTTATTTTTCCAAATGAGGGAGAATCTTAAACGGCAAATCAAAAATAAAATAACAGGCATATTGCTTGTTGTTTTGTGTACATTTTCGTTTAGCAGCGTAAAAGCTCAAGAAATTATGGAACGTCGCAACGCAATAAAGATAACGTTCCTATCATGGTTTACCGGCACGACAAAAATCAGCTACGAACGTTCGTACACCCCTACCCAAACTGGAGAACTTACATTAGGCGTAATTTGTGCTGGATACGACAAGTTCAAGAATCGACCAAAAGGATTCACAATCAGGTATGCACATAAGTTCATACTGAAGAACAACACCGACTACGCGCTGAACGGCTTTTACGTAAAGCCCGAAATAGTATGGTCAAACTTCAACTACGACAAGCGCGAAGAGGATTTTCGCGACAAGGCCAATATGGCTGGACTATTCGCCTGCACAGGCTACCAGTGGGCGCGCAGGAAATTCATTATCGACGGATACATAGGCGTTGGAGGTTCGCTGGGACGTGAAGCCGACACATATTATCATCACGGCTTCATATTGTGGAACTACTTCAACACGTTTTGCAAAAATGTTGCTATGACATTTGCAATAAAGTTGGGATACAGCTTCTAGGGATTCAATAATTTGATAATTTGATAGACAATTATCAAAGCATCACAAATAGCATATACGCATAATAATGCGTTTTAAAGGAGCATACCTTTCAAACATTTTTTTTGCATCATTAAATTTAAATCCTTGAATTTTATGTAACTTTGCGCCCAAATTAGATTTGTCACGATGAAAAATTTCATAGAAGAACTCAAATGGAGAGGAATGCTGCAGGATATGATTCCCGGCACCGAAGAAGCTCTACAGAAAGAACACGTTGCGGCATACGTTGGAATTGACCCGACTGCCGACTCATTACATATAGGTCACTTGTGCGGCATAATGATGCTCAAGCACTTGCAGAACTGCGGACATAAGCCTATCGCCCTTATCGGTGGTGCTACCGGTATGATTGGCGACCCGTCGGGAAAGTCGCTCGAACGCAACCTGCTCGACGAGGAAACCCTGCGTCACAACCAGCAGTGCATCAAGAACCAGCTCGCAAAGTTCCTCGACTTTGAATCAGATATTCCAAACAAGGCCGAACTCGTCAACAACTACGACTGGATGAAGGACTTTACCTTCCTCGAGTTCGCACGCAAGGTCGGCAAGCTTATCACCGTCAACTATATGATGGCAAAGGATTCTGTAAAGAAGCGTCTCAACGGTGAGGCTCGCGACGGAATGTCGTTCACCGAATTCACCTACCAGCTCCTGCAAGGATACGA
>DBYO01000015.1:3982-24886 GCA_002310235.1 Bacteroidales bacterium UBA1184
GGCGAAGCATACGCACTTACCTGTCCGCTTATTACCAAATCGGACGGCGTGAAGTTCGGCAAGACCGAATCGGGCAATGTTTGGCTCGACCCCGAAAAGACCAGCCCGTACAAGTTCTACCAGTTCTGGCTCAATGTTTCGGACGACGATGCGAAGCGTTATATCAAGATATTCACCACTTTGGACAAGGAAACCATTGATGCACTCATCGCACAGCATGATGAAGCTCCAAACATGCGAATTCTCCAGAAGAAACTTGCAGAGGAAATTACCGTTATGGTACACTCGCGCAGCGAATACGATGCAGCCGTTGAAGCATCGCAGATACTTTTCGGCAACGCAACAAGCGACGCACTTCGCAAGCTAGACGAAAAGACTTTCCTCGCTGTTTTCGATGGCGTTCCGACCTACAATGTTGCAAAGGCAAAGTTTGCTGAGGGAATCAACGTTCTCGACTTGCTTGCCGGTGAAACCGACATTTTCCCATCGAAGGGCGAGCTTAAACGCACCATCAAGGGCAACGGCATGAGCATCAACAAGGAAAAATATTCCGACGAGGCTGGAATCATCAATGCAGATAGCCTCATCAACGGCAAGTACTTGCTTGTGCAGAAGGGAAAGAAGAACTACTTCTTGGTGATTGCAGAATAGAAGTAAAACAGATGATTTATTGTTGTCCGCTAAAATCCCATCTTGTCATTCCGTAAAGTAGAACGAACAGCATAAGGAACGTTGCTTGTGAGTTCACTTATACGGAATCTCCTTGATTAGTAATATTAAGGGAGATTACGGATAGCAGTCTTCACCACGCTCCACTACCGTATCGCGTGTTACGACTAGCTTCCGAAATGACAAGTCCCGATAGTGTTATAGTTATACGTGTTGTCTAAAATTTAGCGGACAACAATAATTTAGAATTAGGATTTGCGATATTCTATGAAGAATGTTGCAAATCCTTTTCTTTTTACACACATTTTTCATATAGGCAAATTAGAAATTACGATTCTAATTTGTCCAACATTATTCTATCTTATTGAGACTTCGATAGTTTATAATCGCAGTTGTGTTGGATTTGCAAACTTATCCTTTCGGATTTGCAATCAGAAAGGCTTGAGTATCAGCATTTGTAATGCGGAAATGGAACAACCTTAAGCGGATTATAAATCTTTATATTCAAGTAGTCTGGATTACATTGTCCTTTCGGATTTGTAATCCGAAAGGTTTGAATATCGGCATTTGTAATGCGGAAATAAACAATAAAGGTACATAAGCGGATTTAAAATCCTAATATTCACATTGTCTGGATTGCAAATCCAGACAACGTTGATAATCTCACACAATAAATCTTGCCATTTTCATTTCATTTTTCTATCTTCGCGACGAATTTGGAGAATGTGTAATATGTACCTTATGCAGGTAAGAGATATTGATGCAAATGTTGCTGGAATTAGTTGTTTTAGTTCTTATAATTCGTTGAATATCAACCAATTACCCCCCCCCATACGCACAAAGGAATCTGATAATACAGAACCTCCTCAAATTATCAATTATCAATTTTTACATTACGCCGACCCTTCGACTACGCTTACTTCGACAAGCTCAGTACATCGCAGGGTGCGGCTCAGGGTGCAGCCATTTTTCCATTGTTAATAATTAATAAATTTAAATATTATGAGAAGATTTTACGTTCTTATCTTTCTGCTTTCCCTTTGCTTGGGGGCATTTTCGCAGGAAATCACAGTCCGCTTTACTGGACAGCTTAATGGAACAAGCTACTGCCGATTGGACAGCGTTAAAGTTACTAACCTTACCCGCGACTGGACGGAAACCGTCGAGTATCCCGACACAATAATAGTGCTGGGCGGTACTGTAGGAACCGACCTCAACATTGTCGCCACTCAGGGGCTTGGGCAGAACATCCCAAATCCGTTCGACTGCGAAACCCGTGTTGAACTTTCGGTATCGCAACGCGAAAATGTGCGTATGCAACTGCTTGACGCTTCGGGAAAGCAGTATGCCGAATATAACGGTTCGCTTGATGCAGGTGTGCATACATTTGACATTTCGGCAGCCAATCCGCAGACCTATATACTAAATGCGGTTGTTGGCGATAAGTCCTATTCCATCCGTATGGTAAATATGGGCAGCGGATGTGGAAGCAGCATAAAATACGCCGGCATTTCGGGCTGCATTACGGCAAAACTGACTAGCACCAACGAATTCCGCACTGGCGACAATATGCGCTATGAGGGCTACACTACAATAGGCGGACAGCCGGTTGCAAGCGAAGTTAAAGAGCAGGCTCAGGTTGTTAGCCAGTATGTAACTCTCAGTTTTACGCACTACTCAATCCCTGCTGTAGAAACACTTGCTGCAACCGACATTACAACCACATCGGTAACATTGCACGGCAACATTACATACGATGGCGGTTCAGCAATAACTGCCCGTGGATTCTACTGGGGCACGGCCGTCGACAACCTTTCGCAGATGGTTTCGGCAGAGAGTGGTGCAGGCGAATATTCGGCTGAACTTACAGGTCTTACACTTGGAACCTACTACTATTGTGCTTTTGCAACCAACAGTACAGGTGCTTCAACTGGTGAAATACTTAGTTTTACTGTTGCGGAGTTGCCAACTGTACAGACTAATGCTGCCTCTAGTATAACCGCCACAGGCGCAACCCTCTCCGGCAATGTAACCTCCGATGGTGGCGCGACTGTAACATCCCGTGGTTTTCTCTACGGAACAAATTCCAGCAACCTAACACAAACCGCACAGAGTGGTAGCGGAACTGGAAGCTATACGAAATCACTCACAGGTCTTTCCGCCAATACAACCTATTATTACAAAGCATACGCAATAAATTCAATAGGAACCTCGTATGGTGAAGTGATGTCGTTTACGACAAGTTGTGACTGCGGAGGTTCTTATAAGGTTACTGATAGAGATGGCAACCAGTACGGCACGGTGCTAATAGGCAACCAGTGCTGGATGCAAGAAAACCTACGAACCACTCATTATGCCAATGGCACAAGCATTAACTTGGGAAGTAGCACAAGCACTACAACGGCTTACCGTTATTATCCAAACAACAATTCTTCCAATGTTTCCACCTATGGTTATCTGTACAACTGGAAGGCGGTGATGGGAAGCTCATCATCTAGCAGTTCCAATCCCAGTGGTGTACAGGGTATCTGTCCTACAGGCTGGCATGTTCCAAGTAATGCCGAATGGACACAACTTGTCAACTATTTAAAAACGCAAAGCCAGTATCAATGTGGTAGTAGTACTGCTAACATAGGCAAATCGCTTGCTGCTACCTCTGGCTGGAATAGTAGTTCAACTACATGTGCCGTAGGTAATACTCAAGCCAACAACAACTCCTCTGGTTTCAGTGCGAAACCAGCTGGGTGTTATTGGGGTACATACGGTTATATGGGGGCTGAATCATTGTTTTGGTCGACTAATGAGTCAACTAGCGAAAGCGCGTATTTTCAAAGATTGAAATACAATAGTGCGATTTCAGATAATGGAAGTGACACCAAGGTGCACGGCTATTCAGTCCGTTGTGTGCGCGATTAGAGTGGCTTCAGTACCAGTGTTCGTCGTAGTCTCCTGCCTATGACGAAGCAATACCAAGGCTCTGCCTTGAAAAATCAGCAATGCAGTCAAAGGGAACTCATCGGAAATGGTGGGTTCCTTTTTTTGGCTGACGCCGTTTATGTGCCTTCGGCGTTTGATGGCTGCGCCGTTTCTAGGTTTCATGGGCTGCGCCCGTTTCTATGTTTAACTTCGTTGAGGGCTATGCCGTTCACGTTCAAGGGTTCAAAAGTTCAATGTTTAATGGTTTCGCCATTTAAATGTTTATGTATTATATGTGTTCTTTACAAAATACATTTTTATTCCAAAAGTGTTCTTTACAAGAAACACTTTTGGTATATTTTTGTATTTTATAAAAAACATTTATCTTTGTGCGGTCATAATTTTTAAGGTATGGAAAAGTTATTTGAGCGACACGATGAGTATGTTTCGACAGTTCCTATGGAATATGTCCGCAGTATGATGGACAAGATTGACTGGTCGTTGAGACTTATTGCAATAAAGGGCCCGAAGGGGGTTGGCAAATCGACCTTGATGCTTCAGTACATAAGGCGCAATTTTGCTCCCGATGACCGTCATGTGCTTTATTGTTCGGCAGATACATCGTATTTTTCAAACCATACTTTGGTAGATGTCGCTGATAACTTTTGCAAGCAGGGCGGAACGCACCTATTTATTGACGAGATTCACAAGTACGAAAACTGGAGCGGAGAAATAAAGGAGATTTACGACTTGCATCGCGACCTGCATATTGTTGTCAGCGGGTCGTCGCTTCTGAGAATCAACGATGGTCAATCCGATTTGTCGCGAAGAATAAAGGAATACGCAATGCCCGGGCTTTCGTTCCGCGAGTACCTTTGGTTCGAGCACGGACTGAAGATAGATTCGCTTTCGCTTGAAGAACTGCTTGCTGCCCCCAATGCCTATTGCCAATATGTGAAGAGCGTTTGCCATCCTTTGGAATTTTTTCCGCAGTACCTTCGCGTAGGCTACTATCCGTTTTATTATGAAGGCAAGAAGGTGTATCAGAGCAAGATAGAGTCGGTTGTGAACTATATTATAGATGCAGAACTCACAGGCTACAGGAATGTAGAGGTCGGCAATGTGCGGAAAATAAAGGCATTGCTTCAGGTGCTTTCACAGATTGTGCCATACGAGGTTGACATTGCCAAGTTGTCGAAAAGCATTGGAATACAGCGAACGACAACACTAAAGTACCTTACTAATCTTGAGGAAGCTGCTCTCATACGCAGGCTTTTCGCTGGTTTGGATAGGATAGGCGACTTGCAGAAGCCAGACAAGATTCTACTTGACAATCCAAATTTGCTTTATGCCTTGTCAATTGTAAAGCCCGAAATAGGAACGGTGCGCGAAACTTTCTTTTGCAATCAGCTTGCTGCATCAGGGCATAAGGTTGAATATGGCGGCTTGAAGTCGGGCGATTTTCGGATTGACAGGGAGTGCGTGATAGAAGTCGGAGACAAGGACTATTCCCAAATACGAAACGAACGCAACGCCTATATCGCCGCCGATGATATTGATAGCGCAATTTTCCACAAGATACCATTGTGGGCATTCGGAATGCTGTATTGATGATTTTGGGACAAATATATAGGGACATTTTTAGTTTCATTTTTATCGAATAAGATTTATTTTTGCAACTCAAATAAATATATACGAATATGAAGAAAATATCATTACTGCTTGTTTGCCTTGCAATGATTTTTGCATCGTGCGACAAGAATGGCAAGAAAGGCGGAAACGCCGAAGGTTCAGTAGCTTATCAGCGCGACCTGACCGAAGAAGAAATCCAGAATGGCATCCTTACCCCCGAAGTGCTGTGGAAATTCGGACGACTTGGCGATATGCAGGTCAGCCCCGATGGTAAAACCGTACTTTACACCGTAACATACTACAGCGTAGAGACTAACGGTTCCAACACCCAAATTTACTCTATTCCGGTCGAAGGCGGCGAAGCAACAAGGCTCACCAACGACGAAAGCATTTCGTGCTTCAACCCGCGCTGGACAAAGGACGGAAATATCGCTTATCTCTCAACCGAAGGCGATGCCGTTCAGGTATGGACTATGAGTGCCAACGGCAAGGATAACAAGAAGATTTCGAACCTTGCATTTGATGTAAACTCGTTCAAGATTTCTCCCACAGGCGACAAGATTATGCTCATCGCTGATGTGAAGATGGACGAAACTCCAGCCGAAATCTATCCCGACCTGCCAAACACCAACTGCATCATCGCAACCGACCTTATGTATCGTCACTGGAACGACTGGCACGACTACAAATACTCGCACATCTTTGTCGCCGATTTCAACGACAATATCACAACCGCAGCCGACATTATGGAAGGCGAAAAGTTTGATTCACCGCTTAGTCCTTACTTCGACGATGCCGAAATCGCATGGAGCAACGACGGCAAGAGCATCGCCTACACCTGCAAGAAACTCAGCGGCAAGGATTATGCAGTTAGCACAAATTCGGACATATATCTTTACAACCTTGAGGACGGCACCGTCAAGAACCTCACCGAAGGCATGATGGGCTACGACAAGTATCCTGTTTTCTCGGCCGACTCAAAGAAACTTGCTTGGATTAGCATGGAAACTCCAGGCTACGAATCGGACAAGGAACGCCTCTTCGTGATGGACCTCGAATCGGGCGAAAAAACTTACGTTACCGAAAAATGGGACTACGGCTGCTCGAATGTCGTTTGGGACAACGAAAATGCTGACAAATTGTACTTCACTACCGTACTCAATGCAACATTCCAGATTTTCTCGGTTGACTTGACAAACAACGAAATAACCCAACTCACAAAGGGACAGCACGACTTCACCGGACTTGCCGCATGCGGAAACGACCTGCTTGCATCAAAGACTTCGATGTCGATGGCAACCGAACTTTTCGTAGTTGACAAGAATGGACAGGAACGCCAGCTCACCAATGTAAACAAGAACATCTACGACAAAATCGAGATGGGTCGTGTAGAAGAACGCTGGGTTACCACCACCGACAACAAGCAGATGCTCACTTGGGTGATTTATCCGCCAAAGTTCGACTCTACAAAGGTTTATCCCGCAATACTTTACTGCGAAGGCGGACCACAAAGTCCAGTTTCGCAGTTCTGGTCATACCGCTGGAACTTCCAGATTATGGCAGCCAACGGCTACATCGTAATCGCACCTAACCGCAGGGGACTTCCTGGCTTCGGCACCGAATGGAACGCACAGATTTCGGGCGACTACGGCGGACAGAACATGAAGGACTATGTTTCGGCTGTTAACGCAATAAAGACTGAACCTTACATCGACGAAGACCACATCGGTGCAGTTGGTGCAAGCTACGGAGGATTCTCTGTTTACTGGCTCGCAGGTCACAACCAGGACAGCCTGTTCAAGGCATTCATCGCACACTGCGGAATGTTCAACCTTGAATCGCAGTACGCTTCTACCGAAGAAATGTTCTTCGTAAACCACGACCTCGGCGGACCATACTGGGAAAAGGACAACGCTACAGCTCAGAAATCGTATGAAACCTCACCTCACCACTTCGTACAGAACTGGAATGCACCTATCCTGATTTTCACAGGTGGCAAGGACTTCCGCATCCCATATACCGAAAGCTTGCAGGCATTCAACATGGCGCAGATGCGTGGCATCGAGAGCAAGCTGGTTGTATTCCCCGAAGAAACCCACTTCGTTTTGAAACCGCAGAACAGCATCCTGTGGCAGCGCGAATTCAAGGCATGGCTTGACCAGCATTTGAAAAAGTAAATTTAACACAATACTTACTAAAGACACATTGGAACAGGTTTCTGATGTGTCTTTTTTTATTGGACTATATTCAATATTCGTCCAGAAAAGTGTAATCTTATACATACATTCCCTCATAAAAGTGTAAGTTTTAGAAATTATTCGTCCAGAAAAGTGTACTTTTTGTTTGGTATTCATTCATAAAAGTGTAATTTTGCAAAAAAATAATTTATGTATAGACGAATAATAAAAGACTTAACAGATTGGAAACTACGCAATAAGCGCAAACCTTTGATACTGCTTGGTGCACGACAAGTTGGGAAAACATATATTGTGAAGGAGTTCGGACAAGAATCATTCAGCAATTTCATATATGTAAATTGCCACCAAAACACTGCAGCAACAGAATTGTTCCGCGATATGGACACAAAACGCATACGCAGGGAAATCGAAAGGCTATACGACAAAAAAATTGTTGACGGAAAAACATTGCTCTTCTTCGATGAGATACAGGAAGTTGCCAATGGTGTTGCAAGTCTAAAATATTTCTGTGAAGACGAACCTAATCTGCATGTTATAGTAGCAGGTTCGCTACTTGGAATAACACTTAGGGAAAATGAATCGTATCCTGTCGGAAAGGTAGAAACTTTGCGTATGTATCCTATGGATTTTATGGAATTTCTCATTGCTCGTGGTCGAAAAGGCTTAGTCGAGGTACTGAAGAATCTTGAATGGGATACTATGAGACTGGCAAACAGCGAACTGACAGAATATCTGCGCGAATATTATTTTACAGGAGGAATGCCTGAAGCAGTGCAGGAATATATTAGCAGTGAAGATATTTATAAAGTTCGCAAAATACAAAAGGACATTATTGATGCATATTATCGTGATATTTCAAAACATACAAAAGTACTAGTGACAAGGATACATCAGGTGTGGGAAAGTATTCCTGCTCAGTTGGCAAAGGAAAACAAAAAGTTCATTTATGGAGCAATCGCCAAAGGTGCAAGGGCATCTCAGTTTGAACTTGCGCTTCAATGGCTTCTGGATGCTGGTTTAATATATAAAGTGAACCTTGTTAAAAAGCCGACGATGCCATTGAAATTTTATGCCGACGCATCTGCGTTTAAGGTTTTCTTTTTGGATTGCGGACTCCTAGCTTGTATGTCTCAAGCAAATCCAAATGAGATGCTTTTGGGAGAGAATGCTTTCGTCGAATTCAAAGGTGCGTTTACGGAGAACTTTGTTGTCGAACAAATCAAGTCGTTGGATAAAATACCTGTTTATTACTATGCAAAAGAAAATTCCAAGCTCGAAATAGATTTTATTATTCAGTCAGACAGGGTGATTCCTATGGAAGTGAAGGCCGAAGAAAACACAAAGAGCAAATCTCTGTCAACTTTTGTTAGAATTGACAATGCCGACAATAAAATGAAAGGACTTAGGGTATCGATGAAACCATATATAGACCAGGACTGGATGGAAAATATTCCATTATATTCTTTGTGGGGGTATTTGAATAAGATTTGTAATAAAAACACATAGAAAACATTTACAACCAAAATTATTATTAACTTCGCGGTATAATTAAATACATAAATATATGAGAAGTTTATTGGTAATATTGAGTATGTGCTTGACCTGCACTTTGTTGCAGTCGTGCATGCCGAAGACTACCACCATGCCTACAGCACACGGTAGTCCCGGGGACATAATAGTGGTAATGAGTAACGAAAACTGGCAAGCCGAAGCCGGCGACAGCCTAAGAGCAATATTTTCCGAATATTGCCCCAACCTGCCGTTCGAGCAACCAATTATGGACTTGCACCAGATACCTTACGACAAGTTTGTAGAAATGAACCAGTTGCATCGCAACATCATTTTCTTCGAAAAAGTCGCAGGTCAAGAAACCGGAGTTATGAAAGTTGAAAACGACAAATACTCGCGCAACCAGATATTTGTACGCATAACTGCCGCCAACCAAACAGTTTTTGTAAAGACATTATGCGAAAACCGCGACTATATTAAAAGACTTTTCCTTACAGCCGACCGCGACCGCTACATTTACTCGTTTAGCAAAAGCCGCAACGAAGTAGGTGAAAAGCAAATTGCCGACACTTTCAACATCAGCATTTCGCTGCCGTCGGTTTACCGCATCGACGAGTTCCTCGACGACTTTTCGTGGATTTCGTACGAAACACAAAAGACAACCAATGGAATCTTCGTATATGAATATCCTCTGACCGACACCACCAACCTTTCGGTTGAACAGATAATTGCAATGCGCAACAAGGTTCTCGAAAAGAACGTTCCAGGTGGACGCGAAGATTCTTACATGACCACCGAAACCAAATTCGACTATCCGAGCATCGAAACCATAATGCACAACGGCACAAAGACCGCCGTAGTACATGGAATGTGGAAAATGCACGGCGACTTTATGGGCGGTCCGTTTGTAAGCTACTCGAAGATTGACGAAGCCCGCCAGCGCGTTGTATGTGTCGAAGGCTTTGTGTATGAGCCGAATGCACCAGTTCGCGACAAAATTAGAAATATCGAAGGTATAATTTATACATATTCACTTAAATAATCATAGTAACAAATTATGAATCAAACACTTGTTGCAGAAAATGTAGTCAAGAAGTACTCGAGCCACCTCGCACTCGACAAGGTTTCGGTCTCGGTTCCAGAAGGCTGCATTTTCGGTCTGCTTGGTCCTAACGGAGCAGGAAAGACGACTTTGATACGAATCATTAACCAGATTACAGCACCCGACGAGGGAACAGTATATATCAACGGAGAAAAACTCTCGGGAAAACATATCGCACAAATAGGCTACCTACCCGAAGAGCGCGGTCTTTACAAGAAAATGGCAGTCGGCGAGCAGGCTCTATACCTTTGCCAGCTCAAGGGAATGAAGAAAGCCGACGCTTTCCGCGAACTCAAAAAGTGGTTCGAGAAGTTTGAAATAGAAAACTGGTGGAACAAAAAAGTGGAAGAACTTTCGAAAGGTATGCAGCAAAAAGTTCAGTTCATCACCACCATACTCCACAAGCCGAAACTGCTCATCTTCGACGAGCCTTTCAGCGGATTCGACCCGATAAACGCCAACCTGCTGAAACAGGAAATCCTCGAACTCAAGAGAAACGGTTCGACAATAATTTTCTCAACACACAACATGTCGTCGGTTGAAGAAATATGCGACTACATTGCATTGATAAACAAGTCGAAGAAGATACTCGAAGGCGAAGTAAACGCTATCCGCCGCGACTATGCCCCCGACATCTACGAAGTGCAGTACTCGGGCTACTTCAACAAGATGATCGCAACGCTCACCTCCGATTACAAGATTCTGGACGTGAAGGAATTTGAAGGCGGCAGCAAGATGAGCATCGAATTGTTGAACAAGGAGATGACCAACAACGACATCATCGCCCGCCTGACAAACTTCGGAAACATAGAATCGTTCCAGAAGGCTCTGCCGAGCATGAACGACATCTTCATCAGAGTGGTAAATAACACGAATGCAGAACAAGCGCAAGCACAAAACTAAGAATATGAGCAAGATTGGACTTATAATAGGTAGGGAATACAAAACCCGCGTTCGCAAGAAATCATTCATAGTAATGACTCTCCTGGGCCCGATTCTGTTCGCAGCCCTTATGGTGGCACCAGCAATTCTTATGCGTCTAGAAGACGACGACTTCAAGAATATTGCCGTAATTGACGAAACTGGAATGTTCGACCAGTACTCGCTGAAAAACACAAAAAACCTTAACTTCGACTTCGTATCGGACAAATATTTCGAAGGCAACTACTACAATGTGTCGAAAGCAAAAACTGACCTCAAGGATTCAGACCATTTCGCATTGTTGTATATCCCAATAAATTCATTGTCGTCGAACAACGGCTCGGTTCAGCTTTTCTCGTACCAGCAACCCAACATGGGACTCAAGATGCACATTTCAAACGGCATAGAGAAGAAAGCCGAAGAGCTGAAACTCAGCAAGAAAGCCGAAGAACTCGACATTACCCAAAAGGAAATCGACAACATACTTATGGTTGCCAACACTTCCATTAATGTCGTAACCACCACCATTAATGACGATGGAAGCGAAAAGGAATCATCTACAACCGTAGCAATGATAATCGGCTACATCTGCGGATTCCTGATTTACATGTTTATCTTCATGTACGGCTCGATGGTTATGAACGGTGTAATCGAAGAAAAGTCGAACCGCATTGTGGAAGTTATTGTTTCGTCGGTAAAGCCGTTCCAGCTTATGCTCGGCAAGATTATCGGCGTGGCTTTGGTTGGAATCACGCAGTTTGTGCTATGGGTAATGCTGACCCTTGGAATAGTAAGTGTAACTTACGCCGTGCTGCAGAAGGACTTTTCGACTGCCGACCTTAATCCACAGACACAGATTATGGGTTCGTCGCTTACCGATGCAACCGACGTGAATACCGACGACATGGCAAAGTTCAGCGAAATGACCAAGGCTATGGAATCGGTCAACTATGTAGGACTTCTGCTGATGTTCCTGTTCTACTTCATCGGCGGATATCTGCTTTATGCCGGAATGTTCGCCATTGCAGGCTCGGCTGTTGACAACGAAACAGACACGCAACAGTTTACGCTGCCAATAACGGTACCACTAATCCTAGGCATATTCGTTATGCTTTCGGCAATCAACAATCCCGACGGCAGCCTCGCCTACTGGTTCTCTATAATCCCGTTTACATCGCCGATAGTGATGATGGTAAGGATTCCGTTTGGCGTACCGTTTTCCGACATTATAATTTCGATGGTTCTGCTTGTTGCAACTTTCATTGCAATCACTTGGCTGGCAGCAAAAATTTACCGCGTCGGCATACTCATGTACGGCAAAAAGACCAACTACAAGGAACTGTGGAAATGGCTGAAATACAAGAATTAATATAAATAAAAACGCTCCGATATCGGGGCGTTTTTTATATTTTTATACTTAGCGAAAATATATTATAAAAAATTTTATATCTTTGTGTGTTTCAACAGGATTAGACCAGAATGGCAAAAAACAGTTGCATACTTGTAGTCGATGATGAACCGATAAACCACATATTACTAAAGGCAATATTGGAGCGTAACGGGTACTCGGTTCAGTATGCAGAAGACGGCTATAAAGCCATTGAGATGGTAAAAAACAACGACTTCCAATTAATCATAATGGACATCAAGATGCCAATAATGAACGGGGTAGAAACATCGCGTCAGATAAAAGCCCTAAAACCGCAAACAAACATTATTGCATCTTCGGCGATTAAGGCACTCGACGACGAAGAATACAGCCTGTTCTGCAACTTCATCTCGAAGCCGATAAACAGGGCTCAACTAATAGAACTCGTAGAGAAATACACTAAATAAAGAACAACGATGCACAAGTCAGGTTTTGTAAACATAATAGGTAATCCAAATGTGGGCAAATCGACCCTCATGAACGAACTCGTAGGAGAAAAAATTTCAATAATAACCTCGAAGTCGCAAACCACAAGGCACAGAATCCTTGGCATCGTAAATGGCGACGATTTCCAGATCGTATATAGCGACACACCAGGAATCATAAAGCCGAACTACAAGCTGCAGGAAAAGATGATGGAATTTGTCTCGGTGTCGTTCGACGATGCCGACGTGTTCCTGTATGTAACCGATGTGGTAGAGTCGCCAGAAAAGAACGTCGAATACATAGAACGACTGAGCAAGGTGAAGATTCCTGTTTTCTGCCTCATCAACAAAATAGACCTTGCCTCGAATGAAGAGATAGAAAACCTGCAGTTGTTCTGGGAAAACAGGCTACCGAATGCAAAGATTTTCACCATTTCGGCACTGAACGGCACGAACGTAGAACAAGTATTCAACGAAATACTGGCAGTACTTCCCGAAGGACCGGCATGGTTCCCGAAGGATCAGCTTACCGACAAGACCGAACGTTTCATAGTATCGGAAATTATCCGTGAAAAGATTTTCCTGAACTACCAGAAGGAAATCCCCTACTCGTGCGAAGTAGCAGTCGAAGAATTCAAGGAAAGCCTCGACATCATAAGGATAAAGTCGGTAATTATTGTGGAACGTCAGTCGCAAAAGGGAATCATCATAGGCAACAAAGGTGCGGCAATAAAAAAAGTCGGCACCGAAGCTCGACTCGACATTGAAAAATTCTTTGGCAAAAAGGTTTTCCTCGAAACTTTTGTAAAAGTTGAAAAGGACTGGCGTAGCAGCGACAGAAGCTTAAGTAATTTTGGATACAACATTTAGGGCTGTGTCCGTTTCATGTGCTGACGCACGTTTCTATGTTTAACTACGTTGAGGGCTTCGCCGTTCTGGTTTAACGTTCAAGGTTTAAGAGTTCAATAATCTGATGGACAGACTTTCAACTTCCAACTTTCAACTGTCAACTTTTAACTTTCAACTTTTAACTTTTAACTGCCCTCCGGGCTACACTCTTCCTTTATCGTGATAACTATAGTAATCCTTGCCGTTACTACTTATTATCAGATGGTCAACAAATCTTATTTTCATAAGCGCACAAGCCTTGCTCAGATTATTTGTCAGTTCATCGTCCTGACGGCTAGGCGTAAGGTTTCCCGACGGATGGTTGTGGACAAAAGCCATTGCACATGCGTTCAGTCTCAAGGCTTCAGCAATCACAACCCTTATGTCAACTAGGGTACTATCGATTCCACCAAGGCCAATTTGCTTGATTCTAATTATGTTATTCGAATTATTGAGGTAAATTGCTAATGCTATCTCTTGACTTTCGTCAACAACTTTCGAAACGACAGCTTTAAAAATATCCTCGCTCTTAATAATTTGCTCTCCAATTGTATTTTCGCGACGGCGGCTAAGTTCGAGTGCTGCAACAATAGTTGCAGCTTTTGCCTCGCCTATTGATTCGTATTTAAGCAAATCGCTGTACGAAAGACGGCATAGATTGTCGATCTTGTTGTCACAATCGTCAAGTATTTCACGTGCTACGTCGAGAGCGCTCTTGCGCTTATTTCCCGATCCTATAAGTATTGCCAACAACTCGGCCGCAGTCAACGACTTTTCGCCTTTAGCAATCAGTTTTTCGCGAGGACGTTCTTCTTCAGCCCAGTTCTTTATGCTCTTTCTTATACTCATACATGTACAAACAAAAAAACTGCTTCGCCACAGACGAAACAGCAATATCCTAATTAGTCAATGAAATTACGACAACTGGTTGACGTGATTTGCCAAGGATGACTTAAGGTTTGCAGCCTTGTTAGCGTGGATAACGTTCTTCTTTGCCAACTTATCCAACATTCTTGCAACCTTAGGAAGCATTGCTTCAGCTTCCGACTTTACCGACATTGCTCTCAATGCGCGAACAGCATTACGCGATGTACGAGCATAAAACTTATTATGCAACCTTCTTGCTTCAATCTGTCTGATTCTCTTCTTTGCTGACTGATGATGTGCCATATTTTTACTTAACTTTTATTAAAATTAAATCTATACTTTTTCAAAAAATTTCGGACTGCAAAGATACTACTTTTTTCGTCAATACAATTTTTTGATTTAATATTTTTCAAAATAAAGTTTTTCTTCTCTAATCCACTGTTATATTGAATGTTACGCTACACAAATTTTCAAAAAACACAATCTTACACCGAGAAAATCTCTAAAAAGCATCAATGTTTGCAAAAATCAAACAGAAAATTAGCGACTCGAGCAGGGCAACAAAAAAAGTGCTACAAAACATAAATATAGACGATTTTTATTGCACAAAGTGAGACCTATAATAATAAAAAGGTATTAACTTTGCACCCTAAAAATATTTCTGTACAAATGGAAGAAAAATTATTTCAAGAATTTCCTCCCGTGCCGACCCAAGAATGGGAGGATGCGATAATCAAGGACTTAAAAGGCGCCGACTACGAGAAGAAACTCGTATGGAAAACTCAGGAAGGATTCAATGTCCGCCCCTACTACCGCGCCGACAACCTAAATGACATAAAATATTTGGACTCGAAGCCCGGTGAGTTCCCGTTTGTTCGCGGTACCAAGAACAACAACAACTGGTTCATCCACCACGGCATCTGCTGCTGCGACGGCGACTACAAGAAAGCCAACGCTACCGCAAAAATGTTGCTGACAAAAGGTATCGAATCGATCGGGTTCTACATCGACAATACAAAGGTTCAGACCAAGGCCGACTTCGAGACTCTGCTCGCCGACATCAAGCTGGACAAGACTCCAGTTACATTCATCGGTTGCTGCCTCAAGACAATGGAAACCTTGAAGAATTTCCTCGCATACGTTGATTCGCTCGGAATCGACAAGAACGAGGTAAGAGCCAACTTCGACTTCAACCCGCTGCGAAACCTTACCAACAAAGGTTTCCTATGCGAGGACAAGGCTTTCAAGTTGCTTGCTGAATGCGTAAAGATGGCTAAGGACTACAAGCGCATTCGCGTTATCTGCGTTGACGGATACACGTTCAACAGCGCTGGCGCATCATCGGTTCAGGAACTTGCATTTACACTTTCGGAAGGTAGCGAATACCTGTCGCGCCTCACCGACGAAGGCTTGACCGCCGAAGAAGTTGCTAAGAAGATGGTATTCCTTTTTGGTGTTGGAAGCACTTACTTCATGGAAATTGCAAAGTTCCGCGCCGCAAGAATGCTATGGGCTAACATCGTTGAAGCATACGGTAGCGATTCGGAATGCGCAAAGAAGATGCAGATTGCTGCAACCACCAGCGAGTGGAACCAGACAGTTTACGATGCATACGTAAATATGCTTCGCGGAACCACCGAGGCAATGAGCGCAATCATCGCAGGTGTCGATTACCTCGAAGTTCTTCCTTACGACTACCCGTTCGAAGTTCCAACAGATTTCTCGAACCGCATTGCTCGCAATGTGCAGACCATCCTCAAGGAAGAATCGCATTTCGATAAGGTTGTTGACCCAGGTGCAGGTTCATACTACATCGAAAACCTTACAAATTCGATAGCCAACACCGCTTGGAACCTCTTCAAGACTGTTGAAGACGGTGGTGGATTCGTTGCTAAGTTCAAGGAAGGCTTCGTACAAGCTGAAATCAAGGCAGTTTCGGACAAGCGCGACAAGAACATCGCAACCCGCCGCGAAACATTGCTCGGAACCAACCAGTTCCCGAACTTCAACGAGAGAGCCGAAGCCAACATTACCAAGGAAATCGTTTCGCGCGACATTCCAACCATAATGGGAATGGTAATGCCTGAAGCCGACTGCTGCTCTAACGAAAAGGTTGCCGAACCCCTGAAGCCTTATCGCGGTGCCGAAGCATTCGAAGCATTGCGTCTTGCAACCGACCGTAGCGGCGTAGAACCAAAGGCTTTCATGCTTACATTCGGAAACCTGGCTATGTGCCGCGCAAGAGCACAGTTCTCGTCGAACTTCTTCGCAGTGGCTGGAATCAAGGTTATGGACAACAACCGCTTCGCAACAATCGAGGAAGGCGCAAAGGCAGCTTTGGAATCGAAGGCTCAGATAGTTGTTGCCTGCTCGTCGGACGACGAATATGCCGAAGCAGTTCCGCAGATTGCCGAACTCATTGGCGACAAGGCAATACTTGTTGTTGCCGGCGACCCCGAATGCCGTCCCGCACTCGAAGAAAAAGGTATCAAGAACTACATCCACGTAAAGTGCAATGTGCTTGAAACCTTGAAGGAATATCAGAAAATGTTGGGTATTAACGAATTATAACAGAAGCCATGAGACCGAATTTCAAATATATAAAATATACGGGCAAAGCAGCAGAATGCTGTGGAAATTGCAGCGACCAGTCGCTCTGGACAACCCCCGAACAAATTAGCGTAAAGGGCATCTACACTGCCGACGACCTTGCTGGAATGGAACATCTGAACTATGCAGCAGGTGTAGCACCTTTCCTTCGTGGTCCTTACTCAACAATGTATGTGCAGAAGCCGTGGACAATCCGTCAGTATGCAGGTTTCTCGACAGCAGAAGAATCTAACGCATTCTACCGCCGTAACCTTGCTGCAGGTCAGAAAGGTCTGTCGGTTGCATTCGACCTTCCTACTCACCGTGGCTACGATGCCGACCATCCGCGCGTTGTAGGTGATGTCGGTAAGGCTGGTGTTAGCATCTGCTCGGTTGAGGATATGAAGATATTGTTCGACCAGATTCCATTGGGCAAGATGTCGGTATCAATGACAATGAATGGTGCAGTATTGCCTATTCTTGCATTCTACATCGTAGCTGGTTTGGAGCAGGGCGTAAAACTTGAAGAAATGCAAGGTACAATCCAGAACGACATCCTCAAGGAGTTCATGGTTCGTAATACCTATATATATCCGCCTGAGTTCTCAATGAGAATCATCGGCGATATTTTCGCTTACACCTCGAAGTTCATGCCTAAGTTCAACTCGATTTCGATTTCGGGCTACCACATGCAGGAAGCAGGTGCAACCAACGATATCGAAATGGCATACACCCTTGCCGACGGTCTTGAATACCTCCGTACAGGTATCAAGGCTGGCATCGATGTTGACGCATTCGCACCGCGTCTGTCGTTCTTCTGGGCAATCGGTATGAACCACTTCATGGAAATTGCAAAGATGCGTGCTGCACGTATGCTGTGGGCAAAGATTGTAAAGCAGTTCAATCCGAAGAATCCGAAATCGTTGTCATTGCGTACCCACAGCCAGACATCGGGTTGGTCGCTCACCGAACAGGACCCGTTCAACAATGTTACGCGTACTTGTATCGAAGCAATGGGCGCAGCATTGGGACACACCCAGTCGTTGCATACCAATGCACTCGACGAAGCCATCGCATTGCCTACCGACTTCTCGGCTCGTATTGCTCGTAACACCCAGATTTACATTCAGGAAGAAACCAATGTTTGCCGTTCAATCGACCCGTGGGCTGGTTCGTACTACATTGAAAGCCTTACCAACGACCTTGCACATCGCGCATGGAAGCACATCGAGGAAGTTGAAAAGCTCGGCGGTATGGCAAAAGCAATCGAAAGCGGTATTCCAAAGATGCGTATCGAAGAGGCTGCAGCTCGCACCCAGGCTCGCATCGACAGCGGAAACCAGACAATCGTTGGTATCAACAAGTACCGCCTCGAAAAGGAAGACCCGATTGACATCCTCGCAGTTGACAATACAGCAGTTAGAAACCAGCAGGTAAGAAGATTGCAGGAATTGAGGGCAAACCGCAACAACGACGATGTTCGCCGCGCATTGGACGCTATTACAAGATGCGTAGAGACAGGCGAAGGCAACTTGCTCGAACTTGCAGTTGAAGCCGCAAAGGTACGCGCTTCGTTGGGTGAAATTTCGGATGCATGTGAAAAAATTGTAGGAAGACATAAAGCTGTGATTAAGACTATCTCTGGCGTATATTCTTCGGAAACCAAGAACGACGCCGAATTTGAAAGGGCAAAGGAACTTTGCCGTGAGTTTGCAAAGAAGGAAGGCCGCCAGCCTCGTATTATGGTTGTCAAGATGGGTCAGGACGGACACGACCGTGGCGCAAAGGTTGTTGCAACTGGTTACGCCGACTGCGGTTTCGACGTCGATATGGGACCATTGTTCCAGACTCCGGAAGAAGCAGCAAAGCAGGCTGTTGAGAACGATGTCCACATTGTTGGCGTATCGTCGTTGGCAGCAGGTCACAAAACCTTGATTCCAGCCTTGATAGAAGAACTCAAGAAGTTGGGTCGTGACGACATCATGGTTACCGCTGGTGGTGTTATCCCAGCTCAGGACTACCAGTTCCTCTACGATGCAGGTGTAGCTGCAATCTACGGTCCTGGAACCCCTGTTTCGAAGTCAGCAATCAGCATGCTGGAGTTGTTGATGGCAGAGGAATAAAAGAATGCAATAATTCAAATAAAAATCGGACGGTGAATACCGCCCGATTTTTTGTTATTATATGCAGACTCAAGTTAAAATGTTATTTGAGGAAACTGCTTTTTTTGTATATTTGCAACATAGAATCACTCATGGACGCAAATAAACAAAACACCGGCGACATCATTATTTATCAAACCGAAGATGGTTTGACAAAAATCAATGTGAAACTGGACAACGACACTGTATGGCTCAACCAGCAGCAGATGGCAGAGCTATACCAAAGTTCGAGAACCAATGTTGTAGAACATATCAAACACATTTACGAAGAAGGTGAACTAAGCGAAGAGTCAACTTGTCGGAAATTCCGACAGGTTCGTTTGGAAGGAAACAGAGAGGTAAACAGAGAGTTACCATTTTATAACCTTGATATGATTATATCGCTCGGATACCGCATTAAATCGGCCATTGCCACCCGTTTCCGCATTTGGGCTACGCAGCGGTTGAAGGAGTATATGATTAAGGGCTTCACAATGGATGACGAACGGCTGAAAGGCAACGGCGGCGGCAACTATTGGAAGGAACTGCTCGACCGCATCCGCGATATTCGTTCTTCTGAAAAAGTGCTGTATCGTCAAGTGCTTGACCTCTATGCCACCAGTGTGGACTACAACCCCAAAAGCGATGAATCCATTCTGTTTTTCAAGATGGTGCAGAACAAGCTGCACTATGCCGCCCATGGTCATACCGCCGCCGAAGTTATCTATGAGCGCGCCAATGCAGAAAAACCTTTTATGGGACTGACAACATTCTCGGGTGAACTGCCAGCTTTGAAAGACATAGGCATTGCAAAAAACTATTTGAAAGAAAACGAGCTGAAGATTTTGAACAATCTCGTTTCCGGTTACTTCGACATAGCAGAAATCAATGCACTAGAGCACAAGCCCCTGTATATGAGCGATTATATTCGCCAATTGGACTCGGTACTCACATCTGGCAATAGACCTCTGCTTGAAGGCTCAGGCTCTGTAAGCCATGCACAAGCCTTGGAGAAAGCCACCTCCGAGTATCGCAAATACAAGAACAACACACTCTCGCCTGTGGAAGAGGCCTATTTGGAGACCGTGAAAGAGACTGCCAAGTTGGTGAAGAAGAACGCTAAAAGCAAGAAGCAATGAACGAATTTTTATTTGATGGTTATTTGATAAAACGCTATATTTTTGCAAAACAAGTGCTGATTATCAATTAGTTGTTATTTGATGGTTATTTGATAGAAAAGTGAAAATCGCCAAACTTTGAGAAAAATGTAACTTTGGCGAAAATAAAAGCAAGAAGCAATGATTAAGAACAACATAAAACAAACCTACGGCGAAAACACCACCTGCGATTTCAAGGAGGCAGTGGAGCGCAAGCAACCAAAAAGTTGGCTCAAGAGCGTGAGTGCTTTTGCCAATACTATGGGTGGAGTGCTCGTTTTTGGTGTGAACGACGACGGAGAAACGATCGGATTGGAGAATGCCAAAGCGGATGCGGAATTCATAAGTGACCGCATAAAGGTTTTCATGGACCCTGTTCCGGAATTTGAACTGGTCACCAAGCCGACCAAAAACGGACGTTTTATACTGGAATTGCATGTTTCAGCCGGTGATATGACACC
>DBYO01000015.1:24955-41603 GCA_002310235.1 Bacteroidales bacterium UBA1184
CTTGTTCTTAAAGGCCGCAACCGCACCTACGATTCTTTGGTGACTGAATACCATGTGGGAGAGTTGACTTTCGACACGTTGGCCAAAACATACCAAAAACAAACCGGACTACCTTTTGAGGAGAAACTGTTACAATCGTTCTCATTGGTGACCGATGACGGCTTGCTCACACAAGCAGGCGTACTTTTCTCCGACCAATGTCCATACCGCCATTCCAGTCTTTATTGCACCCGCTGGAACGGTTTGGAAAAAGATGACGCCCTCGATTCGCGCGAGTACCAAGGCAACTTGCTCACATTGTTGGATGCGGGTGTGCAATTTATGACCCTGCACAACAAGAAAGGCTGGATAAAATTGCCTAACCGCCGTTTGGACACGCCCGACTATTCCGACCGTGCCTTGTTCGAGGCCTTGGTCAATGCGCTCATCCACCGCGACTATTCCGAACTGGGTAGCGAGGTTCACATCGACATCTACGACAACCGGTTGGTCATCTACTCGCCTGGCGGCATGTTCGACGGCAGTATGATACAGAACCGCGATTTGAACGAGGTGCCCTCCAGACGCCGCAACCCCATCTTGGCCGATGTGTTCACGCAGTTCGGATATATGGAGAAACGAGGCAGCGGCTTGCGCAAAATCCGCAACGAAACCGCCAAATTACCCGGATTTACCAATGAAAAACGGCCTACTTTCCGTTCGCAGTACGAATCGTTCTTCACCGAGATTTTGAATAATAATTATAGTTATAAGGTTCAGTGTGAAGTTCAAAATGGTACTCGCGATGGCAGTATAAATGGCAGTATAAATGGCAGTGTAAATGGCAGTGTAAAAACACCGAAACTAACTAAAAGACAATTAGATATAATCAATGTTATTACTACTGCCACAAACAAACTTGGCAGTGTAAATGGCAGTGTAAAAAATGGGCTAACAACCCAAGAAATCATGTCTAAATTAAAACTGTCAGAACGGACTGCATATCGTGAATTAGCCATACTCAAACAATTAGGACTTATTCAACGTATTGGCTCCGACAAAACTGGCCATTGGGAAGTAACATGTCCCCCGAATGTCCCTCAAAATGTCCCCCAAGATGGCAGTATAAATGGCAGTATAAATGACATTGATGTCGTAAAAGATGTCGCAAAAGATGTCGTAAAAGATGTCGTAAAAAATGTCGCAAAAAATGTCGCAAAAAAAAGCAAGAAGCAATGAACGAACTACACATAGATAAAACCCACTGGAATAAATACAGGTTTGACGAGGTTTGCTGGCAGGTGAACGAGGCAACGAAGGACCCTGTTGCTGATGGATTGGACCATGTGGTTGGACTTGAGCATATTGAGCCAAACAACCTACACACTACCCAATGGGACACTTTGAAGAAAGAGACCACTTTCTCCCGCAAGTTCAAGAAAGGGCAAGTGCTGTTTGGCAGCCGCCGTGCTTACCAAATAATACACGGCAAAATACAAGTTGCACAAAGAGGAAGCTCTATATCAAAAGGCGTATATGTATATTAAGGAGTATTATTGATAATATCAAACAATATGAATTCCCCCACCCCTCATATCCATTGGACAATCGCACTCATTCCGTTTGCGGTACTTGTGGCATTACAGATACTAGTAATTAAGGAATTCGGTTCCGATGCCATTGATGGCGCAAGCCAAACGGCTCTGCTATTCGCTGCTGCAGTGGCTATTGCCATAGCAATGATTGGATACAAAGTGAAATGGAATCAGATTAGCGGAGCCATAGGCGACAATATAAAAGCCATTGGTACAGCTGTTATCATTCTTTTCCTCATCGGTGCAGTCTCGGGCAGCTGGATGCTGAGCGGCGTAGTGCCTACAATGATTTTCTATGGGATGAAGATCCTCACGCCTTCGCTTTTCCTATTCATGGCATGCATTATCTGCGCCCTAGTATCGCTGATAACAGGCAGTTCATGGACTACCGTGGCAACTGTCGGCATAGCATTGCTGGGCATAGGCACGGCTCACGGATTCTCGGCAGGATGGACGGCTGGCGCAATTATTTCGGGAGCATACTTCGGCGACAAGATTTCGCCACTTTCCGACACCACAGTGTTGGCTTCATCGGTTGGCGAAGTTCCACTATTCAAGCACATCCGCTACATGCTTATCACCACCGTGCCATCGTTTGTAATAACCCTGATAATTTTCCTCATAGTAAGCTTAAATCATTCGGCAGAAAGCACAGCACAGGCCGAATCGTTTGCCGAAGGTCTGCAAAACACCTTTGTCATCAACCCCTGGCTTATGCTTATACCGTTATTCACAGCCGTACTCATTGCGTTGAAACTTCCCGCAGCCGTAATCTTGTTTCTGTCGGCTTTGGTTGCTGGCATAACAATGCTTTTTGCCCAACCCGACATTGTTGCACAGATTGGTGAAGAAAACAGTTTCCGCGGCTTGATGGTCACTTACTACGACAGCACCTCCATCGACACGGGCAACGAAACACTCAGCAACCTTGTGCAGACACGCGGCATGAAAGGTATGTTAAGCACGGTATTCCTCATTTTCTGCGCATCGGCGTTTGGCGGAGCACTTACAGGAGGCGGCATGATGAGAAGTATAACAGCAGCCTTGGCGCGTGGCATAAGCGGCAGACGCTCAATAGTAACATCTACGGTAGCGACAGGTCTTTTCTCTAATATGGCTACAGGCGACCAATACCTAAGCATAGTGCTGACAGGAAATATATACAAGCAACTTTACAAGGATAAAGGTTTCGAAGGACGACTGCTGAGCCGCTCTACCGAAGACTCGGCAACAGTAACCTCTGTGCTTGTACCATGGAACTCCTGTGGTATGACTCAATCAATGGTGCTGAAAGTCTCAACGCTCGAATACCTTCCCTACTGCTTCTTCAACATAATTTCTCCGCTAATGTCAATAGCAATTGCTTTTGTTGGGTACAAAATCTTTAAACGTACCGACGACGAAGCTACAGAGTAAACACTCCTAGCTAATGCTATATTTTTACGGCTTTATGCGATTCTATAAATTTACCTCACCTCAATCTTCCTACTAGCCGACGACTTTCCGTTGCTTACAACTACAATGTAGGTTCCAGCAGAAAGATGATGCAAATTCATATCAATGTAGTCTCCTTTTACTTTCTTGTGCAACACCACTTTGCCACTCATATCAACGACAGATACATTGCCATTGAAAGTGGAACCGAATGAAACATTCAGCATCTCTGATGTTGGATTAGGATATACAGAAAACGATGATTCACTCAAAGTCGAAATTCCATTGTAACCGTTACGGATTGCCAAAGCATACTCGCCATCGGCAAACTCATTGACGGTAAATCGCTGCCCTGTCTTGCTATACTGAGCGGGAATCACTCGCCAATTTTCAGACCTATCGCGACGATATACCAATGCTAAAGAATCGCGGTCGGAACTTTGAATATATGGCATTTCCCAACCTGGCGGAGTAGAGCTGCTAGTACAATTGAATTTAAATTTCATGCTTGCCGTAAAATTATTAGGCCTGATGCTTTCGACCAACCAATATCTGCTTGGAACAATCTGCAAACCTTCGATTGGTTCAATGAAATCATCTGGAGCAACATAATTGCTAGTAACACGAACTATTGCATCACCTTCAATATCGGAAACAGACATAATACAATCGACTTTTGAGAATGTTTTGCTGCCAGTACTATTTACAACAATAGCCTGGTCAACTGTCGCATCAGAAGTATGTTCGTAAAAGTCACACATTACAAGCGCAGGATTGAACGGAATTGTGAATGTCTGACTACCAGTTTCGCCCGAAAATTCAAGCACTTTTGTTTCTGTTGTAAAATCCGATTTCATGAAAGTAATTTCAATGCGGTTATTATCGGTAAACATCTCTCGTTCAAGTAGTTTCTGACGCACATAAACTGTAACATCATAGTTCTCGCCATTGGGAACTATTATAGTTGAATCGATTGAGAAATGTGGGAAACCCTTTGTAAACACCCATCCATCGAAAAACGCGGTCATGTCGATTTCTGTACGCTGCGAAATAAAGTCGCGCAACTGATACGAAGTTGCATTCTTGTACGAATATTCGTTGAGATATGCTCTCATTGTTTCAAAAAAGATCTCATCGCCCAAATAGTTACGCAATGTGTGAATTACCGACGCCCCCTTGTCGTAAACCGTTGACGAATACGTATTCTCTACCGGGAAAGGTGAAACTGGATGGTAGCCATCATCATAATAAGTCTTGGTAAGCACCTTGTAATGCGCATCATGACGATATTCCAATGCAGCATCGATACCACAAACAAACTCCTTCCAGATAGTTTCACAATAAGTAGCCCAACCCTCGTTGAGCCACATATCCTCTGCAGTAGCACAAGTTACCAAATCGCCAAACCAATGATGGGCAAGTTCGTGATAATAAAGCGTTTCGTAAACACCTGGGCCTTGTGTAACAAAAGCACGTCCGATGGAAATATTTCCGACATGTTCCATTGCGCCGTTAGCAAAGTTAACCAGCACATATCCGATGCGTTGCCATGGATATTCGCCTAACAAAGTTTCAAAAACGCGCATTGTTGTATCCAAACGGTAAAAAGAGCCTGCGATCTTTGCACTATCGGTTGGATATCCGTAGATATCGACTGGAATATCACGAGAAATGCCATGATACACATGATGATGGTGATAATATGCTCCGACTGCCACCGATTGCAAATAAGTCGGAATTTCCTGTGTAAGTTCCCAGCGGTAAGTGGTTTTGCCATTCACTTCGTCAACCTGAGTATCGACAAGTTCACCGCTCGAAATGGCAGTATTTTCAGACTGAGTGGTTATGATAGTAGTATATTTTGCCTTGTCGGTAAAATTATCATTACATGGAAACCACACACGGCCGTAATTATGAGGTAAATCATGAAATCCACAGCCCATATTGAAGGCGTAGTTACCCGAGAAGTAGAATCCCCCCAACTCTGGGTCTTGCTGCGGCGCACCATGGTAATACACATCGAGGTCGAAAGGCTGGTTGACTACAGGTGCCGATGCAAAATTAATCGTTATTATGGTATCGTTATGCAAGAATGAAGTCACCTCGTAGTCATTGCTGCCGATAGAATCTATGGTTAGATGCTGCAAATACAAATATATTGTCGTGACATTTTCCTCAGTAGTGGACAGGTTCAGAACTGTATTACCAGAAATTGTCTTTCCTGAAAAATCGCTGATGTCAAGGTCTATTGTGTAATGCTTTACATCAATGAGACCTTCATAAGCGTGCTGAGCGAAAGTCAGCAACGGCAACAAAGCTACAACGAGCAACGAAATTATTCTTTTCATAGGTACATTTTTTACTTTCTAATCTCCATTTCATCAATGAGATGGCTTGCGCCAGCAAACTTATCAATCAGGAACAAGGCGTAGCGGATGTCGAGCGAAATATTTCTGCACATTTCGGGGTCGTACATAATGTCGCTCATGGTGCCTTCCCAGTTGCGGTCGAAGTTTACACCAATGAGTTCGCCATTACCATTGATGACTGGACTACCCGAATTTCCACCTGTAGTATGGTTTGTTGCTGTGAAAGCCACATGCAACTTGCCATCCTTGTCGGCATAGCGACCATAATCTTTTTTCTCGTACAATTCTTTCAGCCTTGCAGGAACCTTATAGTCGTAAATGTCGGGATTGTCCTTTTCGATAATGCCGTCAAGGGTTGTAAAGTATTCGTAGTCGATTCCATCGGCTGGCTGATAAGGAGTAACTTGTCCGTAAGTAACACGCAATGTGAAGTTTGCATCGGGGAAGAAACGCTTCTGCGGTTCGTATTCCATCTGCGCCTTCATATAGATACGGTCGAGCTTACCTATGCGGGCATCGCAATCAATAAGAGCCATACGGATATCTTTTTTATACATGTCCATGATTTCCTTTGCGATGCAATATATAGGATCGGAAGTCAATGTCTTTGCCGACTTCGACGAAAGTCCGTTTACAAAATTGTCGAACTTCGTTTGGTTTGCAAATACAGACTTCGAGAAGCAGTATTCGGCAAATGCCATATACTTGTCGGATGCAGACTTTGCAACTTTATCGATATTCGAATATGCTGACGGCCAATATTTTTCGGGCATATTTTCCTTGTATATGCGTGTCATTTCGGCAAAGAGACGGATTTCTACCTGCTCGTCGTAGTCCTTATAATTGCCCTTCGACTTCGACAATGCCATTTCCTTCAAGCTCTGCAAGTTTTCTGGCGATGCATCCTTGCACGATTCAAGCATGCGCATCTGGTTGGCAAACGAAACAGCATAACTTCCTAATCCAGCTTCTGTTATATAGATATAAGCAAGATTTAGAGGCTTCATTTCGGCATATACATTTGCATAGTCGTTGAGCAAATCCTTGTATTCAGGCTTGTCGTTTGCCCATTTCTGGAAACCTTCTTCGAAATTGCGCTTAACAGTTACAGCATCAAGTCGTTTCAAGCCCTTAATTTCGCCCTGCCATTTTTTCCAGCCATTAGCAATACTTGCAGCCTTGTTGGAATATTGGATACGAGTGAGTTTCGACTTTTCCATGCCAGCCTTTATGACATCAAGTTTCTTGTCGCGAATGGCAATACGGGTCGGATCGGAATCATACATTACCTGTTCGACAGCCACAGCAGGCAAGTATTCCTGAGTTGTGCCCGGGTAGCCGAAGACCATTGTAAAGTCACCTTCCTGAACACCCTTGAGCGAAATCGGGAAGAATTTCTTCGGAGTGTATGGAATATTATCGTCGGAATACTTTGCTGGTTTGCCGTCCTTGCCGCAATATACGCGAAACAACGAGAAGTCGCCTGTGTGACGAGGCCACATCCAGTTGTCGGTATCGCCACCGAACTTGCCTATTGCTGATGGCGGAGCTCCAACGAGGCGCACATCCTCAAAAACTTCATTCTTGAACAGAAAATATTGGTTTCCATTGTAGAACGATTCAATACGAGCCTGATAGTGAGTATCTTTAACCGACTCATCCTTTATCTTGGCTATGTTTGCCAAAATTTTTGTAGCGCGGTCTCCATCAGACATATCAGGAGTTACGCCATTGAGAACCTTGTCGGTAACATCTTCCATGCTTACTAAGAATGTCACAGTAAGTCCTGGACTTGCAAGTTCCTCCTTGCGGCTCATTGCCCAGAAGCCATCGGTAAGATAGTCGTGTTCGACCGAGCTATGGCGTTGTATTGTTCCGTAACCGCAATGATGGTTGGTTATCAGAAGACCTTCATTCGAAATCATTTCGCCAGTACAACCGCCACCGAAAATCACGATTGCATCTTTCATCGATGCGTGGTTTATGCTGTATATGTCCTCGGCAGTGAGCTTAAAGCCCTTTTTCTGCATGTCAGCTATGTTGTATTTTTCTATCAGAAGGGGAAGCCACATTCCCTCATCGGCGAACAAACTGCATGATAGCAGCGCGAAAATCAAGATGCTAAATATTTTCTTCATTTGAATAATAATTTATTGACAAAGATAATGAATATTTACGATAGATTTGACAAAGGAATTTGTGGTGTCACTGCGCGCAGCTACACTACAAAACCAAACATTAAAATTTCTTCAGCTCCCTATATAGTCTTTGCACAGGCAAACCCATCACATTGTAGAAAGAACCACTGATTCTTTCCACGGCAACCTTACCAATCCATTCCTGTATTCCGTAGGCACCAGCCTTGTCGTATGGCTTGAAGTTCTCGATATAAAAACGGATTTCCTCATCGTCGAGGTTGGCAAAAGTGACTTCGGTCTTTACACTGAAACTTACTGTTTTCTCTACAGAACGGAGACATACACCTGTAATCACACTGTGGGTCTTGCCGCTAAGCAACTTTAGCATTTGAAACGCATCGGAATAATCTTTTGGCTTACCCAAAATCTTGCCATCTACAACCACAGTAGTATCGGCGGTAATAAGAAGGTCGTTTCCTTGCAAATCCTTGTAAGCATTTGACTTTTGGCAGGCTAGATATTCTGAGACATCTTCCACCCAGATATTGTCGGGGACAATTTCCTCTTCCTGCGAAGGTTTTACCAACGAATATTGCACACCAAGTTGAGCCAACAATTCGCGGCGACGAAAACTTGCCGAGGCAAGCAAAATATTGTATTTCGAATCAAATGTTTCCATTATTTAATATTGTATGACAGAAAACTATACTGAACGCAATCCCAATTACCATTATCCACTTTATTGCAGCACTCAAGAACGAATACTTACGCTTAGTGGTACCAAACAGCGATATCACTCCACATACGATTGTGGGCAACAAAACAAACGTACCCAAATAAAACATGGGAGCAGATTCATACATAAAAAAACGTGTACACGACAGATAATAGTACCAGAAAAACGAAACTGCAAGTGCGGAAATCAAAGCGAGTACCGCAACAATTACATTTGCCTTCTTCAGGCCGATCTTCACCGGAATGGAGCGCACACCGTTCAACCTGTCGCCTTCGATATCCTCGCAATCTTTCACTATTTCACGCATCAGAGTGAACAAAAATGCGAACACCGAGAAGAAAATAATCACCTGCATAGACATTTTTATAGCCCTTATATGACAAATGTCCCAATACGAAATCGAATCTGCAACTGCGAAATATTCAGTCATTCCTACAAGCATAGGTACTATTCCCGAAAGCATGGCAATGAGCAAGTTGCCCCAGAATGTACTTTTTTTCAGATCGCGCGAATATATCCACAACATTACAAATGCACCTATGAAAATGAACACGTACCAGAACCTATGTGCAGCAACAGTTGCAGCAATTCCGCAAGCAAGTCCGAAAATACTAAGCCATAAGTGCAAGGCTATTGCCTTTCTTCGCGGCATAGCTACACCGACAACCATCGTTCTGGAATGGTTCACACTATCGATGTGCACATCGAAATAGTCGTTTATGACATATCCACCTGCAGCAATAAGCATAGTTCCAAGCATTAGCATATAGAATCCCCAATCGGGAAACATTATATCTATGCCGTAAACCTTGAACACAGGGAAAATCACAAGCATTCGCATTGCCATCATTGTCAGTGCGATAACCAGAATATTTTTCCAGCGAATAAGCCTCAAGAAATTTTTCATGTTCGCAAATGTAGTGAAAAATATTTGAATGGAAGTATCGTTGTGGATTTTAAGAAGAAAAATTATTTTTCACAATCAATGGTGCACATAATAAATTCCGAGTTTTTTTGTGGATAACAAAAAAAATTTATCTTTGCACTGTTTTATAAATTTATAACTATGAAAAAGTATATTGCAGAAATGATTGGAACCATGGTATTGGTTCTTATGGGATGCGGAACGGCAGTAAGCCTCAGTTGTGGCACTGACACTGCATCGGTTGTTGGAACAGCATTGGCGTTTGGTCTCGCAGTAATAGGCATGGCTTACGCAATCGGCAAAATTTCGGGATGCCACATCAACCCGGCAATCACCCTTGGTGTTGCATTGAGCGGCAGAATGAGCTGGAAGGATGCCATTATGTACATGATTTTCCAGGTTATCGGTGCATTCATCGGTTCGGCTATCCTGTTCTGGATGACAAAGGAAGTCGGTCTTGAAGGCACTGGCGCAAACGACTTGCAATCGGGCGTCAGCGTACTTGGCGGTCTGCTTGCCGAAATCTTCTTCACCTTCGTATTCGTATTCGTAGTTCTTGCTGCTACACACGAAAAGAATGGTGCTGGCAATGCTGCAGGACTCGCAATAGGTCTTACGCTTGTACTCGTACACCTCGTATGCATCCGCTACACAGGCACTTCGGTTAACCCGGCTCGTTCGATTGCTCCCGCAGTATTCCAAGGCGGAACAGCACTCAGCAACCTCTGGATTTTCATCGTTGGTCCATTTGTAGGCGGTGCACTGGCAGCAGGAATCTACAAGATTTTCGACTGCAAGAAGTAATTTGAAAACAAAAACAGAAGAAATCGTAGGGACGGACAAAAATCCGTCCCTATTTTTTGGCGCGAAAATTGAAATGATGTAAATTTGCACCTTGCATTGATTTTTGAAATGAAACGACTTGCAGCCATATCACTTGCATTGTTCCTCTGCGCAACTCTCTCCGCACAGAAAGCCCTCAAACTTGCCGATGCCGCACTGAAGCGCGAACAGTTTTCGGAAGCCATATCAATGTACGAGCCGCTGGACGAAAAGCACAAGCACAACAAAAAGCTAGTTTCGGAACTGTACTACAAGATTGGCTACTGCTACAAAAAACTATCGATTCCCGAAGAAGCCGCGCCAAATTTCAAACTGGCAATCGAAAATGGTTGCGAGGACTCGTTGGTTTACCTGTATTTCGGCGAAGCTCTGCAAATGCTACAACTATACGACTCGGCACTTGTGCAGTTTGAAAAGTTCAACGAACTTTCGCCTGGCAGCCGACTAGCTCAGAAAGGCATAAAAAGCATAACTCTTACCCGCGAAATGCTTGCTAATCCGTCACGCTACGAAGTGACACTCAAACCGATAATAAATTCGGGAGGCGAAGACTATTGTCCGTTCTACGAAGCTCGCACACACAAGAAAGTGTATTTCACATCAACGCGCAACGCCCCCACACATGTAACTGTAAGTCCGGAATCGGGAGAATACTGCTCCAACATCTTCTATGCCGAGCAGGACCGCGAAGGCAAGTGGAGCGAAGCCAAAATTGCTCCCGGCAACATAAACACAACCGCCGAAGAAGGTGCCGCCTGCCTCAACCGCAAGTCGAACAACTTGTATTTCACACGTTGCACCTATGATAAGAACAGCGACAAGGGATGCAGAATATACATGGCAAAAAAAGTCGGCAATAACTGGACTAACGCACAGGAAGTACCAATCAAGGGCATTCCCGACAGTATTTCAATAGGACATCCGGCCATCAGCGACGACGAGCTTACGCTGTACTTTGTCGCCGACTCATTGCTAGGCGGACTTGGAGGAAAAGACATTTACCGTGTTACCCGTCAACGCAAGAACCAACCTTTCAACCCGCCACAGAATCTAGGCAGCTGCATCAACACCGAAGAGGATGAAGTACATCCCTACATCCGCAGCAACGGTGACCTCTACTTTGCATCTGACGGACATCCAGGCATGGGCGGATTCGACATCTATCTGGCAAAGCAAGTGAAAAATTCCGAATACATTATTATAAATATGGGCTACCCCATCAACACCTCGCTCGACGATTTCGGAATTGTATTCACTGGCATGCGCGAGGAAGGTTTTCTGTCGTCGAGACGAAGAGGCGGTGTTGGCAAGACCGACCTTTATTATTTTGTCCTCCCAGAAATTTCGTTCACAGTAACAGGAACAGTATGGGACAAAGAATTGAACAAGCCAGTTCCCAACGTTGACATCCAGATAATGAACGATGAATATGTGCTTATGGACACACAAACCAGCGACGAAAACGGCAAGTACGAAATTGAACTAAAACCAGAAAACAACTATATTATTTTTTACAAGGCTTCAAACTACAAAATAGGAAAAGCAAACGTGGATACAAAAGGCCTGACTGAGACAAAGAATTTTGTACGTGATATTTTTATGGAGAAATAGGACCGATTCAAAGTTGAAAGTTGAAAGTTGAAAGTTGAAAGTTTCTGGTTTCTATGTTTCTATGGCTTCGCCGTTTCTAGGTTTCAAGTAAAGGGCGAAAAGAAAAGAAGGCTAAAAGTCCAACAGAAGACCAGTCCAGCGGAAGACCAGACAAGCAGCCTGGCCGTCAGACTGTGAGACTTTAAGACTGTTAGACAGCAAGCCTGTTAGCCTGCGAGTCTGCAAGCCCATACTTTAAAACAAGAAACTTTGAAACTTTTCACATTTGTTTGCTGTTGATTGAAAAAATAAATGTATATTTGGGCACTTTTTTAAAATGGATATTCTGTATATATGAAACGACTACTCACAATAGTAATGATGGTTTTCTCAGTGCTGTTCATGCAAGCACAGAAAGCTCTGATTGACAAGGGAAACGAATATTTCAACCAGTATTCATTCGACTTGGCTAAGGACTATTACGAAAAAGCTCTACCAAGCATCTCCGCAAAGGAGGACCTTGCAAAAGTCAACTATCAGTTGGGATATTGCTACAAAGAACTCGGCAATACCGACAAGTCGGAAATGTACTTCAGGGTTGCAGTGAAGAATTATGTCAGGGGTGTCATCAAACCCGACGTTCTGCTTTTCTACGCTGATGCACTGCGAATGAATGGAAAGTACGAAGATGCTATCGACTATTACCAGCAATATTTGAAATATGCACCGCAGGACCACCGTGCTAAGAGCGGTAAGGAATCGTGCAAGATAGTACCGACATGGATTAGTCGTCCTACACGCTATAAGGTTACCAACGTATCGAAATTCAATACTCCGCAGGCCGACTTCTCTATCGTATGGGCTTCGAAGGACTACCGCACCGTTTACTTCACTTCATCACGCGAAGGTTCGCTAGGTAGCCGCGACAACTACAAGTCGGGACAAAAGTTTACCGATATTTTCGAAGTAACTCAGGATAGAAAAGGCACATGGTCGTCGCCAACTCCAATAACTGGCGGAGTGAACTCAGAAGACGACGAAGGAGCATCGACAGTTTCTCTCAAGGGTACCGATATGTATTTCACACGCTGCAAGGCTGGTAAGAAAGTCGATGAACCATGCAAAATTTATCTCTGCTCGAAGAAAGGTAACGCATGGGGTCAACCAGTACTAATCGAATTACCGGGATTCGAATCTGCCGAAATAGGTTATCCTGCCCTGTCTCCTGATGACAAAACCTTATACTTCAGCGCAGAAGTTGAAGGCGGTTATGGAGGTCTTGACTTGTATATGGCACAAAGAGTAGGAACTTCAAGCAAGTTCACTAAACCAATAAACCTTGGTCCGAAAATCAACACCCTCGGTGACGAAGTTTTCCCAACAGTTCGCGAAGACGGCACTCTGTACTTCGCTTCGGATGGACATCAGGGTATGGGTGGTCTCGATATCTACAAAGCAGTAAAGAAAGGTAAAGATTTCACTGGTGTTGAAAACATGAAATACCCGATTAACTCATCGTTCGACGACTTCGGCATCATATTCAACGGTAAGGAAGAATCGGGATACTTCTCTTCTAACCGCAAGGGCGGAAAGGGAAGCGACGACATATATTCGTTTATACTGCCACCTCTTCAGATTACAATGAACGGTGTTATATACGACACAACCAACATCGAAAGAAAAGTTCCTCTCAAAGAAGCAAAGATCACAGTTTATGCTGATGGCGCTGTAGTTAGCGAACTTTCTTCCAACGAAAAAGGCCAGTTCACAATGCCATTGCAAAAAGACAAGGTATATGAAATAAAAGGTGAGGCTTCGAAGGACTATTTCTCGAACTCAATAAAATTCTCAACTGCAAAAGTTGAGTACGACACCGCCTTCAATGTAATCCTCAATCTTGGTCGTATTCCTCGCATTATCGAATTGCCGAACATCGAATACGCTTACGACAAGGCCGATTTGAAACCAGAATCAACTGTTTCGCTTGATGCTCTCGTTAAGACTCTCAACGACAACCCGAACATCACAATCGAAATGCGTGCACATACCGACTTCCGAGGCAACGACGACTACAACATGACTCTTTCACTTGCTAGAGCAAAGTCGTGCGTGGACTATTTGATTTCGAAGGGTATAAAGCCAGACAGACTTACTGCAAAGGGATTCGGAGAAACCGAACCTAAAACGGTTACCGCACAGATGGCAAAAGAACACACTTTCTTGAAAGCTGGCGACGTGCTTACCGAAGATTTCATCAACAAACTCCCCGATTTCGGAAAGAAAGAAATATGCCACCAACTTAACCGTCGTACCGAATTCAGCGTAATTTCTACCGACTACGGCATTGAAGAAGAAACCAAGAAAGCCGAAGAAGAAGCCGCTAAGAAAGGTAACGCTGTAATACAACACAACGACGGCGACGATTTCTAAAATCAATCAACAAATTATAAAAGCCTCTTTCGGGAGGCTTTTTTTGTTTTTGCACAAAAACTTTTATCGCTCCACAAATTAATTACATTTGCGACAAAATTGAACTGACATGATAGGAATGATGCTCGCTTCGGTGATTTTTCTGAGCATAGTACTGTTTGCTGTGCCCAATATCCTATGGTTTTTGCTGTGGCTTATCGCAAAATGTTTCCATTACTCGATGCCATACTCACCATTCGGATGGACAGCTTTCGTGCTGGTGGCATTCGCATGGATTGTACTTGCATACGGATATTTTATAGGTCGCTTCAAACTAGACATCAACAAATGGGACTACCAAAACAAGGACATCCCTACTGCTTTCGATGGATATAAAATTGTACATATCAGCGACACGCATCTTTCTACCTTCGATGATAGCCACAAACACCTACAGCGTTTCGTCGATTCTATAAATGCACAAAAGCCCGACCTGATATGTTTTACCGGCGACTTGGTAAGCCTCGGAGTCGAGGAAGCCGAACCATACCTCGAAATCTTGAACCAGCTAAACGCAAAAGATGGCATCACTAGCATACTTGGCAACCACGACTTTATAATATATCGCCATCGTAGCGACAGCACATTCGACCGCAATGCAGCGGTGCAACGACTCGACAGCCTTCAACGAAACACCTTAGGCTGGCATCTGCTACGAAACGACAGCTACAAAATAGAGCGCGGTGGAGAAAAGATTACGATCGTCGGCGTTGACAATAAAAATTGTACTAACCAAGGTTTCCGCACCATCGACATGGGTGACCTGCCAAAGGCAATGCAAGGCACCGACGGATTCCGTATACTCCTCACCCACGACCCCAGCCATTGGCGTGGCGAAGTAGTCGGACAAACCGACATTCCACTCACACTTTGCGGACATACACACGCCGCACAAATCAAACTTTTCGGTTGGACTCCTGCTTCGTGGACGTTCACCGACACCGACGGCCGCTACGACGAAAACGGACAGACCATGTACATAAATGTCGGTTTGGGTTGCACTCTCCCAGCTAGAATTGGTGCTAATGCGGAAATAACAGTGATAACACTACGGAAACAATAAAAAAAGGCGGATTTCTCCGCCTTTTCTATTATGTAAAGCCATCTGCTTACTTTACAGGAACGTTCTTCAAGGTTTCAACCAAGAACTTCCAGAACTTCTCAACCGAAGCAATATTTACTCTCTCAACTGGTGAGTGCGGGTGTTCGATTGTAGGACCAAACGAAATCATATCCCAGTTAGGATAAACGAAGCCCAACAGACCGCATTCCAGACCAGCGTGGATAGCCATAACCTTTGCTTCCTCGTTGAACAGACGCTTGTAGCAGTCCTTCATTGTGTTGAGGATTGGCGAATTCATGTTAGGATTCCAACCTGGGTACGAGCCCGAGAATTCAACATTTGCACCAATCAGGTCGAATACAGTACCGATCTTGTACATTGTACCCTTCTTTGCCGATTCTACCGAACTACGAGTCAAGCACTTAACACCAAAGTTGCCGTCCTTACACTCAACTATTGCCAAATTGTTCGATGTTTCAACCAAACCAGGCATAGAGTCGCTCATTCTTACTACGCCGTGAGGGCATACGAATGTAGCCTTGATTATCTTTTCCGCGATTTCCTTCTCGGCAACCTTTGCAGGCATTGCGGTCTTAGCTGCGCAAAGAGCAATGCCCTTTTCAGTAGCAGCGAATTCGCTCTTGTAGTAGCCGTCGAATCTTGCAACTTCTGCTTCGAAGTTAGCGCAGTCGGCATTAGCAATGAGAACTATTGCATAAGCCTCGCGTGGGATAGCGTTGCGCATGTCACCACCCTTAATTTCAGCAAGACGCATATCGGTCTTGTAGAGGCAGTGGTTGAGGAATCTAACGAGGAGTTTGTTTGCGTTTGCACGACCAATGTTGATGTCCATACCGCTGTGACCACCGTTCAAGCCCTTAACATCGATACGGTAAGCTGTATAGCCAGCAGGAGCAGCGCATTCGTCATACTTCATGGTAACATTTACGTCAACACCACCAGCGCAACCTACATAAAGTTCGCCTTCGGTTTCTGAATCGAGGTTCATAAGGATGTCGCCCTTGAGCATGCCAGCCTTCAGGTGGTTAGCACCTGTCATACCGGTTTCCTCATCGATTGTGAAGAGTGCTTCGATTGGTCCGTGAACGAGGTCCTTCGATTCGAGGACTGCCATTGCAGCAGCGCAACCCATACCGTTGTCGGCACCGAGGGTAGTCTGGTTTGCGCGTACCCATTCGCCGTCGATGATGGTTTCGATCGGGTCCTTTGTGAAGTCGTGAACCTTCTCGTTGTTCTTCTGCGGAACCATGTCGAGGTGACCCTGAAGGATAACACCCTTGCGGTTTTCCATACCTGGAGTTGCAGGCTTGCGGATTATTACGTTGCCGATTTCATCGACTACAGTTTCGAGACCTAACTTTTCGCCAAATTCCTTAACAAAAGCCACAACTTTTGCTTCGTGCTTCGATGGACGCGGAATCTGTGTCAGTGAATAGAAATTCTTCCATACACCCTGTGGATTCAATTTTGTGATTTCACTCATAAT
>DBYO01000047.1 GCA_002310235.1 Bacteroidales bacterium UBA1184
GGAGTAGGCTCTATACAGCATGTCGGATGGTGTGAAGCGAGCACATGTACAGTTACTGTTGTATCGTATGTACAACCGAAATTATCTGTAGCGGAGAATATATAAGGTATTTGAGCCATATTGTCAGGATCGGAGTTCTGAACTGCTGCGGTGGCAGTAGAGCCTGCTGTCGGGTTCATATTAGCGCCGTTCCATAAATAGGTGCTTGTTGAATAAGTGTTCTCGAATTCCCATAAGTTCGACAAATAAAGATCTTCTTGGAAGAAAAGACCCCATTCGAATATCCATCCGTTGTCAAGACTCATGTGGTCGCATACATAAATTCTCCATTCACCATTGAGAGGACATCCTACAAGAGCGTTCAAACTTTCGTAGGTGGCATAGTCGCCAGCATTAAGAACGTAGCTTGTTTCTGAATTTCCGCAAGGATCGGTATATGGTGTGTTGGTTGCGTTAGGATTGTTGTAGCTGCTTCCTCCCATAGGTTGAGTAGCTGTAGGAGTGAAGTTGTAAGCATATCCTTCACCAGCAGTATAATAGCATGCATTGGATGATGATGGGTCTGGTGCAAGACCAAGATGCATGCTTCCACCACCAATGGAATTACTATTATTCAATGTTGTAAGAGTCCATCCTGGTACTATAGTTGGGTCATAAGTATCGTAAGCATGGAGCAGACAGCTTTGTCCGTTAGGACACTGTAGCAACATACTAAGGTCGCCTAAGTACGAGTGCTCTATGTTCATGTAAATATGATCAATTTGATTTATTGATTGAAGAGTTGCTCCATCTGCGAAGACATCTTCGAAAACAAGAGCGGTATTGTAGCACACGTCGTCACCATCGGGAAGGAAGGTTGCACCTGCGATAATTGCAGGAGGTTCATAACTCCACGACTCAACGCTAGGTGCTCCATTGAATGTAACTATGGTACCCGGACATACGGAGTCGTCATGGAAGTTTACTTGCTCCCAGGTCGGTTCCACCGAAACGCGGACTTTTTTGGTATTTGGGTTTCTGTTGAGACAGCTATTTTGGTCGGCTGCATCGCAGAATATATAGAAACCACCACCATGGGGGAATGCATAGCTGAAAGTGTTTGCTCCAACACCTGTATGAGTCAATGTAGTATCGCCCATATAAACTACGCCCCAAGTATAATCAAGAGTGGATTCGCTCTGAGCATACTGAGTGTTGTTTTGAGTGAAATCGGAGTTTGCTGTAAACAGCACAGCAGTTCCAGGACAAACATCATAGTATGTTTCGGTTTGTCCTTCGGCGTTTGGCGCATATGTTGGGTTTACGCTAGGATTTATTACAGTAGTGAATACCTGGCACATATCACCGCACCAAACTCTGGCTTTGAAACCTTGAGCGGTCTGAGATCCAGACGTCCATATAAATTGCAGAGAACCGCGGTTAGATTCGAATGTCTGGTTTGCCAATTCTGTTCCAGTTGCATTAGATGCAAGCACTGTCTGAGTGATAGCATCCTTGATGGTAAGAGTGGTTCCAGTAGCCAGATTGAACTGTGTAAATCTTATGCGTATTGCGCCATTGTTACCAGAAGTTATTTCTCTAGTGTATTCTCGGTTGGCGTAATAAGCGTTATCGCCACCATCATCGCAAAACCAAACGACATTTTCGTTTCCCGATTGCGATGCAGTAGCGCAATCGATTAGGAAATTGGTGCTAGTACCAGCATCTCCCTCATCAGAGATTTTGATAGTTCTAGTTGCTGCGAATGTAGATGTGCAAGCCGCAAAAAGTAAGGCCAATAATATTAATACTTTCTTATTCATTGCTGTACCCTTTCATTGCGTTATACATTTCTGAAAATTCCTTGTTGGAGTAGAATCCGATTATGGTATTAGTCTTGCCAACGCGGTAGAAAACGCGGCTATTGTATGAACGCTCGTAGTAGAATTCGGCAATATTAACCTTTCCTATTTCGAGACTTTCAACCATTCCGGCTCTCTCGCCAGTCTCTGGATCCTTGTAATACAGATACTCCATATTGTCGATCTTCTGCTGCATTTTGGGTTCTGCTATGTACCATGAGTGGTCAAGCTCATAGTTGAGAAGCTCGAGAGACAAAGGAGTCTCTTTCTGCATGCGCTGGAGGTGTTCGGCTGTGAAGGCCTTTTCCAGACGTGGGTCGATCTGCACTGTCTGTGCATAGCCGATTCCCGATATCATCAGGATTATCAGCATAATAGCAAACTTCTTATTCATATTCGTATTCATTATTTTTTGCATTTAAATACATTTCTTCTATTCCTATAGACAACTGAAAGCGCAATTTCGTTGCCTGGGATTTGAAATTTTTTTTACATTTTTTTTAAGTTCAACATTTATACTATTTTACGCAATATAAGACCGCAAAATAAATTAAAAAAATTGAATTATTGTTAATTAATTTTAAATTTTGTTAATATTTTTTATAAACATCTAATTATTAACAATTTGATGAATTGTACACCCTATTGCAAATTGGCGCAACGCATTGCGCCCTTACAATCATTGAATTTTTAAATATTTAATTTTTTTGACCCCCTGTACAGTCGCGGCTCGCCACGACCTCTACAACTTTAAACATTAAACTCGAAACAGCGTAGCGAGAAACGGCGTCAGCCATTGAAACGGGCGAAGCCATTGAAACCTGAAACAAAAAAAGAGTCCGCTGGGAACAGACTCTTTTTTGCAGTAAGTAATTTATGTATATGATCTATTTCCCCTTCACAAAAACCTTGCCAAGTCCTTCATTAGAAACCCCTACATCCTCACATTCCAAACCAGATGCATCAATTTTGCCAACGCCCTCGTTTATGAGCTTTGCTGTCTCTGCCTTGCCGGAAATGCTTACACTTCCTACGCCTTCGTTGTCAAGACGGACATATTTGGCATCAATCATTTCGATACTTATCGCGCCAACGCCCTCGTTGTCGGCCTTTAGGTGTGAAACCGATAGTTTCTTCATTTCAATGGAGCCAACACCTTCGTTCTTCACTATCAAAGTATCGGCATAAAGTGAGTCGCAGCTAATCTTACCGATACCTTCGTTCTTTATTGACTTGCAAGTTGGCGAATATACCGTGATGTTAAATTTTTCACCCTGCCTTCCACGGATTTTACCCAAGACATCAATACGCAGAACGCCATCGTCAACATCAGTTTCTATTCGACCGATATATTTGTCAGGCGCAGTTATTTCAACCGCCGACTTTTCTGACTGCACATAGACGATATTGCACATTCCATTGTTTTCAATTGCGTAAAACGATTCGAGATTCCTTACGGTAGTCTCTTTAACATTGTTGTTTGGATTTTCTGTGTCCCTTCTCAAAAAGTTGAACAATGAAAGCAGAAGCAGTATAGTTCCCACAAAAATTACAGCCAGGCCGCTGAATAATAATTTATTAGTTATCTTTTTCATTTTTCTTGCCCTTTAAAAATTCGTTATAATATTCATTCAATTCATTAATTCCGATTCCAAGAAGTTCCATTTCCTGAAAAATATGTGGAAGTTCCTTGTTCACAAACCTTTCGCGACGGAGTTCCTTGATTTTTGCAATGGCATCCTCTGCAGCGAAATATCCCACGCCACGCTTGTTGGTTATTATTCCGTAGCGTTGAAGGAAGTCGTACGAACGAAGTACAGTATTTGGATTCACTTCGAGTTGTACACCGAGTTCTCGCACCGAGAGAATACGGTCGTTTTCCTTCCACCTGCCCATCAGAACTTGCTCGCACACGTAGTCGGCAATTTGCTGGTAAATAGCTTTTGATTCTGAAAAGTCCATATTATGCCTCCGTTTCCTTTAGTCTGAAATAACTTAACAACCAGAAGAATGCTATCTCCACAAGCATTATTGCAGAAACGATAACATTGATTAGCCATTCTGCAGGAAGCTGGTCAATTCTTCTAAGAACAAATCCGTTACGCAAAGAGATGAGCCATATTCCCGAAAAAACTACCATAAACGCCACAAAGAATGCCGCCTCGCAAAGCAAAGTCTTTATCACTGCAGCCTTTTTGAAATACACAGATCCGAACATCATTATTGCATTGGTGAGAAGCAGGAACAAAACAAAATACCATTCAACACCCCAAATTCCCATAAAATCAATGCTCTTGAATGTAAACTCATCGTAAATGAAGTAGCAGAAGAACGAACTTGCCCAGATTCCAAGGCATGAGGCTGCGATGAGCAGGACTGGATAGTAGAAATGGCTTAGGATGATGTTGACAGTAAGTTTTTCAACTCTGCTTGCAGGAAGCATAAGGTAGTTAATTGCTTTCTGCGGTTTTCCGAGCATCCCGAATATGCGTCCGGAATAGAGAATGAAGAATATGAACAGCACAAACCACGAAACACTAGAAGTTTCTTGTTCGAGCGATGTCAGCATCTCAACAGCGAAAATTATAGCCGCCACGATGACATCCTTTTTCCAGTTTTCACAGAAATAACGCTTAAAAAGCAGTCCTATACGATAGAATGATATATTTTTCATAGCCATACCTTTTTTAATTGTTCAACTTAGTTTCCATTTCGTCGGCAAACCTCGATTTGCCATTTTCCCTTTCGGCGAAGATTTCGTGCATCTTTTCCCTTGACGAGATTGCCGCACAGAACAAAAGTTCCATATCGAACTTGTCGTCGGCATCGTCGATGTGGTTGCATACAGCAACCTTGCCTGCAATGTTGTCCTCGCTGTAGAGCACCTTGCCCTGCTGCGAAAGTTCCTCGTACTCGTCAGCCGACAGAACCTTGAATGTGAGGCGGTCGCAAATGGTGTTGATATCGGCGTTGAGCAGAATTTTGCCATTGTCGAGCACCATCACTGCATCGATTACATTCTGCAGGTCGCGTACCTGATGGGTGGAAATGATGAATGTTTTGTCGTCGGTTATTGCCGAAGCCACCACCTTGCGGAAGGTGCTTTTCGACGGGATGTCCATCCCGTTGGTCGGTTCGTCCATGATTAATAACTTGGTGTTGGTTGCAAGCGCAAAGCTCACAAGCACCTTTTTCTTCTGTCCGTGCGACATCTTTGTTAGCTTCTGCTCCAAGTTGACAATTTCGAATTGGTGCAAATAGTCTTCGAAGTCGGCTGTGCTGAAATTTGGATAGAAAGGTGCATATATTTTCGCATAGTCGCGCACGCTAACCGTCGGCACATCCATTTCCTCGGTGACGAAGTAAATGTCGGCGAGCATTTCCGGCTTGCGATGTTCTGGCTTCATGCCAAGTACCGAGACCGTTCCGCTGTTGCAGAAACGAAGTCCCGAAATAATTTTCAGCAGGGTCGTTTTTCCCACGCCGTTTTTGCCAAGCAGACCATAAATGTGTCCTGCTTCGAGCGAAAGGTTCAGGTTGTCGAAGATTTTTCTTTGCGACACATACCCGAAATCCATGTTTTTAATCTCAATCATATCAATATTATTTTAGTTAATTTTTTTATTTTGTCTGTTAGTGTATTAGTGAAGTAATACACTGCAAAAGTAGAATAGGTTTGAATTCTGGCAATGGATTTTTCTTTCCATTATACTAAGTATTGATATATAAATATTAAAAGTGGTATTTTTGCTATGAAATGCTGTTATATGAAGACTGAAATGCTGAGTTGCTATTGAGGAATTGTAGTGATACCTATGTATAATAATATAGAGATTTAAAGATTTCTGGCGGCTACAGTATTAAAATCGAACCATTGAATCATTTAAGTTATTGTCTGTAGTTTGATGTTCAACTGTTTTTTGCCGTTTTGCAATATCTTGACAATGATTAAACAACAAAAATGGGACGTCATTCCACAAGTCAGAACATACACGCGATGCTGAAAGTGGAGCGTTGTAATGTTCGACTATGCGGAATCTCCTTTGAGTACTAATAGGAGATTGGCTACGCCGAACTAAAGGTTCCGTATAAGTGAACTCACAAGCAACGTTCCTTATGCTGTTCGTTCTACTTTGCGGAATGACGATAGAGGGTTGGCAAAAAAACAAATTAATTTCAGTTGCTTGTAAAACTATAGCTAAGTTATTACATTTGCGAAAACAAAAAATGATATTGGGTATGAAAGTTTCTGTTTCAATAGTTTGTGCTGTGATATTTACGGTTGTTTTTTTTTCATCATGTAACAAGAACAATGAATCGATAGTTGGAAGATGGGAATTGCAGTCGGTTGTTAGGGAAAGAATGAGCAATGCTAATCCTAGCGATGTACATATAGATACCATTGACATTAGTAATATTAGTCTTAATATCATGCGGTTCAAGAAAAAAGGAACTGCTCTTTTTACAGGTATTGATGTGGCCGAAAACAAGGTAACATATAATGAATCTTATGATTGGTCTATTTCGGAAGACAATAAAATGTTGTATTTGGAAAATGGTAAGGATGCCAATGGCGAAGATTTGGCAAATCGAGAAATCGAAATTTTGTCATTATACGGAAAGCATTTGGTAATAAAATCAAAAGACATAGAAAAAGACTCCACTTTTATTTCCACTAATACATACAAGCGGAAGTAAATCAAATAAACCACTTAAAACAAATTCAAACTTATAAACAACCGTACTTTCCAAACTTTTTCCTATCTTCACGGCATTAAAAATGCCATTTATATGATAACCGAAAATACTAATATAGAAGCTTTTGCAATCCACATTGTAGGCAGCAAGGCCGAAGACGAGGGTTACAGCCTGTCGAAATCGGTAATGGATGTTGATGACGAAATGAAGGAAATCTTGCGCGACTACTTCCTTTTGTCGTTCAAGTCGGACGAACTTTACAACTTCTACCACGACAGCGAATTGTCGTACAACGAAGTCTGCGACTATGTAGCCAAGATTTTCGATGACGCTTCGCAGCTTTTCGAGCAGTCGGTAAACCTGACCAAGCACCTTTACGAAAAAAGTTCGCATCCGAACATCAAGTCGGGCGAATTCTATGTGGTGCTGTTTCGTGACTGCGAGGTCGAGGGCGAGATTGTTGATGCCGTTGGTTTGTTCAAGTCCGAAAACAAGGACACTTTCCTAAAGGTAAAGCGCGACGGCGAAAACTTCTGCATCGAGTGCGATCGTGGCATCAACCCGCGAAAGATGGACAAGGGTTGCATAGTGTTCAATCACGAGCGCGAGAACGGTTTCGTAGTGAAGGTTATCGACAATACGAACCACACCGAAGCGCATTATTGGACGGATGATTTTCTGCACATCAGGCAGCGTCAGGACAAGTACTACAACACACAGAATGTGATGTCAATGTACAAGAACTTTGTTACCAAGGAAATGCCACAGCAGTTTGAGATGTCGAAGGCCGACCAGGCCGATTTGCTCAACCGTTCGGTAAAGTTTTTCAAGGAGAACGAAAACTTCGAGATGCAAAATTTCGAGGATTCTGTTATCCGTCAGCCCGAAGTCATTCAGCAGTTCCAGACTTTCAAGGATACTTTCTCTCGCGAAAACGACTTTGAGATTCCCGAAAGCTTCGACATATCCGATTCGGCAGTTAAGAAACAGAGCCGCGCCTTCAAGAGTGTCATTAAGCTGGACAAGAATTTCCACATCTACGTTCACGGCAACCGCAACCTTATTGAGCAGGGCGAGGACGAGAAGGGAAAGTTTTACAAGGTGTATTACAAGGAGGAGGAATAAGCTTTTTTCCTAACTTTGCATAAAATTATTTTCAGCTTTGCCAGACATTATTGACACATATAAAACCATTGTTTCCAACTCGGAAGGATTCTATTCCGAGAAGGGAAGCAAGTTCATATCGCTGGCATTTCCGGTGCGCACCGAAGACGAGGTAAGGGAAAACCTGCAGGCTGTGAAGAAAAAATACTACGATGCCCGCCATCATGTGTACGCCTTTGTGCTTGGCGACTATGGCGACACCTACCGTTGCAGCGACGACGGCGAGCCTTCCAATAGTTCGGGTATGCCCGTGCTGGGACAGTTGCGTTCGTATGGACTTACATATACGATGATAGTCGTGGTGCGCTATTTTGGCGGAACAAAACTTGGCATTCCGGGACTTATAAACGCCTATCGCACAGCTGCAGCCGATGCGTTGAACAACGCGCAGATTGTGGAGGAGACGATTGATGCATCGTATTCGCTGTCATTCACTTACGACGAGGTAAATTTTGTGATGAAATGCCTGAAGGATTTCGATGCAAAGATTATTGCACAATATTTTGCCGAGGATTGCCGTTTGGAATTCATGGTAAAACTTTCGGCTGAGGCCCCGCTTGTCGAGGCACTGTCGAAGAATTACAAGGTTGGAATTAATAAAATTGACAATGGGTAATTGGTTTGTAGCGGCGCAATGCAATGCACCGCTACGGATTATCAAATAAAAACAAAAGGAAAATGGGAAGAAAATTTTCACGGTTCTTTATTCGCGGGTGGAACGTGGTGGAAGCCCCCGAGATGACCAAGGCCTTGGTCGTTATGGCACCGCATACCAGCATGATTGACTTCATCCATGGCAAACTATATTTTTCGAGCTGCGGTTACAAGCCAAAGTTCCTGATGAAAGCCGAAATGTTCAAATGGCCGCTGTCGCCAATCCTGCGTGCCCTCGGTGCCGTACCTATCGACCGTAGCAAGAAGGTGGGACAGATCCGTCAGGTTGTGGAGGCATACGAGAAAAACGACAACTTTATTCTTGTAATGTGTCCCGAAGGTACGCGCAAGAAGGTGAAGAACTGGAAGCGTGGATTCATAAAGATGGCTAAGAACGCCAATGTGCCTGTTTTTTGCGGATTTATCGACTACAAGACTCATTCGATGGGCATCAAGTGCGAACTCGACATGTCGGGCGACGACAAGGAGATTATGAACCGTATGAAAGCTATTTACGCACCAATGGAAGGTCGTAACAAAGGTTGTTTTGATGCTACACCCGATGAAAATTAGTTTGTTACAATTAGATACGCTCTGGAAGGACAAACACGCCAACCTTGAGGCCATCGCCCACAGAATCGACGAGAACCAAGGTTCCGACATCTATGTGCTTCCTGAAATGTTTGCCACCGGCTTTTGCAACGAAGTTGACGAACTTGGCGAAACCAAATATGGACAAATCGTTGACGCAATGAAGTTGCTTGCGGCAAAATACGATGCCGCAGTTTGCGGTTCGCTTATCCTGCGCGATGGTGCAAAATATTACAATTCTTTCCTTTTCGTTAAGCCCGACGGTGAAATTGTGCGCTACGACAAACGTCACTTATTCCGCTTTGGCGGCGAAGCCGATATGTTTTCGCAGGGCGAAAACCGCGTGGTGGTCGAATACAAGGGATATAGGATTTTGCTTCAGGTATGCTACGACCTGCGTTTCCCGGTGTGGAGCCGCAACCGCAACGACTACGACATGATTTTCTATGTGGCAAACTGGCCCGACAGCCGTCGCAAGGTTTTTGACACTTTGCTCAAGGCAAGGGCTATCGAGAATCAGGCGTATGTGGTTGGTGTAAACCGTGTTGGCGACGATGGCATGGGGTTGCACTACGACGGCGGAAGCTGCATAATCGATTTCAAGGGCGAGTATGTGGGGCGTTGTCCCGACAACGAGGAATTTGTCCTTACAGAAAAACTCGACATTGAATCCTTACGGCAGTTCCGTGAGAAATTCCCAGCCTGGAGCGATGCCGATGAGTTTTCTGTTTAGAAGTAAAATTATGAGGGAATTGTCGATGAGAAAAATCATTCTTTTTGATAATAGACTTTTGCATATTTAAGATATTTTCCTAAACTTGCAACGAATTTTGCATAGTATGACAATCAAATACATTAACACTTTAAACTCATAAAATTATGAAAAGACATATTGCACTTATCGTAGCATTGCTAATTATTTCAGCATTAACATTTCAATCTTGTCAAGTTCATTGCTCTGCTTTTCCCGAATGGCTCTGCAAATATGCACCATACGAAAAAGGCAGCACAGTTTCTTTCAAGAACGAAAATGATTCTATAATAGAACTACAAGTTATAGAGTTTTACAAATCTGAGGCTCAAAGTTACAGCAGAAATTGCAAATGTGGATGTGAAGGTGATATGTTAGCAGCTTTATACTCGAAGCCAATGAAAATAGAAATAAATTTTTATCTTGATGAAAAATGGGGAAACCAAGGTGGTGGAGCAATAAATAAAATTGTTGTTTCCATAAAAAGCTTGAGCAAAGACCTTGGAGGTTTATCATATAAAGACGATTTCTCAGGTATAAACCCGTATGATTATGGACACGAGCAAAAACTTGGCGATACAATTGCTTTGCAAAATACAAAAGATATCGATTTCTCTGATATGGTTATCGTAAAAGGCAAAGGACTTACCGAATTTTACGACAAGGAGAACAATTGCATTTGGAGATTGGTTGAGTAATACGAATTAGAAGATGTATTCATGAATAAATTCAAAAAAATATTACTCTTCTTTATAATAGTCATTACGGCTATTAATTTGTATTCCCAGGAAGCAAAAAAATCAAGGTTTGGCATTCAATACACTTTCTACTGCGATCTCCAGGTAGCCCCAAGAAATGATGAAGAAAATATTAAGGCTTTGCATCATGCACCTGCCTTTTCTTATCGAATAAATAATCACAACCTATATATCGGTCCATTGATTACACATGTTTTAACCAAGTCAAAATATGACAATAAGGCCTTCGGTTTACATTTCGGTTATAGATATTATTCGAATGAACTTCTGCGGAACTTCAGGATTTTTGGGCAGTTCCATTTCTCAATCTTTTGGGTTGAATGCCATTATCATCAACTAGGATGGCCATATAATACAACGGGAACCGAAATCAAGGTAAACAATACGGCATCATTCGGCGTTGATTACGAAGCTATACCTAACTTGCATATATATGCAGGTACGGGATTCGGGTCGTATGGTGGTTTCTGTCTGATATTGGATAGTTTTAATTTAAGCGAATACATTGGGATCAAATATGAATTTTGATATGTCTATTCCAATTTATTTCGCTTTATAAAGCTTGCTAGTCGGGATTTTATATTACTTTTGTGCTCAAATGAGGAACTTACCAATGATATTCAGAAAAATATTACTCTTCTTTATCATAGTCATTATGGCTATTAATTTATATTCCCAGGAAGCAAAAAAATCAAGTTTTGGCATTCAATACACACTTTCCTACGATTTCCAAGTAGCCCCAAGAAATAGCGAAAGCAAAATTGGAGTTTTGCATCACGCACCTGCTTTCTCTTACCGAATCAATAATCATAACATATATATCGGGCCACTGCTCTCTCATGTTTTTCAACTCAAGCCAATGTGGAATGATATATACGATAATAAGGCTTTCGGCTTACATTTCGGTTACAGATATTATTCGAATGAACTTCTTCGCAACTTCAGAATCTTTGGGCAGTTCCATTTCTCAATCTTTTGGGTTGAATACTGTCATTATCAGCTTGGATTGCCGGGTGGCGTAACGAAAACCGAAATCAGGGTAAATAATATTGCATCATTCGGCGTTGATTACGAAGCTATTCCTAATATGCACATATATGCGGGAACTGGATTCGGCTCGTATGATGGTTTCTTTCTTATATTGGAAAGGGTTAATTTAAGCGAATACATTGGTATCAAATATGAATTTTGATATGTCTATTCCGATTTTATTTCGCTGACCTTATAAAACTTGCTAGTCGGGAAATTTATATTACTTTTGCGCTCAAATTTTAAGAACTATGGCACGAATAATATTTTTACTGGTAATATTTGCTCTTGTGGTGGTTATTGTGGTTTATTTGGTTAAGGCAATAAAGATGAACAATCCAAAGGAAGAGAAGCAGACCCCAATACAAAAGACCAAGGAGCGCACCAACTATTCTGTTGCCGATGAACTGCTTAAATTGCAGAACCTCAAAGAGGAAGGTATTATCACCGAGAAGGAATTCGAGGAGATGAAGAAAAAGTTGATGGAATAACAAAAATACCCAGTTATATCATAACATTGTAGTTGCATCTGTTGCAAGGTGCTAATTTTGTGTCGCAAAACCAAAAAATTTTCATTAACTTTGCGACTTATAATTTTTGTGTTTTAATAAAAAGTAAAAACCTTTAAATCAATAGGTTGGATTATAGAAATGGAATTGAGAAACATTGGAATAGCAGCGCATATTGATGCTGGCAAGACAACGGTATCGGAGCGAATACTTTATTTTACCGGTGTAAACCGCAAGTTGGGCGAAACTCATGATGGTCAGGCAACGATGGACTTCATGAAGCAGGAACAGGAACGCGGTATCACAATCGCTTCGGCAGCAATTACCTGCACATGGAACAACCATCAGATAAACTTGATTGACACCCCCGGTCACGTTGACTTTACTGTTGAGGTTGAGCGTTCACTGCGTGTAATCGATGGAATGATAGCCGTTTTCTGTGCTGTCGGTGGTGTTGAGCCGCAAAGCGAAACCGTATGGAATCAGGCCGAGCGCTACCGTGTGCCGCGCATCGCTTTCGTCAACAAGATGGACCGTACTGGTGCAAGCTTCAGCGAAGTTGTAATGCAGATGAACAAGTACCTCGATGCCAACGCCCTGCCGCTGCAAGTACCTATGGGAGCCGAAGATTCCTTTGCCGGAGTTATCGACATAGTTCGCAACGTTGCCTACACCTTTGCCGATGGCAAGCGCTTCGAGAATCCTATTCCAGCCGAATATGCCGCACAGGTCGAAGAAGCACGTACCTTTATGATTGAAAAGCTTGCCGACGGCGACAACGAAATCATGGAAATGTATTTCGACGGCAAGGAAATTCCTGAGGAAAAACTGAAGAAGGCAATCCGCGAGCAGACCTTGAAGCTTTTGATAACGCCAGTTTTCTGCGGTGCAGCATACAAGAATATCGGCATCCAGCTTTTGCTTGATGCTGTTGTCGATTATTTGCCATCGCCTATTGATGTAGGTTCGGTAATCGGCACTGACTTGCACGACAGTGAAAAGACTCACAGCCGCAAGCCTTTCGACAGTGAAAAGTTCTCGGCATTGGCTTTCAAGTTGATAAACGATCCGTATGTAGGTCAGCAGACTTTTATAAGAATCTTTTCGGGTAAGCTCACAAGCGGAATGTCGGTTTATAACTCATCGAAGCGCAAGCCGGAGAGAATAGGACGAATTTTCCGCATCAAGGCAAAGGAACGCCAAGAAATTACCGAGGCTGGTGCTGGCGAAATTGTTGCATTGGTCGGTATGAAATACACCAAGACTGGCGACACCTTGTGCGATCAGGAATTCCCGTTGTACCTGGAGTCGATTCACATTCCAGAACCTGTAATCCAGTTGAAGGTACAGCCTGCAAATCAGAAGGATAAGGACAAATTGAGCGAAGCCCTTGGGCGTCTGGTAAACGAGGACCCATCGTTCCACGCAAAGTACAACGAGGAAACCGAGGAAACAGTAATTTCGGGCATGGGCGAGTTGCACCTTGAAATTATGGTTGACCGCCTTAGAACTGAATTTAAGGTTCCTGTCGAGGTTGGTGAACCTGCAGTTGCTTTCAGGGAAACTATTACCGCGCCAGTGGAGACTATGTACAAGCATGTGAAACAGACTGGCGGTCACGGTCAGTATGCACATACCATTATGCGTATGGAGCCGAATCCTGGCAAGGGCTACGAGTTTGTCGATGTGGTTAAGGGCGGTAACATTCCTGGCGAGTACATTCCATCGGTTGACAAGGGCGTATGCAACATTATGGAGCGCGGTATCCTGTCGGGGTTCCCGGTTGTGGATGTCAAGGTTACGCTGCTCGACGGTTCGTATCATCCGGTCGATTCGTCGGATATGGCATTCCAGCTTTGCGCCGAATTGTGCTTCAAGAGCGGTTTTATGAAGGCAAGTCCTATTCTGCTCGAGCCGGTTATGAAGATAGAGGTCAACACTCCCGACGACTACATTGGTGATGTTGTTGGCAACTTGAATCGCCGCCGTGGAAAGATTGAAGCAATGAGACGTTACCGCAAGGGCTCGCAGAAGATTGTTGGACTTGTCCCGCTGATGGAGATGTTCGGCTATGCCACTCAGTTGCGCAACATAACCTCTGGCCGTGCCAACTATTCGATGGAATTCTACCAGTACATGGAAATGCCAATGAACATACAGACCGAGGTGCTGAAGAAGTTGAACGAGAAGAAAGGGTAAGGCTACGCCAGTTAAAAGTTTCTAGTTAAAAGTTTCAAGTTTGAATGGCTGACGCCGTTTGAATGCCTGTGGCATTTGAAGATTTGATAATTCGAAAATTTGATTGTAGAGACGTTGCGTGCAACGTCCCGAAATATTTTCGATGCGGGTTGTGAATAATGCATTGAAAATTTGCCGATTATTATCATTCTTAAGTTTTATTAATCCCCGCTCGACAAAAATGCGTATATACGCAAAAATTTCGAATGGATGCAGATGTTGTTTTATTCGGTTGCCGTATGTGCCAGAAAATGTGTATTTTTGCAAAAAATTTGTCGGGATGCTTCCGAATGATAAAAATATTGCCCTCCAGACACTGATTGCCCAGTACCGCGACCAAACCAAGAATGTTTTGGATTTGGAACGGCTGTCGATGTATGCAATCACTTATCATTCAACGGCAATCGAGGGCAGTTCGCTTACCGAATCGGAAGTAATAAATTTGCTGGATACCGATAGACCTGCACGAAACAAGGATTTTCGCGACAACCTTATGGTTTTCGACCACTACAATGCAATGCTCTTTGTTCACGAAAACGCACTGGAAAAGAGAAAGATAAGCGAAGATTTCATAAAGCAGATAAGTGCCCTTGTGATGAAAAACACCGGCAAGGAATATAATACCGTATATGGTTCTTTTGACAGTGGACAAGGAGAATACAGGCTTCTGAATGTTCATGCAGGCACTAGGCGTTTCCCCGACTGCAAAAAGGTGCAACCGCTTATGGCTGAGTTCGTCGCCTATATAAACGACGAAATGTCAAATGCTGATGTTGACCCGATAAGGCTTTCGTTTGATGTGCATTTCAAGTTTGTCAGCATACATCCTTTCGCAGATGGAAACGGACGGGTTTCGCGGTTGCTTATGAACTATATACTTGCATACTATGGGTTGCCTATGTTTATGGTTTTCAAGCAAGACAGATTGAAATACATCGATGCGCTTGAGAGTGCGAGAAATAACGAGGATATGGATTTGTTCTACGGCTTTATGTACAAGCAGTATATGAAGTTCTTGAAAAAAGAAATAAAAAACAAAAAGTAATTATGCTTGAAATCTGGAAATCACACGAGTTGAAGGTCGTTGGAACAAACGACGACAAGTTGCTCTTCGATGCTGCCGAACATGGTACCCTCGAAGTGGAAAACATCGACCTCGTGAAGACATACGAAATAGGCGAAACCGAAAGTATTTTCCTGTATATGGGTCCCGATGGCAAGGTGCATGGTTGCATGGGTAGTCCGTTTGTGGGAATCGGTGAGTTCGGAAGTCTAACCTGCGTCGCCAACACCAAGTACGGTTCGTTCCTCGACTGGGGAATCGAAAAGGACTTGTTCTGCCCATTCAAGGAGCAGAAGGTTGACTTGAAGGTCGATGAGGACTACATCGTGTATGTTTATCTCGACGAGGACACCAACCGCGCCGTAGCAAGCACCAAGTACGAAAAGTACATCGACGAGAGCGAACGCCCGCAGGTTGATGAAAACCAGAAGGTTCACGCACTGGTGACGCGCCGTACAAGTCTGGGCTACAATCTGATAGTCGAGAACAAGTATCTGGGAATATTGTACGCAAACGAGGTTTTTACCGAACTGCATTCCGGCGATGAGGTCGATGTGATTGTCAAGAAAGTCCGCGACGACAACAAGCTCGACCTTCGCATGTTTCGCAACGACCACGAGGACATCGGCAATTTCGAAAACAAAATACTTGCATACTTGAAAAAGCACAAAGGTGAGATGAATATTTGTGACAGCAGTAGTCCCGAATTGATATACAAGACCTTTGGCATTTCTAAGAAGAATTTCAAGAAGGCATTGGGCGCATTGTACAGGAAAAGATTGGTGGAAATTGGCGAAAGAGGAGTAAAACTAATAAATGATTTATAGATATTGGCAATGTCGATTTGTCGGTAGTGGAAAATGCGAATATATTAGTTATGGTGAAGTCAATGTATCTTCTAAAATATATTGAATGAAAATTTTAGAAAAATTTAAAATAACAAAGGATAAGGGAATAATATTGTTCTTGTTTGTAATTACAACTATAATTACCCTTGTCCCATTATTTAATGTCGGAATCATCACCAATGATGACTTCGAATATTATATAACAAGTCTTAGAGGGATGGATTATTGGTGGCAGGATGCACAATGCTATGCAAATAATTCAGGGCGTTTTTATTTGTTGTTGGTAAAACCGATATTTTATATTCCCTACCTGGTTGATAATTTTTTCTACACCAAAATAGTTCAGTATGTAACGTTGCTCGTGTCGTACGGATTGTTTTCTTATTTTCTATATCGTATTTTCAAGTCCAAGAACCTCAGTTTGTTGGTATTCCTATTTTTATTAATCAACACGACTTTAGCTTCGTTTGAGGCATTGCCTGTTGCGGCGTATCCGTTCTATTTTACGTTCAGCTTGATACTGTGCTTTTTGTCGATGCTGTTATTTTTCAGGTACAGGGATACTGGCCGTTACGCTTATGCAATATTGGGCGCTGTGCTTTACTTTATAGCATTGCTGTTTTATGAAACCTACCTTGTATTTATTGCGTTTTTCTGTCTATACATATTCATTAGGAATGTAAATAAGTATGGATTAAAATCGGTGTGGAAGGAAAAACTTCTCTACAAGGAACTTTTGCCGTACTTGTCGGCAATTGTACTTTATTTAGTGCTTTACTTTGGGTGGAGAGCGGCTGTAGCGTCAAATTCTGTAGAAAATTTCTACGAAGGTTCTTCTTTTGCCGATAGTTTTAGTTTGTCGAACTATTGCAATCTGTTGTGGAATTTGACTTCTTTTTGTTTCCCTTTCCAGGCGTGCATGAAGTTGCGGGCCGAGCTGGGTTGCGATACCTTAATGACCGATGGCGTATTCAAGAACCTTTGGTATATAATTTCAAATTCTGAACCCATATTGTTTGTTAATGCAATTTTCCAATCGACATTGTTTTTGATCATTATTAAGAATGTTGATTTGAAATTGTTCAAGAAAAAAATCATACTGGCTACAATGCTTGTTGCATTTGTCCTTGCTTTGCTGTCACATTCTATTCTCGGAATAGCCGGCAAATATAATTCTGAGGATTGGATTGCATCAAGCAACTGTTATGTCACGACATTTTTCTCTTATTTCGGAATAATGCTGATTATGGCATTGACGGCTATATTTATTCTTAAACTGGTAGAAAGAAGCAAAATAGTTAAGAGAATATTATTAGCTGTCATGTTTGCCTTTGTTTTCCTAAACTCCATTGTCGTCGGATTTGTAAATGTCAATATGAGTTCGAAGATGGGAATTGTGCAGAAATATTTTAAGGTGATGGACTATGCCATGGACAATAATGTTTTTGACGAAATGGAAGAAAAATCCATCATATATTTCAACGCGGAAAGGGGTATAAAAGACTTGCACCACTACATAATATACAATCATAATTGCAAGTTTATATGGACGAATTCTCCTGACGGATTGGAGGAGGTTTTCGCAGAGCATCCAAATGCTCAGTTGTATTATGTTAGATTTGCAAAAACATATGAGCAGACAGAGGTGCTGATGTCTATTTCAAAGATTTGTGTACAGCAGTTGGATAAAGCGAATATTGATATTGGAAAACTTAATGCCGTTTCGTCGGAGTTGTTATATTATTCTCCATCGAAGCAGTTCTTGTTAATGTACGAGGCTGAAGATTATTGCAAGACTATATTTGATGACAGGTTTATTTGCTTTTCGCAAAAAGGGTTAAATGTAGCGAAGGTAATTAGGACAACCGATGGTATGTTCACTAGGATAAGTCTTAAAGGAAATATCAATCCTCATAAGTTCTGTATTAGCAATATGTTGAATGATACTGAAATAGAAATTGATGAGTCGATAGAAACAGCCACGGTAAGCGAATGGGCAGAAATCATACGTTCGGATGAGGAGCGTATGGGTAATTTGATTTCGCAGGCCGACAGTTCTTCGCTTTCTTTGGACGAGTTGATTCTTATGGAGGCCGAGTCTGAATGTTATAAGGAATATATGGTTTCTAAGTATGTGAAAACTATTAATAATACGCCATATTGGAGAAAAGATGTTGAAGAGAAAGCAGCAACTAGGGGTATTTCAGTAGAGGAGATGATGTATCGGGATGCTGTTTGGATGTATGAAAATAATGACAAACGAAAAATAGACGAGGCTAATGCTTTGTTGATAGGAAAATAAAATCTAATATCGAATTATGGGAAACATTGTAGCAATAGTAGGAAGACCGAATGTTGGTAAATCGACATTCTTCAATAGATTGATAGAACGCCGTGAGGCGATAGTGAACGATGAAAGCGGTGTAACTCGCGATCGTCTTTACGGGCATTGCTTCTGGAATGGAAAGACATTTTCCGTTGTCGATACCGGCGGATATGTTGAAAATTCGACCGATGTGTTCGAGCGCGAAATCTCCAAACAGGTGCTGATTGCCATCGAGGAGGCCGATGCTGTGATGTTTATGGTCGATGTTGATATGGGTCTTACCGACCTTGATGTTGCCGTAGCCGACATTCTCCGTTCGTCGAAAAAGCCAGTTTTCCTAGTGGTGAACAAGGTCGATTCGAACAAGAAGATTGTCAATAGCTACGAGTTCTACAACCTTGGACTTGGCGAGTTGTATTGCATTTCGGCTATAACTGGCACTGGCACTGGCGAATTGCTTGATGCCGTTGTCAAGGCATTGCCCGACAAGCCCAACGACGAGGAACTTGAACTTCCGCGCATTACTATTGTTGGTCGCCCGAATGTCGGCAAGTCGTCGCTTACAAATGTGCTCATAGGCGAGGAGAGGAACATTGTCACCAATGTTGCCGGCACAACCCGCGATTCCATAAATACACGCTACAACAAGTACGGCTACGACTTTATGCTTGTCGATACGGCTGGTGTACGCCGCAAGAGCAAGGTTTCCGAAGATTTGGAATTCTACTCGGTGATGCGTTCAATCCGTGCCATCGAAAATTCCGATGTCTGCCTGCTGATGATTGACGCCGAGCAGGGCTGGGAGTCGCAGGACCAGAACATCCTCAATCTTATTCGCAAGAACAAGAAGGGCATTGTCATTCTTGTCAACAAGTGGGACCTCATAGAGAAGGATAGCAACACGCTCAAGGAATACCGCGAGTTCATACAGGAAAGGATTGCTCCGTTCAACGATATTCCAATTCTTTTCATTTCGGCACTCACCAAGCAGCGTATCAGCGACGTGCTCAGCACCGCAATGCAGGTTTACGAAAACCGCATCCAGCGCATCCCGACGGGCAAACTCAACGAGGTTATGCTTGAGGCAATCGAGAATTTCCCGCCTCCATCAACCAAGGGCAAGTACATAAAGATAAAGTATGTCACCCAGTTGCCTACACCAACGCCGGTGTTTGCCTTCTTCGCAAACCTGCCGCAGTACATCAAGGAACCATACAAGCGTTATCTCGAAAACCAGCTCCGCGAGAACTTCAATCTGACAGGTGTGCCTATAGTGTTGGTATTCAGGGATAAGTAGAAATAATAATTTGCTAATTAGCAAAAATCAATTATCTTTGCGCAATGATGAAAAAGTTATTGATAATATTACTTGCCGTTATGGCTTTTTCTGTGTCGGCAAAGGCGCAGATTAGGGATACATGCATAAACGTATGGCAGTGCGAGATAAACTATGCATACCAATTTTCGTTAACCGACATGAAGGCAAAATACAACCGAAATCCTTCTACAATGGGACTTGGCCTTTCGTTCAAGACAAAGCACAACTGGATTTTCGGATTCGAAGGAAGCTACCTGTGGGGTGGTTACGATGATGGTGGCAATTCTATTCTGCGAGGTATTATGACCCAGTCTGGAAACATAATAAATACATACGGAGAATATGGTTCAGTGGCTATGACTCAATCAGGGTTTTATGTAGGATTGAAAACAGGTCGTGTTTTCGCATTCAAAAAGCCCAATCCTAATTCGGGCATTGTGCTAAACGTTGGAGTTGGAATGCTTGAACACCATATTCGTATAGAAAACCGTTCAAACAACACTCCACCAGTACTAGGCGATTATAAAAAAGGTTACGATGGCTTGCGAAACGGTATCGCACTGCGTGGTTTCTTAGGTTATCAGTTCCTCAGCAACAAAAAATTGATTAACTTCTATGGCGGCGTTGAATATACTTTTGCCTGGACAAAGTCAATTCGCAACTACGATTTCAACCTACGTGGCAAGGACGGAACCTTGTATCACGATTCTATGATTGGAATACGCGTAGGCTGGATTTTGCCGGTTTATCGTCATGCTCCTGAAGAATATTACTACTATTAACGATGAAATTCTTCTATTTTCTCTGCATTCGCGCTTATTTCCTTGCTGTTAGGCTTGCTGCTCCGTTCAATCGTAAGGCGAAATTGATGGTGGCTGGACGAAAGGACTGGGAGAAAAATCTACGTGCGAAAATAGAGCAAGATCAGAAATATGTATGGTTTCACGCGGCTTCGCTTGGCGAATTCGAGCAGGGTCGTCCGTTGATAGAACGTTACAAGCGCGAAGGGAAGAAAATAGTGTTAACTTTTTTCAGCCCAAGCGGCTACGAGGTGCGCAAAAACTACGACAAGGCCGATATTGTATGTTATCTTCCGTTCGACAGTAAGCGCAATGCTCGAAAATTCATCGAAATAATAAATCCCGAGTTCGCTGTTTTTGTAAAATACGAGTTCTGGTACTGCATGATACGCGAACTTGCAAGACGAAAAATAAACGTGTATCTCATCTCGGGCATTTTCCGCAGCGGACAGATTTTCTTCCGTCCGTGGGGAAAGTTTTACCGCAAGGTTCTTACCGATTTCGCATGGATGTTTGTGCAGGACGACAATTCCAAGAATCTGCTTGAGTCGGCTGGTGTGAAGAACATATCGGTATGTGGAGATACGCGCATCGACCGTGTTTATCAGATTTCGCACGAGGAGTACGAGAATGAATTTCTTCGCGAGTTTTACCAGTCGGGCAATGTCATTGTTTGCGGAAGCACCTGGCCACCTGACGAGAAGATTATTTCGCAGTACATAAACACCCACGACAATTTGAAAGCTGTTATTGTTCCACACGAAATACACGAGGAGCACCTTTCTGCAATAGAAAAGATGTTAGCGAAACCTTGTGTGCGTTTGTCGAAATGCGATGGTGCCAAGGCTTCGGAACTTTCGTACATAATTGTCGATTCTATGGGAATGCTGTCGAAGATGTACCGCTACGGACGGCTCTCGTATGTGGGCGGTGGCTTCGGTGTTGGAATCCATAACACTCTCGAGGCAGTGGTTTATGGTATTCCAGTGATTTTCGGTCCCAACTATCGCAAGTTCAAGGAAGCCTTCGACCTTATTGGGTGCGGAACTGGTTTTTCGGTTTCGTCGTACGACGAGTTTTCGGACATAGTCGAAAAACTGCTTACCGGCGAGGCTAATTATTCTGAATCGTGTGCTCAGGCAAGAGCATACGTAGAAAAATCCGTGGGTGTTTCCGATTTCATTTACAACAAGATAAACGAATTGCAATGAAAAAACTCAATGTTGCCATCCGATTTGCCTTGTGTCTGCTGTCGGCATTGCTGCTGAGCGCAGGTTGGTTCAATCTGCATTTGCCGTGGCTTGTGCTTGTGGGCTTCGTCCCTATGCTTATCCTGATGCAGAATATCATTGATGAGAACGGCAAGCACGGAGGAGCAAAGTTTTTCGGCTATTCGTATCTGATATTTGTACTTTGGAACTTAATCACAACCTGGTGGGTCTACTTTGCTAGTCCAGCAGGCGTGTTTATGGCTGTGCTTGCATCGTCGCTGCTGATGTCGCTGGTGATGAGGATAGTATATGCACTGTGGAAACGCGGTGGAGAGAAGGTAGGACTTATTGCATTCGTGAGCTGCTATGTGGCTTTCGAATACCTGTTTATGAACAGCGAGATTGCATGGCCGTGGCTAGTGCTTGGCAACTCGTTTGCCAACGATGTGATGTTTGTGCAGTGGTACGAATTCACTGGACACCTTGGTGGTTCGGCTTGGATTCTTACTGCCAATGCTCTGTTGTACAAAATGCTGACGGTTAGGTTGAAAAAAGAAATGATGACCTTGCCGCTTGCTCTTTCTACGACCTTGCTCATTTTTGTCCCGATAATTTCTTCCGTCATCCGCTACTATACATACACAGAAAAGGAAAATCCGCAGAATGTTGTTGTAATTCAGCCGAATATCGACCCGTGGGGCGAAAAATTTGATGAGAATACCTTCGGTTCGCAGATTGAAAATATACTCGACATAGCCGCTACCTACGGCAATGCCGAGACCGACTATTTTGTCGCACCCGAAACTGCATTGAACAATACCATCCAGGAAGACTATATGCAGGGCAATTCATCGCTTGTGGCAGTGCGCAAGTTTATGGCTGACTATCCGAAAGCCAAGTTCGTAGTTGGTGCGACCACTTTCAAGGTCTATTATCACAAGAATGGCGACAAGGCCTACGATGGCACTTCCATTACCGAAACTGCTCGCGAAATTGGCGAAAACGACCACTATGACATCTACAATGTCTCGATGCAGGTCGATTCTGGACCGTATGTGCAGATTTATCGCAAGAGCAAGCTGGTTCCCGGTGCCGAAATACTTCCGTACATACGCGTTTTCGGCTTCCTCAGCGACCTTATGACCGACCTTGGAGGAATGAGTGGTAGTCACGGACGACAGGAACATCCGACAGCGTTTACAAACGATGTAAGCGGTGTAAAGGTCGGTGTGCCGGTGTGCTACGAATCGGCATTTGGCGAACATTGCGGTGGTTTTGTTGAGGATGGCGCACAGATGATTTTCGTCATCACCAACGATGGCTGGTGGCGCGACACTCCCGGCTATCGCCAGCACTGCAGTTTCTCGCGTCTGCGTGCCGTTGAGACACGCCGTAGCATTGCACGAAGTGCCAATACTGGCATAAGTTGCATCATCAATCAGCGTGGCGATGTAGTTGAATCGCTCGGCTGGTGGCAGCGCGGTGGCATTGCCGCAACAATAAACGCCAACGACAAGCTTACCTTCTACTCTAAGTACGGCGACTACATTGCCCGCATGTGCTGCGTAGTTTCAGCGATACTTATTCTTATGCAGATTGTCGCAGGAATAAGGAGAAAGTTGAAGAAGGAATAAGTCAAACGCTCTTTCTGTGCTCAAAGTCATGCAGATATTGTTTCTGCATATAATTCGTATAAGCGTCTGGGATGATTATGGGGGATGATCTTATATTACATCCGAGTTCTATGCCGTCAATTAGTATTTATCCTAATCTCACATCATTTTCGTAATTAACACCCACTTTGTTAATTAAAAATATAATATAGGTCAGATTTTGGCGTAGCGGTGTTGTATTTTTGCAAAGCAAAAATTTTTGTTCAATGGCAGAAAACAACAACATAAGCAATTACACCGACGACAACATTCGCACCCTCGAAGATCGTGATCATGTGCGCTTACGTCCGGGAATGTATATCGGAAAACTTGGCGATGGCACACATAGCGACGACGGAATTTATGTGCTTATTAAAGAAGCGCTTGATAATTCTATTGACGAATTCCGTATGGGCGAAGGAAAAAATATCAACATTACGGTGAAGGATGGTAAAGTTACGGTAAGAGATTTTGGTCGTGGAATTCCGCAAGGTTTTAATAAAGATGGCCACGATGTAATGATTATTGCAACTTCTAAATTAAATTCCGGAGCAAAATACGATTCAAAAGCATTTAAAAAATCTGTTGGATTGAATGGTGTTGGTCTTAAAGCAGTAAACTTTTTGTCTTGGAAGTTCTCCATTCAGTCTTGGCGTGACGGAAAAACTCGTCGATTAGATTATAAACAAGGTATTTTGGTTTCTGATTCTGGAATTATTGACGATACTGAAAATCAACAACGCGGAACGTACATTGAATTTGAACCAGATAAAAGCAAAGGTATTTTTGAAAATTACGTTTTCCGTGATGATTTTATTGAACAGATTATTCGTAACTATTCATATTTAAATACGGGGTTAACAATCAATTATAATGGGCAAAAATTCATCTCAAAAAATGGCTTGCTCGATTTGTTAACAGATCGCATAACTTCCGAACCTCTTTATCCAATCATTCATCTTAAAGCTGATGATATTGAAATTGCATTTACGCATAGCGACCAATATGGCGAGGAATATTATTCGTTTGTAAACGGACAATACACCTCGCAGGGCGGTACTCATCAGAGCTCATTCAAGGAACACATTGCCCGCACCATCAAGGAATACTACGGAAAGAATTTCGAGCCGCAGGATATACGTAGCGGAATCGTGGCTGCCATTGCAATAAATGTCATTGAACCTACCTTCGAAAGCCAGACAAAAATCAAGCTCGGCTCTACAAACATGGCACCCGAGAAGGACGGAGATGGCAATACTTATCCGCTGTCGGGCGTTAGCGTCAACAAGTTCATCGGCGACTTCATTAAGCGCGAGGTTGACAACTATCTGCACAAGAACAAGGAAATTTCCGACAGAATGCTCGAGAAAATCCAGTCATCCGAAAAGGAACGCAAGGCAATGTCGGGCGTGCAGAAACTTGCTCGCGAAAAAGCTAAGAAAGTCAGCTTGCACAACGAAAAACTTCGCGATTGTCGCATCCACTACAACAGCAACAATCCTCGTCGCGACGAGAGTACAATATTCATCACCGAGGGTGATTCGGCAAGCGGTTCAATCACCAAGAGCCGTGACGTTACCACTCAGGCGGTGTTCAGTTTACGCGGTAAGCCGCTCAACTCCTATGGAAAGACCAAGAAGGTTGTTTACGAAAACGATGAGTTCAATCTTTTGCAGGCCGCCCTTAATATTGAAGAAGGCATTGAAAATATCCGGTACAAAAATATAGTAATTGCTACCGATGCCGATGTTGATGGTATGCACATAAGGTTGCTGCTGATAACGTTCTTCTTGCAATTCTTTCCTGAAGTTGTAAAGAATGATCATCTTTTTATCCTCGAAACACCGCTCTTCCGTGTGCGTAACAAGCAGGAAACCAAGTATTGCTACACAGAGTCGGAGCGCGATGAGGCACAGAAGAAGATTAAAAATTCGGAAACTACCCGATTCAAAGGTCTCGGTGAAATCAACTGGCAGGAATTCAAGAACTTCATCGGTCCCGATATGAAGCTTTCTCCCGTTACCTTGTCGAAGGACGACAACATAAAAGCATTGCTCGAATATTTCATGGGCAACAACACTCAAGAACGACAGAACTTCATTATCGAGAACCTTAGAATGGAGGAAGACTAAAAACTGAAAATTATGGATGACGAAAACAAAAATATACAGCAGGACGATACCAAGGCTATCGAGGTGGAACTCAACCCCGAAACTGGTGTCACCATTACCCGCATGAAAAACATGTTTCAGAACTGGTTTCTGGACTATGCTTCATACGTAATTCTCGAGCGTGCCGTACCGCACATCTACGATGGTTTGAAACCTGTACAGCGCCGTATCCTTCACGCAATGAAGCAGATTGATGATGGCCGTTTCAACAAGGTAGCAAACATAGTCGGTCAAACCATGCAGTACCACCCTCACGGCGATGCCGCAATTGGAGGCGCATTGGTTCAGCTCGGACAAAAGGATCTGCTTATCGATACTCAGGGTAACTGGGGTAACATTCTTACTGGCGACAGCGCAGCAGCTCCGCGTTACATCGAGGCTCGTCTTTCGAAGTTTGCCCTCGAGGTGGCTTTCAACAACAAGACCACCTTCTGGAAGGATTCGTACGACGGACGTAAGCAAGAACCTATAAATCTGCCGATTAAATTCCCATTGCTGCTTGCTCAAGGTGTTGAAGGTATTGCCGTAGGTCTCAACTCGATAGTTCTGCCGCACAATTTCAACGAACTGCTCGACGGTTGTATCGCAGTGCTTAGGGACGAGCCTGTGCAGCTTTATCCCGATTTTCCGACTGGTGGACTTATCGATGTAAGCCGCTACAACGATGGTCAGCGTGGAGGAAAACTGCTCATCCGTGCCAGAATCGAAAAGGTTGACAAGAAAACTCTTGCCATAAGGGAAATCCCTTACGGGCAGACCACCAGCGGAATCATCGACACAATCTTGAAGGCCAACGAAAAGGGCAAAATCAAAATCAAGAAGGTTGATGACAACACCGCCGAAAATGCCGAAATCGTTATCGAACTTCAGGCAGGTGTTTCTGCAGATGTTACCATTGATGCACTTTATGCATTTACAAACTGCCAAGTTTCAATTTCACCAAATGCCTGTGTAATTGAGGAGGACAAGCCTCGTTTTGCATCGGTTACCGAAATCCTTGAGGCCTCGGTGCGCAACACTTTGGAACTGCTCCGTCAAGAACTGAAAATCAAGATGAACGAACTCGAGGAGCAATGGCATTACCAGTCGCTCGAAAAATGGTTCATCGAAAAGCGCATCTATAAGGAAAAGGCTTACGAAAATGCTGGATCCAACGATGAGGCAGTCGAGTTCATCCATTCAAAGATTATCGCCCACAAGCTGAAACTTATGCGCGAGGTCACAACAGAGGATATTCTGAAGTTGCTCGAAATAAGGATGAAACGCATTCTCCGCTTCAACATCGAGAAGGCCGACGAGGATTTGATAGCAATACAGGAGCAGATAAAGGCCGTACAAAACGATCTCGACCATATTGTTGATTATACCATAAATTACTACAAGCATATCAAGGAAAAGTACGGCGAAGGGCGCGACCGTAAGACTGAAATCCGCAACTTCGATTCTATTGATGCAGGCGAGGTCGCTGTTGCAAACGAAAAACTATACTTTAACAAGGAAGAAGGCTTCGTAGGCTACGGTTTGAAGAAGGATGAATACGTGTGCGACTGCTCCGATATCGACGACATCATTGTCATCCGCGAAGATGGTACATATCAGGTGTCGAAGGTGTCTGAAAAAGCATTTTTCGGCAAGGGAATCATCCACGTGGCAGTTTACCGCAAGAACGACAAACGCACTATATATAATGTGGTTTACCGCGACGGCAAGACGGCGACTTCGTACATCAAGCGTTTTGCAATTACCAATGTCATCCGCGACAAGGAATACGATATGACAAAGGGTACTCCAGGTTCCAAGTTGTTGTATTTCAAGGCAAATCCAAATGGTGAAGCCGAGGTTATCTCTTGTAAGCTTAAACCTAAGCCAAAGTTGCGCAAGCTTACATTCGAGGTCGATTTCAAGGACATTGCCATCAAGAACCGCGATGCTCAAGGTAATATTTTCGCTCGTACCGAAATACATAAGATAACCCAGAAAGAAGAAGGTATCTCTACCCTCGGTGGTCGTAAGATTTGGTTCGATAAGGATGTTTTGCGTCTGAATGTTGACGGACGCGGACAGTACTTGGGAGAATTCTCCGGAACTGACAAGATTCTAGTCGTTACCAATGCTGGTGATTGCATTTTCACTAACTTCGACTTGTCGAACCACTACAACGACGACATTCTGATAATAGAGAAGTATAATGCCGACAAGGTTTTCACAGCCGTTCATTTCGATGCCGAGCAGAATTTCTATTATTTGAAGCGTTTCAATGTTATGGAAATGACTAAACCGCAGTCGTTTGTTTCGGAGTACGAAGGTTCGTACATGCTTGCCGTCAACGAGGACAAGCATCCGCAACTGAAGATCACCTTTGGCGGCAAGGACGAAAAACGCGAGCCGGAAATTATTGACGCCGAGGAATTTATTGGTGTTAAGGGTATCACGGCACGAGGCAAACGACTTACAACTTACGAGGTCAAAGAGATTTGCTTCATCGAACCGCTTGTCAAGCCCGAGGATGAAATACCAGAGGAGGAACCGCAGGAAGTTCAAACTGCAGAAGTTTCAGACGATAACTTTATGCCAGATAACGGAACGCAAATGAGCCTGTTCTAGTATAAGCTTCCTAATTATTATCTTTACTCAATCGTTTAAGATTATATAAAAGCGAAAAATATTTTATTGATAACTATTTTGGATATGTCAGGAAAAGTTGTTTACTTTGTAGTTGAAAATTGCCTGACAACTAGTATCGACTTAATTTTTAAATTGAACATATATGAGAAAGATTTTATTTACAACAATCGCTGCGCTGACAATAAGTTTTTGCAGTTTTGCACAGATAACCTTGTGCGATAATCCTTGTGAGCCAGCAACCGATGGATTTTCTTCAAGTATAGTTCCGTATAGTCCTACGACATTTCCAGATATGTATGTCGGTCAGGAAGTGGAACAATGCATAACTATTCAGTGCCCTTCCTCGGTGTTGGGAGTAACTTTAGATAGCATCTGGTTCAAGAATCTTATTGAAGTACCCGAAGGATTGAGTTTTTGTATTAGCGACACTATGATTAGTGCGTTGGATTATTGTACTATCAGTCTTTATGGAACACCAACAAGGGCAGGTGACTATGAATTGAAGATGAGAGCCCATGTGTATGCCAGTGGTTGGGCAGCATTGGGAGCTGCAGCTGCAAATTCTCAAGTGGATACAGAAAACGGATATTCTATAGGTATTACTCTTACTGTTCACGAACAAGGTGCTGCTATTGCAAGTTTCACTACCGATCCTGAAGTAACATCTTCGTGGTCTAGCTCTTCGGTTAATATTACAGCTGGAGAAACAGTTACCTTTACTAGCACATGCAACGAAAATACCCACCATGTTGTATGGAATTTCCCTAGCGGAAATCCCGAATCTTCCACTGCTGAAGAGGTGACAGTTACATATATGACCGCTGGAAATTTTGTTGCAACACTTATTGCTTACAACGAAAATGAAACTTCAACTGATACTGCAACTGTTAATATTTCTGTAAGTGCCGCTCCAGTGATTATCACAGTTGACTTTGAGGCCGACAATACTACTGTTTATACAGGTCAGGCTGTTAACTTTACCAATCTCACAACTGCAACTCAGGCAGGAAGCGCCTACACAGGTAATTTGTACTACAGATGGACTTTCGATGCCGATGGTGGAGCGACTTCTATGCTTTCGGGTTCGAGCGACGAAAATCCTTCTTATACCTACAATACTGCAGGCGTATATTCTGTGAAACTGGCTGTTTCAACTTCGCAATATGGTGGAGTTTATACAACTACAGATACTTTGGTAAAGCACGCGTATATAACCGTTGAAGACGATCCTTATGCAGTAACCGCTGATTTTGTTTCAGATCCTGCTGCCTCGGGTAACTACACTCAGTCGATAACCATTGAGCAGGGACAAAGCGTAACTTACACAAGCACAAGTACAGGCGCAACTAGTCTTTCTTGGTTCTTCGAAGGTGGTTCTCCAGAAACATCTACCGATGCCGAGGTCATTGTAACCTATAGCTCAACAGGATCATTCACAACAACACTAACCGCATATGGCGAGGGAGATAGGCAGGATACAAAAGATATAACTGTTAATGTAAGCGAGCCTACTCCTGTTTTCAATGTCGATTTTGTTGCAGATGTTACCACTATCAATGTTGGTGAGACTGTAAACTTTACAAACAATACAACTGTTACAGTTAATGGTGAATCTTACACAGGTACTGTCTATTATAAGTGGAATTTCAATGCCGACAATATGATAGGCGGATTGATTGGTAACTATACTTCTACAGATTTCAATGCTTCGTACACCTACACAACTGCTGGCGTTTATAGTGTTTCACTTGCTGCTTCAGATTCCGAAATATCTTTATTTAATTCAGGAACAGTAGAAACAAAAGATGGTTACATAACTGTTACCGATCCAGTTTCTGTTGACGAGATTGCTATAAACGAAATTAGTGTTTATCCTAACCCGGCTAGCACATCAGTAAATATCGCCGCACAAGGTATGCAGAACATTACCATTATCGATATGACTGGTCGCGTGGTAATGACCAAGGATGTAAATTCAAACTTTGAGACAATTGACGTTGCTGATTTTGCAAAAGCCAACTATATGGTTAGAATTGCAACTGCCGATGGCGTTGTTGTAAAGAATATTGTTGTAGAATAGATATTGTCATCTTTAATGATATAGGGCAGAATTGTTTCTGCCCTTTTTTATTTGTTGCAGCGGTGAATTATGCTTAATTTTGCATTTTCAAACTTATTGTAATGAAAATTAACCTAATGAAAAACGGATTGGTATTGATGCTTGCGTTTATTGCTTTGGGTGTAGTAAGCTGTAAGCACGAAAAAACTGAGCAGGAAAAGTCGTACGATGAAATTACTGCAAAGGAAACAGAATTGTACAAGGACAAAACCGAAGCTATCGACAAAGATAGGGCTATCGAAATGGTTCGACTGTATGTTTCATATGTCGATAGTTATCCTGAAGACAGCCTTGCTGCAGAATATCTTTTCCGGGCAGCCGAAATAAGTGAAAACGCCAACCAACCCAACAATGCTGTAACTTATCTTACAAGGATTGAGGAGAATTATAAGGATTACAAAAATTATCCTGTTTGCATATTCAAAAAGGCGTACATTTACGAGAACCATTTGAAAAACTTGGATAAGGCTCGCGAATATTATGAGAAGTTCGTTGCCGACTATCCTGATCACGAACTAGTAGAGTCTGCAAATTCTTCTTTGATGTTTCTTGGAATGTCGGATGAAGAATTGATAAGAGTGCTTGAAAAATTAAGCAAAGAATGACATTCTCCTTTGCGGAAGAAATAAGGCGTTACCCATTTATAAGGCTGACAATTCCTATGGCCTTGGGAATTGTGCTGGCATTATTATTGCCAATACCACAATGGTTGGGTTGGTCTCTGTTTGGCGTTTCTTCTATATGTTTTATCATATTCAAGATGATTCCAAAATATAGCCTAATGCTTGCCGTGGGCATTTCCGTCAATGTTTTTATTTTTGCATCGGGTATGCTTCTTACTTCGTTTAATGTTGAAAACGAGGCAAAAGATACGCTTGCTGGTTATAAAGGTTTTGTGATAGGTGAGATTGCTGATGATCCTAAAATAAAGGAAAGTAATGTATCGTTAGAAATAAACGTTTCGGCTATACGCGATGGCGATGAATGGATAGAAACATCTGGTCGCACACTATTATATCTGGAAAAGGATTCTGCATCGGTGCTTCTGCGTACTGGCGATAGGATAGTTTTCAGTCCCGAGCTTTCGGGGATCGAAAACAAGGGCAATCCGGAGGAGTTTGACTATCGCAAATACCTTGCCTACAACATGATTTTCAGTTCCGACTATCTTGCTGGTGACGATTGGCGTCTTGTCGATGACGAGGCAGTGGGCTTTCGTTCCAAGTTGTCGCGTTTGCGTATGAAACTTGTTGGTTTGTTGCGCGATTTTGGCTTGTCGGACGATGAGGTGGCTGTGATGTCGGCCATGACAATGGGCTATAGCGACATCCTTAGCGATGAAATCCGCCACGCTTATTCGTCGGCTGGTGCAATGCATATCTTGGCGGTTTCGGGATTGCATGTGGGAATAATATATGGTATCATTGTCTTTTTGCTTTCGTTTATCAGGAACGACAAACTTACATGGTTGAAAGTTGTGCTTACTGTATCGCTCATCTGGTTGTATGCATTGTTTACTGGCTTGTCACCATCGGTGACAAGAGCTTCGCTCATGTTTTCAATAATGGCATTGGGTAAGTTGCAGAAAAATAGCCCAGGTTCGCTTAATGCAGTGTTCGCCAGCATGTTCATACTGCTTTTAATAAATCCATATAACCTTGCCAATATCGGTTTTCAACTTTCGTATTCGGCGGTAATCGGTATTATCGTATTGCAACCAAAGTTGTATGCGATTTTTGAAATTAGGAACAAGTTGCTTGATTGGATATGGTCGCTCACAACGGTTTCTGTGGCGGCACAACTAGCCACAGCACCCCTTTGTTTCTATTATTTTCATCAGTTCTCCAATTACTTCCTGCTCACTAATTATGTAATGATTCCAATATCGACTATTGCAATATGGACTTGCTTCATTTTCTTTGCCGTGTCGTGGATTCCATACGTTTCTACAGCGGTAGCATACTGCTTGTCGTGGGTTGCAAAAGCCATGAATTTTGCTTGCCTGTCGATAGAGAACCTTCCGTTATCCACAACGCAGAATATTTATATGGATGCTCCGCAAATGCTTTTGCTTTATGCTGCGATAACAATGTTCGTGGTATTCTTTTTCTTCACGAAACGATATAAGCATTTGCTTGCCGCTATGACAATATGCGTGGTTTTGGCAGCGACCGACTTGTGGCAGTCCATTGAAGCCAGTTCGCATAAAACTTTAGTGGTTTATAATATCAATAAGACCACTGCAATAAACATTATCGACGGCACCGACAACATAATGTTTGCAAATCTCGATTCGGTGCAGCCCGAGAAGATTGAGTTTACCGCTAAGAATAACTGGTTGAAAAAGGGCCTCGACCGAGAAAAGTATGTGAACTTGTCGTCGGGAAAGGATAATTTGCTTTCGACTATTACCACAATCGACAACCGCAAGGTGTTTTTCAAGCATAAGTTCATAGATTACGATGGACTAAGGCTTTATGTGCTTGATGACAACTTTATGCCGATTGAAGATGATAGTTTCGGAAAAGTTGATGTCGATTATGTTGTTTTGGCTGATAGTCCGCAGGTTACGCTTGAGGAGGTCGCAGAATATTTCAATTTCAAAAAGATAATTGTGGCAAGCTCAAATAGCATGTCGAGGTGTGAGGCATGGGCAGCCGAAAATTCGATGTCGGAATTTGAGATTCATGATGTTAGAAAGGATGGCGCGTTTATTGTCACAATCGATGGTTAATATTTTTTTTATTCAAGAAACAAATTGATATAATCAATTGTAGTATTTTTGGCGCCTAACATTCTGGAGAGGATGTTGTGTTTTATTAGTATTAATTAAAAAACAAAGACTATGAAGAAATTATTAGTTATTATGGTTGCTGCTGTAGCTTTGGCATTCGGCTCGGTTCAGCAGGCAAGTGCACAGAACGACAATGGTGGTCTCGGTGTGAGATTAGGTGGCGGTGACCTTTTGGGTGCCGAAGTTTCCTATTTGACAAAAGTTGATGCCGACAATAGGTGGGAACTTGACCTTGGCGTTGGTGATTTTAGGTATTGGCATACCGATAATGCCGGTGTTGATCATTTGCGTCATGGCTTGTTTTTAGGCTTTACTGGTTCATATCAGTGGCACTGGAACATAGTATCGGGCTTCAACTGGTTTGTTGGTCCTGCTGCTCAGGTAAACACTTTGCTTGCAGATTCTGACCATACTGACATTTCTTTAGGTGTAGGTGCACAGATCGGTCTTGAATATGATTTCTTGACAGACCTTGATGTTCCATTACAATTAAGCTTGGATTTAAGACCAATGGCACATTTTTATTTGTTAGGACATTACAAACCAGCAAACGATTTATATCAATACTTCGGCTGGGGTGTTGCTCTTGGTGTAAGATACATTTTCCACTGATAATTGGTTGATGAATAATAAAAAAGCGGGCAAACACCCGCTTTTTTTGTATCTTGATTGTTTATTTTTTCTTCCTGTTTTCGAGTATTTTGAAAAGGTATTTCTCGATGTTTTCTGACGGTGATGGAGCTGGCGACATTACAAGCATTCCGTAAGGATCGATAAGATAATATGTTGGGAAGGCTGTCACCTTATAGTCCGACAGCACCTTGTCGTTTGCTTTTGCGAATAGGAATGTCCAATTTAGCGACTTGTCGGATATGAATTTCTTTGCTTTCTCCTTGTCGGTGTCGGTAAGTATAGTGACAAACAGGCACAATCCTTTGTATCTGTTGTAAATGCGTTTCAGAACATCAAATTCTGCCGCCGACGAGTACGACTGAGTATTTGCAAACTGAAGGTATAGGTACTTTCCTCTGAAATCTTCGAGCGATATCATATTGTCTGAAGTGTCGGGTAGTTCGAATGGCAGTGCTACAGTGCCTTTTGCCATCGTGAGCGAGTTGTCGGCAATGTTTTGTGCAATCTGCTGGTGAATGGGATATTCTGTTGTAATGTACAGCGAGTCGAGGGTGAGTAATAATGGTAGCCATTGCAGGTTGTCGTTTGCAAAGGCATCGTTTATTCCCTTTAGCATTACAAGTTCACGGAATTGCTTGCGCTTGTGTTTTGGGTCCGAGCCTATTAGTCTGTGTAGCAACGATATACTATGTCCGTATGTAATTACTCTGTACAAATCGGCTCCGCCAGGCGAAACCAGATAGTTGTCGAAATAATTGTGGTAAATGGAATTGAAAAGGTCCATATATGCCGGATTGTCGTATAGTATGTCCTTGTTTGAGTAATAAGAATACACCAGAGCCGACTCATACTCGCTTTTGGTAACCATGTTTTTGAGAGCTGCTATACGGTAGCGACGGTATTGCTGGAAATATTGGTTGTTGTATTTTTTGTAGCGGGCGTTTATGTTGTTTATGAAAGTATCGACATCCGACTGAAGTCCTTTGATGTAAAGTTCGTCAAGTTTTAGGTCAAAGTATCGGTTGTAGTAGTAGTCGAAATCCATTATTAGGTAGTTGAGGTCGGTGTTTTTCATGCCTTTTATGCCAAGTTGCATTTCTGTAGGTTGAAAATATGGATTGAAAAGGTCTCCGTCGGATTTGTCAACGTATTCGGGTAGAATAATTTCGTAGTTGCAGTCGGGTTCGGCGTAGAAATATACGTAATATATCCCAAACTCGGCAAAAATGTAAGTTGTCCTATCTATTCCGAAGGCGGCTTCAAAGTTTCCTTCCTCGTCCATCTTAAGTCTGAATACTTCCTCCTTTATGTACGTTATCCTATCTTGGTAACGGTAGAATATAAGTTCGCTGTTGGCATATTCTTTTGCTGTGCCAAAAACACGTGTGGCATAGGCAGTTGAAACGACCGACGCCATCAAGCAAAGTGTACACAACAGGGTTCTCTTTAAACGATTAAGCATATTATTATGTTTTTCGGTCTGCAAATATAGTTTTTATATGTAAAATCCCCAATGCCGCATATCTAAACTTATGAAACATCAGATGTTGTTAAAACGGATTTGTGTGAAAAATATTACATACTCAATGCTTTTTGCCGTGCAAACATTATCTTTGCATTGTTTACAGGATAGTTTATGACAAAAATCACAATAAGACCAGCAACCGAATCCGATGCTGCCCTAATTGCCCGATGTGTTCTTGCTGCAATGGAAATACTTGATATCGATGCATCTGTTCCGTCCGACATGAAGCCTTCTGTTGAAAATCTCGAGGTCGCAGCTCTTGACAATACGCGCCTTTATAGCTTTGCAAACAGTATAGTCGCCGAAGCCGATGGGGAGTCGGTCGGATGTATAATATCTTATGATGGCGCTAATTATGCCTCGTTGCGTCGGCGTACTTTCGACATCCTATACGAGGAAAGCGGTCTCGACTTGAGAGGTAATCCAATGGAAACTGTTCCTGGAGAATATTATCTCGACTGCATGGCGCTTAAAAGCAACAGCCGGGGAAAAGGCATTGGGCTTCTTTTGATGAGAGCAGCTATGGAGAAAGGGAAAGCTTTGGGAATTAATCATTTTACACTATTGGAGGAAAAGTCGCACAATAGTCTGATGGAATATTATTCTCGGCTCGGCTTTGTTCCGAAGGATGAATTTTTTGCCTTCGGTTCAAAATATGTGAAGATGTTGTGTGAGTTTTGATTTGTAATTTCTTACCTTTGTGCAATCGTAATCTTCAAATTATCAAATCTTCGAACTTTAAACATATTATAATAGGTATGAAAATAATAACATTCAATCTCAACGGTATCCGTTCTGCGATATCGAAAGGGTTGTACGAATGGGTAGAGACCCAGTCTCCAGATGTGTTGTGCGTGCAAGAAACAAAGGCTCAGCCAGATCAGATAGATGTTTTGAAATTCAAGGAGATGGGATATAATTCTTATGTTTTTTCTGCTGAAAAGAAAGGCTATAGTGGAGTAGCAATCTTTACTAAAAAGGAACCAGACTTTGTTAAGGCTGGCATTGGCATCCCTGAATTTGATGCAGAGGGAAGACTTTTGCGTGTTGACCTTGGAGATATTACAGTTATCGATTCGTATTTCCCGTCGGGAACCATGGGAGATGTACGTCAGGATGTGAAGATGAAGTACCTTGATGCCGTGCAGGAGTTTATAAATAAGCTGAAGAAAGAACGCCCCAACATAATCCTTGCTGGCGACTACAATATCTGTCACAAGGAAATAGATATTAGCAATCCACAGAACAAAAAGGGCGTTTCGGGATTCTTGCCCGAGGAACGTGAGTGGATAACCAATTTCCTTGCCAGTGGTTTTGTAGATTCGTTGCGTGTTTTCAATACCGAAGCCGAACAATATACCTGGTGGAGTTACCGCAGTGGAGCAAAGGCAAAGAATCTCGGCTGGCGTATCGACTACCAGATGGTTTCGGATCCGTTGGCATCGAGACTGAAGTCTGCAAAAATTTTCCCCGAAGTACAAATGTCAGATCATTGTCCCTATCAAATAGAAATTGATTAAAAAGAACCGTTATCTGAACCTATCGGAAGGCAGGAGTTTTCATACTTATAATAATATGTCATTATCCTTGTTATCGCGATTTCCCAATCCGTTCCTCAAAGGACTACGGAGGATAAAGAATGCTGGCAAGGTCATATACATTACATTCGACGACGGACCTGCTTCTGGAAACACCGAACAAATATTGGAAATCCTTGGCAGATATTCCGTAAAGGCCACTTTTTTCTGCAGTGGAAAAAATGCCGACGAAAATCCCGATCTGCTGAAGAAAATAGTCGATGAGGGACATATTATCGGTTATCATTCTTATTCTCACAAGGATATTCTGAAGTCAAAACCTTCGGAATGGCTTGCCGATGTGGAGCGGAAGTCAGTTGTATCGGATGTTAAATTGTTTCGTCCGCCGTACGGACGCATTTTGTTCCGTCATTACTGCAGGCTGAAGCAGAAATATAAGTTTGTGTTTTGGGATGTCATGTCGTATGACTATGATGTTAGAAGGTCTCCAGAATCAATCATGTCGCTGTTGGAAAAGTCGGTGCGCGAAGGTTCGGTAGTAGTTTTCCACGACAAGAAAAAATGTAAGGACAACACCTTGGCTGTATTGCCGCAGTTTATCGAATTGATGAAATCGAAGGGATATTCGTTTGGTATTCTGTAGGCGAACAGTCTTGCGGTCTCACCGGCGAACAGTCTTGCGGTCCAGCAGACTAGCAGTCTGTCAGCCTGTTTGCCGGTTCTTTTGTTAGCCTTTAGGCCTGTTGGCCTTCTAGCCTAATAATACGAATTATAAATATACAATACCGTGCCTTGGTAGTCTGTTGTATATTCTAACGGGGTGTATTTCGATGGTCCGCTTACCAATGAGCCATCGTACAGGTTGAATTTCGATCCGCAAATCGGGCATTCGAGGAATAAACCTGTGGAATCTACGCTCAGAATTGCATCTTTTGTTTTAGGGTGATGCGGGCATGCTCTGTCGAAGGCGACAAATTCGTCGGGATAGGTACATGCTACCACAATACCTTTGTATCCTTGACCATCTACATATATGTAGTTGCCTGGGGTTTTAAGTGCACTATGTGCAGGCATGTCGGGATAAAGCTGTACGTTTACATATACGTATGGAACATATTCTTGATTGTCGCAGGCGGGAATTATTCCTATTGCAAGCGTAAGAAATGAAATAATTATTATTTTTGTCAACAATTTCATGGAAGTATTTTTTATTAAATGTCAATGGCAAAAATAATTAAATTTGTTATTCCCTTATTGCTGGGACTTATATTTTTTAATCCTTTTTATTCAACCGCTCAGGTTAATTATAATGCAAAAAAGGATAGACATGCTGAATCAATTGATAGACAAGAAGAAAGGCGTATAGAGAAGAACCGTCGGGCAAAAGAGAAGCATAAGAGAAGTTTGCGTCGGCAAAATTCTCGCGCCAACGATCATAGAATGAGGGAGGCAAAAAAGCAGCAGCATAAGGCTCAAGCATATAGTGTTGAACGCGACATAAAGTCACGCCGTGCCGAAAAGGAGCATAGCAAACCCACTCCTGAAGAGCGCCTTGTGATGAAGATTGAAAAAAAGAAGGCGAAAGAGGATGCCAAGAAAGATAAGCTTGCCCAAAAGGAGCAGAAAAAAATATTGAAAAATTATCACAAGAAGGTAAGTGGTGCGGGCAAGGATATAGGTAGCAAGAAGAAAGTTTATAAGCGAATGAAGAAGTCTAAGCGTACCGCAAATAAAAATAATAAGAGGTAGCAGTAGGGATTTTTCCCTCAACTGTCGCCATCAATTTACTAACAAAAATATTTGTCTATAACGTGCTGAATTACAATATAGTGTGTTTTAATTGTTAATTTTTCAGAAAAAAAAAGCAAAAAAGTTGTTAAGAAAAGAAAAAGTGTAGTAATTTTGAAGCCCCATTTTATTGGGGAAGATATAAGTAGTAAGTAAGTAAAATTTTATTATGTTACGAAGAATACAATTGTTGATTTTGACGCTCTTAGCGAGCGTTGGGTTGTTCGCCCAGTCGGGTACTTTGAATGGTACCATTGTTGATGCGGCAACCGACGAACCAATTCCATTTGCGAATGTTTCTATCGAAGAAAATGGAAACGTAGTAACCGGTGGTACTTCCGATTTCGACGGTCGATTCAGTATCAAGCCTATCAAGGCTGGTAAGTATGATGTTTCAGCATCGTATATCGGCTACGGAACGGTTAAGTATTCAAATGTTCAGATTACCGCTGGACAGATTACTTTCCAGAACTTCAAGTTGAAACCAGAAGCAGAAATGTTGAAGGAAGTTGAGGTTATCGAATACAAGGTGCCTCTTATTCAGAAAGACCAGACACAATCTGGTGGTACTATGACATCGGAAGATATTTCGAGAATGAACGCTCGTTCGGCTGATGCTGTTGCAGCTACAGTGGGTGGTGTTTACTCTGAAGATGGTTCTGTAGGTAGTATTAGAGGTTCACGTTCCGAAGACGTTGTTTACTATGTTGATGGTGTTAAGGTTCGTGGTTCCAGCAGTGTGCCAAAGTCGGCAATCGAGCAGGTGTCTGTAATCACTGGTGGTGTTCCCGCTCAGTACGGTGATGCTACTGGTGGTATTATCAGTTTGACCACCAAGGGACCTGCATCTGAATTCTGGGGCGGTGCCGAAGTTCTTTGCTCTGTCGAAGGTTACGGTTACAACCTTGCAGGTTTGACCTTGTCGGGTCCTATCTGGTCGAAGGTTGAAGAAGGTACCAATAGAAAGAGAACAATCATGGGCTTCATGGTGTCGGCAGAAGGTGCTTATATTCTCGATGGTAGCCCATCCGCAGTTGGCGAGTGGAGAGCAAATAAAGATGTTGTAGAGGAAATGACAAATAATCCTCTTCGTCTTGTTGAGTCGGAAAATGGTGCTGTTGTATATCAGAATACATTGTACCTTAAAGACGATTCTTTCTACAATAAGAGAAGAAGAACAAATGCTACGAATAAGAATCTTAATATAGCAGCAAAAATCGATATCGCTCCTATAAGAGATCTTGATATTACTTTCGGTACCAATATTTATCTTGCTGATGCTAAGATATATTCTAGGTCTAATTCTTTGTTCAATTCCGACAACAATGGCCGTCAGAAATATGGTAGCTACCGTGTTTACGGACGTTTGACTCAAAAGTTTAGAGAAAAGGAAAACGATGATCCGGAAAAGAAAACATTCCTTAGAAATCCGTACTATACAATTCAGGTTGACTATACAAAGGTATTGTCTCAATCTGGTGATGCTCGTCATTGGGACAATTTCTTCGATTATGGATATATCGGAAAGTTTGACATATCTCCTAATAAATATTATTCATGGGGCGAAGATACAGTTACTGGACTTACGGGTTCCTGTATGGAGACTTTCTACTATGAGGTGGAGGATTTTAACGCAGGCAGTCTAAATCCTGCACTTGCAACATACACAGATCAGTTCTACGAATATATGGGAAGCAGCTTCTCCACTATGTACACTCAGTACATTCAGATGTACGGCGGTTTGCTTAACGGTGAAGGTCCTAGTAGTATCTATGGTATGTGGCAGGTTCCTGGTGTTCCTTATGGTTCATATGCGAAGTCGGATGCAACACAGTTGAGAGTTTCGGCTAATGCTGCTGCCGACCTTGGCGGTCACGAAATAAGCCTTGGTTTCGAGTTTGAACAGAGACGCGACTCTTATTTCTCAGTTGCTGCCTATGGTTTGTGGGGATTGGCACGTAGCCTTACCAACGACCATATAATGGAAATTGATCTTACTCAACCTATAGTATATAGGGATGAAAATGGTTTGTTCCTCGATACTATCGACTATCCGAGAATTTACAACGCATCTACACAGAAGCGTTTCGATAAACATTTGCGTGAAGCTTTGGGCTTGGCAGTTGACGGAACCGATTGGATTAATATCGATTCATACGATCCAAGCACATTCGATCTAAATTGGTTTAGCCCAGACGAATTGTTCAATCAAGGTTCAAGCTATGTTGGATACTATGGTTTCGACTATGCGGGAAACAAGTTGAGCTATAAGCCTACGTTCGAAGACTTCTTTACAAAAGATGCTGATGGAGACGGATTCCTCGACAGACCAATAGCTCCTTTCGAGCCAACATATATGGCTGGTTACATTCAGGATAAGTTTGCTTTCAAGGATCTTATTTTCAATATAGGTGTTCGTATCGACCGTTACGATGCAAACCAGAGCGTACTTAAAGATATGTACACTTTGCATAATGCTTATACAGTAGGTAATAAAGAAGTAGATCTTATCGGTTCTACCGAGCATCCGGGTAATATTCCAGACGATGCAGTAGTTTATGTAAACGACCTTAACAATCCTACCGAAATCACTGGTTACCGTGTGGGAAGTGTATGGTACAATGCAAGCGGTCTTGAAATTGATAACCCGAACTCGATACAGGGTGCTAATGGTATTTCTCCATATCTTGTTGATCCTAACGAAGAACTTAATGCATCGGCATTCAAGGATTATCAACCACAGGTAGTTGTTATGCCTCGTATAGCATTCTCGTTCCCGATTTCCGAAGACGCTTTGTTCTTCGCTCACTACGACATCCTTTCACAGCGTCCGCAGGCTGGTGGTCAGTTGAGTCCAACCGAATATTTGTTTATAAGGCAGCTCGGTACATCAACTCTTAACAATCCAGACCTTAAGACCGAAAAGACAATCGACTATGAATTAGGTTTCCAGCAGAAACTTGGAAATACATCATCGTTGAAACTTTCGGCGTTCTATCGTGAAATGCGTGATAAGTTGCAGACCATCTCTGTTTATGGCGCATATCCTGTTACTTACTATACTCTTGGTAATATCGACTTTGGTACAGTAAGAGGTTTCACCTTAGCATACGATTTGAGAAGAACAGGAAACATCACATTGAGAGCCAACTATACTTTGCAATGGGCTAAGGGTACTGGTTCAAGCTACGATTCAGGTGCTTCAATCGTTAAGTCCGATAATCCTAACTTGCGTACTATCCTTCCGTTGGATGTTGACCAGCGTCACAATTTCCAGATAGTTCTCGACTATCGTTTCGGTGGTAAGGCTGATGGTTCTCCATACAACGGACCTAAGATTAACGGAAAGAACATTCTTGCTAATACAGGTGTCAACTTCACAATAGTAAGTGGTTCGGGCACTCCATATACAAAGAGAGACAAACCGTCAAGCGGTGTTATTGTCGGTTCGTTGAATGGTGCAACCAAGCCATGGAGAACTAAAGTGGATATGAGCGTTTCGAGGGATATCAGAATTAGACTTTCGAAGGCAAAAGACGAAGGTTCTAAGGAAAGATATGGAAATCTTAGAATATCTTTGGATGTAAGCAATCTCTTGAATTCGAAGACTCCTATGTATGTATATTCTTACACAGGTAATGCTGGTGATGATGGTTATTTGAACTATGCTGACTATCAGACTCAGATTGCAGCACAGACAGATGAAGTATCGTTCAGAAATTACTATGCAATGTATATCAATTCTCCGGGTTACTATATGTTGCCAACTACAGTAAGATTAGGTGTTAGTTTCTCATTCTAATTTAATTAAGAAAATACAAATATCACGATATGAAAAGTTTAAATAAAATAGTATTTGTAGTAATACTTGGACTTTGTTCAAGTTATGCATTTGCCGACAAGTGGGCAGGAACCGTTAATGTTACTCCTGTCGCTAAGGCAACCGGTGGATGCGAATCGGCAAGAACATCTACCGATTTGGCTTTGAACAATGTTGTCGCTAGGGTTCACACTGGAGGCGATATGTGGTGGGACTTGCAAGGTAAGGCAAAATACGAAGTTCCTAAAGGAGGTGGTGTTCATGCATTGTATTGTTCGGCTATCTGGGTTGGTGGAAAGGATGCCAACGGGCAGTTGAAACTTGCTGCTCAGCGTTATCGTCAGGATGGTATCGACTATTGGCCTGGTCCACTGATTATATCTGGTGCCGAAATCGCATCTGTATCGGCTGACATATGTCGTGAATACGATAAGCACTTCTGCATTATGAAGCAGGATGTAAAGGATTTCAGGGAATGGTATAATTGCAGTAACGATCCTAATTGCGATCCAAATCCTGAGTATGTCGTTCCTGATATTATTCGCGATTGGCCAGCACACGGACCTGCAGGTGGTTACGATTACAATCTGGCTCCTTTTTATGATAAGGATGGTGATGGATATTACGATTACACAAAGGGAGATTTCCCATATTTCGAATTTATAAACGAAGGTATTACCGAAGACCCCGATTGTTTACGTCCTCGTGGACAAGCAGCCCGTCTTTTCGGAGACTATTCCATGTGGTGGGTTTATAATGATAAGGGTAATGTCCATACTGAAACAGGTGGTGCAGCTATTGGTTTTGAATTCCGTGCACAGGCTTTCGCTTTCCAGACCAACGATGCTTTGAACGATATGACATTCTACAATTACAGAATAATTAATCGTTCAACATATACTTTGTATAATACATACTTTGGAGTATTCGTTGATGGTGACTTAGGTCACGCTAGGGACGATTATACCGGATGTGATGTTCAACGTGGTCTAGGTTTCTTCTACAATGGTGATGATGACGATGAAAATGCAGGAGGTATTCTTGGATATGGCTCTCAACCGCCAGCAGTCGGTATAGACTTTTTTGAAGGACCTTATCAGGATCCAGATGGTTTGGACAACTCAACCAGCTATGTGGAAATTTCAGGAAGAAGAGTACTTGATTGTAATGTAGGCGATTTCAAGAACGGTAATATCAATGGCTTGAACTTTGGTGATGGTACTATTGATAATGAACGTTGGGGTATGAGACGTTTCATTTATTTCAATAATTCAGGAAATGGAGCAAATGAAAACATGACTGACCCCAAAACCGCTATTGAGCATTACAACTACATGACAGGTTTCTGGAAAGACAATACTCCTCTTCGTTATGGTGGAAACGGATACTCTGTTTCAAGTGGTGCAGATGCTTCTCAGCCTACAAACTTCATGTTCCCTGGAACAACGGATATATGCGGATGGGGACAGGATGGTATTATTAGGGAAAACTGGACAGAAGAGACTGAGTCTAATCCTGCAGACGACAGACGTTTTATTCAGGCAGCAGGTCCTTTTACCTTGACTCCTGGTCAGGTAAACGATATCACACTTGGTGCTGTGTGGGCAAGAGCAACTTCTGGTGGAGCATATGCATCAGTTGAGGCTGTAAAGGTTGCCGACGATAAGGCTCAGATTCTTTTTGAAAACTGTTTCCGCGTTCTTGATGGTCCAGATGCTCCAGATTTAAATATTGTAGAACTTGATAGAAAACTCATATTCCATATTTATAATAGGACAAGTTCAAATAATTATCTTGAAGGTTATGTGGAAAAGGACCCATCGTTGTATTGCGGTGATCCTGACGTAACTCCTTGTGATCAACATTATTACTTCCAGGGTTATCAGGTGTTCCAGTTTAAGGATGCATCAGTATCAATGACTGAACGCTATGATGGAAACAGAGTTCGTCAGGTTTTCCAATGTGATATTAAGGATAATATTTCAAAACTTGTTAACTACACTTGGTCAGACGATTTGGAGGCAAATATGCCTGTTCTCGAAGTTTTTGGAGAAAACAACGGTATTACTCATACTTTCGTTGTGGATAAGGACTTGTTCGCAACAGGAGATCCAAGGCTTATAAACAATAGAGAATACTACTATAGTGCAATTGCATATTCCTACAACCCAACAATGAAGTATGACCAGAATGACGAAGCAACATTTAAGGGTCAGAAGACTCCATATTTGGCTGGTAGAAATAACCTTAAACTCTATACTGCAACACCTCATATTACAAGTGTTGGTGGAACTATAATTCAGGGTGAATATGGTTATGGTCCAGAAATTACAATGATTGAAGGTTTTGGTAATGCAAATTGTGAACTTGAATTGAAGGAAGAATGCATTGAAGAAATCATGTCGGGATATCCTTGGAAGATTAAGGAAAGAACCTATGAAAATGGTTCAGGACCTATCAATGTAAAGATTATTGACCCATTGTCTGTAGTTGATGATACTTATTATGTTAAATTCAATGTAACTAAAAATCAAAGTACAGGTACAGGTGCAATAAGTGGAACAAATTCAACAACTTTTACAAAAAAATCATACAAGCCATTCGACTACGTAGTGTATAATTCGGCAGGTGATTCTATACATTCTGATGCTGGTGTTGCACTAGGATATGCAAACGAGCAGTTGTTTATGAACTGGGGATTTTCAATATCAATAATGCAGGATTATTATGCTGGTTTTGAGGATCTTAATACATATAATAATGGTGTTATTTCATCTAGCATAACCTTTGCTGATGAAACCAAACCATGGCTATCGTTTGTAGCAGATGATGATTCGTATAAGGAGAACCAGATTCTTAAATGGACCAATTGGATTAGGTCTGGTAATTATGTATATCCGAGCCATGATACATGTGATTTCGATGATGGACTTCAGGATGGGTATCATAGATTTATTTTAGGTTCAGGAACACCGGATGCTCGCGATTCAACAGTTATAGCAGATAAAGACCAGAATTTCGAGAAAATATGCAATGGCAAGTGGTCTGCAGCTTGTTATGCTAATTGTGGACGTTTCGGCTTAGTTCCGTATATGGGACAACTAAGAGTTCCAAGGGTCGATATTAATGAAGATTATAAATCTATTATTACTAATACGATGCCTTTAGCTTCTGTTAATATTGTAATAACTTCTGACAAGTCGAAATGGACTCGTGCTTGTGTTGTAGAAATGAATGAGAATGAATGGAAGACTATGGGATGTGGCTGGGATAATCGAATGAAGGATCAAAACTATACTAGCTACGGAGGAGCCAACAAGTTTGGCCTTAGAAAGAGTCCGTCGGTTGACAAGGATGGAAATCCGGATGATTCAGGAACTCATGGTATGGGATGGTTCCCCGGTTATGCAATCAATATTGTAACTGGTGAACGTTTGAATATTATGTTCGGAGAAGATTCTTGGATGACAGGCGAAAATGGTTGCGATATGTTGTGGAATCCTACCTCAAACTATATGGACAATCATTATCAGCCTATACTTGGAGGTAAGCACTACATATATATAATGGGTAACACTATTGGTAAAAACAATATAGAGCAAGATGGTACGGGAGAAAATACTCCTGCATACGATTCTTGTAAGTACATATATGAGCAGCTTTTGAAGTATGAGAATGGCAATAAGAGCGCTTTGAAAAATGTATGGAAGTCTGCTATGTGGACAGCAATACCTATGCAGAATCCTCGTTTCGACTTCCTTGCAACCGATGTTACTATAAAGATTCGGGTTTCTATGCCATACCATATGGCGAAGAGAGATATGGCAATTGCTAATCCAGAAAACGATAATGCTCCTTTGTTCAGATTCTCAACATCTGATATAAAGACTATCTTCGATGATCAGGAAACTGCAGAAAATGCTCTCGACCTTATTAGGGTCGTTCCAAATCCATACTATGGTTCTTCTTACTATGAGTCAAACCAGCTTGACAATATCGTAAGAATTACCAACCTGCCAAAGACTTGTACTATTTCTATTTACAATATTAATGGTACACTTATCCGTAGGTTTAAGAAGGATACTGAGACTACATTTATTGAATGGGATCTTACCAACTCGGCTAATATTGTTATATCGAGCGGTGTATATCTAATTCATGTAAATGCTCCTGGAATTGGAGAAAAAGTATTGAAATGGTTCGGATCACTTCGTCCAACAGATTTAAATAACTTCTAAAAATTATAGCTCGAGATATGAAAAGGATATATTTAATATTACTAATTTCGATATTAGGATTAGTTAGTTCAGATTTATTTGCTGGTAACTGGCAAAGGGCTGGTCAGGCAGGTGCTTCGCAGCTTTTGATCAATCCATGGGCAAGAACCTCGGGCTGGGGTGAGGCCGGAGTAGCCTGTGTTACAGGTTATGAAAGTATGCATCTCAATGTTGCTGGTTTGGCTTTCACCAAGAAGTTGGAAGTTGGGTTTAATAATTCACAGTACCTTGTAGGTTCAGGCATACAGATTAATGCTGCTGCCTTGGCTGTAAGGGTAGGAGAAAATAGTGTTTTAGGCGCTATGGTGAATGTTTTTAGCTGGGGCGAAATTGAGAAGACTACCGAAGACATGCCTGAAGGCGGTTTTGGTACTTATAAACCTGGCTATGCTACAATAGGATTGTCATATGCACGTGAATTCTCGAATAGCATTTTTGGTGGTATAACAGTAAAAATGGTAAACGAGCATATTGATAACCTTAAGTCTTCAGGTTTTGCAATTGATGCAGGTATTCAGTATATTACTGGTTTCGGCAAGGATAAGGCTGGAAATAGAAACCGTGATAACATTCACTTTGGTATTACAATGAAGAACGTTGGTACAACCATGAAATATTCCGGAGACGGTATGTCATTTGTAGGTTTCTCTCCGACAGGAACATTGATGAGCGTTGAAAACAGAAGTCAGGAATATGAGCTTCCTTCTTTGATTAAGATCGGATTTTCGTATCATGTAAGACTTGCTCCGAAGATTGATGAAGAGGAGGAAGTTGTTTATTCGAACCATAATTTGGCTATCGCATTGAACTTCACTTCGAATTCCTTCACTAAGGACCAGTTCCATATTGGTCTTGAGTATTCATTCATGGAATACTTGTTCTTGCGTGCTGGCTATACCTATGAGAGTGGTTTGTATTCTGTAGACGATTGCACAACTTGGTTCTCAGGACCTTCTGTAGGTATATCGTTGCAGGCACCTCTTACCAAGAGAGAAGGAGGCAAGAGCTCTTCTAGATTGTCGGATGGAAGTTCTCCAAAGAAGGCTATTTATGGCTTGAATACTACTTCGGTTAGCACAAGACCTGTATTGGCCGTTGACTACTCATACAGATTCACCAATATTTTGGGTGGTGTACATACATTCGGTCTGCGAGTTACTATGTAGAAGTTGATTTATTATTAATCTATTAATCGGAAAGTTCATCTTGGTGGGCTTTCCGATTAAAATTTTTTATTTCCAAAGCAAAAAAGTATTACCTTTGCAGTGGAAATCCCAAGGAGAAAACGGGATTTCTTTTTATTTGTATAACATTAATAATTAAATAATTATGTCTGGTATTTCATATTTGACCGAAGAAGGTCTTAAAAAATTGAAAGATGAGTTGGATAGGATGGTGAATATTGAGAGACCTAATATCTCAAAGCAGATTGCCGAGGCTCGCGATAAGGGCGATTTGTCGGAAAACGCAGAATATGATGCTGCCAAGGAAGCTCAGGGTTTGCTCGAAATGAAAATTAGCAAGCTCCAGGAAACTATCCGTAATGCACGTATTATCGATCCTTCACAGATAAATACTAATGCAGTTCAGATATTGAACAAGGTAAAGCTGAAAAATACAAAAACTAATCAGGAGATGGAATATACTATAGTATCGGAGTCCGAAGCAGATTTAAAGGCAAAGAAAATATCGGTATCTACTCCTATTGCAAAAGGCTTACTTGGTAAGAAAGTCGGAGACGTGGTTGATATTCAGGTTCCTAGTGGAATCGTATCATTCGAAATTATTAACATCTCAATCTAACGACTATGGCAACAATATTCACAAAGATTATAAATGGCGAAATTCCTTGCTACAAGGTGGCCGAGAACGACAAGTTCATCGCTTTCCTCGACATCAATCCGCTTAAGAAAGGTCATACCTTGGTAGTACCTAAGGAAGAAAAGGACTATATATTCCGTAATTCTGACGAAGTTTTGTCCGAAATTTTGATTTTCGCAAAGAAGGTAGCTGCTGCTTTGGAAAAGACTATCGAATGCGAACGCATCGGTCTTATGGTACTCGGACTCGAGGTTCCTCATACCCATATCCACCTTATTCCTATAAGCAAAGAAGGTGATATGCTTCTGTCGAACTCACGCGTAAAGCTTACCGACGACGAGTACAAGAAGCTTGTCGAGGACATCAAGAAGAACATGTAATTATTTGTATGATTATACCGAAGGCGGACATGTTCCGCCTTTTTTTATATCCCTACCTTGCCAATAAGAGTTATTAGTTCGTCGAGGTTGCAGATGCTTTGGGGTATTTCGAAGTCGATGCCTTCGTTTTCGATGAAGCTATTAAGCTCGTTGATGTTTTTTATCTGCCTGTGGGCATCGATACTTATCTTGATGTAATTGTCTCCATGTACGATGAAATAGCCCTTAAAATAGCCTCCAGATGTCTTGCAGGCGCATGTCTTCATCTTGAACTTTGTTACGCCTATGTACAATTCGTTTCCTGCAAGCCGTTTTATGAATCCGTACGACTCCATGCCGAAACGTTCTTCGTCGAAGAATAGCGAATGATAGGCAAAATTGCCGTTGCAGACCGACTTTACAGAGTCGGGCGGATATATGGTCCTGCGTTCGTCGGGTGAGTATTTTGCCCTAAAGAAATTGTAGTACGAAAACGGCGAAGCATATACGTATGCCTCGCGTTCGCTATTGTCGTTGAATGTTATTGTTGCTTTTTCCCACTTCTTTTGCGGGATGCATGATATCATTGCCGTTGCCGACAATATAATCAGAATTATTGTTTTCGTTTTACCTGATTTCATTCTTCAGGGTAAGCATTTTTAGTGCTGCTGCAGCAGCTTCGGTACCTTTGTTGCCAAGTCGTCCGCCTGCGCGGTCGATTGCTTGCTGCTGGTTGTTTGTGGTAAGCAGGCCGAACGCAACAGGTGTTGCATATCTGGTGTTCACGTCCATGATGCCTTGAGTTACACCTGAACATACGTAGTCGAAATGTTTGGTGTCGCCTTGTATTACACATCCGAGACAGATCACGGCATCGCACTGATGGTTTTCGATTAGATATATTGCACCAAGTGGTAGTTCGAAACTTCCAGGAACACTTCTTAGCACAATGTCGTCGTTGCTATAGCCGTATTTCTTGAGAGTTTCGATTGCTCCGTCGGCTAGATTAGCTGTTATTTCCTGGTTCCATTCCGATACTGCAATACCTATTCTGTATGGCTTTTCAGTATTCTGTCTTGCAATTCCTGTTTCGGAGTAGATTGATAGGTTCTTGAGTTCGCTTGCCATAGTCGTAATATATTAAAAAAATGGGGGACAAGTCCCCCTAAGAATTATGAAAGATAATGTGTATTATTTACCTAAATGCATTTCGGCACGCTTGATGTACTTTTCAATGTTAGTCTTGTCGTTTCTTTCAAGCACTGTGTAGTAGTCTTCCTGTACTCTCTTGTATGTGTCAAGAGCTTTCTGGTATTCGCCCATAAGTTCGTATGTGTTACCAGCCTTTATAAGGAAGAGTGGCGACAAATAGTCGTTGTTTGCCTTTTCTGCAGCTTGTGTATAGTGTTTAGCTGCTTTTTCGTTATCGCCGAGTTCCATGTGAGCGTCACCGATAAGAGCAACTGCCATAGGACCAACCATTGGGTCGTCACTGTCGAAGCCTTCGAGGTAGTTTATTGCGTCTTCGTACTGTCCAAGTCTCATGCAGCAAACACCTGCATAGTAGCGTGCAGCATTTCCTGAAGGAGTTCTGCCGTAGTCTTCAACTATTGCTGCGAAACCGCTGTATTCTCCTTCGATTCCGTTGAGTGCCAATTCAAAGTTGTCTTCTGCGAATGCAAATTCGGCCATATAGAGTTCGGTCATTGCTTCGCGGTTCTTTGGTTGCTGTACGAACTTTATGTATGCTATTATTCCCAATGCTATAACTACGATAGCAGCGAAAATTATAATAATGAGTTTCTGATGTTTTTCGAACCAATTTTCGGTGCGATTCAATGCAGATTCTACATTCTGCAAACCTTCATCCTGTGTAGTTTTCTCTTTGTTTGACATAATCTGTTCTTAAAAATAACATTACAATTTTGAGAGTGCAAATTTAACGCTTTAATTTGAATTGGATTAAAAAAATCAGTTTTTTTTATTTTAAGCGCATATATAATGCAATCTGCTGATTAGTATGTATTTGCTAGAAAAACTTATGGCTGCAATTTGCAGCCATAAGAAATATTTTTGTTTTAGAAATCTTCGTGTGTTATCGCCTTGGGCAGAAATGCGGAAATGTCGCCGTTGTTCTTTGCGATATCTCGGACAATGCTCGATGAAATGAATGTATGTTCTGGCAATGTTAGCATAAATATGGTTTCGATGTTCTTGTCGAGAAGCTGGTTGGCGTGACCAATGGAACGCTCGAACTCGAAGTCGGCAGAGGTACGCAGTCCGCGCAGTATGAAACAGATATTGTTTGCCTTGCAAAAATCAACCGTAAGTCCCGAATAGGTTACGACTTCCACCTTCGGCTCATCGGCAAACACTTTCTTTATCAGTTCTACGCGCTTTTCGCTTGGCAGCATTGCCGATTTCTCGGAATTGACTCCTACGCCGACAATTATCTTGTCGAACATCGGCAGTGCGCGGCGAATTATCGACTCGTGCCCGACAGTTATCGGGTCAAACGAACCTGGGAAAAGTGCTACCTTACTTCTTGTCATTTTCTGCAATTTTTGCCCAAGAATCCTTCAGTGTTACGGTGCGGTTGAATACAGGCTTTTCGGGAGTCGAGTCCTTGTCGAAGCAGAAGTAGCCCTTGCGCTCGAACTGGAAGCTGGTTTCCTTAGTTTCCTTTATGTATTCCTCGACCTTAGCGGTGACAACCTTCAACGAATCCGGATTCAAATAGGTGAGGTAGGTTTCGCCTTCGGCAAGGTCGTCGGGGTTTTCCTTGGTGAACAGACGGTCGTACAGACGCACTTCGGCATCGACGCAGGTGTCGCAGTTTACCCAGTGGATTGTTCCCTTTACCTTGCGGCCGTCTGGCGACTTTCCGCCGCGGCTTTCGGGATCGTAGGTGCAGTGCAGTTCGGTGATGTTGCCATTGGCATCCTTTATCACTTCTTTGCACTTGATGAAATAAGCATATCTCAGACGAACTTCGCCACCCGGTTTAAGGCGGAAGAACTTGTTCGGAGCATCTTCCATGAAGTCTTCGCGCTCGATGTAGATTTCGCGTCCGAAGGTGAGCTGGCGTGTTCCTGCGTTTTCGTCTTCGGGATTGTTCTGTGCCTCGAGTTTTTCGGTCTGACCTTCGGGATAGTTGGTAATGACAACCTTCAGCGGGTCGAGAACTGCTAGAATTCTATAGTCGCGCTTGTTGAGGTCTTCGCGGATGCAGTATTCGAGAAGGCTCACATCAATCATATTTTCACGCTTTGCAACGCCAATCTTCTCGGCGAAAGTGCGGATTGACTCGGGCGTATAACCACGGCGGCGCAAACCGCTTACGGTAGGCATTCGCGGATCGTCCCAACCGCTTACGTACTTGTTGTTCACGAGTTCGAGAAGTTTGCGCTTGCTCATTACCGTGTATGAAAGGTTCAGTCGTGCAAATTCAATCTGCTGAGGACGCTTGCCGGTCTTGTCAATCTGGTCGAGGAACCAGTCGTAGAGTGGGCGGTGAACCTCAAATTCCAAGGTGCAGATGGAGTGGGTGATGCCTTCGATGTAGTCGCTCTGTCCGTGTGCGTAGTCGTACATCGGGTAGATGTTCCACTTGTCGCCAGTGCGGTCGTGCGGACGGCGGATTATGCGGTACATAATCGGGTCGCGCATGTGCATGTTGGGCGAGTTCATATCGACTTTGGCGCGCAGTACCATCGAGCCTTCCTCGTGCATGCCGGCGTTCATTTCCTCGAGGCGCTTGAGGCTTTCCTCGGCTGGACGGTTGCGGAACGGGCTTTCGATACCGGGGGTGGTAGGATTGGTGCGCTGTTCGGCAATCTGGTCGGGAGTCTGCTCATCGACGTAGGCCTTGCCTTCGCGTATAAGCATCTTGGCCCATTCGTAAAGCTGGTCGAAATAGTCGGACGTGTAGAGCAGCTTGTCGTACTCGAAGCCGAGCCACTTGATGTCGGCGATTATCGAGTTTACATATTCAACGTCTTCCTTCGACGGGTTGGTGTCGTCGAAACGCAGGTTGCACTTGCCGTGGTACTGGTTCTTGATGCCGAAGTTGAGGCAGATAGATTTTGCGTGTCCGATGTGCAGGTAACCGTTTGGTTCGGGAGGAAAACGCGTGTATGTGCTAGTTACTTTTCCTGACGACAAATCGTTCTCGATGATTTGTTCGATAAAATTCAGAGAGTCCTTTTTTTCTTCCATCTTGTTGAATTTTGTTTGTGTTAGAAAACGTGCAAAAATAATGTAAATTACGATTGGAAAGGAGAGTTTTCTGATTTTTTTTGATTTTGCCATTTCAAAAGAAAGTGCTATATTTGCGTTATAGAAAAAGTAGAATATTATGGCAACAATTACATTTAGCTACAATGCTCGGAACAAAACTGCTCAAGCGGTCATTAAATTCGTAGAGAGCCTTGGTATCTTCAAGGTGCTGAAAGATGATGAACCCAACGAGACTACTATAAAGGCTATTGAAGAGGTAAAGCGAGGTCATACCTATAAGGCAAGCAACCTCAATGATATGTTAAACTACTTAAGAAACTGATTAATGTTCAGCCTTGAATCATCAACTCAATTCAAGAAAGACTACAAAGCGCTTTCTGCTCCAGATGTAAATTTGTTGGAAACTGCTCTTGGAATACTTGCAGAAACTGGTACGTTACCTTACGACCCTTACCTTACGCATCCGCTCAAAGGAAGATTCAAGGATAATATGGAGGCTCATATCAAACCAGATATGCTTCTAATATGGTATGAAAAAGTTGGCAATGTTATCAAACTAGTCCGTGTGGGTTCGCATTCCAAACTTTTCAAAAAATAATCGAATATATCTAATTGCAACACCAATAAAAAATTGGCAGAGACGGGCGTGCCTGCCTTTTTTCATAATGTTGAAAAATCTATGATGAAAAATACTATTGTATCCCTATGACAACGGAAACATCGATTTCGTTGCGCGGGGATTAGAATTTTTTCAAACAATTATATTTGTAGTGCCTTTTTGTGGATATACGAACTATTCACAAGTTATTTCTTCTTGATATTTAATTATATCAGCGTGCCTTACTATTAATTCGTATGTTCCTGCTTTTATGTTATCGATTGAATAGTTTACATCAACGGGACATACACAATTAGCAGCATACGAATTTTCTTTGAGATTCAAATCAATTGTTTGATTGTCAACTGTTAACTCTGAAAAAATGCTATCCATGGCGCAGTTAACACGAAAGTTTTCTATAGTTAACGACAGAATACCATTTTCATAATTTGTTGATACTATTGGCTCATACCCATCCCTTTGTCCAGAATGGCAACCTGTATATGACAATGTTGTATTGTGGGTTACTGGCTCACTTTGAGAGGGATTGTCAGTTGTTTGCGATGCAACTGCTGTAACTGTCGGACGACCTGTTGTGTCTTCCTTTTCGCATCCTACAAATGCTATCACGCCAAATATTCCTATCAATAATGCTAACTTTTTCATTGCTGTATCCTTTCAAATAGTAAAGATTCATTTTCATCTATATCCAATCTCAATTGATTGGAAGCGGAAACATACGATGTTACTTTTCCCAATTTGTCAACAAACTTTAGTCCGTCTTCTGTTTCACAAATTTCTGTCATTAATGAAATTTCAATCTTGACATTATGATTGGAAACGTTATATTTACCTTCCATGTGATTCGATGAACTTACTCCATCCCACTTCCTATTATTCTTAAAATTAATGGTAAAACAATTTGTACTAAAGCAATTATAATTTACTGGTGTAGATACTCCATTTTCTACAAAAGCAAAAAGTCTCCATGATGTGTTCGGAAGCGAAGGGCTTTCCGAGTTATGTTTTTCACACCCCATAAATGTTATCATTCCCATTGCTGCAACGAGAAGTGATATAATAATTGTTCTTTTCATAACTCAATAATTTTAAGTTGATTCACATTGCAAATATATAGATTAATTTGTAAGTGAAATATATGTAAAAAAAAACATACGTAAATATTTTAAATTTAGATATATGTCGAAATTTTAAGCACAAAGTGACTCTTTTGGTGTTTTTGGGAAATAAAAAGCGTTTAGAATTGGCAACAAAAAGGGGCTAAAAGTCTAAAAGTCTAACAGGCTGACAGTCTAACAGTCTAGCAGGCTTGCAGTCTTACGGTCTTACAGACGAACAGTCTTGCTGCCTTATTTAGCCTTTATGCCTTTTACCCCACGTTAAACTTTGAACCAGAACGGCGAAGCCCTCAACAAAGTTAACCTTAGAAACGGCGCAGCCATTGAAACTTAGAAACGGCGAAGCCATTGAAACGTGCGTAGCACATCAAACGCCGCAGGCATTGAAACTTAGAAACTATTCCCTACACTTCGCTGTCGTAGTCGATTCCCTGTTTCTTCAGAATCCTCTTTACATACATTGCAAAGAAGGCCAGGAATGCGAAGCACAGTACAGGAATCACGTATGAATAATGTATTCCGAATCCTTCATTTGACGATAGAGTCTGCATATAATCTGCCAACTTGCCCTGGATAGGCGGAATTACAGCACCACCGAGAATCATCATAACGAGGAACGCTGAACCTTGTGTCGTATATTTGCCAAGTCCTGCAAGTGCAAGGTTGAAAATCGACGACCACATGATTGAGCAGAACAAGCCGCCAGCCATAATTGTATAAACAGAAATCATTCCTTCGGTACAAATGCCAACGAGCATCATGCATACAGCAAGTACTGCGAAAATAAACAAGGTGCGTGCCGGTTTGTTCTTGGTGAAGTAGAATGCTGCAATCTGGATTGCTATAAGTGCAATGTATGGAAGCAGAGCAACAATGCTGTACTGCGAAATTGCATTTACGCCAAGCACTACGCCAAATGCCACCAGCGGAACAACTATTGTAAGAATCTTCTTTGTTGTAGATTTGAAGTCGAAGGCGGCAACGGCACCTGTCCAGCGTCCAATCATAAGGCTGCCCCAGTACATCGAGATGAAAGGAGCTACCTCGTTGGCTGCGAATCCACCGAAGTCGGGCTTCTGCAGAAGTTCTCCGAAGTTACTTACGGTTGAAACTTCAACGCCGACATAGACGAAGATTGCAAGCATACCAAACACAAGTTGCGGGTATTTCATTGCGCCCCAGCCTTCGGGTTTCTTCTTTGCCAGACCGTTGACCGAAAGCAATGTTACGAAAACAATCACCAGTGCAGCCATCAGGAATATCACGCGGAAAATTTCCACATTGTCCATGGTGGCGTAACTATCGCGGTAGCTCATGAAAACAGGGATGAACATTGCCACGAGAAGAACTGTCATTATCGTGAGGGCGACAAGAGCCTTGCTTGTCTTTTCGGTCTTTTCGGTCGAGGTGTCGTTCGGCAACTTCTTCGAGAAGAAGAAAATTGCTGCTGCTATGAGGAACAAGACGCCAACGCCGGCATAAAGTATTTCGGCCTTGCTGATTTCGAGGTTAGCTATTTCCTCATCGCTTACGGCAGCGGTTGTTCCGAAAAGGAGCAATGCCACGATAATAGGGCCGATAGCTGTGCCGAACGAGTTGAGACCGCCGCAAAGGTTAATTCGCGAAGCACCAGTAGCTGGCGGACCGAGAGTTATTGCAAAAGGATTTCCAGCCGTCTGTTGCAACGAGAATCCGAGTGCCACGACAAACAGACCAATGAGCATTCCCATGAAGCTGTTTGCACCAACGGCTACTATCATTGCAGCCGCGCCCACCGCCGAAAACAATAGTCCGAACACTATGGATTTCTTGTAGCCGAACCGTGCGATGAAGTCGTTGCGTCTGACTACCGAGTAAGCGAAAAGTATCAGAGCTCCCACGTAGTATGCAAGGTAGAACGCAAAGTCGATTAGCTGGCTCTGGAATTGGTCGAGGTTAAAGTAATGCTTGCAGAAAGGAATAAAAATACTGTTTCCTGCTGCCATGAAGCCCCAGAAAAAGAATACTATTATAAGTATCGACAGGGCACCGTAGTTGGTTTGTGATTTGTTGTCGGTCATAAATTCAATTTTTTTGCAAAGTTATGTTTTACAGTGACTGCAAAATTAAGAAATAAGATTTTTTTATAACAAATTGCGTTTGATTATTTTGTGTTTTTATGTTTTCCTTTTCAATGTGGACCAGATAATTTTTAAGAAAATTGTAAATAAATACTTTGTGTTCAAATGGATGCTTTTTTTGCCTATTGTCGAAAGATGATTTTAGGAGGATAATTCTGCTCAAACGATTATTTTTGCAATCACAAAAAAATATGTACAAGCAGGCAACCGTTTTTAAATATCAACGTTTATTGGATGTATGCGAAAGGAAAAGTTGGACATAAACAATGCCAACGATGCAATGAAAATCGTGGAAGGCTGTGTGAAGAATGATAGGCGATATCAGCAAGTTCTTTACACCCAAACATTTAAGAAAATGATTGGTGCATGCCTTCGATATTCGTCAGATTACGACGAGGCAATGGATTTCGTGCAGGACGGCTATGTTAAAGTGTTCGACAAGATAGGTAGCTATCAGCCTACAGGTTCTTTGGTATCGTGGATAAAGCGCATCATTGTAAACAATGTGATAGACTCTTTGCGCCGGTCGTCGAAGCAGCAGTTTTCCGAAATTGATGAGGAACGTACCGATTATATTGACGATAGCGACGAAGAACTGGAACGCATTGCACAAGACGACAAAAATGCTGCGCGATTAGTGGAGCTTCTACAAAAATTAAGTCCCGTGTACAGAACGGTATTCAATATGTATGTGGTTGAGGAGCTTTCGCACAATGAGATTGCTAGCAGGTTAGGCATTTCGGTGGGAACATCGAAATCCAACCTTGCAAAAGCAAAAATGAGATTGAAACAGATGTTTATAGATAAATACGGTGAAAATGAGTAATTTAAAGAAGATATTATCCGAATACGAGGGTGAATTTAACCCCAACGGCTGGGCGCAGCTCGAAAAGCGTCTGCCAAAGCAGACCTTTATGCAAAGGTTTGGCAAATTTATTGTCGGTGGAGCTGCAGGTGCATTGGTTGTTGCTGGCGTACTTGTGGCTGTGCTGTGGATTAATGATGAAAAACCTTCAACAGATGACTCTATTGCAAAAACCGAAATTGCAAATGCTGTACTGGAAAGTACAGGCGATGAAAGTGCTGTTTCTGTTTCCGACCAGACCTCTATGCCAAATGCAGAAATTTCTGAACCTAAGCAAACCGCAACTGCTACCGAAGTCGCTAAGGCACAAAGCTCAGGAAATACCGAATCTAAGGTAGATGCTGAGCCTGCAAAACAGTCGGAACCAGCGGATAACAACGAAAAGCAAGAAGTTGCTTCCAATAGTCATGACAACCAGCCAAAGCAGACTCCTAAAACAATTTCGGAACCTGTGTTTTCTGTTTCATGCGACAAACGTTGTACGCCAGCAACGGCAAAGTTTGTTGCCGTTGGCGTAGAAGCCGACTGCGATGTAGTATGGGACTTTGGCAACGGAAAACAGGGCAATGGCAGTAATGCAACATGTGAATATCGCAAAAAGGGTATATATACTCCGACTGCATCACTGTATCGTGGCGGAAAGTTGTTGAAAACGACAATTCTTAGTGCAATTACAATTGGCGAAACACCTATCGTTGATTTTTCGTGGAGATCAACCGACAATACCTATACATTTTATACTGGCAGAACTGTGGATCTGTCGTACAAGTGGGAAATCGACGGTAAGTCGTTTGCCGACAAGTCGGTTGATTATGAATTTGTCCGCAGTGGCGACTATCCTATAAAATTGGTTTTGACCGACGGCGAATGTTCGGCGGAAGCAACCAAGTCGGTAAAGGTTGTCATTACGCATGTATTTTACGTTCCGAATGCCTTCACACCCGATACCGAGGGCGTAAATTCGACATTCGGACCTATTGGTGAGGATATGGATTTCAAGACATATAGTTTTGGTATAACAAATTCGAGGGGAGATGTTGTGTTCACAACAACCGATCCGTCTGTTTTCTGGAATGGAAAGATAAACAATGTGGGAACTGCAGTGGAACCAGGTGTTTACTACTGGATTATCAAAACTGTTGACAATTATGGCAACAGTCAGACGCGGAAAGGTACCGTAAACGTAATGAGGTAGAGTATTATGTTTTGACAAAAGGTCGTCTGTGGAAATGGGCGGCCTTTTGTTTTTTACTGATTATTGATTTTGTGACAATCAATCTAAAATCGTAAATCTAAAATCCAAAATTCCATTATCTTTGCACCACTAAATTTTTAAAACATTATGGTAAGAGTAAGATTTGCTCCAAGTCCCACGGGACCGCTTCATATCGGCGGCGTTAGAACCGCATTGTACAACTATCTGTTTGCCCGCCACAACGGCGGACAAATGATTCTCCGAATCGAAGATACCGACCAGACCCGCTACGTCGAGGGTGCCGAGGAATACATTATGAATTCGCTCGAATGGTGCGGCATAAAATTCGACGAAGGTATCCGCGAAGGCGGAAAATACGGTCCGTACCGCCAGAGCGACCGCAAGGACATATATGCAAAATACGCACAGACGCTTATAGACAACGGTAGCGTATATATGGCATTTGATACACCAGAGGAATTGAATGAACTTCGTGCTGCAGCCGAGAAGGAAGGCAAAACCTTCATCTACAACTTCTCAACACGCATGAACCTGCGCAACAGCCTTTCGCTGAGCAAGGAAGAAGTTGATGAATTGCTGAAAAACGGCACTCCATACGTTCTGCGGTTCAAGGTTCCGGAAAACCGCGTACTAGAAACCCACGATGAAATCCGTGGCGACATAACATTCAACACCAAGGAAATGGACGACAAGGTGCTGATGAAGACCGACGGTCTGCCCACCTACCACCTTGCAAACATTGTTGATGACCACCTGATGGAAATCACCCACGTAATCCGTGGCGAGGAATGGTTGCCATCGTTGCCGTTGCATATACTTTTGTACGAAGCATTTGGCTGGGAACATCCAAAGTTCGCACACTTGCCTCTGATTCTCAAGCCTAGCGGAAAGGGTAAGCTCAGCAAGCGTGATGGCGACCAGCTCGGTTTCCCTGTTTTTCCGATGCAGTTCAACAACAACGGCGAAATGTGCAAGGGCTACCGCGAAGACGGATATTTCCCAGAGGCATTCATCAATATGCTGGCACTTTTGGGCTGGAATCCTGGTACCGAGCAGGAAATATTCTCGATGGACGAACTTATAAAGGAATTCACCATCGAACGCGTTGGCAAGAGCGGAAGCCGTTTCGACCCCGACAAGACAAAGTGGTTCAACCACCAGTACATAATGAAGAAATCGGCAGAGGAAGTTGCAGAACTTTTCCGTAAGGATTTGGATGCTCGCGGCATCGACTACTCGAACTTCGACATAGTACGCATTTGCGAACTTATGAAGGAACGTATTTCGTTCATTCACGAAATGTGGGACGAAACCCGCTTCTTCTTCGAAACACCGACCCAGTTCGACGAGAAGTTCAAGAAGAAAGCCTGCAAGGAAGACACTGCCGAGGTTCTCAAGGAATTGGTTAACATTCTTGACAAGTGCCCCGATTTCAAGCCCGAAACGACCGAAGGTGCAGTAAAGGCATGGATTGAAGGCAACGAATGGGGATTTGGCAAGGTAATGTCGCCGTTCCGTCTGGCTATTGTCGGCGAAGGCAAGGGCCCGAGCGTATTCGACATGATTGAGGTTATCGGCAAGGACGAAACCTTGAAGAGAATAGGAAATTTAATCCAGGAACTGAAGGCTTAATTGTTTATATACAAGTGATTTAGCTGTCATAAGACAGAAATTCTCAATATACAAGAGGCAGATGTACAATATATCCGCCTCTTGTGCGTTATTATGATATACGAAACGTATTAATTTTAATTTTTTAACCTTTGAAATTTATTAAGAATAATTTTTTATTTTTGTTGCCGATATGATGATGGAATAGAGTTGTTGATATAATATGTTTAATCATTCTGGAGAATGCTCTGCGCTTTGGAGAGAAAAGGAAAGACAGGCAAGTTTGATTTTTATTCGTATAACATTTAAATTTTTGGAGATTAGTTTTATGAGAAATTCATTTTGGCTATTAGGAGTTGCCGCATTAATGGCAACATTGGTTTCGTGCAATCGCAATTCTAAGCTCGAACCAGCAGTTTACGAATTGGAAGTGTATAAGACACAGGAAGTTTTAATAGAAGATGAAGATAGAAATCTTGGTGATATAACGATTCCCGAGGCTCTTATTGACATCGACGGTAAGGACGTACTTGTGTTTATTTCGCGTGACAGCACTCTGTCGTACTACGATTTGGCAACTGGCAAGAAGATAACTGGTGTGGATAATGTAAAACAGAAGGAAACCGTTTTATTGGATACTGTTATTCCTGTTGACGTTCCTTTGGTAGCTGGCGACAGCAAAGAATTGAGTGTTTCACTTGAATATGACGAAACAAGTAATGTTTATTGGGATTATAAGTTTTACGATTCCGACTATTATGGTGCGCGAGTACACGAGCTTATCGTTGTTGATAAGGATTTAAACTACTTGGGTTCAATATATGACAATAAGGTCTGACCTCGGTATTACAACGGCAGAATACTTGTTGATATAGAGCATATAAAAGACAATTCGGTTGTGACGATCAACTATCTGAAGCTTACGAAGACTGACCGCGACTATAAGCAGTACGTTGATTCGTGCCGTGCCGACCTTGAGAAAAAGCATAAAGATTGGGAAGATTACAAAGAGAAGAATAATGCAGAAACAAATCCCGTTATAGGCCTGGTAAAGACACAGAACAAGATTGACTGCTGGGAGTATAAGGTTGTTACTTTGTATTGCAAGGATGAAATATCGGATGGAGACAAAATGCTTATCGACTCGTTGGTTAGTAAAAAGGAGATTGTCAACTTGGCACCTATATATCTTGTGATTTCTGCCGAAAATGAAGAAGCTGCCACATCGTATGTCAAGAAAAACGGTCTCGACTGCATCGACAAGGTTGTGTTCGACATCGAAGGCATGGCGAATACAGATGCAGGACAAACAAATCCACGCTTCATGCTTGTAGAAGAAAGTCTTATTACAAAGGATACTATTTATAGTACCGACGATATTGCCAAGAAAATGATTCCAAGATTGTTCGGTGGGGGTCTTGGAACTTGGTATTGGATTTATGAAGGCGAACTTGTTGTTTCTGCATTAGCTGGAGCATACTATATTGATGATTAGTTGAAGCTTGCATAAAAGACAAGCTGTGTTTAATAACAATAAAAAATTAATGTTATGAGGTACTCATTTGTGTTAATATTAGCAGTTGCGCTAATTGCAACTATGGTTTCGTGCAATCGCAATGCCAAGCCCGAACCGGCAGTTTATGAGTGGGAAGTGTATAAAACGCAGGAAATCCTGGTAAATCCAGAAGACAGGGGCACTCGGTATGCCAGCAGAACGCGTCCTCTAACGCTTTTGGACATTGACGGCAAGGATGTTCTGGTCTTTTCTTATGAAGCTTATGGAGAAACCAATTCATATTATGACTTGGCAACAGGCAAAAAGATGTATGAATTGGATAAAGCGGAAGATGTAGAGTTGGTGAGAGAGGAAAGAAAAGAAGTTGCGGATAATGTGTTTCATGTAAAAGCAATAGATTTAAACACGTTGTATTTTGATACCATAATGCCAACAGAAGTTCAATTGGCTACGAGCAACGAGAAATTATATGTTGATACTATCTTCAGAGAGAAAAATGATATGCGTCGTACTTTTATATATGACAAAACTAATGATGTATATTATCATATTATAGCTTATGATTCTGAATACTATGGAAAGCATGTTCATACTTGTGTTCTTGCGGATAAGGATTTCAATTATATAGGTGAGATTTACAACGAACGTGGTATATGGTGTTCTAATGACAGAATTGCGATTAACTATGACATTGTCAACGATTCTATCATAAAGCTGAACTATCTGAGGCTCACAAAGACCGACCGCGACTATAAGCAGTACATTGATTCGTGCCGTGCCGACCTTGAGAAAAGACATAAAGACTGGGAAGAATACAAAGTCAAGTTTGCTGAAGAAAACAGTCCTGTTGTGGCTTTGGTAAAGTCGAAGAACGAGATTGATGGTGCTATGTATAAGATAATTACGTTTTATTGCAAGAATGAAGTGTCAGATGCCGACAGAATGGTAATTGATTCGTTGATTGCTAGAAAGGAGATTGTCAATTTGGCGCCGATATACATTGTAGTTTCAGCCGAAAATGAAGAGCTTGCAGCATCGTACATAAAAGACAATGGACTCGATTGCATCGACAAGATTGTGTTCGACACCGAAGGTATAGCAAAGACCGATGCCGGACAAGCTAATCCGCGCCTTATGCTGGTAGAGGATGGTCTCATAACAAAAGATATTGTTTATAGTACCGAGGACATTGCCAAGAAAATGATACCTAGGGTGTTTGGCGTAGGCAGTGGAATGCAGTATGATATTTATTGTGAAATGCTTGTTGTAAGAGGGACACATCCGGATTATTTCTTTGACGATTAGTTGACGAACACATTAAATGGAAAAAAGGCTGCGATTGCAGCCTTTTTTTGTTTGATTGTAGATTACCGGCGCTGACGCGGGCGTCCTTGCAAAAAAATAGAAAACTTGCTTCTCTGCGTTTTCATTTTGTTTTCCTGCATGTTCTTTTGAATTAAAACTATGAAGAGGTGGGATTGGGGGATTATAGATCCCCGGCGCTGCCGCGAGCGTCCTTGCAAAAAAGGAAACTTGTTCCACTGCGTTTCCCTTTTGTTTTCCTGCAATTCCTTTAGAAAGCAAGCTTTCATGGATTTGCAGGAAAACAAAAAGAGCGAAGTCAAAACTTCGCTCTTTTTTGCGGAGAGAGGGGGATTCGAACCCCCGGTACCGGTAACCCAGTACGTCAGTTTAGCAAACTGGTGGTTTCAGCCACTCACCCACCTCTCCGTGCTAAAATCTGAACATTTCCTATTAAGCGGAAATGCGGATGCAAAGATACATGTTTTTTGGATAACACAAAAATTATTTCTGAAAATATTTTTATCCTTAAAAGTTTATTCGGAATTAATAAATAATTATATTTGCAGTCTTGTAAAAGAATGTAGATATGAAGTGCAGAAAGTTTACAATAATAATTTCTGTGTTAGTGGTGGTGCTGTCCCTTTTTGCGTCGTGTAAAGGAAATGGTTCTGGCGGACGTGAATTGGTGTCGATGTATGGATTGATTAACGGTTCCAACTGGCGAAGTGCCGATCCGACGGCGGTCATAAGCGATAGTAGGATAAAAATGACAGGTATTTCGGGTAACGGACAGGCAATAATAATAACCCTTAATGCAAAGCAGGTCGGCGAATATACATTTACCCCAACTAACGGACATTATGCAGAATTTATTCCCAATATGGCTTCGGGAACAGAGCGTTTTTCAACGCTGAACGACGAGTCGGGAAGTGGTTATGTAAGGCTTTCGTCCCTTAACACCGAGACAAAGACTCTTGGTGGAGAGTTTGCCTTTACAGCATATCGTAACGATGGCGGTGTTAAGAATGTGACCGAAGGTAAGTTTACCAATGTGCCTTATACTTACTACGATTTTGGAGATGATGTATATACTAATGTTTTTAGTTATGGCACAGGTGGCACAATTTGGAGCGCAATCGACATATATGCAAACAAAACCGATACTGCTATGGTGGTGTATGGCGCTTGCGACCGTTCTGTATCGTGGCAGAGTATAACATTGCGGTTGCCGACAAACATAACGACAGGTCGTCACGATTTCGGAAATGACATATCAGCTACTTTCCAGTTGGGATTTAATAATTTCCAGGCAACTGAAGGTGCTGTTACAATTTCCGAATACAATACCAATACTAAGATTATCAAAGGAACCTTCTTCTTTAATTATATGAACAACAATAACGAATTGCAGTCGGTAACCGATGGTACATTCGATATTAAATATACAGATTTGACAGTTATTGAATAATATTTTAATTAACAAAATAAACATTTTTCACATGAACGAAAAAATATTGAAAGACCTCGCCAAAATAGGCATAACAGGTGTAAAAAAGCTTCATTATAATCCCTCATACGAGGAATTGTTCAAATTCGAAATGGACCCATCTCTCGAAGGTTTCGACAAGGGACAGCTTACAGAACTCGACGCTGTAAACGTAATGACGGGTATCTATACTGGTCGTTCGCCTAAGGATAAGTTCATCGTAATGGACGAAAACTCAAAGGATACCGTATGGTGGACAACCGATGAGTACAAGAACGACAACCACGTTTGCTCACAGGAGACTTGGAATGTTGTAAAGGATCTTGCAAAGAAGCAACTTTGCGACAAGGAATTGTTCGTGGTTGACGCTTTCTGCGGTGCCAACAAGGATACCCGCATGAATGTTCGTTTCATCATGGAAGTTGCATGGCAGGCTCACTTCGTACGCAACATGTTCATCAAGCCGACCGAGGAAGAACTGAAAACTTTCGAACCGAACTTCACTGTTTACACCGCTTCGAAGGCTAAAGTAGAAAACTACAAGGAACTCGGTCTCAACAGCGAAACAGCAGTTGTTTTCAATATCACCAGCCGCGAGCAGGTTATCCTCAATACTTGGTACGGTGGCGAAATGAAGAAGGGTATGTTCTCGATGATGAACTACTACCTTCCATTGCAAGGCATTGCTGCAATGCACTGCTCGGCAAACACCGACATGCAGGGCAAGCACACCGCTATCTTCTTCGGACTTAGCGGAACCGGCAAGACCACTCTTTCGACCGACCCGAAGCGCTTGCTCATCGGCGACGACGAACACGGATGGGACGACGACGGCGTTTTCAACTTCGAAGGCGGCTGCTACGCAAAGGTTATCAACCTCGACAAGGACAGCGAACCCGACATCTACAACGCAATCCGTCGCAATGCACTTCTCGAGAACGTTACCGTTGACGAAAAGGGCAAAATCAATTTCGCCGACAAGAGCGTTACCGAAAATACCCGCGTAAGCTACCCGATCGATCATATCGAGAAGATTGTTCGCCCGGTAAGCGCAGCTCCGGCAGCCGAAAACGTAATTTTCCTTTCGGCAGATGCATTCGGTGTTCTTCCTCCAGTTTCAATACTTACACCAGAACAGTGCAAGTACTACTTCCTCAGCGGTTTCACTGCTAAGTTGGCAGGTACAGAGCGTGGTATCACCGAGCCTACTCCAACATTCAGCGCTTGCTTCGGACAGGCATTCCTCGAATTGCATCCTACAAAGTACGCTGAAGAACTTGTAAAGCGCATGGAAAAGAGCAATGCTAAGGCTTATTTGGTAAACACAGGCTGGAACGGTACTGGCAAGCGTATCTCGATTAAGGATACCCGTGGAATCATCGATGCAATCCTCGACGGCTCAATCCTGACCGCACCAACAAAGAAGATTCCGTACTTCGACTTGGAAGTTCCGACCGCATTGCCAGGTGTAGACCCGAAGATTCTCGATCCGCGCGACACCTACGCAACCGCCAACGAATGGGAAGTTAAGGCACGCGACCTTGCAGAACGCTTCATCAAGAACTTTGTTAAGTTTACCAGCAACCCAGCAGGCAAGAAACTTGTTGATGCAGGTCCAAAACTGTAAAATGGTTTGTACAACAATAAAAAAGTTCCGTCGAATGGCGGAACTTTTTTTGTTTATGTTTGTCGTTGCTTGCAGATATTAGTCGTTGCTCGCAACGACTCTACAGACTTTCGACTCTTAACTTTTAACTTTTAACTATCAACTTTTAACTTATCTCTCCCATCTTTCTTTGTCTTCCTTGCTTGGCGCTTTGCCGTGCCACTTGTAGTCGCCTTCGATTTCGGCTACCCCCTTGCCCATGGTTGTGTTGGCGATGAGGACTTTAGGTTTGTCGCCAGCCATGCTGTCGAAAGTATTGACAAGTTCCTCTATGCTGTTGCCGTTGCACTCGTAAACTTCCCAGCCGAACGACGACCATTTTTCGCGCAGAGGTTCAAGACCCATCACGTTTTCGTTTGGGCCGTCGATTTGCAGACGGTTGCGGTCAACTATTGCAATAATGTTGCTGAGCTTGTGGTGTGCTGCGCTCATTGCTGCTTCCCATACTTCACCTTCCTGAATTTCGCCATCGCCGCATATGCAGAAAATCTTGCGGTTGCAGCCGTCAACCTTATCGGAAAGTGCCATACCCACGCATATCGACAAACCTTGTCCGAGCGAACCCGATGCCGACTCCACTCCTGGCAGTCCCGATGCCAATGACGGATGTCCTTGCAGACGGCCGCCAATCTTGCGCAAAGTCATAAGCTCTTCCTTTGGGAAGTATCCTGCATTGGCTAGTGTAGCGTAAAGCACCGGTGCAGTGTGGCCTATCGAAAGTATCAGCTTGTCGCGGTTGGGCATCTGCGGATTTTTGGGGTCGTGCTTCATGGTGTGGAAGTAGAGGACTGTGAAAATGTCGGCAAGGTCGAGCGAACCGCCTATGTGTCCAGACCCTGCTTCACACAGCGAGTCGATTATGTCGCGGCGTATAGTGGCGGCGATGTTTTCGAGCCTCTTCAATTCCGTATTGTCCATTAGTGGATGGGGTATTTTATATTGGTCTTTATGATGTATGCTTCCGGATATTTTGCCAAAAGCTCTTTCATTAGCACCAAAGCCTCGAATCGTGTCATAAAGTCGCCTACGTGTACTTCGAAGTTAGGTTCTACGAAAGTGACGTATGCTTCGTGGTCGTCGTTGCTGCAAGCAGAACGGATGGCGTTGGCACGCGAACGCGAGTCCTGGGTGTTCTGTGCAAATACCTTTACGCGGTAGCCAGGAAAGCCGTCGCGTTTCTTGTTAAGGCCCACACAGGTTTCCATAAAATTCTTCAGAGCGGCGTCCTGTTCTATTTTTACTTTTCCGTTGTAGATGGAGTCGTTGAAATATTTTATGCGCGAAGGGGTAATGTTCTGTCCCATCATTTGCAATGAGCAGAAGGCTATTATGAATAGTATTGCGAACTTTTTCATCTAAGAAAATTTTTGCAAAGGTATTAAAAAAACTTGAATCTGCTCAAATTCTCCAGATGCTCAACCTTTATTTTTTTCGACACGATGAATTTCGAAACCTTCACATATCCCGACAATTTTAGGTTAACGTTGCCTTTGGCGAACGCATTTGTCAGCGTTATAGGATCTTTTACAATGTCCTTGAACGAAACATCGTAATTTATTGGGTAGGCATTGTTTGATTTTGGCTTGATGTGTATCCTGTCTTTTTTGTTGAAGCATCCAATGGGAATGTCGTTGATGGTAACGTCAAGTTTCACTCCTTTAACATTGAATCCAAACGAGTTGGGGTTGTCAATAGGAATTTTTCCACCGATGCTTATTCCGCTCAGACTCAAGTTGTTTACTTTTACGTCTTTGGGTGTGCCAACACTCACTTCTTGAATTGCACATGAGTTCATTCCTGCGATTATTATCGAAAGTGCCAGCAACAATATTGATATTCTTGTTTTCATCGTTACAATTTTTTGCAAAGGTAAGGAAAAGATTCGATGATTTTATAATTTGAAGATTCAAAAATTAAACCACATTTTTGCATAATTGTCAATTGTTAATTGTCAATTATCAATTTTTTATTACCTTTGAGGTCGAAAAAATATAAGTTATGGCACGAAGCGAAGAAATAAGCAACAACCTTAATATTATCGGTAGTGAAACTACTATCGTTGGTAATATTGTTTCGCAGGGCGATGTGAGGTTCGATGGGACATTAGAGGGAAATCTTACAACCCAGTCAAAACTGGTAATAGGTACAACCGGTAAGATTGCAGGAGAAATAAAATGTAGAGATTGTGAGGTGGCAGGAACAGTACGAGGCAAGATAAAAGTCGAAAACTTGCTGATGCTCAAAGCTACAGCAATGGTCGAAGGTGAGATAAAAACCTCAAAGTTGGCCATTGAGCCCAATGCTGTATTCTCCGGCACTTGTAGCATGAGTACCGCCGAACCGGCCGCCGACGAGGTGTACAATGGATAACAAGGAAAAAGACGACAAGTTCAATTCAAGTCTTGGAAAATGGGCGCGATATACGTCGCTGGCATTCGAGATGGGAATTGTGATATTTGCAGGTGCTTTCGGCGGACTTAAGCTCGACGAGTATTTCGACACCTCCAAACCGTGGTTTACGGTGGGCTTGTCGCTTTTTGCTGTGTTTGCTTCAATATATATAGTAGTAAAAGGTGTGAAAAATGAAAAGTAATTCTCTAGTTGGAGTTCTGGCAAAGCTTGCAATATTCGGCGTGGGTCTGTTTGCCGTGCATTTCTTGTTGGCGCGTGCTTTCCCCGTGTGTGCCGCCACGGGAATCTACGAGGCGCATCTTTTCCTTTTTGTGCTTACTGTGGCAGTGGTCTTGGTGCTCAAGTTCATATTTAGGAAAATGACGCAGAAGCAAGGTCTTTTCGGCTATATCTTCATGGCGTCGAGCCTTGTGAAGATGGCCTTGTGCGTGGTATTCCTTATTCCTATAATAAGAAGCGATGCCGATTATCGCATTGCGTACGTGGTGCAGTTTTTCGTGCTGTATTTTGCATATCTCGTTATGGAGGTTGTGCTTGTTGCTAAGCTGCTGAAGGCATCGCAGGAATCCTAAATCCTCAAATCCTCAAATTTTCAAATCTTCAAATCTTCAAACCTTCAAATCTGAAACCAGAAACTTGAAACCTTAAACTTTAAACCTTGAACTATTGAACCTTGTACAGTCGCTGCGCGACACGACGCAACAATAAACTATTGAACTTTCATAAAACAAAATATAATAATTGTCGTATAATATTAAGAGTTTATAAATTGGGTATAGAATAAAAACTAAAAGCCATGGAAGAAGAAAAGACCAGATATTCTCAGGAAGAGCTTGAAGAATTCAAGGAAATAATTCTCAAGAAGTTGGAACGTGCACAGGCCGATTTCGACTTGTACAAGAGTATGTTAACTAAGGAAGACATGAACGACATCGATGATACTTCGCCAACATTCAAGGTATTGGAAGAAGGTCAGAACGTATTGTCGAAAGAAGAAATCGGACGTATTGCACAGCGTCAGCTTAAGTTCATACAGAACTTGCAGGCAGCACTTTTCAGGATCGAGATTGGCACCTACGGCATCTGCCGAAAGACTGGCAAACTGATTCCAAAGGAGAGACTTCGCGCCGTTCCTCATGCAACACTTTGCGTCGAAGCAAAGCAGAACAGATAAAAAAATTGGCCTCGAAAACGAGGTCAATTTTTTTTGTTCAACGAAAAACATTATTTCTTACATTTGCCAATCGAAAATAATTTAAAAACAAAATATCATGTATAACGATTTTCAAGCTTTTTTACAGAAGGAAATAGCTGGTATCAGAGAAGCCGGCTTGTACAAGAACGAACGCATCATCGCATCGCCACAGGGCGGTGAAATCACATTGCAGGACGGAACCAAGGTTCTCAATTTCTGCGCAAACAACTACCTCGGCCTCGCCAACAATCCACAGCTCATCGCTGCAGCAAAGGAAGCCATGGATACTCACGGCTACGGTATGGCTTCGGTAAGGTTCATCTGCGGTTGCTCCGACCTCCACAAGGCTCTCGAAAAGAAGATTGCCGAATTCTTCGGCACCGAGGACACTATCCTCTACGCTGCTTGCTTCGACGCTAACGGCGGTGTTTTCGAACCATTGTTAGGCGAAGAAGATGCTATCATCTCCGACTCGTTGAACCACGCTTCAATTATCGACGGTGTTCGTTTGTGCAAGGCTCAGCGTTTCCGCTATGCCAACGCCGACATGGCCGACCTCGAAGAAAAACTCAAGGAAGCACAAAAGTGCCGTTTCCGCCTCATTGCTACCGACGGTGTATTTTCGATGGACGGTAACGTTTGCCCGCTCGACAAGATTTACGAACTCGCAAACAAGTACAACGCAATGGTAATGGTTGACGAATCGCACTCGGCAGGTGTTGTCGGAAAGACTGGCCGTGGTGTTACCGAACGCTACAACCTCCGTGGAAAGATTGAAATCCTTACCGGTACTCTCGGAAAGGCATTCGGCGGTGCAGTTGGTGGATTCACAACTGGTAAGCGCGAAATCATCGAAATGCTTCGTCAGCGTTCGCGTCCATATCTGTTCTCCAACTCTATTCCTCCGATGGTTGCCGCTGCTGGCTGCAAGATGATTGACATCATGTCGAGCACCAACGAGTTGCAGGACAAGCTCCACAGCAACACCGACTACTTCATCTCGAAGATGAAGGCTGCTGGCTTCGACATCAAGCCAACCGAATCGGCAATCTGCGCAGTAATGCTCTACGACGCAAAGCTTTCGCAGGATATGGCTGCAAAACTTCAGGAAGAAGGCATCTATGTAACTGGCTTCTACTATCCTGTAGTTCCGAAGGGACAGGCACGTATCCGCGTTCAGATTTCGGCAGCACACGAAATCGCCCACCTCGACAAGTGCATCGCAGCATTCACCAAGGTCGGCAAGGAACTCGGCGTTATCAAGTAAAAACGACAAAATTTATAATAGGAAAGTCGGGGCGAAAGTTCCGACTTTTTTTGTTATAGTCCATTGTGTATTAGTGTTTTAAAAAAATCTTTTCAAAAACTTAAAAAAAACTTGCAGTTTTCAGAAAAGAAAATGTAAATTTGTGGTCTTACAATAAAATTCATAATTGGAATATGAAGAAATATGTTTGGTTTTTGTTAAGTCTTTGTGTATTGCTGACTTTCGCAGTACCAGTAAACGCTGAAGAAGTGGAAGCTCAGCCGCAGGACACAGCAAAACAGATTGAGGAATCAAGCGAAATTGCGCAAAATATTGTAGAGCCTACGGAAGCTGCACAGCCCGAAGCTGCAAAGGAAGAAAAGTTTGATGTCACCAGCTTGATTATGGGACACATCAAGGACTCGCACGTATGGCACATCCTCGACTACACCAAAGAGGAAAACGGCCAGGAAGTTGAAGTTCCTGTAGCTGTTCCGCTGCCAGTGATTGTTTTCGCAAACGGTCATCTCGACTTATTCATGTCGGGCGCATTCCACCACGGACACGAAGCCGTAACCAAGGGCGACAACACCTACATCCTCGCCAACGACAAGATTTACCTTGCCAACGACAAGGGCGGCCTTACCTTCCAGAACGGCGAAGCAACCGAAGCAATGGAATTCCACGAGAGCCTCGAATACCTTGAGGCAAACGCCAACGCCGAAATCGCTAACGAAAAACCTCTCGACTTCTCGATTACAAAGAATGTTGCATCAATGATGCTCGTTTCCATTATATTATTAATAGTATTCATCAGCTTCGCAAAGGCATACAAGAAGAACCCCGGTCGCCCGAAAGGCATGCAGGCTTTCCTCGAACCAGTTTTCCTCTATGTAAGGGACGATGTTATCTACCCTAACCTCGGCGAAAAGACAGACAAGTTCCTGCCATACCTTATGACAGTGTTCTTCTTCATACTTTTTAATAATATATTAGGTCTCATCCCGTTCTTCCCCGGTAATGCCAATGTAACGGGTAACATCGCAGTGACTATGGTTCTCGCCATCTTCACCTTCCTTATGATTAACTTGAACGGAAACAAGGACTACTGGCACCACACTTTCTGGATGCCCGGCGTTCCAGTTTTCGTAAAGCCTATACTCGCAGTTGTGGAACTCATGGGTATCATCGTTAAGCCTGTTGCTCTTATGATTCGTCTTTTCGCCAACATTTCGGCAGGACATATCATCATCCTGAGCTTGGTATCGCTGATATTCATCTTCCAGACAATAGCAGTAGCTCCAGTGTCGGTAATATTCGTATTGTTCATGGACTGCCTCGAAATGCTTGTCGCATTCCTGCAGGCTTATATATTCACGATGCTGTCGGCAGTGTTCATCAGTCTGGCAGTTGCAGAGCACAAGCACGAGTAGAATTTTGAATTAGAATTTTTTATGTTTAATTTTTAATATTTGTTACTATGGGAATTACAACAATCGCATCACTTGGCGCCGGTTTGGCAGTATTGGGTGCAGGTTTAGGCATCGGAAAGATTGGTAGCGCAGCAATGGACGCTATCGCAAGACAGCCTGAAGCAGCAGGTAAAGTTCAGACTGCAATGATCATCGCAGCAGCTCTTGTAGAAGGTGTTGCTTTGTTCGGTGTTGTAGTTGCTTTGATCGCTTAATTCAGTGCAAAAGCAAACGGGTTCTCCAGCGATTGGCTGGAGCTACCCGTTAAAAACAGAAGAAACGTTAAATTAAAATATATAGGTTATGGATTTAGTAACGCCCGGAATAGGATTAGTTTTTTGGACCACCATTATTTTCCTGACATTGCTCATCGTGTTGGGCAAGGTTGCTTGGAAGCCCATCAACAATGCTATTAAGAAAAGAAGCCAGAGCATCGAGGATGCATTGAATCAGGCCGAAATCGCTCGCGAGGAAATGAAGAAACTTCAGGCCGACAACGAGAAGATTATGGACGAGGCTCGTGC
>DBYO01000033.1:0-149612 GCA_002310235.1 Bacteroidales bacterium UBA1184
CGCGGGATGTGACTTCCCTAGTGGCTGTTGCCTCACAGCCGTGTGCATCGGTAACTGTCACACGATAGTTGCCGGCGGCAAGATTTTCTATCATCGGTCTTGTACTATCGACTGCCCAGTGTGGCTCGGCAACAGTGTTCCATGCATAGGTGTATGCCGGGTCGGGCGATGTGCCTGGGGTTCCGTAGTTTACCGTTACTGTAAGGGATCCAACAGACTGACCAAGGCAGGTTGGTACAGTGTCGGAATCGGCAATTTCGGCTGTGAGTGCAGCTAACTGAGTTTCAGCAACTTCTACATCCTTCTTGAAAATACAACCGTGTCCATCCCTTATAGCTACATGGTAAGTTCCAGAATAAAGGTCGGAGAATGTATATTGCTGCATGTTGCCAGTAGTAGCATGAGTGTATGTATCGCCATCATCTTTACTGAACTCGTAGTAGGCCGATGAGCCAGATCCGAAAGGTATGCTGGTTCCAGTGCTCGAACCGGTAAGAATGAACGAGCCTGTATTCTGTCCGAAGCAGTTGATGCCGACAGGAGTGCTAACAGACAAAGATGGATTGTCGTAAACCGTCATAACAACCTCGTGAGTTGCAGGACAACTATAGTCGATACCACCTACTGTTCTGTTGTCCTTTACATACAAAGTATAGGTTGCAGTTCCAGGAGTAGTGGCAGTTACAGTATATGTACTTCCAGGATCACTTGCTGCGTAATAGGTTACGCCGTCCCAACTATAGGTTAATTCTCCTGCACCAGTAGCCGACGGAACGAATGTATGCACGGTTCCAGGACATACAGGAGTTGTAGGTGCACCAGTAACCGTTATGTCGCCAGGTTCGGGCAGTACGGTTACCACCTTGTCAGCAGAAGATTGACACTTAAGCGGAACTCCATGATCATCGAGTTCGGTATGTTCGGTATCTACGTTTACCGTATATGTATGCAGTCCAGCACCAGAGGGAGTTACTGTCCAGTCGGCACAAGTAGTGTCGGCGGCCCAGCCAGCAGCCGAACATCCAGGAGCACCTGTTCCAACCCACTGGAACGAGGATTCCTGATTTGAACGTGGGTGCAGTGTTATCTCGCTTCCCTGGCAAATTGTAGAAACCTCCGGAGTTACTGTAATATTGGGTAAAGGATAAATTGGAATTTTCTTGATATTGTAGCAACCTCCATTTACCTCTGATATTTGATATTTAACAGCAAGAGTATCCCTTACTGCTCCAGTTACTTGAGTTCCAGAAAGAGTGGCATGGAAGGGGCCTGTATTATTCAAGGTATAACCTTCCTGTTCTGAATATATCGACCATGTTCCTGGGGTTGGGCTGTTGCCAGTTACCGCAAGGTTAATAATACCACCTTCGCATATTGCATTAGTTCCACCGAATGTTATTTCTGGAATTCGGACGACATTTACCACATGGTATTCCGATTCGGAATGGCAATAACGGCTATGTAATGCACTTACTGAACCAGCAATGATTACCCTGTAATAGTGACGCGTGATGGTTGGATTAGTAGAGGTCTGCGGCTCATGTATAATCAATTGCTGGTAGTTTGCATAACCTTCATTGTATTCAGACTCCGTCGTTGGTGTTCCATCTGGCATATAATTAATATCAGGGCTATTAGATGTTGCCAAAAGTACATTTTGACCATCTAGGTTAGTTATATATACACCGCCAGTCATATCCATATCTGTCCAGATAATCGGAGAATCATAGTTGCTTGGATCGCTGTTTACACCGCGCTGCCACAGGTAATACGGAGTAGTGTAGAGTGACTGGGCTCCAGTAGTAGTATCGATATCTGCCCTAAGTTCCAAATTAGAACCTGCGCATACATTCGACGAGCTGTATATCACATCATCGCCATCGATACGACTAAGCAGTGAGGGAGGCAAGCAGGCGCGAACCTCGATATCATCCAATACAAAGTCGTTACCATCATCGGTATCCGTATTGTTTTCTATCCTGAACCAAAGTCTTCGTGTACCATCGGGGATAGAAGGCAACTCGAGAGAATAGTACTGCCAATCGTTGGCATCTGAAGTACAACCATGCATCTGCATCATTGGAACAGGACCAGTAGTTTCGGATGCAAGCAACGTACCTATGCTTCCGTTATTATCGGTATAAAAACCTACGGTAAGGTTAGGATTGTTTCTATCGCAATGGAATTGGTTGTTGATATTTGCCACCCAGAACGACACAAGCAATCTATCAACGCCATCGCAGTCGAGATTAATTGTGTCCTGATAAAAAACACCTGTACCAGCTTCTGCATCCACATTGAACAGATAACCTCTTTGAATATTTCCAGGATGAGTGTGGTCGTCGATGAAATTGAAATAGTCCCACTCGTTACAGCTTGTCTTCCTTATTGCATAATAACCGCCGTTATGAGTTTGACCAAGAGTGTATCCAGCATTATTATTTGGCGCAACACCACACATTCCATATGTACAAACTCTATTGCTGATAGGTGTTGAAGAATATACAGGGTCACTTACCTCGTTACCTTCAAAATCCTCACTGAATATTACAACACCAGTATTGTAGCAGTCGGTTGGCTTAGGCAAACATGTAGCCTTCAAGGCAAAACCCTTGCATGCCTGCGTATTGTTAGTATGCAATCTTATAGTAAGCGAACCAGTCTTTGAAGTAACCTTAGGATAATATGTAACGCATCTATATACGTATTCGTGCGACGAATTTCGATAATTCCAAACGGCATTTTCGACAGCTGTCCCATCTGGATCTTTGCCAGGGGTAGAGCCCAAACAATTGTCGCAATCCTCACCCTGCTCTGACATACAGGTGATAGAAGAGTTTGTAGAACCGCTACAATCCTTTGCCTGTCCAGCGTTTGGTGCGTATGCTCGCGGATATCCATGTCCGTGAAGACCGCCACCCCAAAGCACTTCGCCATCGGTTCCTTCACCATCGTATATGGTTATATAGTCATTCTGCCAGTCGAATTCGAATTCTCCTTCGAGATGCATTACTGTTCCCGGTCGTCCAGGACGTACAACCAAGAACGCAGCATCGAGGTTGTTGGAATAAGAACCGTCAGGGCCGCCATTATCGTAAATCATGGCGTTGCAGGTTACAATGGTATCGGAACCCGTACTAGGCATATTTTTAGAGGCCGGGCAATCGACGGTAACGGCGCCGCTCCATGTTCCATTATTTGTGGCATTACTATGGAATATGATAGTCAATACATTTCCAGTAGAAGCCACAGTACGAGGAATTCCATAACCGAAATATCTTCCCAGCAGCGTTGCCGAAGCACCTTCGCCATCGTAAATCTCAACATAGTCATTGTCGTCGTCGTGAGGCAAAGCAGTAAAGTCCACCAACAACTGGGCTTCGGGATTCGACACCGTAAACTTCTGGCTATAATTCTGATTTTCAGTATAAGTTCCACCAATCACATGCGACGTAACAACATTGCAATCGAGCACAACATCTTCGAGAGGGGTTCCAAGGCAGGCATCGGGGGCTATTGTAGCCGACCACGAGCCATTGACCGTGCCATTACTAACAAACCTAATAGTCAAATAATTTGCCGATGATATTATTGAACCAGGTATATTATCGCGATGGAACCTGCCTAAACAAGTTGACGCAGCATTAGGACCATCATAAACAGCCACATAATCACGCGGCTTTCCGCTGGCGTCGGAATCATTTGGCAACGAAATGAAGCTAAGGTGCAACTTTGAGCCGAAAGCTGTCGAGAAAGTTCTTTCGACATACTGGTTTGCAGTATAAGCATTACCCGCGTCGTTTATCAGGTCTCCACCGATTGTCCTTGAGCCAGTTCCACATTCGAGTTCTGTAAGGTCGAGAATAGTCGGACAATCGAGGACAGTGATGGTAGCTACCCATCCGGCACGTGTCGTCGCAGAGGAACCAGAGTGGAAATACATCGTCAAGACATTCGACGTAGTGGTAAACGTCGGTGTCTGTCCGCTTGCAATATTAGTGTATGATCCACTGACATAACCCATATCATACAATCGCAGAAATGCATTATTGTTATAAAACGACACGGAAGAGAACCGGACTCGTATCCTTGTGCCTTCTGGAGCGTGCACATAATGAATCAACTCTTGTCGGGAACTATAATTAGCACCGTCGCCACCGTCATCATAGAAATTGATAGTCTCTCCACAATTTATCGTTGTAGAGCCATTGCTCATAAGCAAGGTTCTAGTCTGCGCCATGGCAGAGATGCAGAACACAAGCAAAACCCCGAATAATAAAGCAATCTTTTTCATATCTCGACACTCATTAAATTCAACATAAAATTATTTTCCAGAACGGAAGAATTGGCACTCCTGCCCATCATACCGCCACATACGCTATATTTCTCGCCCCTATTAGCGAGCATATTTAAAAGTAAACCATTTAATATCAGTGCATTATTGTGCATAGTATTCATAAATTAATTGTAGGCAAAATAATAACTTTTATTTTAATTACCTATATTTAAAAAGTTTTTTTTACAATCAAACCTATTTATTGTACGAAAAACAATATTTCGACAGCAAAACACATGCCGAAACCGACAAAATTAAGAATGATTTTAAGAAACGTTAACAGAACTGTTAATCTCGCTGAAGGCTTCGCTGTTTAGCATAGCTAAAAACGACAAAATCAAACAAAAAAAATCATAGAACTACATGGGTTTTCACAAGCTTTAAATTAATTCCGCTCGAGCCGCGGAGGCTTTTACTTTTTTTATTCGGAAAATTACGTCAGAACCAACAGTACGCCGACCTCCCACGCTTGTAGTCATCGAGGATGCTATGAGTCTCACGACGATACGCAGTGAGACGATGAGAATCAAGCTATCCGTGATCTCCTCAATTACCCCAACAGGGTTCCGTCGCTGCGCTCGGAACGATTTATTTTACCACGAATAGCACGAATATACACGAACCTTCAGCTCGGCGTAGCCAACTTTCAACTTTCAACTCTTAACTTTCAACTGATTTTTGTGGAGCTGCCGGGAATCGAACCCGGGTCCAAACAAGAAACAAAGGTGCTTTCTACATGCTTATTTTGCCTTTGATTGTCGGGAAGAGCACGGGGACAAACGCCCAAACCCATCCTTATCTCCTAAAAATCTCGCCGTCCCACAAGAGAATAGAGACAGCCAGTCCGGTATTTTTTTGCCACCGCTTTGCCGAAACGGAACCAGACCGTCCAATCGAGCGATGTTTCGTCCCAACACCTTGTGCCGGGATTAAGGTAAGCCTACTAATCTTCGACTACGCAGCGAAAGCATAATTATTTTCTGCGCCAATTATTGTTCTGCAAGACAGTTTTACGGGATAACCTACATTGCCCGGCATGCTTACACGATCATTTACCTTGCTGTCAAAACCACGTCAGCCCCATAAATGAATCGGATTGCAAAAGTACTCATTTTCCCGACACGCAGGAATGCTATTCAAAGCAATTTACAAAATTATATAAAACATAATATTTAACATTACAAATATAATGTTAAAGAAGCACCATTATCAAAACTGAAACAATAGCTATTCCTTAACGAGTTTCTTCCTTACCACCTTGCCGTCGGCACTCTCAATCGACACTACATACACACCAGCTGGCAACTCGTCGAGCTGTACAACCGCATGCCCTTCATCCAATGAAAGCGACTTAACCAAGCAGCCCAATGCATTATAAAACAACACATTACTATTCTTACCGCAGACTATTTCAACCACCTCGGATGCAGGATTCGGATACAACAAGCACTGCTCTACATCAAAGCTTACGGCCACTGCACAATATTCCTGAGACCTTTCCACATTGTTTCCACAATGAGCCTCTACAACATAGCAAGCTTCGTAGGAATCTATATTAATAGTATTGGAAGTTGTCTCGGCAAACTGATTTCCGTTTTTATACAAAATGTAATTATCGGCATTTCCAGTCCATGTCATAGTAACCTGTCCCTGCTCGTCTTGAGAGACAGAAATTTCAGGAACTATGCATGGTTCGAGCTCGACTTTCACATCGTCGAGCGCAATTCCATAGCCCCATCTAACCTCACCAAAGAACCCTATACGGTAGTTTTCCGAAATGTTAGGCAACGCCACTCGCTCGTTTGTCCACGAATACAACGACTGATGATAGGTACGCAAATGAACCCATTCCGACGTATCTGATACTTTGTAATAAACAGAAAGTTTATCTTGATCATCCCACCAGTCCTTCTGTATATGTCTGAACGACAGATAAACCGTACGATTCACATTGGAGAAGTCGAACTTTGGCGAAATCAGTCTTGTTGACACTGGACTGCGGTCTGAGTTGAATAGGTAAGCGTAATAGTTACCATCCTCATTGGCGTACTGCCCTTCATTATCATGATCGACAACGCGCCATTCGGCATTCGACGAGCCCAGCTTCTCCTGAGTCCAACAATCGGGAATCGACTGAGATTGAAAATCTTCAACAAACGGGAAATCGCGAATTGGCATATCGCAAATATTCACATATATAAATATTGAATCGACAAATTCAAGATTTTCGGTTGTCATCACAACTTTCAAGGGCAACATATCGCCGAAATGGGCATTGGAAGCAATCGAAAGGCCAAACCGACCGTCGGCAGAGCCTCTGGATGCGATTTCTCCATAATCGGCTTCAGCATCTTCGACAATTAGCAATTCTGAAAGGCTCTGCAAAGTCACATGAACGTTTCCACAAGCAGTTTCTCCCCTATTCGAAGTCTCAATGTTAATATCGAATCGTGAGCCTGGAATCACACTTCCATCAATGTATGAATTTGCAATCACCAGCACAGGCTTCTGTATTCTCACACTGAAATTTGACACATATTCGGCATGCGCAACGGTATCGTTAATAATCAGGGCAAATTGCAACTGACAACCGTCTTCTACCTCGTTCGAAACGCTGAACGAAAATACAGAAGCAACCTCGGCTGTAGATCCAGACTGAATAACAGGGCACGAAGCCAGGCTGTCGAGAATCTCAACGCGGCTGTCGGCGCAACGCAAACGCATAGGCAGAGCAACCTCAGTAGCAGTAAGACCTATATTCTTTATCTCGAATGTAAAAAAGCCTGGATCGGAAACATCGTAACGTGCCTCAGCAGGAGAATAGTCAACGAGGGTCAGATACGCCTCACTAGGCAATACTACACCAATCTTCTCAATGTGCGGAATACGCTGCTGACGAGTGACAACAAGCAGCACGCTGTCGGAGGTTGCCGTGGCATCGATACGGACGTTTACTATTCCGCCCTCGCCTACCAGACCTGTTCCAAGAATTGTCAAACTATCGGTCAACGCAACATAAGAACCCGGGGCTGCCTCAACAGTAAAGTATCCGTTGCCATTTAAGAAGGTAGCGTAGTGCGAAACAGTATTGGCAGTAGGAACCGAAAGATAAGGCATTACAGAGCCATCACCAAGCACATTGTAGGCTTCCCAATAATATTTCGGAGACGTATTTGTATATCCTTCGTTGTAAGAATTTGTAACAGCAAGGTTTCCACCATACATAATCGACGACACTGTGTTGAATTTTTCATCATCGAACATAAGGTCGAGTGCTCCGGTATGCGTTTGCGAGAGAGTAGGAGTTTCTGTAAATACGTTGGTTGCTCCTATTGCCCAATAATAGTCCTCGTACCAGTATGTATTTGGGCAAGAACCTATATAGGCAAATGCACCACCCTTATCGGAACGAATCAAAGCCTCACCGAAGCATGGTGAAGTATGTCCAAACTTACCGCTTACGCAGCAGTTACCAATACCGAGAAAATACTTGCCCGCATTGTGCAGATTATTGACACTGTCGTTTGAAAAATGTGGACCTGCCCAGCAATCTTCGCCGCCATGCGCCGTATAATGAGCATAACCTACGCCAGTATGCAGATGGCTATAACAACCATCGTACGAATCGAGATAAACATATACATTTTCGAAACCATGTTCGGCATTAAAATAATTCTGAGTAGCATAATTAATTGTAGGTTGCGCTATTGCTGGATTCCAGGTACGATCCTGACCAGCAATAAGCAAGGCGTTATCGAGATACGACGGATCGGGCATAGTGTATTTTTCATACACAAGTGTTTTTTCTACAATAGCCGAAAGTTCATCCACCGTTTCGGCAGACATACGACTAAGGTACATTTCGGGAAAATAGTCGCCATCGACCGATGCATAATACAAATCGGTTTGCTCATGACTTTCACCACCAACCGCACTAGCAGGAATACGATCGACATCGCCTACAAGCACAACAAAAACCGGAGCATTGCCTTCGGCAAGGCCCTCAGCATACCGTGCATGCACATGTCTTGCAATATCGTCGGCAGTAACGTCCATACCGACATACTCGACATCAAGATAAAAGCCTTTTTGGGTCTTCCATTCAATCCAAGGCCGCAGAGCCTCTTCGAAGTCCTCGTTCGCCACAACCAGCATTTTAACAGGTGTATGGTACAAGTCGGTATATTCAAGCACATCGCGGTTGAGCAAGGTGGAATATGCCTGAGCAAAGTAAGGTGTAGAAGTAGCGGCATCAAGATATTTTCCGGCCGATTCAAATTTCACTTCGACAACAATATCGTTGTACATACGCAAAATATTGGTAACAGGATTGTACGACATCGGCAATACATTCAGTTCTCCGATTTCGACCCCACGCATGGAACCCACACGCGAACACCAAGCCACCGACTTACTAACGAAACCATCAGTTTCATATATATCCTTATTAATAATTATGTTCCGACTAATTTCATCCTTACGCAGAGAAGGCTGCTGAGGCATTAGCTTTTTGCCGCCATACTGCGACAAGTCAATTTCGGTTACCGAATACGACTTAACAATAACTTTTAAATTTTCACAAGCAGGTATTGCAAATGGACGACGAAATACGGGAAGTGACGGATAACCCACCGAACCGTAACGGGTAGTAGATTTCAAATCAACAGTCAAATAGTCGCCCACCGACAAGACACTAAGTGTATCGAACGACAAATTCAGGCGAAAACCCGATATTGTAAGTTCATCAACTTCAACCGAATACCCCCTATCAAGAGATATCATGTCGATAGTTTGTGAAGTTGCACACAACGATATATAAACCCAAGTAAATAATAAAACTAAACGCTTCATAAAATCATATATTTATTTTGCAAAAATAAAAAAAGAAAGAATAAAACATATAATAAAAAAAATTGTATCTTTGCAAACATGTGTCAAACATGCAAAACATATTAATTTTAACAATTTTTTGATATGAAAAAATTACTATTTACAACCCTATTCCTAGCTATCAGCATAGGTTATGTCTTTTCTCAGGAAGATAACCAGACGGATGCAAATCCGATTATCGTTCCTACACAAATTATCACTAGTCCCACCGAAGGCGACACCCTCAACACCCTGGTAAACGCTGAAGGTGAAGAATCGAAAGTTGCATACAACAACGGAGTCACTCTTTATGGCGAAGGCAACTACACCGAAGCACTTAGCGCATTCAGCCAGTCGCTCAGCAACGACCCCGAAATGGCGCAGGCATACTACGGACGCGGAACCTGCTACATGCAGCTCAAGAAATATTCTGAGGCAATAAACGATCTCACCGAGTACAACAACCGTAAGAAAGACAACAACGCCCTTTACCTCATCGGATATTGTTACTTCCTTATGCCCGACATGGACAACGCACTTAAGTACTTCCAGGACGCAATAGAACAAGGTTTCTCAAATGCAAACCTTTTCTACTACATGGGCGTAATAAACTTCAACAAGGCGCAGTACGACGAAGCTATCAAGAACTATACCAAGGCTATCGAAGTTGACAACACTCATGCTTTCTCGTACAACGACAGAGGCTCGGCATACAGAATGCAGGAAAAATACGACAAGGCCATAGCCGACTACCAAAAAGCAGCCGAGTTGAATACAAAGCTCGACATCTTCAAGTCGAACCTTGCCAGCGCATACCGCCTCAACAAAGAATACGACAAGGCTATTGCTGCTTACGACGAGGCTTTACAGATTAAGCCCGACAACTACAAGACAATGAACAACAAGGGTATCGCTTTGTATGAAAAGAAAGATTACGACAAAGCTATCGAAGTATTGAACCAATGCCTCAAGATAAACAAGGACTATGCATACGCATACAACAACCTCGGTCTTTGCTACTACAAGGAAAAAGAATACCAACTTGCAATCGAAGCCTTTACAAAGGCTATCGCCCTCAAGTCAGATTACGGCGAGGCATACGTGCACAGAGGAACAGCCAAGGAAATGTCACGCGACATGGATGGTGCATGCCAAGACTGGAACAAGGCTAAGTCGCTTGGTGTAAAAGACCTTGACGATATAGACTCATATTGCGATGAACTCAAATAAATCCATGAACGAAAAAAAATTAGAACAATGAAAAGGTTTAAATTATATATAGGAATATTGATGACCATAACGCTGATTATGGCATCATTAGTATCATATTCGCAGGTAAACGTCGTTATCGACAAGACTAAATTCAAAACTGCTGAGAAAGAAGGTCTCAAGGAAGCTCTCACTGCAATACAAACGGGAGACGAATACTTCGCAAGCAACTCGTTGGGAGGATACAAGAAGGCTCTCGAACAATACCTCACAGCAAACAGATACAACAGCGAAAACGCTGAACTTAACTACAAAATCGGAGTTTGCTACCTTACCTCAACCGAGAAGAAAAAAGCTATAACCTTCCTCGAGAAGGCAAAGAGCCTCAACAACGAAGTTTCGTTCGACATTTTGTACGAAATGGGTAGAGCATACCAAGTAAACGGAATGTACACCGAGGCTATAAACAGCTACAAAGGATTCTTGAACACCGACTACGAAGAGACAATCAAGAAAATGAGACTCAGAAAGAGTGATTTCAACGCAGAAGCAAGAATCAAAGAATGTGAAAGCGCTGCAAAGCTCAACGAAAATCCTCTTCGTATTTTCCTCGACAACCTTGGTCCAAACATCAACTCAAAGTACTCAGACTATGGTCCTGTTATCTCGACCGACGAATCGATGATGATTTTCACCTCGCGTCGTGAAGGTTCTACAGGTGGTAGCCTCGACTACGACAACCAGTACTACGAAGACCTCTACATATCGTACAACGAAGGCGACAACAAATGGTCGTCGGCTCTTAACATGAGCAAGCTCAACACTCCAGAACACGATGCATCAGTAGGTCTGTCGCCAGATGGCTCTATACTCTACACATTCAAGGGTACTCCCGACGGAAACCTATTCGAAAGCTACCTCAAGGGTGCTGAATGGAGCAAGCCGAAGGAACTCAACAAAAACATCAATACCAAGTACCACGAAACTTCGATTTCAATATCCTCCGATGGAAAGACTTTGTACTTCGTAAGCGAACGCCCGAAGGACGAATACGGCACACCATCCAAAGGAGGAAAGGATATTTTCGTAAGCCAGAAGACTGCAAAAGGCGACTGGGGTCCTGCAAAGAACATCGGAGAACCAATCAACACCAAATACGATGAAGAAGGTGTATTTATGCACCCCGACAACAGAACTTTGTACTTCAGCTCGAAGAGAGAAGGTACTGTAGGTGGATACGATATTTTCTACAGCGAACTCGACGACAACGGCAACTGGGGTGAACCAGTAAACATGGGTGTTCCTCTGAATACCCCAGAAGATGATGTATTCTTCATCGTTGCAGGTAACGGACGTTTCGCATATATATCAAGTGCACGTGAAGGCGGCTTCGGAATGCAGGATATCTGGAGAATAACATTCCTTAACCCAGAAAAGCCATTGGTTGCTGGTACCGAAGACAACCTTATCGCAAGTTCAAACGCTTCGATTCAGACAGTTGTTCATCAGGAAAAGGTGGAAGTTAAGAAAGTTAGGCTTACCATCATGAAGGGTACAATCACAGATGCCGACACAGGAAAGCCAGTTGAATCTGACATCGAAATCGTTGACCTTGAAAAGAACGAAATTTACGCAACCCTCCAGTCGAACGCTGCAACAGGGAAATACCTCATCAGCTTGCCGTCTGGCAAGAACTATGGTATCACAGCCAAAACCGAAGGCTACCTTTTCCATAGTGAAAACGTTGACGTACCTGCAGCAACTTCGTATCAGGAACTCATAAAGGACATCAAGCTGAAACCAATCGACGTTGGTGCTAAGATCGTTCTTTCGAACATCTTCTTCGACTTCGGTAAGGCAACATTGCGTGACCTTTCGAAGGCTGAACTCGACAACCTTATCAAGCTCTTGAATGTTGACTACCCGAAGATGGTTATCGAAATCGGTGGTCATACCGACAACGTTGGTTCTCTCGAAACCAACACCAAGCTTTCTGCTAACAGAGCAAAGGCCGTTGTTGACTACCTCATCGAACATGGTGTTGCTAAGGAACGCTTGTCGTACAAGGGTTACGCTTACCAGGAACCAGTTGCTTCGAACGACACCGAAGAAGGTCGTCAGAAGAACAGACGTGTTGAATTCAAGATTATCAGCGTAAAGTAATTGATATTTCACATAAAAATCCCATAGCAAACCCTGCTATGGGATTTTTTCATAATACAAGGACATGCAAACATTGGAATATTCTACAATTCGGAACTCCACAACTTCCATCTTTATAAACCCTGACATAAATTATTTCAGAAAACTGGCAGGTGATAAAAAATTTGTAGTAATAAGTTCCGAAAACATCCGCAAAGCATATCCAGAATTATTACAAGGTCTAAACACCATAATTATCAATGATGTAGAAAGCCAGAAAAACCTTTCTACTATCGAAACAATCATCGAAAAACTACTGGAATTCGAAATCGACCGTAGCGCATATATAATAGGTATAGGCGGTGGAATTGTTTGCGACATTACCGGATTTGTCGCTCACATATTCATGCGAGGCATGAGATTTGGGCTTGTCCCCACCACCCTACTTGCTCTTGCCGACGCTGCCATTGGCGGTAAAAACGGAGTCAACTTCGGTTGCAACAAAAATATGATTGGCAGTTTCGACAACCCCGACTTCATAGTTGCCGACAGCGATTTCGTGCAGACACTTTCCGAAGAACAGTACATGAGCGGAATGGGCGAGGTAATAAAGTACGCCCTCATCGGCAACGACAAGATACTTAAGACACTTACCAACGACAAGAAAAAAGTGCTTGCTCGCGATAGATCAACATTGCAAATTATAATTGCAGAAGCCATAAAGACAAAAGTCAATATTGTAAAACAAGATCCCGACGACAAAGGCATAAGGCACATTCTTAACTTTGGGCACACCATAGGACACTGCATCGAACTTACCGAAGGCATTCCTCACGGCATTGCAGTAGTAAAAGGCATCAATGCAGCCATCGACATTTCCTTGAAAACAGGAATCTTGTCAGAAAAAGAAGCTCAATCCATAAAGCAGTTACTTACCGTTTTTAGATACGACATTTCATACCACCTCGGTAAAAAGCAGCTTGAAGCGCTGGCAAACGACAAGAAAAAAGAAAACACACACATACGCTTCGTACTACTCGAAGGTATTGGAAAACCTATAATAAAGGATTTGACAATTGACGAAATCGCAGGACTAACCGAATGATTGTAAGAATCCACAAATCGGAACTTGGCGGCACAATACGTATTTGTCCGTCGAAAAGCTACGAACAGCGAGCATTAGCAATTTCCGCACTTATGCACGAAGGTATCGAAGTGCAAAATCCAGGTGGCTCAGCCGATGTAGAAGCATGCCGCAACATAGTAAACCGCATCAAGGTGTGTGACAAAACTTTCGACTGTGGAGAATCGGCGCTCTGCGCAAGAATGTTCCCTCCCATCATCGCACTGCACACCGACAACTTTACCATCGAAGGCAGCGGAACTCTTCTGCATAGAAACATCGACCGCGACCTGAAATTCTACGAAAACAATTTCGGATGGAAGATCTCGCACGAAGGTTTTCCAATACAGATCAGCAACGCCCGACTAACTTCAGGCAACTTCCCACTTGACGGAAGCCACACGTCGCAGGTAATAACCGGACTTATCCTTGCATTGTCGGTAGTGGACGGCAACAGCAAGTTGACAATTGAAAATCCAACTAGTGTAGGTTACATACTAATGACAATAGATGCAGCCAACAATGCAGGAGCTAATATCAGTTGTACGCGCGACAGCAACTATTTTAAAATAGACATTTGCGGGAATACTGTATTCAACCCAAAAACATATGAGACAGAAGGAGACTGGAGCAATGCTGCATTTCTCATTGCAGCAGGTCTCACCGATGGAGGCATCAGCATATCTGGACTGAATCCAGAATCGTTGCAACCCGATAGGGCGATTTTGGAAGTGATGGATTTGTGCAACGCAAAGTACGAATGGCTTGATGGAACCCTAGTCATCCACAAATCCGACATCAGACAATTCGATTTCGATGCCACCGATTGTCCCGACCTAATACCACCACTATGCATACTTGCACTTAATGCCGATAGAGAATGTAAGATAAAAGGAGCCGACAGACTGGTCGGCAAAGAGAGCAACCGCCTCGAAGCAATCACAAAAGAACTTAGCAAACTCGGAGCCAAGGTAGAAACCGATGGAAATATCCTAACAATTCACCCCCTAAAAAATATTCGTTCTACCATTGTTGATTCGCACAACGACCACAGAATAGCTATGATGTTATCAATTATCGGATTGAAATCGGAAGAAATGGAAATACATGGAAGCGAATGTGTAAGCAAGTCGTATCCAGAATTCTTCGATGCTCTTAAATCACTCGGAGCAAAAATAGAAACCAAGGATTAAAATTAAAGCACTCCTTTTTCAGATCCCAAACAAGTCAGGAGTCTCAAAAAAGAGTGCAATTTGTAAATCTATTTTAGTTTTCGTCGAAATCGCAATCGGTTTCTGAGCCATACTCATGGCAGTCGATCATATCCTTTATACCTGCTGGCATCGGGAATTTGTCGTCGGGACTATATTTCTTTTTTAGTCTCCAATCGGCATAAACTTTCTTCATGTACAAAGCCCAAATAGGCAATGCTGCCGAGGCACCCTGACCGAATTCCATCGAACTGAAACGTATAGTAGGCTCCTCACCACCAACCCATGCGCCATTAACTAGGTTAGGTGTAATACCCATAAACCAAGCATCGGAATTATTGTTGGTAGTACCAGTCTTACCGCCTATTTCACCTGTAAGACCATACTTGAACCTTATTCGCGAACCTGTTCCCATATCCACGACACCACGGAGCAGTTCAACCATAAGAGCAGCCGTCTCCTCACTTATTGCCTCGGTCTGTATAGGAATAAAGGCTGCGAGTTCGTTGCCGTCCTTGTCCTCAATCCTTGTAATATATATAGGTCTAGTATAGATGCCCTTATTTGGATATGTACAATACGCACCAACCATTTCGCAAAGCAAAACCTGCGGAATACCTACGCAGATTGATGGGAACGGATCAATCTGACTATGTACTCCCATCTTATTAGCAAGAGCTACAACTGCCTCAGGAGTGGTCTGCTTAAGTGCCCATGCCGAAATCTGGTTGAGCGAACCTGCAAGACCCTGCTTCAAGGTTATTGTCTGTCCATCGAGTTTCGACTTCGAATACCTTGGAGTGTACAACTGTCCGGTAGGCAGCTTGAATGTCTGCTCTACATTCGGCACCTTGGTGCATGGTGAGTAACCATTCTGCATAAGCAGACAATAGATAAACGGCTTGAAAGTCGATCCCACCTGACGACGCGACTTGGTTGCGTTGTCGTATTTGAAGTGCATGTAGTTAATACCGCCCACATACGCCTTCACATGACCTGTCTGTGGTTCCATTGACAGAAAGCCTGCCTGCAAGAAGCCTTTGTAGTAGAGCATCGAATCCATTGGAGTCATAATGGTATCAATATCTCCTTCCCACGCAAACACCGACATAGTGTCCTTCTCATAGAAAGATTTAATTATTTCATCCTCGGTAAAACCTGCCTTTTTCATAACACGCCAACGTTCGGTACGGCGCATAGCACTATTAATACATTCCTCCTTTTTCGATGCTCCTATCGACGAATAGTATGGAGCGTTCTTGTTGTTCTTCATGCTCTTGGAGAATGCCGGCTGCAGATAAGTACCGACATGCTCGGCAACTGCCTCCTCGGCATATTTCTGCATACGACTGTCGATTGTAGTATAAAGTTGCAAACCATCGGCATAAATATCGTACGAAGTTCCGTCTGGCTTCTTGTTTTTGTTGCACCAGCCGTACGACGGGTCAATTGCCCAGTTTATGGAGTCCTCAATAAATTCACGCTCGTCAACATAATTCTCACGCAAAGGTTCCTTGGCGCTAAGCCACAGACGCAAGAATTCGCGGAAGTAAGTTGCAGAACCAAGGTTATGATCGGCACGTCGGAACTTTATGCCCAGCGGTTCGTTTTTAAGAGAATCGTATTCGGCCTTTGTAAGCTTGCCATACTTGAGCATCTGAGCAAGAACTGTGTTTCTGCGGTCGAGAGCCTTGTCTGGAAAACGTATTGGATTGTACATTGACGGGTTTTGCGCCATACCTACAAGCATTGCCGCCTGAGTCTTCGTAAGCCCATAGGGTATTGTGTCGAAATATATACGCGAAGCCGACTCGATACCTACAGCAAGATTCAGAAAATCGAACTTGTTGAGGTACATGGTAATAATTTCCTCCTTGGTATAACGGCTCTCTATCTTGGTTGCAATAACCCATTCTTGGAATTTACGGTTGATAAATTCGAGTTTACTCATCTTCTGCCTAGGGAAAAGCATTTTTGCAAGCTGCTGCGATATGGTACTACCGCCTCCCTTAGCGCTATTGCCAGTAAGAATACCCTTAAACACACGCGGCAACGACTTGAAGTCGATTCCACAATGTTCATAAAAACGTACATCCTCGGTAGCAATAAGAGCATCTATTACATTTGGTGAGATTGAATCGTAGCGCACATGCGAACGGTTTTCGCGGAAATATGTTCCAAGAAGCTGACCATCGCTCGAATAAATACGAGTTGCCAAGTTCTCTTTGGGATTTTCGAGCTCCTCAAAAGTCGGCATATACCCTAAAAATCCTTTTGATAGCAATATGAAGTATATTACAAGGCAAACTATAAATAGCACGCACAAACTCCATAACGTTATGAAAATCTTTTTCTTAGTCTTTTTTGAATATGTATTACTTACTTTAGCTTCTTCAACCATATCGCAAAAATTTTAAAGCCGTAAAATTATAAAAAAAATTCTTACTTTTGCAGCCAAATTTTGAAGTCGTATGGAGAACAACTTGGTAATTGTAGAGTCACCGGCAAAAGCTAAGACTATTAAGAAGTTCCTTGGAGAGGATTTCATTGTAAAATCTAGTTACGGACACATCCGAGACATTGAAAAAAAGAATTTAGGAATCGACATCGAGCACGGATTTTCACCCGACTATGTAATTCCCGATGACAAGAAAAAGGTGGTTTCTGACCTCAAAGAAGCAGCTAACAAGGTAAAAGTTGTTTGGCTGGCTTCCGATGAAGACCGCGAAGGAGAAGCTATATCATGGCATCTCAGTGAAGTTCTGAAACTCAAGAAAAACAGCACAAAGAGAATCGTCTTCCACGAAATCACAAAGGAAGCTATAACCAATGCTATCGCCAATCCGCGCGACATTGACATCAACCTAGTGAACGCACAACAAGCCCGTAGAGTTCTCGACAGACTTGTCGGATTCAAACTATCACCGCTGTTGTGGAAGAAAATAAAACCTGCACTCTCGGCTGGTCGTGTACAGTCGGTTGCCGTAAAACTTATTGTAGAACGAGAAAGGGAGATTACCGAATTCAACTCGAAGTCGGAATACAAAGTTTATGGTGTATTCAACATCGATGGCAACTCGATAAAAACAGAACTCAACAAGAAATTCAAGACATACGACGAAGCCAAAAAGTTTGTTGAATCGTGCAACGGCAAGGAATTCCAAGTAAAGGACGTTAGCAAAAAACCTGGCAAAAAGTCCCCGGCACCGCCATTCACGACATCCACACTGCAGCAGGAAGCAGGTCGCAAGCTTGGTTTCTCCGTATCACAGACAATGAGATACGCACAAAACCTATACGAAAACGGTTTCATAACCTACATGAGAACCGACTCGGTAAACCTATCGTCGTTGGCAATTGGAACAATAAAGGCTAACGTTATAAAGAACTTCGGCGAAGAATACCTCCATGTAAGACAATATCAAACCAAAACAAAAGGTGCTCAAGAAGCTCACGAAGCAATAAGACCAACTTTCGTTGAAAACGAAACCATCGAAGCTACAAAGCAGGAACAGCGCCTATACGACCTCATCCGCAAAAGAGCTATAGCATCACAGATGGCCGATGCAAAAATTGAGAAAACGATCGTAACTATCGGCGATTCAGACAAATCGTACTACTTTGTAGCAACAGGTGAAACCGTAATCTTCGACGGATTCCTTAAGTTGTACATTGAATCTACCGACGACGAAAACACCGACGATGCAACATCGACTCTCCCTAATATAATTATAGGTACAAAAGCAGAACCAACAAAATTCGAGGCAATCGAAAGATTCGACCAACCACCTTCAAGATATACTGAGGCAAGCCTTGTTAAGAAGATGGAAGAACTCGGAATCGGAAGACCTTCTACATACGCCCCTACTATTTCGACAATACAGCAGCGTGAATACGTAGTAAAAGAAAGCAAGCCGGCAAAGAAAAGAACCATCAGAACTATCACATTGTCGAAGGGCAAGATTAAGGAATCGACAACCAGCGAAAACTATGGAGCCGAAAGCAACAAGTTATTCCCGACTTCAACTGGCATAGTTGTTACCGACTACCTCACAGCCCACTTCAACGATGTGCTCGACTACAACTTCACCGCACAGATAGAAGAAAAGTTCGACGACATAGCAATGGGCAAACTAAAGTGGGGCGATATGATTAAGTCGTTCTACAAAGCATTCGACAAAGAAGTTGACGACTCTCTTAAGGAAAAAGAAACCTCGAAATGGGAACGCCACATAGGCAACCACCCCGAAACTGGTGCACCTATTATAATAAAGATAGGCAAATACGGTCCATACGCTTCAATCGAAAACGGAGACAAACCAATGTATGCAAGCCTTCGTAAGAACCAGAATATCGAGAGCATTACCATTGACGAAGTACTGGATTTGTTCAAACTTCCGCGCGAACTCGGCGAATACGATGGTGACAACACAACAGTTCTTGTTGGTCGATTCGGACCATACATAAAGAACAACGGCAAGTTCTACGCCCTCTCTAAAACCGATGACCCATATACAATAAGCATCGAAAGGGCAATAGAAATCATCGAAGCCAAAAAGGAACAGATGAAAAACGCATTGTGCCGCACCTTCGATGAAGAACCCGACATGCAAATTCTGAAAGGCAGGTTCGGTCCGTACATATCTTACCAGAAAAAGAACTATAAAATACCTAAAAATATTAACCCCGAGGAAATCACCTTGGAACAATGTCGAAACATAATAGAAAACGCTCAGGAGAAGAAGAAAAAATAAGCTCTAAAAACTCTGGTTGCTTAGAATTTTGTTAAAAACTTGACTGATTTTTGAACAGGTTCAAAAAACTTTTCACATCAGACAAGGATGACAAGTAAATCTTTTAAGATTTTCAAAAGTCTTAAAATGCTGATTAACAAAATATTAGCAACAGAGCATTGTATAAACAAAAAAAAGTTCATAAAATTTGGTCGCATAAAAAAAAAGCATTTAATTTACCAACTTGAAATTTAGATAAAATTAGAGATAGACTATATTGTTATTAAAGGATATGTTGGACTCTTATTGTAGAACGAAAATAACGGAAACAATATGATGAGAAAAGGATTAATACTATCGGGATTGTTGATATTGCTTTCTGCATGTTGGTCGTTTGCACAAAATGATTCTCATTACAGTTTATTCGAGTATTCGCAGAACGTGTATAACCCAGGTGCAGCAGGTGCAAACAATGCAATGTGTATCACAAGCATGCATCGTCAACAATGGGTAGGATATGAAGAAGGCCGTCCTCAAACAACGATTTTCACATTCGACATGCCGATAAAGGATTTTATGGGGCTAGGTGCTGTAGTTATGCAGGAAAATATTGGTTTTCAAAACGATGTAAGTTTCATGATTAATGGAGCCTACAGGCATGAATTTTCGTTCGGAATCCTTGGCGCAGGTGTAAGTCTTGGTCTGCTCAACAGAAACATTGACGGAAACTGGCAAACTCCAGAATCACTCGAAGGTGATCCTGTATATATCGACCCGTCAATTCCTCATAAAGACAGCAAAGCTACATTCGACATGCACTTGGGAGCAACTCTCTATGGCAAAGATTTCTGGGCTGGAATTTCGGCAAGCCACATAACCAAGCCTTACCTTAAATTCAGCGGAACAAAGTCAACCTATCTTGCACGTCACTATTACATCGCTGGTGGATACAATTTGACAATGCCAAATCCATCAAGCGACTTACTCTTCTCAGCAATGGCTGTATATGCTTCAACAGTTGAATTCCAAATTAATGTTAAGTATTTGTACGAAAAGAAGTTCTGGGCAGGACTATCTTATAGGTACAGCGATGCCGTTGTTCCAATGCTTGGCATACATCTTGCTATGGGTCTAAGCATAGGTTATAGTTACGATATTCCTCTCGGAAAGAACAGCTACAAATACAACACTGGTTCTCACGAGATTATGGTTAGATACTGCTTCAATGTATCACGCAACAACAATATGGGTAGGTACAGAAGCGTTAGAAGATTATAAACTGGCACTAACTTAGAAACAAGAATTAAAATTTAGAAACTTACTAAATATTATATATTATGAGAAAGTTACTTGTCATTTTGGCTATATTCATCATCGCCCTCGTAAGCGGATGCAGCTACTCGGGCAATGGAGAATTGACAGGAGTTGACCGCAAGACGTGGTACACACCTCAACCTTACGGAATGCTGTTCATTCCTCCGGGATCATACCAGATGGGACCAAGCGACCAAGATGTTCCATACGCAATGACAGCTCAATCAAAAACTGTTACTATTCAGGGTTTCTGGATGGACGAAACAGAAATCACAAACTCAGAATACAGACAGTTCGTATATTGGGTAAGAGACTCGATGGCTCTGACAACCCTCGGTAAGGAAACAAAAGCTTCCACCGATTTCGGCGATATCAGCACCAAAAAGTCATATCAGCCAACCGACTTTATTATTGACGACTCCGAAGTGTCGGAGGAAGAAGTCAACTATATGACCGCTCTCTACGAAAATGGAGAGTTCGACTTCGACGACTACGACAATAATAATTTCCTCGACTGGAATAGTCCACTCGACTATAACGACTTGGAACTTAAAGGCATATTGATCAAGAATGAAATTCCGAACAATTTCAATCAGACATTATTCCTCCTTCCCCCAGCCGAATTGTACAGATTCAATAGAAAGATTGACCTCAACACCGACGCTCTGTACTACGAATACTTCTGGATGGACCTTAAGCAGGCTGCTAAGAAGCACGTATTCAAGCCAGGTGAAGATGGTATAGTTCAGGATGCTGAACTTGCTCGCAGTTTCGAACGCGAATCTGACCACGGTCTTAGAATAGGAAGACACTTCAATCCGGAAACCGGACACTATGAAGGTACTATAAAGGATCGCGAAAAGCTGAAAGAAGAAGCTGAATGGGAAGACTATGCAGACAGAGAAGTGAAGAACTATGAAGGAAAGAACGATGCAGGAAGACATGGTGGAAAATACACCTACTGGATGCACGAAAAAGTTCATATCTATCCCGACACATTGTGCTGGATTAGCGACTTCACATATTCATACAACGAGCCAATGGCTAAGGCATATTTCTGGCATCCTGCATACGACTACTATCCAGTAGTTGGTGTTACATGGAAGCAAGCTTCGGCATTCTGCGTATGGAGAACCATGATGAAGAACGCTGCACAGGCTGCAATGGGCGAAGCTGCATTACAGGACTACAGACTTCCTACCGAATCGGAATGGGAATACGCAGCACGTGGAGGTCTCGACCTCATGATGTATCCATGGGGTGGTTTATATACTCGTAACTACAGCGGTTGCCACGTAGCAAACTTCAAACCTATGAGAGGTAATTACTACGACGATGGTGGTGTTCAAACACTTATGGTTGCAACTTTCGATCCTAACGAGTTCGGTTTGTACGACATGGGTGGAAACGTTGCAGAATGGACAAGCAACGCTTTCGACGAAGCTGCTTACAACTACACCCACGATTTGAATCCCGACTATCAGTATTACGCTCATCCAGACGACTCCCCCGCTCTTAAGAGAAAAGTTGTAAGAGGCGGATCATGGAAGGATGTATCGTACTATATGCAGAATGGTACTCGTACATACGAATATCAGGATTCTGCAAAGAGCTATATCGGCTTCAGGTGCGTAAGAGAATATCTCGGACGTCACAGAGGCGACGGTTCTTCTTACTCTCAAGTATATTAACAAACGAATTATATTGTTTTATTTAAGTTAAGTATTTAAGTATTATAAACTAAAAAAGTAAAAATTATGAGTCTTGGTGAATTGACCCAAACCAAAGGGTACAAAGTATTTATGGGTTACGTTTACGGTTGGGGTGCAACCGTAGTTATGGTTGGTGCATTGTTCAAAATCCAGCACTATCCTGGTGCAAGTGTCATGCTTATCGTAGGTCTTATGACGGAAGCTGTGATCTTCTTCCTCTCAGCATTCGAACCACCTCACGAACAAGTTGACTGGAGTTTGGTTTACCCCGAACTTGCAGGTATCGACAAGGATATGGATTCTATCAATGTTGAAGACAAGAAGGCTGCTGTTAAATCAAAGAAGTCGGCTTTGGAGAAATTCGACGCAATGATTGAAAATGCAGAAATTACCCCAGAATTGTTTGAAAAGTTGGGTCATGGTTTGAAGAATTTGAATACTACTACAGAAAAGCTGAAAGACGTATCAGATGCAACAGCTGCTACCAATAATTATGTAGCAAACTTCGAAATGGCATCAGAAAAGGTCAACTCGTTTGCAGAAGCATACGGTGCATCAGCACAGAAGCTCAACGTACAGGCAGAAAAGTTGGCTAGCGCATACGAAAGATCAGCTATGTCAGTAGGTAATTCAGGTGACGAACTTTCTGCAACCTACACCAAGCTCATTGCTTCGATGAACAAGGAACTCGAAACTTCAGCTGGTAGCGGCAAGTCATACAACGAACAGTTGAACATCATGAACAAGAACCTCATGGCACTCAACTCAGTTTACGAAATGCAGCTCGAAGGCACAAACAAGCAGTTCGAAGCAGCAAAGAAGTTGTCATCTGGCTTGGACGAAATTATGGCAAACATGAAGCAGTCGGCAGAAGACACAAAGCGCTACAGAGACGAAATAGGAAGATTGAGTTCGAACTTGGCAGCAATGAACACTATTTATGGAAATATGTTGGCTGCAATGAATTTCAAGCAGAATTAATTTCCGCATAGAGAATTATTAACTGATTGTTTAACATTAAAAAGTAAAGTTATATGTCAGGTGGAAATTGTCCGGAAACCCCGAGACAGAAAATGATCGGTATGATGTACCTGTTCTACACCGCACTTATGGCATTGAACGTATCAAACGAAGTTTTGAACGCGTTCGTAGCGGTAAACGCAGGTATTCAGCAGACCACTGAAAACTTCTCGATTAAGACCGGAGAACTATACGGAAGAATTGACGGCAAAGCCGCCGAGCAGCCAGGCAAATATGCTGCACTGCAAAAGGAAGCTCATGAATTTGAAGCAGAATGTAATAAAATCTTCAATGGAATCAGAAGAATTAAAGTTCAGTGCTTGAATAAGAGTGATGAAACCATTGATCCTACAAACATTGAAATGGATACCGCTGTTATTAAGAAGATGGACGACATAAACGCAGCTCCTGCCATAATGGACAAGGAAGCAGGCGGTGTAATGGGCGATAGCTTAAGAATGTGGATGGATAACTTCAGAGATATGGTACTTAAGATGTCAGTCTTCAGAACCGACAAGAAGGATCCTAACAGCCCCGTTGATACTACTAGCTCATTCTACCATAGAACTGCAACTGCGCTTGCTACTCCAGATAAGATCGATGACGGCGCAACAATTCCATGGGAACTCGGCCTTGTTAGACACATGCCTCTCGTTGGTACATTGGCATTGCTCTCAAAATTGCAGTCGGATATTAGAAACGTTGAAGCAGAAGTATTGCAGCAGATGGTTGCTGACCTCGAAGGTATGGATATTCGTATTTCATCACTCACAGGTTTGGTAAGTACATCTAAGAGCGTTGTAATGAGCGGTAACGAATATGAAGCTCAGATATTCATCGGTGCTCGCGATACCACAATGAGACCTACTATCTACATTACCCAAACTGCTCCTTACTACGATTCTGTTGTTAAGCCTAATGGAGAAATCGAATACAAGCAGCTTGCAAATGCTACCTACGACACCCTTCCTTTGGATGAACAAGGTCGTGGTACATGGAAGAATGTTGGCGGCGTTGGTGAACACGGATACGGCGGTTTGATTTTCTACAAGTCGAACGTTGGTGATCAGTGGATTCCTTACAAATCATCATACGCAGTTGCAACATCTTCAACAACCATTTCAGCTACTGCATGTAACATTTTCTACAAAGGTCTTCAGAACCCATTGTCAGTTGCTGCATCAGGCTATACAAACATCAACGTAACAGCTACTGGTGGCGCAACAATTACCAAGGGTAAAGTTGCTGGATACGAAGGCGAATATATCGTAACAATTCCTGCAGGAAGCCAGACAAAGGAAGTTACCATCAATGTTAGCGCAGACGGAAAGTCTGTAGGACACCAGACATTCAAAGTCATGAACGTTCCTTCACCTATTATTACCATAGGTGGTTACAAGAGTGGCGACGATGTTCCAAAGGCTGCTATCAAAGGTTCACCAAGACTTGATGCAGTACTCGAAGGCGGTTTCTTCCCATTCAAGGATGTTAAATACACCGTTACATCTTTCACTTACATGAAGGAAGTTAGAGGTGTAACATCATCTCAGGTAGTAAGCGGAAACACAATACCAGGCGACATCTTGTCCGACATTTCAAAGAAGACTTCGGGATCATCTGTTTCCTTCATCGGAATCAAGGTTTCCTCGCCTTCAGGACCGAGAAACGCTCCAGGTTTTGCCGCAAGATTGAAATAATTAAAATTCATAGTCATGAAAAGATTAGTTAGTTTTTCCGTATTATTGGCTCTCATGATTATAATGGCAAACACATCGTTTAGTCAAGTACTCGACGGTGCATTCGCCAGAGAGACAACAGTGAAGAGAAATGTAGTTCCTCTGCCATACATCAGAGAGGCAGACGCTATGTATTCGAAGAAAATTCTAAGAATTCTGGAATTAAAAGAGAAACAGAATCTTCCCCTATATTACCCGCAGACAAGAATGACTTATCCGGGCGAATTGCAACCACAGAGAAGTAGGGTTAACCTTCTGTATCTTGTATATGATATCGGAATCAAGGGAAAAACTTTCTATAAAGCAACCGGACAGGAAATCGAAGACAATGAAAGTACCGACAATAGGTATCCTGTTTTCAAACTTAATGCAGAAGACATTACCAACTGGTGGAGAACTCCAATAGAAAAAGACGATCCAGCAAGAGACGAACTATTGGCATACGAAGGAACCATAAAGATTCTCGACCCTTATTCAGATGATCCAGATAATCCTGAATACATTGATGATGTTCAAAGAATGGAGCTTGAAGAAAGCGACCGTGGTGTTATGGACGAACTTTGGGTTTGGGAAGAATGGTTCTTCGACAGACAGAGATCAGTAATGGATGTCCGCATAATGGCAATGTCATTCGACGGTTGGAAAGATGCAAATACCCGCGTTTGGCCGTTCTGGATTGCATACAATGACTATCGTCCATTGTTCACTACTCACGAGACATTCAACTCGCACAACGAAGCAGAACACAGGACATTTGACGACGTATTCCTACAGAGAAGATTCTCAAGTTTCATAGTTGCAGAAACAAATAACTATGACAACCGTCTCATCTCCGACTACCTTATTGGTATCGAAGCAATCAGAGAAGGAGAAAGAATCCAAGACGAAATGTTCAAGATCGAACACGACATGTGGGAATACTAACAGAATTTTATTATTCAAAATACGAAAAGGCTGCCGAATGGCGGCCTTTTCCATTTTCTACAATTGCCCACGTAGGTGTTTCTTTATTAGTGATTCTGATAAGATTACATACAATTACCAACATATAAACAGGGGTTAATAAAAAAAATATTTTTTGCTTTAAAGCCATATCAAAAAGAAATACTTTTGCAGACCGAAACATAAAAACATATTATTACCATGACAACAAACAACGAGATAGCGTCACCTATCAAATTCTTTGCAGGATCGGCAAGCAGATATGTAGCCGAAGAAATTGTAAAGGGCTATAACCCAGAGATGAAACTTGGAGAAAGCACCCTTCTTAAATTCAGCGATGGCGAATTTGTAACAAGCATCGACGAAACAGTAAGAGGTTGCACTGTATTCCTAATCCAATCGACTTTCCCACCAGTAGAAAACCTTTTCGAACTTATGCTTATGGTTGATGCTGCCAAGAGGGCATCCGCAGAGCAAGTCGTAGCAGTTATCCCCTATTTCGGATTCGCACGCCAGGACAGAAAAGACAAACCAAGAGTTGCAATCGGAGCAAAACTCGTAGCCGACCTACTTATGGCATCTGGTGTTAACAGAGTTATGACAATGGATTTGCATGCCGACCAGATTCAGGGATTCTTCAATGTTCCAGTTGACCACATATATGCATCCACATTGTTTGTTCCGTACATCAAGAGTCTTAACCTCGACAACCTTGTAATAGCATCGCCAGACATGGGCGGTGCAAAGAGAGCAAAAGCATACTCACACTTCCTCGACGCCGAAATGGTAATATCGCACAAGTCGAGATCAAAAGCCAATACAGTTAGCGAAATGATGGTAATCGGTGATGTTAAGGACAAAAACGTCATTATTGTTGACGATATGATTGACACTGCCGGAACAATAACAATGGCCGCAGACATTATCATGGAAAAGGGTGCCAAGAGCGTACGCGCTGTCGCCACACACCCAGTACTTTCTGGTCCCGCATACGAAAGAATCAACAAATCGTCACTCATCGAAGTTATCACAACCAACTCTATTCCAATCAAGGAAGGTGCATCAGACAAAATTAAGGTAATATCGATAGGTGATTTGTTTGGCGAAGTAATCAACAACGTTTACCACCACAAGTCAATAAGCAAAAACTTCATCGTATAATGAATATACGATATTTGGTCATCGAAGGAAACATCGGAGCCGGCAAAACAAGCCTCAGCAAGCTTATTGCCGAACGAAAAAAAGGAAAACTATTCCTTGAACAATATGCCGAAAACCCCTTCTTACCAAAATTCTACGAAAATCCGGAAAGATATTCTTTCCCACTAGAACTTTCGTTTCTAGCCGACAGATACAATCAACTCAAAAACAGCATTTCGTCATTCGACCTATTCAACGAGTTGATTGTATCTGATTATTTTTTCATGAAATCGCTGATTTTCTCAGCACATACGCTTCAAGAAGACGAGTACAAACTATACCGCCAACTATTCGATATTATATATAGTACGCTGCCCAAGCCCGACTTATATGTATATTTGCATAAAAACACCGACTTGCTACTCAAGAACATAAGCAAGCGCGGACGCGAATACGAAAAAAATATCACCGCAGAATATCTCAAAGGAATAGAAAACGGCTACTTCAACTTCTTCAAGCAACAAAATCAAATGAAAATCGTTGTTATCGACACAAATAACATCGATTTTGTAAACAATCCCGATGATTTAATAAAGATTGAAGACGCCATATTCAACAACGAATATGAGATCGGAATAACCAGACTAATTTTATAGGTAAAATTTTTCATCTTTTTTAATCTTTTTCTTTACAATTCAAAAACAAGATATTATCTTTGCACAGATTTTTTCCCGAAAGGGACGTAAATAGTTAAATAAATTAAAATTAACAAGAATAAGGAATTAATTATGAAGAGGTTTTTATTTGTAACTTCAGTGGTAGCATTAGGACTTTTAATGGGTTCTTGCAACGACTTGAAAAAGATGGCAGCTAATGCCGACGACATCAACTACTCTGTAAACCCGAAGGTTCTCGAAGTTCACAACGGTCAGGTAGCTGTAAATATTACTGGTAATTTCCCTGAAAAGTACTTCAGAAAGAAAGTATCTGCAACTTTAACCCCAACATTGGTATGGGACGGTGGCGAAAAGGCCCTCACTCCTATCTATGTACAAGGTGAAAAAGTTTCTGGAAATGGACAGGTTATTAAGTACAAACCAGGTGGAGCTTTCTCATACAACGACAAGTTCGACTACTCACCTGAAATGCGTAGATCGAAACTCGTTCTTAAGATTACTGCTGTTAAGGGTACAAAGGAAGCTGAATTCGATCCAGAAGATATAGCTGAAGGTATCGTAGCTACTCCAGAACTTGTTAAGATGAACGGCGGAAAGTCATCGAACGCTGCTAGCAACTTCAAGAAGGACAACACTGCTTCGAAGATCGCTGCTATCAACTACGACAAGAACAAAGCTGACATCAAGTCATCAGAAACTAAGAAGGACGAAATCGCTGAAATGCAGAAGTACATTAAGGAATCTAAGGACAACGACCGCGTAAGATTCGATGGTGTTGAACTTAAGTCATACGCTTCTCCAGAAGGTGCTCAGGACATCAACAAGAAAGTTTCTAACGACCGTTCAAATAGCGCAAGCAAGTTCGCTAAGAACGAATTCAAGGGCGTTAACGGTGCTGACGGAAGCAACTTCTTCAAGACTTTGGTTACCGAAGAAGACTGGGAAGGTTTCAAGACTGCAGTACAGAATTCTAACCTCGCTGACAAGGATATGATCATCAGAGTTATCAACATGAACTCGGATCCTGACAAGAGAGAAGAAGAAATCAGAAATATGAAGAGCACTTTCGACGAACTCGAAAAGGAAGTTCTCCCAAGCTTGCGTCGTTCTGAAATCGTTATCAATGTAACTAACATTGGTAAGACCGATGAAGAAATTGCTAAACAGTACAATGAAGATCCTAGCAAGCTCTCATTCACCGAAATCATGCACTATGGTGAAATCACCGAAGACGCAAACAAGAGAGTTGAAATCTACACTAAGGCTACCGAACTCTTCCCAGAAGAATGGTCAGCTTACAACAACCTCGGTGCTGCTCTCTACGAAACTAAGGACTACCAGGCTGCAAAGGTTGCTTTGGAAAAGGCTAAGAGCAAGAGCAACGGAAACGCAACAGTTCTCAACAACATGGGTAATGTAGCACTTTCAGAAGGTAATGTAGAAGAAGCTGAATCGAACTACGCTTCTGCAACTGGTGTTAGCGAAGCTAGCGCAGGTCAGGGTGTTATCGCAATAAAGAAGGGACAGTATGCTAACGCATCGAACTTCTACGGCGACGACTGCTCATTCAACGCAGGTCTTGCTAAGTGCCTTAACAAGGAAAACGAAGCTGCTATGACTGCTCTCAACTGCGGTGACGAAAAGGAAGACGCTATGAACTACTACCTGAAGGCTGTAGTTAGCGCTCGCAAGGCTGACAACGAAGGCGTTTTCAACAACTTGAGAACTGCTTGCCAGAAGGATTCAAGCTTGAAGGATTTCGCTGCAAAGGATGTTGAATTCATCAACCTCTTCGAAAACGATACTTTCAAGTCAATCGTAAAGTAAGTTAAACACACTTCATAAAAAAAGGCTACCAATCGGTAGCCTTTTTTATTGTACATTAAACGGAACGTCATCCTGAACTTGTTTCAGGATCTGTTCCGTTTTTATTATATCTCGTTCAGTGTCTTTATTATCAATTCGCTTGCTTCATCAATCTCCTCATCAGTGATTACCAAAGGCGGAGCAATACGGAATGCCGTATCATGGAAAATAAACCAGTCGGAAATAAGTCCGTTAACTATCGCACGCTTAATAAACTTCAGTACATTGTCGAACGAACCTATCTCAACAGCCAACAGCAAGCCCTTACCTCTTATTTCATTTATCATAGGATGCGACTTTAGATTTGATATAAATCTGTCAGCCTTAGCCTGAACAGTATCGACAATGCCCGATTCGTTGATATATTTAACCCCGGCAAGTGCAGCTGCCGCAGAAACCGGATGTCCGCCAAAGGTTGTTATATGGCCCAAAACAGGGTCTGTCATAAACGACGACATTATCTTGCGCGACGAAACAAACGCACCTATAGGCATCCCTGCACCCAAAGCTTTCGCAAAACAAATTATGTCGGGTTCTATTCCGTAATGCATGAATCCGAACATCTTGCCTGTACGGCCAAATCCCGTCTGTATTTCGTCGAGAATCAACAAAGCGCCTTTTCTCGTACAAACCGAACGCAATTCCTGCATATACTCCACTGTAGGAACCATAACACCGCCCTCGGCCTGAATTGATTCGAGAACTACACAAGCCGTGTCCTCGTCAATCTGCGAAAGCTGGTCGAAATTATTGAGTTCCAAGTGATAAACATCGGGCAGCAACGGACGGAACGAACGTTTGAAATCCTCGTTACCACAAAGGCTTAGAGCGCCTTGCGTGCTACCATGATAGGCATTCACAAACGAAAACATCTTGCGACGGCGAGTGTAACGCTTGGCAAGCTTGGTTGCTCCTTCGATGGCCTCGCTCCCACTATTTACAAAATACACATTGTCGAATTTCTCGGGAAGCATCTTGCACAGATACTCGGCAAGTTCAACCTGTGGCGACTGAACAAACTCACCGTACACCATAAGGTGCATATATTTTTCGACCTGCTCATGAATGGCTTTCATTACCACTTCGTTGCAATGTCCGAGCGAACTTACCGAAACACCCGAAATCAAATCAAAATACTTCTTGCCGTCGGGACCATACATATATACGCCCTTGGCTCTCTCAATTTCAACAAGATACGGACTTTCTGAAGTCTGACCTATATAATTAAGGAAAAGCTCCCTATGAGATATGTTCATCGTTCAAATGTTTATGCAGGATATGTTTTTCCAATGCCTTGTTTGCAGCAGTCAGAAAACGCTCGTAAGCTATTGGCTTCAGCAAATAGTCGGTAATATCGTAGTCGTAGGCCTCGAGCGCATATTTGCGGCTTGCAGAAATGACAACAATCTGGATATCCTTCTTATACTTGTCAAGAAAGTCGAATCCGCTCATCTGAGGCATTTCAATGTCAAGGAAAATAAGAGAAACATTATTTTCCTCAATGCATTTCTCTATCCCTACCGGATTGGCAAAAGTTCCGCAACATGTAAGGAATTCCGACTTCTTTATAAAGCCAGCAATCTGAGTTCTAATAACTTCGCTGTCGTCAACCACTATACAATTCATCTCGAAACACTATGACTATTCGATTCACAAAGGTATAAAAAATAGAATTACAAAAAATAGGTAGTTTCTGGTTTCAAAGTTTCATGTTTCTGGTTGGTAACATGACGCAAAAGGATTGATTGCGCGAGCTAAAAGTTTACGATATACGATTTTGAACCCTTGAACTTTGAAGCCTTATACCATGAACAAGAAACTTGAAACGAGAAACCTGAAACGAGAAACCTGAAACGTGCGCAGCACATGAACGGCGAAGCCCTCAACGAAGTTAACCTTTAGCTCAGCGTAAGCTAAACTTAGAAACGGCGTAGCCATAGAAACATAGAAACGTGAAACTTTCAAACGGCGTTAGCCACCGGCGTAGCCACAAAAAAAGGGTAAGCTACTTATATCGCACCGCTACAACCTCCTACCTTTGCTTTCTTCCGAACCTGGAGGATTCAGAGGGAGCTGGTCGTATAAGACTTACCCGGGCGCAAAAGTAATACATTTTTCGCAAAGGCAAGAAAGAAATTAATTTTTTTGCTCTGTGGCATTAAAATGGTAACTTTGCCAATATAAACATGACACATGAAAACTCTTATAAAGAACGCATTTGTTGTAAACGAAGGTCGCATCGAGAAGCAAAACTTAGTAATAAATGACGAATACATCGAAGAGATACTTCCTGCCGGACTTCACGATGGCCAATATGACAAAACCATTGACACTGAAGGACTTTACCTGTTACCAGGCGTAATCGACGACCAGGTGCACTTCCGCGAACCGGGTGCAACCCACAAGGCCGACATACATTCCGAATCGCGTGCAGCAGTCGCTGGCGGTGTAACATCGTACATGGAAATGCCAAACACCAATCCTTCTACCACAAATGCCGAACTGCTGAAGCAGAAATTCGACATAGCCGCCCAAAATTCGATGGCAAACTACTCGTTCTTCATAGGAGCCACCGAAGAAAATGCCGACGATATTGCAAAAATAGACACGACCGAAGTCGCTGGCGTAAAACTTTTCCTCGGTTCTTCGACAGGAAGCCTGCTTGTAAAGGACAAGAACGCTATTGAAGAAATTATGCGCATATCACCGACCATAATAGCTGCACACTGCGAGGACGACGGCATCATAAGCCAAAATCTGCAACACATGCGCGACATATACGGCGACAATATTCCAATGGAAAAGCACTGCGAAATCCGTAACGCCGAAGCTTGCTACAAGTCGAGCAGCGAAGCCGCCGGAATTGCCAGCCGCACTGGCGCACATCTGCACATTTTCCATATCAGTACCGAAAAGGAACTTGCATTATTATCTAACAAACCACTAGAAGACAAGAAATTAACCGCAGAAGTCTGTGTGCACCACCTTTTCTTCAACAGCGACGACTACAAACAGCTAGGCGCAAGAATAAAATGGAATCCAGCCGTAAAATACGAATCGGATCGTCTTGCTCTGATACAGGCACTAAAAGACGGTAAAATCGATGTCGTAGCTACCGACCATGCACCACATACATGGGAAGAAAAATGCGCACCTTATACAAAATGCCCATCGGGAGCACCAATGGTTCAGCATTCGCTGCAGGTAATGATAGAATTGTCGAAGCGAGGCTATTTCGGCATCGAAGATGTTGTAAAATGGATGTGCCACAACCCTGCCCGACTCTACAAAATCGACCGACGCGGATTCATACGCAAGGGCTATTTCGCCGACTTCGTACTTGTTGACCTTGATGCAAAATACAAAGTCACCAAAGACAACATCATGTACAAGTGCAAATGGTCGCCGCTGGAAGGCTACACTCTCAACTCTAAAATTGTATCAACTTTCGTAAACGGAAAACTGGCATTCGACAATGGCAAGATTATTGAAGGTAACAAATCAGCAATGAAACTGAAATTTAACAGATAAGATTATGGCAAAGAGACTTATTATCGCATTGGCTATCGTACTTGGCTCGTTCAACGCATTTTCGCAACTGAACAGAACTATAAACGATGAAGGCAAAGACATACTTTATGGATTCTGCACCCGCGACGTCATCGAAAACAATGGCGACGGCTGGTTCAAGTCGGAATACGAGGCCTATACCGTAAAAACAGAAAAATTCAACTTCGACCTGCCCGAGAAGTTCGACAGCGTATATGTGTTCATGGGAACATGGTGCAACAATTCGAAACGCGAAGTTCCGCGCTTCTGCAAGATTTTCGACCTCGACTATTTCAAGGGCATACCGGTAACGTTCATCTGCGTAAACAGCAAAGGCACCGTCGATGTTGTCGACGTTGACGAGTACTACGTACAGTTTTTCCCGACAATCATTTTCTTCAAGAAAGGCGAAGAATTGTGCCGTATATTGGAACAGCCACGCACAGAATCTCTCGAATCTGACATCATGGACCTAATGGAAAGGATGCAGTGATATGAGAAATATTAGATTTTTTCTCGCACTGGCATTAATTGCGAGCATTGCTATTTTCGGTTGCAACCGAAATACAGAAATGGCAGAACCTGCCGAAGAACAAGCCGAACAACTGCAGACGGGTGACCTCGTATTTGTCGCACTGCCGCTCGACTTTATGGCCGATACCACCGAAATGGGTTCTGCAATTGCCGCTTCTACAGGCGACAGCGTTGGAATAAACTACATACACGTGGCAATAGCCGAAGTCGCCAACGACAGCGTCTGGATTATCGATGCCACTCTCGCTCACGGCGTTGACAGACACCCGCTCGATACATTCTTCTGCGACTTCACACTCAACGACGGCTCGTTGCCACAAATGGACATTATGCGTCTTTCGGACAATAGCAATGCTGCAAAGTATGTCGAAAATGCCAAGCAGTTCACTGGACGCGGCTACGACTTGTATTTCCTGCCCGACAACGACGAGCAATACTGCAGCGAACTTGTCCGCAACTCGTACATCGACGAAAAAGGCGAACACCTTTTCAGCGAAGCACCTATGAACTTCAAGTCCAACGACGGCACATTCCCGCCATACTGGGTTTGGCTTTTCGAACAAATCGGACAACCTATCCCGCAAGGACTTCCAGGCACCAACCCCAACGCGATGTCGAAAGAAAAGTGCCTGAAAAAAGTTGACATAAAACTAACCGACTATTCAAAAGCCCAATAGCTATGGACATTGAAAAATTCCGCGAATATTGCCTATCGCTTCCCTGCGTTACCGAAGATTTTCCCTTTGACGAAACAGTACTAGTTTTCCGTGTGAAGAACAAAATCTTCGCCTGCGTTTGCCTCGACAAGCCCGAACTAGGCGTACTGAAATGCGATCCCGAATATGCCATCGAACTGCGCGACCATTACATGGCAATAGAGCCAGCATGGCACTGGAACAAAAAGTATTGGAATCAAATATGGTTCAATCGCGATGTGGACGATAAATTGATTTACGATTTAGCTGCTCATTCGTATAGCGAAGTGGTCAAAAAGCTGCCAAAGAAAGACCAAATTGATCTAAAAAACACAAAGTAGATTTATGAAAAAGGTAAAAATCACCGTCATACGCAAAGCCTCCTACCCCGATCTTTCTGCAAAGTACGAAAATCCCATCGAACACACATGCGACATTTCCGAAGGCGAATCTTGGATTTCGACCAACGGACAGAAACCTGACGGACTTTGCGACAGCGCGTGGGAATCGATGCGGTGGTTTGTTGAAGAATTGGCTACAGGACGAGGTAACTTCTACGATGGCTGGATGAAAAATCCCAACTCGGCAATGATTTCATGCAATGATGGTTTCCGACCAGTAAGCTTCTATATCGAAACCATTGAATAATAAACACAACCTATTGAATATTTACTTAATTTTGTCGCTTATTAATTTTAATGCGATAAAAATGGGAAAACATATATTTAAAGGCATAAAGATCACAGCGTTTGCACTTGCATGCCTTGTCTCCAGCAATGTTTTTGCACAAAAGACAGACCCCAACTGCCTGAGCGGCAACTGCGAGGACGGATACGGAGTGTACAGCATTGAAGGTGGCGACCGCTACGTTGGCTTTTTCGAGAATGGCGATTTCAACGGCTTCGGCTCTTACTTTTTTAAAGACGGCAACATGTATATTGGCAATTTCAAGGACAATGCTGCAAATGGCCAAGGCACATACATCTGGGCCGACGGCAGTCGATATGTAGGACATTGGCAGGAATGGGAACGTCATGGCATTGGGACCGACTTCGACAACGAAGGCAATTCGGAAATAAGCATATATCAGCACGATGAAATAGAAGACGACAACATCCAGGGTTGCATCAACGGTAACTGCATTTCGGGATATGGAGTTTTCATATACGACGACGGTTCCATATACGAAGGTAATTTCTCTCAGAAAAAGCCCGACGGACAAGGTTTGCTCATGAAAAACGACGGTTCGATATACAATGGCGAATTCAAGAATGGGAAATACAACGGTTATGGCATATTCGTAAATCCCGACGGCTCCGAACAGGAAGGATTATGGGAAGAAGGACGTTTCATTGGAGAAGTTACCAATCAGTACGGCTGCATAAGTGGCGACTGCGCAAACGGATACGGCATTTACATTTACGACGACGGCTCATTCTACGAAGGCTCGTTCAAGAATGGCACCCGCCATGGACAAGGCACATTATATACCGCCGACGACGAAATCTTCGACGGATCATGGGTTGACGACGAAGCAAACGGATACATACTGGCCACATACAAACCCGAAGACCGCAACGGACTGGCACACTACATTGGTGACATGAAAGGAAGTGCCCTCGACGGATACGGAGCCCTTATATGGAGCGATGGTTCGGTATATTACGGACAGCTTAAAAATGGTGCAAGGCACGGACAAGGCGTACTGTTCGACACCGAAACCAACACTAAATACTCGGGCATCTGGAACGACGATTCGTTTGTAAGCGAAATGGACGAAAACCAGTTCGACGTCATCTTCGGGTCGAAAAACGGATTCGGAATAAAGCTTATCGCCAATGGCCGCTACTATGGAAACCTCGTCAATGGCATACCTTCTGGAAAAGGAATGCTCGACCTCTACAACGGCAACAGCTATGTAGGCGAATTTAAGAACGGCAAGCAAAACGGACAAGGAACACTCGAGAACCGCGACACCGACGAAAGATACATCGGTGAGTTTGTCGACAACGAAATGACTGGAAAGGGCGTACTTTACCACGCCGACGGTTCTAAAGAAGAAGGTGTATTCAGAAATGGCAAACTCGCAACCCAAAAGACCGAAGACGTCAGCGTTGCCAGACCTATAGTAACATGGCTTGCACCATCGCAGGGCGACATGTCGACCACCAGCAGCAAACTTACTGTAAAACTTTGTGTAGCCTCAAAAGCAAGCATCGACGAAGTTACCGTAACGGTAAACGGAGTTGTAAAGGCGAAAAAGTCGAACAGAGGCTTTACTGTAGTTTCAAGCCAGTGCGACTACACTTTCGAATATGAAATCGACCTCGAGCCTGGCCAAAACGAAATAAAGGCAAGCGTCAAGAATGCAGGAGGAACTACAACAACCGACACGCGCCGCGTTACCCTCAACAAAAGCGATAACGTATCAAGCGAAAAACGACTCGCCCTTGTCATTGGCAACGGAGCATACCAGCATATCGGTGCACTCAACAACCCTTCAAACGACGCTAAACTTATGGGTGAAACACTAGGTTCCCTCGGCTTCGAAACAATGGTTTACACCGACCTTTCGCAAAACGAGATGATTACTAAGATTCGCGAATTTGGAAACAAGCTTACCGAAGAGAAGGCTGTAGGCTTATTTTTCTACGCCGGCCATGGTCTGCAGGTAAACGGCGAGAACTACCTCGTCCCCATTACAGCAAACATCACCAAACAGCAGGATGTAGAACTCGAATGCGTAAACCTGAAGCGCGTACTTGGAGAAATGGAATACGCACAAAACGACCTGAACATCATAATCCTCGATGCTTGCCGTAACAATCCATTTGCAAACGTCAGAGCAATAAATAGTGGAGGTCTTGCCGCAGTAAACGCTCCGAGAGGCACTTTCATCGCATTTGCCACATCACCTGGCAATGTAGCATCTGATGGTAGTGGAAGCAATGGCCTATACACCGAACAACTGGCACAAGAAATAACCCAGCCGGGAATAAAAATAGAAGATGTCTTCAAGAAAGTTCGCTCAAGGGTTTACGAAATAAGCCAGCAGCAACAAATTCCATGGGAAAATTCCTCAATATTCGGAGACTTTTATTTCAAGAAATAATAATACAAAACAATAAACAGCATGAGAGCTTTGATATTATTTGTTGCAGTCCTATTTGCCACGATTAGCACATTTGGACAGCATTTTACTGGTTGCGTTGTCGATACCGTAGCAGCACAACGCCTGCCCGAAAAGGCATCAAATACACGCGACGTTTATTCCAATCTGCCCAAGGCAGTATCGCTTCAGAAATGGACACCAGTCCCAGGAAACCAAGGCCAAACCGGCACATGTACCGCATGGTCGTCGACATACTGCATAGCAACAATGTCGTGGGCAATGCGCAACGGAATAACAGACCGTAAGAAAATTACCGAAAACGCCTATCTTCCAGCATATACATACGTCAATATACTTAGGCAGAGCACACAAAACTGCGCCGCCGGAACCGACATTGCCGACGCATGCGCATGGCTAAAGAACACCGGCTCGGTAAAATTAAGCGAATACCCGCAGAATCCAGCATGTATTAACACCTCCGATGTTCCTACTGCATGGAAGCAAAAAGCATCGCAAAATAGGATCTTGGGATTCACAAAACTGTACTACCAATGGGCAGGCGGATATTCGTACAAGGTCGAAAAAGTAAAGAAAAGTCTCGCCGAAGGTAAGCCCGTGCTTATAGCTTTCAACTGTGCATTTTCGTTCTCAAACGGAACTGGCTTACGTAGCGACGGACTATGGCAACCAGCAAGCAACGAACAGGCAACTCTCAACTACGGCGGTCATGCCATGGCAGTAGTCGCATACGACGATACAAAATTCAACGGAGGCGCATTCCTTGTACAGAATAGCTGGGGTACCGACTGGGGACTCAACGGTTATTTCTGGATTACCTACTACCATTTTGCATGGTGGGTTTACTACGCTTTCGAAATAAACACGCAGATAAACAACTCGAAGATCGATACCAATACCGACCACCTCGACTTCTCGACTAACTTCTACGATTACGCCGACAACAACGACTACAATTACGACTATAACAACAACGATTATAACTACGACTACAATAACAACGATAACAACTATTACGACTACGACGACGGAAACGATGGAAACGACAGCAATAATGTTGACTACACCTTCGACGACCTCGGACTTGACGATTACCTATCAGTTGACTTCGACTGGCTCGACAATATCATAGATGGCAACGACTATCGCTCCGACAACGACAACAACAGCGACGATAAGAACAAAGACAACAACGATAGCGACATCGAAGACAATAATAGCTATTCTTCGTACAACATACTGTACCAGGATGGCGACAATGGTGCTTGGAAGGGCTACAAGGACAGCGACTATACCGCCGAAGACTACCGCTACATGGAGGAAGAAAGAAAATCGCGCAACTCGGCGGCATTCCAGTATGTAAGCAACATGTCGTACGAAGACAACATGAAACACATGAACGAAAGTCTCGGAATAAAGGACTCACCTAAGAACAACGCAAAGGACCGCGGCGTAAAGGTAATTAGCGTCGACAAGATAAAGACTCCCGACGGAAACAAGGTTGACATAAACAATTTTGCCGGCAGCATAAGCATTATTCTTGGCGACAACACCGCAATGCAGGGAACGGTACGCGACAAAACAATAAACATATCGAAATCATACCAATCGGGAACCTACTTCAGAATATATGTAGAAAACAATTCACCGGCTTACGTATATGTTTTTGGAACCGACCTCACCAACGAAGTATATAACATATTCCCGCAGTGCCGACTGATAAGCCCGCTGCTCGACTACAGCGACAGCCGCATAGCAGTCCCCGACGAACGTCACTTCATCCAGATGGACGACCAGACCGGAACCGACTACATATATGTACTTTACAGCCGCGTTCCTCTCAATATCGATGAAATCCGCAACCGCATGACAAAGACTTCGGGCGACTACGCAGAACGACTGTTCAAGGTAATGGGACCTAAGACTTTCTCCCTCGACGAAGCCAATGTTTCGGGCACATCCACATTCAAGTTCGATGCTAAATCCATCAAAAAGCAATGCCTCGGTGCCGTCATAAAAATCAACCATGTCAAATAAGATACTTATTGAAAAAAATAAAAGGGAGGAACATTGTTTCTCCCTTTTTTATTGTCCTGCGTCTGTCATTCCGCAAGTTAGAACAATAACGCGATACGGAACGGAGAGTGTAATATTGTTCAACTATGCGGAACTCCTTCACGAAACGCAGTGAGTAATCTCCCGTGAAAAACGAATTCAAAAGGAGATTCCGTATAAGTGAACTCACAAGCAACGTTCCTTATGCTGTTCGTTCTACTTTACGGAATGACGGCAAGGATTGCTAAAAAATCAGATTAATTTCAGTCGTTTGTAAAACTATAGCCTAATTTTTTAATTATCTTTGCCTCATAAATTATCTTAATTATAAAATTATGAGACTTGACGGAAGACGCGAAAGCACAAATGTTGACGACAGAAGAGGCAAGAAAATGGGTGCCGGACTTGGAATCGGCGGAGCTATAATCGTTGGTATCATCGCTTTGCTGCTCGGCAAAGACCCATCCGAAGCAATACAGAACCTTAACATGGATAGCACACAGACCGAATCGGCCTACACTCCGACAGCCGAAGAGGAAGAACTGGCATCGTTCACCAAGAAGATTCTTGCAGGAACCGAAGACGTGTGGACAGCCGAATTCAAAAAGATGGGCAAGACATACAAAGCTCCCAAGCTAGTGCTTTTCACCGATGCTGTACAGTCGGGATGCGGCGGCGCATCATCGTCGTCGGGACCATTCTACTGCTCGGCCGACCAGACCGTCTATATCGACCTTTCGTTCTTCACAACCATGAAACAGCAATTCGGCACAGCTGGCGACTTTGCATACGCCTACGTCATTGCACACGAAGTTGGACATCACGTACAGTATCTGCTTGGCACCCTTGGCGATGCACACGAAAAGATGAGCCGCGTAAGCAAAACCGAAAGCAACCAGATTAGCGTCCGCCTCGAACTGCAAGCCGACTTCTATGCTGGAGTTTGGGCAAACAGGGACAATGCAATGTTCAATTCGCTTGAAGACGGAGATATTGAAGAAGGTCTTGCCATTGCCGCCCGCATCGGCGACGACTATCTGCAGAAACAGGCAAGAGGCTACACCGTTCCCGAATCGTTTAACCATGGCACCTCGGCACAACGTTCACGCTGGCTCAAGAAAGGCATCACAACCGGCAATATAAACGACGGCGATACCTTCTCGCCCGACTACAGCAAGCTGTAAAATCAATGCCCAACATCAAAAATATAATTTTCGACCTCTGCGGACCGATAATAACAATCGATGTTAACCTTATCGATAATCGTCTGCACGAATTTGGCATAACGACAGAACAACCATATCGTAAGCTCTACGACAGCGGACTTACAAAACGCTTCGAGTCGAACCTTATTACAACCGCCCAATTCTGCAACGAACTACGCAAAATACTCGAAACCGACATCTCGGACGAACAGATATGCGAGGCATGGAACACGCTCATTGTTGATTTCAAACGCGAACACCAAACCATTTTGCAGAAAGTTCACAATCACTACCGCACATTTATGCTCAGCAATAGCGATGTTGTAAATGCAGAATACTTCACCGAATACCTCGGTGCTACTCGCCAATGCTTCGACGAGATTTTCTTCTCCTACACGATTGGCGACCGCAAACCAAGCGAAAATGTTTTCAAACACATACTGGCCAAGCACAACCTAAACGCTGCTGAAACTCTTTTCATCGACGACTGCGAGAAGCACTGCATAGGAGCAAAAAAGGTTGGACTAAACACAATCTGGCTTCAGAAACCAAAAGACATTTGCGAACTTTTCAACGATAACGGAACATTAAAACAGTAGACATGAAAAAGAAAATATATCTTGCCGCAGGCTGCTTCTGGGGCGCAGAACATTACCTCAAGCAAATCGAAGGCATAACGTTCACACAGGTTGGATTCGCCAACGGCAACACCGAAAATCCAACATACGAGCAGGTATATACCGACCTTACAGGCTATGCCGAGGCCGTGCTCGTCGAATACGATTCATACATAATCCCGTTGCGAACCATCATACGGCTATATTTCAAGGCCATCGACCCGACAAGCCTCAACCGTCAGGGTGCAGACTTCGGCACTCGTTACCGCACGGGGATATACTACACCAACAAAACCGATTTGGCTATCATCCAAGAAGTCATGGCATTGGAAGCCAAAAAATACGATGCGCCATTACAAGTGGAAGTCGCACCACTGAAAAACTTCTTCCCTGCCGACGAATATCATCAGGATTATCTCGACAAGAACCCCACAGGCTACTGCCATCTGCCAATTGAGCTTTTCGCCTATGCGAAGAACTACAAGCCCGTAAGCGTCAGGATTCGCGAAAGCCTTTTTGCACAGCAGGACTCGAAATACCGCGACTTCCACTCCAAGCTTATGCCAGGAATCGACATCGAAAGAATAATTGGCATTCGTACCCCGCAACTGCGTAAACTAGCAAAGCAATTTGCCAAAGATCCCGAAATCGATGATTTCCTGTCGAGCCTTCCGCACAAGTACTACGACGAAAACAACCTGCACGGATTCATCATTGCCGAAATCAATGACTACGACCGCAGCATCGCCGAAATAGACCGTCTCCTACCCTACATCGACAACTGGGCTACCTGCGACCTTATTAGGCCTAAGTCGTTCAACAAAAACCACTCGCGACTAATAAAAGACATACGCCGCTGGATGAAGTCGAACAAGACCTACACCATACGTTTCGGCATCGAAATGCTCATGACCCATTTTCTCGACGGTGATTTCCGTCCCGAATACCTCGATTGGGTTGCAGGCATCAGCAACGACGAATACTACGTGAAAATGATGGTAGCATGGTATTTTGCCACGGCTCTTGCAAAGCAATACGAAGCAACGCTGCCCATTATCGAGCAGAACCGTCACGCAACCTGGACTCACAACAAGACAATCCAGAAAGCAATCGAAAGTTTTAGGATTACTAACGAGCAAAAGGAATATTTGAAGGGCTTGAGGAGGAAGGAATAAATCCTACTCCATATCTGGCAAAATACGGCCATTATAACCTTTCAGTTCATTGTCGTAAAGGTCCTCTTTCCCGCCAGACAAACGGTTTAGCAATTCGTGGAATTTTGGTCCGTGGTTCTTGTGTGCGATGTGGCAAAGCTCATGAAGTATGATAAAGTCGATAAGATGATCGGGGAGCAAAAGCAAACGACACGACAATATAATATCGTTGTGCGAACTACAAGAACCCCAGCGCGTCATTGCTGTACCTATGGAAACTTTTCGGAATTTCAGTCCGCTACGCGCTGAAATATCATTTACCCGCGGATATAAAATACTCTCGGCCTCCTTTCGCATAGATGCTAGCAGGACTTTCTTTATGAAATCTTGTGTTGACTCAAGTTCAAAATCTACCAATTCGGGATTGTAATATATGGTAACCACATGGTTTACAACACGAGCATGAAGTATGCGTTTCTGGGCATTTGTAGATTCAAATTTCAGCGTTGTGCTACGGCAAGAGAAGTGTGAGTTTGGAGTAAAGATCCGCTTCACGCCCTTCTGCTCAAGTTTATGCAGTGTTTCTGCAATCCAGTCGCGATGTTCAAAAACAAACCTTTCAGCGTCAGCATAACTGACCCTGAAAGGTATGGATAGATGCAAACCCTTTTCGGGATGCACGGTCAAACGCATTGCACGACAGTTGCGACGCTTTGCCACCACCACATCGCCAACGCCTTCGACACTAATGGTTCGCTGCATTACTTGCGAGGCAGCTTGCTTAACTTTTCGTAACCTTCGTTGACGGCGGTAAGCATTTCGGAAATGTAACCCTTGTAGTTTTCCTTTACAGCCTTCTTTTCCACCTTCGAAGTCGGAGTGTTAATCTTCGAAAATACTTCCTGCTTCTTGAGCAATACGTTGTTGATGATTTCAGTAACAGGCTCGGTCGGCTGTGCCGGGTACAAGTCAACGTACAATACGCAATCCGACAAAAGTTCACTTGTCATGTAATCAATGTCTCTCTTTAATACTTTTCTACTTGCCATAGCTTTAAAATTTTTCGCAAAATTAAATAAAAAAAATTACAAAACACTATTATATGCATTTTCTCTCAAGTATTAATATTATATTTGCAACGGAATGTTTGGTAAAAAGATAAAAGACAGCATATATGAAAAAAAACAGATTAATTTTAGTCGTTGTTTTTTGTGCAATAGGTTTGAGCACATTTGCTCAACGTCAGTTTAATATATACATAAATTTAGATGTTACCCCAACAATAGAGGAGGACAATCAACAATTTTATGACGTATGTGTTGGCGATACCATAACCTTCGTAGCCACAGAAGAATTCATAAATAATGGCGAAGCTATACAAGACGATTCTATACCGGACTATCGTTTTTATTGGATGATGACAGAAGGAGACCATCTTGCTTACATGTGGTACGACACAATACAACTTGGGGTTGGACGTGTTTTCAAATATGCATTTAGCTCGGGAGGCGGCTACGAGGTTAAGTGTAGTGCATGGAGTTCTTCGTTTATATATAATTCAAACGACAACGCAATTAGGTTCCGTGTATCAGACGCGCCAAATATTTCTTTAACACCAAACAGACAGTATATTTGTGCTGATACAGAAATTGATTTTGAGGCAACTGCAATAGAACACGAACCGTGGATAGCGGCACGCTCCGGATTCATAAAACGGGATCTCCGCTATATACCCCAACCTTATCATTATTACGAAGAATCGGATTTTATCATTAATGAATTCAATAGTGGAGCTCGAATACAGACAATTGATGATATAGATCACGTTTATTTAAATATTGAGCATTCCTTTTTTGGGGACCTTGATTTTATGTTAGAATGTCCTTCTGGGCAAAAATGTATGCTTCACGCATACGAAAATAGAAACACTCACGAAATAGTTCCTTTGGATTTACTTAATTGGACAAATACAGGAGGTGTATATCTAGAAGGTTCAAAAGGAGGATATTATACTCATTTAGGACTTGCCCCCGACCCTGTAAATAGTTCCAGCCCTTGTTACGAAATTGCAGGAGAAGGCTACATATACAATATATACTCCAACGGAACAGTACCTTTCGGTATGGATAGTCCGAAAGAATTTATAATGTATGTAGATCCTTGCGGCAACACTCAATATGACAGTATAGTTGTACAGGGACCGCGCTATGGTCCATACGAAAGTATGGAATCATTGATAGGTTGTCCGCTTAACGGCAGGTGGAAACTATATATTGCAGACCACACGTACGGTGATAATGGATACCTGTTTGAGTGGGGTTTGTTTTTTAGTAACGAAATTCAAAACATAAATGACGAATGGAGCTTTACTCCCACATACGATGTTAACTCTGCATCGTGGAGTGGTAATGGAATAACAAGCGGAGAACAAAGCAGTTTAACAGCTACTGCCTTAGTACCAGCAGCAAATCCGAGTCCAATACCTTATACTTTTTCCATAACCGATAATTTCGGATGCACGTATGGTTCTACAACAAACATTAATGTAGTAACCGAAGTTCCCTCACCAGAAATAAATTCGATAAGCATAAATACTGAAAATCAAGTAGTAGTAAGTTGGACACCATTGGAAGGATACGGAATACAAGAATACAGATTTTATCGTGAATCCAACTCGAGATGGATATACATAGGACATAGTACCGCTTTGGGCATAACCTATTGGATAGACGAATCTACCAATCCTTCGGAGCAGGCACAACGCTACCGCATGACATCAGTCAGTGAATGCGGGGAATCGATAATGAGCGATATACGCGAAACATTGTTTCTCAGCATTAGCAACGACGAGTATGACAACTGGATACTATCTTGGACGAATTATGAAGCTTCAAGTACCGATTTGTGTATAATCTACAGAGGCCTTTCGCCAGTAAGTCTTTTAGCTATTGACACAATTGCCGCTAACCAATATTCGTACACCGACACTACAGCCACCGAAAATACTGGATATTTCTATCAAATTGAGATAATACAAAATACGAGAAACCCAATAGCCCTGCGCTCAAACATAATCGATAACGGACTAATTTTACCGTTTACAATTACAGCAGTGCCAGAAGCAGATTCACTTGGATCCGTTATTGGTGGCGGAGAATATTATGCATTCAACAAAGCAACGCTACTTGCTATTCCAGCCGAAGGATATCATTTTGTATCGTGGAATGACGGCAACATCGATAATCCGAGAAGGGTAACCGTACTATGCGACTCAACCATCGTTGCACTTTTTGCACCAGGAAATCCGTGCTACTACATCAATGCATATAGCTTAAACCCAAACATGGGAATAGTTACGGGTGGTGGCACTTTCGAAGCAGGAACGACAATATCACTCGAAGCTATTCCAAACGATGGCTATATCTTCGATTCATGGTCGGATGGCAGTCAAGACAACCCAAGAGAAATTGTTGTAACATGCGATGCCACATATATCGCATTATTCGACCTTGAATCTGGCACTGACAAAAATCTTAATTCCAACATCACGCTTTTCCCAAACCCGACAAGCTCATTGCTAAACATAGTATCGCCTGAAATAATTTCATCAATCGAAATAATTTCGTCAGCAGGAAAAGTAATCTCGAAGGTTGAAGTTGAGAAATTCGACATTTCTCTAGATGTGGAATACCTTAAAGCAGGAATTTACTTTTTAAGAATCATTGGTGTAAACAACCAAGATTCGCAGATATTACGATTCGCAAAGGAATAATATCAAACATTGATATATAAAAAAGTGGTGTCGTTGCAAGCAACGGCACCACAATTATTTATTGTCCATTGTAAATTATCAATTGTTATCCCAGCATTGCCTTCACTATTCCCGACAAAGTCTTGTTGTCGGTCTGTCCAGCGAGCTTTGCGCTTGCTGCGCCCATAACCTTACCCATGTCCTTTATAGTGCTAGCGCCTGTTTCCTTAATAATTTCAGCAACAACTGCCTTCACTTCGTCAACCGACAACTGCTTTGGCAAATAGCCTGCAATAACATCGGCCTGAGCAAGTTCCTTGTCGGCAAGGTCGGGACGGTTCTGCGACTTATACAAGTCGGCAGTTTCACGACGCTGCTTCACAAGCTTCTGGATTATTTGCATTTCCTTGTCTGGAGTAAGCTCGGTATTGCCAGCATCGGTCTTTGCCAACAAAAATGCAGCTTTTACAGCACGCAAGCCTTCGAGTTTTTCCTTCTCGCGGGCAAGCATCGCCTTCTTAATATCTTCGTTTACCTGATCAAATATACTCATTGCAATATGTTTTAATTAGTTGTTTCTGTTTTTCCTGTCAAGAGCCGTCTCGCTTTCAAGGCTTTCGAGATATGCGTCGTCGTTAAGCTTGTCGAGATCCTGCATGTGCCTGAACTCGCTCGGCGACCTCATTTCATCGGGATTCAGCGCAATATCTTCCATAGGCAACGGCTCGCCAAATTCGATAGTGCTTTGCTTAGGCGGAGTTTCGATAGGCTTGCTGTCGTAGCCGAATCCAGTAGCGATCACTGTAGTACGGATATTTTCGCCAAGTTCATCGTCGTAGCAAGTACCCCAGATAACGTTTGTTCCCTGGCCTGCCACCTTGGTAAGATGGTTGGTGATATTTCCGAACTCCTTCATTGTCAACTCGTGCTGACCGCGCGGCGTTGTAATGTTGAGCAGAATGTTCTTAGCACCCTTGATGTCGTTATCGTGAAGCAACGGTGAATCCAAAGCTTCGGAAATAGCCTTTATATCACGACCTTCGCCCGATGCCTCTGCAGAACCGAGCAAAGCCACGCCGCTGTTTTTCATAACCGAATTCACATCGCGGAAGTCAACGTTTACATGTCCATGCCTTGTTATTATCTCGGCAATACCCTTGGTAGCAGTCACGACTACCTCGTCGGCCTTCTGGAATGCATTCGAGAATGTACAGTCGTTGAATTCGATGAGCTTGTCGTCGTTTATGACAAGCAGAGCATCAACGACCTCACGCATCTTCATCACGCCTTCGTTGGCCTGATTGATACGCTGGTTTCCTTCGGTTGTAAACGGCACAGTTACAACGCCAATCGTAAGCATACCGCTATCCTTGGCTGCCTTGGCAATTACTGGAGCAGCACCAGTTCCTGTTCCGCCACCCATACCGGCAGTCACGAAAACCATCTTGGTATTATCGTCGAAAAGGTCAATAACTTCCTGCAAGTTCTCCTTTGCTGCATCTTCGCCAACACTTGGATCGTTACCTGCGCCAAGACCGGATGTCAACTTCTTGCCGAGCTGAATCTTTGTCGGAGCAAGGCTGTCGTTCAGTGCCTGACGGTCGGTATTGCAAACAATGAGGTCAACTCCCATTATGCCCGACTTGGCGAGCTGGTTAACTGCGTTGCTACCTCCACCACCGACTCCGATAACCTTTATTATATTGTGAGCGTCATCGGCACTACCAGCACCTGCCGAAATATCATCGACATTGACAGGCTGAGGCCTTGGGGTTCTTGCTTCGGTAGCATCGGTTGCCGATATGCACTGAAAATCGTCGTTATATTTATATTCCATATTCAGAGGTTTTAACATTAACTATTCATCATCGTCTTCCAACTTGGTAATGAAATTGCGGAATACGGATGATATTTTTTTCTTTTGTTTTTCGGGTTCTGGTGCCTTCTTCACTGGTTCCGGCTCCGGCTTCGGCTCTGGTTTCGGTTCTGGCTTCGGTTCTTCCTTTGGTGCCGACATTACAAATTCCTTCTTCACTATACCCTGCTCATAATCGAAACCCTTTATGATAAGGCCCACTACAGTAGAATACTGAGGTTTCATAAGCGCCTGCGAGTCGGCTCCTTCGATTTTCGATGTCGGATATGCCAACCTAACGCTGTTCTTCATGATAAAGCTTGCGAGCTGCTTAAGATTTGCCACCAACGAACCTCCACCTGTGATAACAATACCGGCAGGCACATTGTCGGCATACACAGTTTCGATCTGGAACTTCACAGCATTCAGTATTTCCTCCATACGAGCCTGTATAAGTTCCGACATCTTATTACGCGAAATGTAAATGTTACTGTTTACGCGGGCAGTCTTGACTTCGATATTGACATCGTCGCCAGAAATATGCACTGCACTTCCGTAGAGGCATTTCAGACTTTCGGCCTGCTCGTAGGTTATTGAAAACTTGTCCCTGATGTCACCGGTAACAGTAGCTCCACCTATAGGAATAACTGCAGTATGGATAACTTCACCGTTGCGATAAACAGCAAGGTCTGATGTTCCACCGCCTATGTCGATAAGAGCAACACCCTTCTGCTTTTCCTCGTCGGTAAGCACAGCTTCGGCCGATGCCAATGGCTCGAGGAACAACGAGCGAACGCCAAGTCCTGCAAGGTTTACACATTTCTTTATATTGTTGACCATTACGTTCTGTCCGGTCACCACATGGAAATTACCATACAGATATTCACATTCCATGCCAAGCGGATTGGCAACGGTCTGACCATTTATCGAATACGAAATGACAATGGCATCGATTGTCTCGGTACCCGGATTGGCAACGTTCATCGCCATATCCCTCAGCTCGAGCAGATGTCTTTCGGTTACCTTGCCGTTGACAAAAAGCCGGCAAGTGCTGTCGGAAGTCTTTACATACTGCCCTGCTATACCTACATACACATCGGAAAAGTTGGCATCGTAAGCATTGCCAAGTCCATTAAGCGAAGTCGTTATTGCCTTTACAGTATCTTCGATATTGAAGACAACGCCATGCTTGATTCCTATCGATGGGGCTGTTCCAAAGCCCATCATCTCGAATTTGCCATTCTCAATACGAGCCGCAACTGTAGCAATCTTTGTTGTGCCAATGTCGATTGCCGCGATTATTTTTTTAGTGTCATCCATTATTGCGTTTTTTACAAATTACCTGATCCTTGAATTTCAAATTAATAATCGAATAAGCATTCCAGTCCGTAATTTCAAATCCCTTGCTATACATAGCTTCGAGCTTATCCATCTTTTTTTCGTAATCATCGAGTCCGCCAAGTAGAATAATATGGTTTCCAACCCTGGGGACAAGTTCCAACTCGTTTGAGGCGTTCACATAAATCTGAGTTATCTGGTTGCGCCAAAGCTCGTCGGACTGCAAATAATTAACGAAAGCACAAATATCATCAATATTTAGTGAATTTTTATCGTTGTTTACCATATAGTTATCAACAGAATCCGATGCATAAAAGCAACTTGACCTCAAATGTCCCGACAAAACCATGACATCGGCCGAAAAATAGTCGCATATAGGCATAACCTTCATGTTGCGGTCGAGATAAAACGATGCGGTATCTTCTGTCATAACCCTAATAACAGGGTCACGCTGTCTGATTTTAATAAAGACATTGCCCCAAAGGTCTCCGTATGCCTGAGTTTCCTCCACATACACGTTTTCGTCAATAAGCTTTTCGATATTGGCATAATTTATTTCGGAAAATCTAACCGTAGAATCCAGCACCATGCCTCCGTCATCGAGCATCTTCATGACAATGTCCTTGCTCACAAACGCGTAGGTATTGTCGATTTCGACGCTAACTCCCTTGCAAGGCATCTCGTGGTACTTTCGCGACACATATATGCCTATGCCGACAAGATATGCTGCTAGCAAAACTATTCCGATAATAATCTTATATGCCTTCCTAATTTTCATTTCCCGACAAAAAACTAGTTATTGGTTTTACAAGCCTATCGATATCACCAGCTCCCATTGTAAGCACAAGTTCGGGCTTCAACTTGCCAAGCAAGTCGAGAAGCTCTGACTTTTCGCAGATATATTTCTCCTTTGCATGGCAATTGTCGTATATCAGCGACGATGTAACGCCTTCGATTGGAAGTTCCCTTGCCGGATATATAGGCAAAAGTATAAGCGTATCGCAAACCGAAAGGCTTTCGGCGAAGTCCTTGTAAAAATCCTTGGTGCGCGAATAAAGGTGAGGCTGAAATATGCCAGTAATCTTCTTCTGTGGATAAATCTGCCTTACTGCTGACAAAAAAGCTGAGATCTCGCCCGGATGATGCGCATAATCGTCGATGAATACGCATTTTTCCGACTGCAACTGAATGTCGAAGCGACGAAGAACTCCCATAAAATTTTGTAATCCGTCGCGTACCTCGTCGGCAGTTGCACCATTGAGCATCGAAACGGCGGTTGCACCTACTGCGTTTTCAATGTTGTGACGTCCACCGATTTTATACTTTATTCCTTCGACAATTCCGAAAGGCGTACTGATGTCGAAGATGCAAAGTCCGTTGCCATACGAAATGTTTGTTGCATAAAAATTAAAACTCGAATCATCGACACCATAGGTGTAAACATTAAGGTCGCTACGCAAATGCGACTTTACATTCTCCGGGATATCTGGGCCAAGAACAATATTGCCCTTTTTCGAAGTCCTATTGGCAAATTCGATGAAAGCAGCCTCCATTGTCTCGTAGTCACCATAAATGTCGAGATGGTCGGCTTCGACATGACTGATAAGAGCGGTCGAAGGTGACAAATGCAAGAAGGAGCGGTCGAACTCGTCGGCTTCGACGACAACATTCTTGCTTTTTGGCTCGAGGTGCAGATTGGACATAAAGTTTTTCGATATACCACCGAGAAAAGCCGAGCACTTCTCCTTTGTCCTGACCATTATGCACGACGTTATGGTCGAAATGGAAGTCTTGCCGTGAGTTCCAGCAACAGCAAGGCAATTCTTGCCTTCGCAAAGATGTCCCAAAGCTTCGGAACGCTTTATCACACGGAAACCATTCTGCCTGAAAAATGTCAGTTCGCTATGGTCGCCTGGAATAGCAGGAGTATAGATTACGAGTGTAGTTTCGGGATCCTTGTAGTACGAACCAATAAGGTTTGTGCTGTCGTCGTAATGCACCTGAATACCCTCTTTCTCGAGGTTGGTGCACACTTCGCTGCGTGTACGGTCGTAACCAGCCACGTTGTATCCGCAAGCCTTGAAGTAGCGTGCAATGGCACTCATTCCTATGCCACCGATTCCAACAAAATATATGTTCTCAAATTTACTTTTCATAAGCAAGTTTATATACTTCCTCGGCAATTACATTTGCAGCGTCGAGAAGTTCCAATTTCTTGATATTCTGCGAAAGGCTTTCGCGCAATGGCATATCCGACACAAGCGAAAGAACCTTATCAACCAGCACGTTGCGAGCATCAATGTCCCTAACCATCAAAGCGGCTTCCTTATCGACAAGAGCCATAGCATTCTTTGTCTGGTGGTCTTCGGCAACATTTGGCGACGGAACAAATACCACAGGCTTGCCCACTATGCACAGTTCAGAGATTGTGCTAGCACCAGCGCGTGAAACTATCACATCGGCTGCGGCAAATGCCAAGTCCATCTTGTAGATGAAATCGTTTACATACAAACCTTTTTTCGGTTCGCCGACAATACCACGGGCAGTCTCGATATAGCCCTTGCCAGTCTGCCATATCAGCTGTACACCAGCATCGGCAAATTTCTTAAGTCCACCAGCAATGCTTTCGTTGATTGTACGGGCGCCAAGGCTTCCGCCAACAACCAATACTATAGGCTTGTCGGCTTCCAAACCGAAGAATTCCAAAGCTTCGCTGCGCTTCGATTCTATATTGCGAATATCCTGACGAACCGGGTTTCCAGTCTTCATGATTTTTTCGGCAGGGAAAAAGCGTTCCATGTTGTCGTAAGCAACGCAAATCTTGCGCACCTTGCCAGCAAGTTTCTTGTTTACTACGCCTGGATATGAATTCTGTTCCTGAAGCAAACAAGGAACGCCAGCCCTTGATGCAGCATTGAGTGCTGGATAACTAGCGTATCCGCCGACACCGACAGCCACGTCGGGACGAAAATCGGTGATTATCTTCTTGGCCTTGCCGTTGCTCTTTATAACACTCGAAATGAACTTAAACCATTTGAGCGAAAGTTTACGCGGCATACCCATTATTGGCAAGCCAATTATATTGTAACCAGCTGCAGGCACCTTCTCCATTTCCATTCTGCCTTCGGCTCCAACAAACTGAATTTCCACTTCGGGATATTTTTCGCGAAGCGCATTTGCTATCGATACGGCAGGGAATATATGTCCGCCAGTACCGCCACCACTTATCAGCACCTTAAATTTGTTTTCGTTCATTTTCGTCTATGTTTAATTCGTTATCTTCAATAATTTCTTCAGGCTCGGAGACCTCGTTCTCCATAGTCGTAGTATCGCTAGCGGCATCGGCATTGTCGGTGCTGGCTGCAGCATCGGCAACGATTGACACGTCACCGTCGGCTTCGGTTTCCTTTGCAATAGGTGCCGTAGCATCGTCCACCTCGCGGCTTACACTAAGTATCACACCGATGGCAAAACCAATAAACAGCAGCGATGAATTTCCGTAGCTTACGAAAGGTAAAGTCTGTCCGGTTACTGGCATCAGGTCGGTCGATACAGCCATATTCGACAAGGCCTGTATCACAATCATCGACATAAGTCCTAGCACCAGATACTGCCGGAACTTGTACTTGGGTTTCAGTTCCGAATCGGGCTCCAGCTTGTTTATCTTTTTCACAATAGTTATTGCCCGATAAAACAGCATTATATACAGCCAGATAAGTATTGCCGCAAAAACTAAGCCTGTTTCCTCGACTATGTTTGCAAATATGTAGTCACAATGTGCATTGGCAAGTTTTACCTTTGCATGTCCGTTTCCAGGACCTCTACCCAGAATTCCGCCCGAAGCCACTGCCATACGCGCATTGTTTACCTGCACCTGGTCGGCCTCGTTGGGATTTCCTTCTATCCACGATTCTACCCTGGCCTTCCATGTCGGGAAACGCCAAATGTTGATATTACCATAAAGTATCACGCAGAACAGCAAGCCAGCAGAAACTGCTGCCACTCCCACGAGTCCCCAGAAGTAACGTCGATCTATACAGCTGAAAAACAACAGCACCATCGCCTCGAAGAATACCAGCAAAGCTGTAGAAAGATTCGATGGCATTATCAGGAAACATGTAAGTAAAATCGGGAAAAGTATAGTCTTTACAAATGCCCCGATGCTGGTTATTTCATCTTCCTTCTTCGACAATTTGTTAGCCAAGAACATTATAAGCGCCACCTTGGCAAAGTCGGAAGTCTGCAGGGTTATAGGACCAATTATAAGCCAGCGTTTTGCGCCATTTACCTCTGGAGCGAAAAGCCATGTAAGTATCAGCAGGATAATCGAAAGACCGTAAAGCAGATACGACACCTTGCGGAAATACTTGCACGGAATCTTATGTATGACATATATACAAGCCACTCCAATAAGCAAGCCAAACACATGCTTGAACAAATGCTGGGTAGTATTTGTACCTGGCAATTGCACCGAAGCGCTATATACCGACAATACGGAATACATGAACAATACGGCTATTATAATCCATATTCCACGATTTCCTCCGAATATAACCTTAAACTTCGAGAATGCCATTGCCTTACTAATTATTAGAGATTTCTAACTGCAATCTTGAACTTGTTGCCACGGTCCTCGTAATTGTCGAAGAGGTCGAAGCTTGCACATGCAGGCGAAAGCAACACTGTATCGCCGGGCTTACCCATACGATATGCTTCGTTTACTGCATCGTCCATACTTGTTACGTCAACCATAGGGATACCACTCTTGTCGAATGCCTTGTGGATAGGACTATTGTCTATACCCAAGCAAACGATTCCTGTAACCTTCTTTTCGACGAGTTCGCGCAACTCCTCGTAGTCGTTGCCCTTATCCTTGCCACCAACTATCCATACGATAGGAGTTGTAACCGATTCGAGTGCATACCAAACCGAATTGATGTTAGTAGCCTTGGAGTCGTTGACAAACTTTATACCCCTGATAGTGAGAACCGGTTCCATACGATGTTCTACGTTCTTGAAATCCATCAAACTTTCACGAATGACATCGTTCCTGATATTGAGCACCTGAGCTACAATACCTGCAGCCATCGAGTTGTAAACATTGTGTTTGCCCTTTATCGAAAGATCGTCGATGAGCATGGTCAAGGTCTTGCTGCTATTGTTTACATAGTCGATAGACTTTTCGTCCTCGCTAAGCATTGCACCGTTTTTCACCTTTCTCTTCTTCTGGGTGAACTCGAGTTGGGTAGCAAGAATTTCGCGCTTTGATATTTCGTTTATGATGACCTCGTCGTCTGAACAGTAGATAAAAGAATCCTTTGCAGTGGTGTTCTGCAGGATACGGAACTTTGCATCGATGTAGTTCTGGAACTTGTGGTCGTAGCGATCCAAGTGGTCGGGAGTGATGTTCATCAGCACCGACAAGTCACTCTTGAACTTGTACATGTTGTCCAACTGGAAGCTACTAAGCTCTATTACATAGTAGTCGTAATCCTTTGTTGCAACCTGATATGCGAAGCTCTGTCCAACGTTTCCAGCCAAACCTACGTTCAAACCTGCTTTCTTCAATATATGATAGGTAAGCATCGTGGTTGTAGTCTTACCGTTACTACCTGTAATACAAATCTTTACAGCGTTAGTATAGCGTGCTGCGAATTCTATTTCCGAAATTACAGGAATACCAAGTTCGCGAGCCTTTACAACCATAGGTGCTGTTTCGGGAATACCCGGGCTCTTTATTATTTCGCTTGCATTGAGAATAAGCTCTTCGGTATGCTGCTTTTCCTCGTAAAGCACATTATAATCCTTAAGCAATTCCTTGTACTTGTCGGCAATTTCGCCCTTGTCCGAAACAAATACGTCGAAATCGTTTACTGCTGCCAATACGGCTGCTCCAGTTCCACTCTCTCCTGCTCCTAATACTACAATTCTATTTTCCACGGTCTTATCTTAATTTTAATGTTACAATTGAAATAATAGCCAACAACAATGTTACAATCCAGAATCTGGCCACAATCTTGGATTCGGGCATACCCTTCTTCTGATAATGATGGTGCAACGGCGCCATTCTGAACGGACGTTTCTCCACAGGTACTGGCACCCCTTTGGGCAACTGGTGCTTTTTGCGGTAGTGCTTGCAATAGCGGTTCTGTATTATCACCGAAAGACTTTCTACCAGGAAGATACCGCAGAGTATCGGAAGTATAAGTTCCTTCTTGATGATGATTGCGAATACAGCGATTATACCACCCAAGGTTAGACTTCCTGTGTCGCCCATGAAAACCTGTGCGGGATATGTGTTGTACCATAAGAAACCGATGGTAGCGCCGATGAATGCTGCTGCGAACACCATAAGTTCACCTGTATTCGGGATGTACAATATGTTAAGATATTCGGCTGCCACGCGGTTACCAGAAACGTATGCCAGAATACCGAGCGTAGCACCAATGATTGCCGAGGTTCCCGTCGCCAGGCCGTCCATACCGTCGGTAAGGTTGGCACCATTAGAAACTGCCGCAACCACAAGGATTGTCATTATGATAAACACCAGCCATGCCAATATATCGGCATAGTCGCCAGCCCACGCAACAAACCAGCGGTAGTCGAGCTCGTTGTTCTTGAAGAACGGGATGGTTGTCTTTGTTGACTTAACGTCTGAATATTCGGTAACGCCACTACAATCGGAATTACCAACGACCTCTACGACTTCGCAATTTGGTTGATTATCAACAACTACCTTTTCCCTGATTACTGCATCGGGCGAGAAGTATAGGATTGCGCCAACGGCAAAACCTAGAAGTATCTGTCCCAACAATTTGAACTTGCCCGACAAACCGTCCTTGTTGTGCTTCTTCTGCTTCAGGTAGTCGTCGAGGAAACCGAGACAGCCGAGCCACAGCGTTGTGACAAGCATCAAGATAGTATAGACGTTGTTCAACTGCGCAAAGAGCAAAGTCGGAATCACTATTGCCGCAATGATGATAAGACCACCCATTGTCGGCACGTTCTTCTTGAAATTCTTCACGTTGTTGACACAAGTGTCGCAGTTCTGCGAATTCTCGGTCGGAGCATCGTTCATTGTGGTCCTTGTCTCCTCGATTTCGGTCTTGCCCGATTTCTTCATACGCTTTATGAACCACTTTCCGAACCATATCGCTATGATAAGCGAAGCAATCATTGAAATACCCGAACGGAACGAAATGTATTGAAATACACCGGCTCCGGGCATTCCCAAATCTTGCAGGTACTGAAATAAATGATAAAACATAATCCGTTAGTTGTTAAATGCGTTATTTAAAATCTCCTTGTCGTCGAAATGATGACGAACTCCTTTTATTTCCTGATAAGTCTCATGGCCCTTTCCTGCCACAAGTATTATGTCGCCTTTCTTGGCAAGCATACAAGCTGTGCGTATTGCCTCTTCGCGGCTTGTAATCCTGAGAACCTTGTTCTTCCACTGCGGCTCAACGCCCTTCTGCATGTCGTCAAGGATATCCTCGGGCTCCTCGTTGCGCGGATTGTCGGAAGTAAGTATTACCTTGTCGCTCATCTCCGAAGCTATTGCAGCCATTTCGGGACGCTTGGTCTTATCGCGGTTTCCGCCACAGCCGACAACGGTTATCAAAGTACCATTGCCACAGCGAATATCATTTATTGTAGAAATCACATTCTGCAAAGCATCTGGGGTGTGTGCGTAATCAACAATTGCGGTAACGCCTTCCTTGGAACGGATAATTTCGAAACGGCCGTCAACAGGGTGCAATTCGCTCATGGTCTTCAGCACCTCGAGCTTATCGAAACCAAGCAGAATTGCAGTTCCGTAGATTGCAAGCAGGTTGTATGCGTTGAAACGTCCGATAAAGTTAACCCACACTTCCTCGCCGTTTATATCAAGTTGCATTCCTTCGAAACCGTCTTCGAGAATCTTAGCCTTGAAATCGGCTGCCGACAGAAGCGAATACGTATATTTCTTCGCAGTGGAATTCTGGTACATTATCTCGCCGTTACGGTCGTCGATGTTGGTGATTGCAAATGCGTTCGATGGCAACATGGTAAAGAAACCTTGCTTTGCCTTGATATATTCGGCGAAAGTCTTGTGGAAATCGAGATGGTCGTGGGTGATGTTGGTAAAAATTCCACCAGCGAAAGTCAAACCAGCAATACGGTTCTGCACCACCGAATGCGAACTTACCTCCATGAAGCAGTAGTCACAGCCGCAGTCGACCATCTGAGCCAGATATCTGTTAAGCTGAAGCTGGTCGGGTGTGGTATGGGTTGCCTGGATAACTTCGGTATCGACGATAACCTTTACCGTTGAGAAAAGTCCTACCTTGTAGCCGAGCTTGCGGGTAAGGTTGTACAAAGTGCCAGCGATTGTTGTCTTGCCGTTAGTACCTGTAACACCCACAAGTTTCAGTTTCGAAGAAGGATTTCCGTAGTAATCGGAAGCCAAAATGCCGAGAGCCTCCGACGACGATTCCACCTGGACGTAAGAAACGCCATCGTGCAATTTTTCTGGCATACGTTCGCAGACGATTATCTTTGCCCCTGCCGAAATTGCTGTCTCGATGTAGTCGTGTCCGTCGGAAACAGTGCCAACTATAGCCACAAACATATCGCCAGCCGACACCTTGCGCGAATCGAATTCTATCTTCTCAAAGTCGGTTGCTTTAACTACCGATTTTTTAACTTTCAACCTATTCAACGAAACATTTATATCCATTTCCTTTTATTTTAATGTCAAGTAAATTGAATCTCCTTTTGCATATACTGTTCCCTGTGCAGGTACCTGTGCGACAACCCTTCCGCGACCACTGATGGCGACTTTCAAGCCAGCCTGCTCAAGGATTCCTATTGCATCCGAAGCACCCATATTTCTAACATCTGGAATCACTGTTCCAATTTCTGGGGCGTAGGGTGCAAAATTTTCCTTTTCTCCAGCATGGTCCTTGAACCTTACCCATTTCACTGTCGGGAAATTGTCAATATTGGTGGGTATGTCGAGTATCTTGCAAACTGTCTGGATATTTTCACGCTTTCCCGACTTGCTCGTAGGCAAAAGAGTTTCGGGATCATCGTTTATTTCGTCGGCTACAGCCTTGGTGTCGGTAGAATAGATCTTGTCGGCAATCTTACGGAATACATTACCAGCCACGACATTGCCGTAGAAGCTACCTTCCGATGGATTGTAAATCGAAACTATGCATGAGTATTCCGGATTGTCGGCAGGAAAATATCCGACAAACGAAGCATGGTAAGTGATTTTTTGTCCACCCTTGCCATAGTTCATCTGCGCTGTACCCGTTTTTCCTGCTATCGGGTAATTTTCGTTCTTCAGATTGCGTGCCGTACCATTCTGAACTACGCCTTCGAGCATCTTCTTCACAGCCTCGATGGTCTTGTGCGAACATATCTGCTGATCGATTACATAAGGCTCAAAGTTTTCGACCATCTCACCGCAGTACGAAAGTCCCTCGACAAACATCGGGCGCATCAACTTGCCATCGTTTGCTATCGCGTTGTAGAATGCAAGTATCTGCAACGGGGTTATTGCAACTCCATAGCCGTAAGCCATCCACGGCAACGAAATTCCCGACCAGTACTTGGAACCATCAGCAGGCTCGTGTATTACCGGCACAGCCTCGCCCTTAAGTTCTATTCCCAAAGGCTCGTTGAGGTGCAAACGCTTGATTCCATCGACAAACTTCTGCTGCTGGTGCTTGTAGTTGTCGTAAACGAAACGGGCGGTACCGACATTCGACGAAGTTTCGATTATGCGCTGCACCGAAAGCCATGTGCTGTCGGGTGCGTGCGAATCCTTGATAGTCTTGCCGTAGTAAGTATCGACGCCATTGCCGACCTTTACCATTGTTTCGGGGGTAATATATCCATCCTCCATGGCCACTATTACCGATGCAATCTTGAAAGTTGAACCTGGATCGGAAGCACCGCCAGACGAAAGGTTGCCAACTGCATAGTTGAAGTTTTCGTAGAAATTATTGAGGCTATCGCGCATCAGGTTTGCCATAGCGCGAACCTTGCCGGTCTTGACCTCCATAACGACAACTGTACCGTATTGTGCCGAATGCTGACGCATCTGGCTTTCAAGTTCGGTTTCGGCAATATCCTGCAGGCTTATGTCGATTGTTGTTATCAAGTCCTTACCATCGATAGGCTTTACATAATCCGACGAATTCTCGATTGGCACCCACACGTCCTTCGAAACCTTCTGGAAAGCAGCATAGCCCTCGACACCTGTAAGAATGCTGTCGTAGCTATATTCCAAACCGTAATGCCCCTTTTCGCTCGATTCGCCTATGGTTCTGCGAGCCAGTTTTCCAAAAGGCTTCTCACGCTCGTATATTTCCGACGAATAAAAACCTGCACGGTACTTTCCCCTGCGCAAGAACGGGAATTTCTTCATTTCCTCGTATTCGAGGAAGGAAACCCTGCGCTTAATGCAATAGCTACGGTTTCCGCTATTCTTTGCATTACGGATTTCGGTTCTGTATGTCTCTCTTGATTTGTTCTTGAATAGTTCGGCGAGACAAATGCTCAACGAATCGATTTCGGCATCAAAAGCCGAATCGGTCATCGATTTCACGCCCTGGCATGCCAAATCGAGGTAGGTATCGTAGTAGCACACCGAAGTTGCAAGGAGCTTGCCGTCGGACGAATATATGTCGCCGCGTTTGGGCTTTATCGTGGTGGTCCTTATCGAAACCATCTCCTTCTTTTCCTCGGGGGTCGCAACCTGCAAATAGATGATCCTGCCAATTATCACAAAGGCGAGAATAATAAGTATAGCCAAAGCCACATAAGACCTATGTATTATTTTATTTCTACCAGAATCTTTCATTTTTTGGCTTTTTTATGGCTGTTCGACTTCTTCTTATACATTATTTTGTAAGGCGGGCGCTTTGACTCCTGAAGAGTAGAACCCTTGGCTTCGAGAAGCGACAAAACGCTTTTACGTCTGTTGGTCTTCTTCAGCAATTCCGACTGTATTGCCACGCCTTCGGCACGATATTTCTCGATTCGTTCCTCCGACTTGCTTATCTCACGGTAAACATAGATGCCATGGAAGTGGTTTACGACATACAATACAGCGAGGACAAACACAAGAATGACAAAACGCACTTTCCTTTTGGTGATTTTGTCCATTATTATGTCACCCGACAATACTTTGCGCACACCCTTGAAGAAATCCATACTACACCCTTTCCGATATTCTTAATTTCGCGGATTTTGCACGCGGATTTCTACTAATTTCATCATCGTCGGGCACTATCACCTGCTTGTTGACAGACTTCAACGTCAAGTTTGCACGACCGAACACATCGCGCTCATCGTTTCCATCGACATTGCCCGTGCGGATAAGATTTTTTACCAGTCTGTCCTCCATCGAGTGGTAGGAAATGACCGACAGACGGCCTCCCTTTGCAAGCACCTGTGGTGCAGCTGTCAGGAAATCTTCAAGCGACGCAATCTCGTCGTTGACCTCGATGCGCAAAGCTTGGAATATCTGCGCGTAATATTTTATTTCGCGGTTTTTCGGAGCAAACTGCTCAAGGAAACTCACGAAATCGTCGATTTCGCAGAAGGGTTCGCTTTCGCGACGTGCAAGAATCGACTTTACCAGACGGCCCACGTTCTGCACATCGCAGTAGTTGCGGAAAATGCGGAAAAGATCGTCCTCCGAAGCAGAATTCAGCACATCGGCAGCAGTATGCGACGACTGTTCCGACATGCGCATGTCGAGTTTTCCGCCCATACGGAACGAAAAACCGCGGTCGGCAACATCGAACTGATGCGACGACACGCCCAAGTCGGCCAGAATGCCGTCAACCTTTTCGATGCCGTAGTAGTCCAGGTAGTTGCGCAAATAGCGATAATTTCCGAAAACGAGCTTCAGCCTTGCATCGTCAATTTTGTTTTTGTGAGCATCACTATCACGGTCGATTGCCACGAGAGTTCCTTTTGTCGACAAGCGCGACAAAATTTCTGCCGAATGTCCTCCGCCACCGAAAGTGGCATCTACGTAAACACCATCGGGATTGATATTCAACCCATCAACGCTCTCGTTCAACAATACAGGCACGTGATATTCGCTCATCTGCTAATCCTCCGAATCCGTAAAGTCACCTCCAAGAATCTCCTCGGCGAGTTCAGCAAAGCTATCGTTGCTCATCGACTTCTGCTCGTAAACGTCCTTAGCCCAGATTTCTACCTTACCTTCCTGTCCTGCAAAAACAAGTTCCTTCTCGCCACCAATGTAGTCGAGCAGGACTTTCGGGATAAGGAAACGGCTGTTGTTGTCGAGATAAACTTCGGCAGTTCCACGGTAGAATTCGCGAAGGAACTCGGCATGCTTACGGTTGAAAGGATTGAGTCTTTTCTTCAGCAAACCGGTCTGGCGATTCCACTCGCTCATAGGGTAAAGAACCAAGCATTTTGCGTAAATATCACGTTTGAGGACGAAAGCCGCTGCCTGCTCCTCATCGGGAACCTGCCGCTTCAGTTGCGAAGGAAAGATAACTCTGCATTTGTTATCCAGCTTGCTAATGTATTCACCTACAAACATAATCTACAATTCAAAATTCGTTGCAAAACTAAACAAAATTTCCCACTTTAAAACACCTACGCCCACTCTTTCCCACCATTGTTAATAAATATTGGTTAATTTTACACACAACATATTGATTATTAATTGTTTGTAAAATTATGCAAGTTATTAACTTTTGGACTTTTTCATAAAAAAGGTATGGTCGTCTTTCATTGAACGACCAATAATATAATCGATTGTACGGACACGAAATTTTGCGTTTGAATCGGCGCAAAACATTGCATTCGGCGCAAAGCATTGCGCCGCTACAAACCGTTAAATCATTAAATTTTAAATCAGCGAAGCTGATCTTTAGCTCGCGAAAACACAAAAAAAAGGACGGCATTGCACCGTCCTAATATCTTATGTTTTTGCGGTTGTCTATCCGTAAGGGAAGGTTTGAAACCTTCCCTTACGATAGGTCACTAAACATTCTATTCTTTTACAAACCGCTGCTGGCTAGGCGTAGCCGAAGCCGTGCGTATGCGTACCACATACACCCCGCTCTTCAAATCTTCCACATTGCAAACCGCATTGTCGCTGTTTACCTCAACACGCCTTACAACCTGTCCCATCACATTCACAATCTCGATTTCCGAAATTGGTTCCGAGGATGTAATGTTGAGAATATCGGTTACGGGATTCGGGAAGAGGGCGATTTCTGCCGACATCTGCTCGGTTTCGATTGCATTAGGATTTGAACTTACAATGTTTGACCTTGAAATTATCACAGAACGTCCCTGTACTATTTCTATCTGGTAATAGTAATCCTGCTCAGTATTAAAGTCGGTATATGTGTGGTTTTCGCGCGACATTTCCATTATCATTTCCATGTCATCAATAGATGTTCCGCGATATACCCTGTAGGTACTGAATTCTATTCCCTCATAGTCGGTCCACAACAAGTTGCGGCTATTGCCCTGACCGAGGCTTATCTGCAAGTGTATTGTGCGGTGCGAATCACTCATTGCCGAAACGTTTCCGCACGAATCGTAGGTTGCCACGGCATAGCGGTACGGACGAACAGCTGTATTAGACACCTCATCAGTCCACAAGCATTCGGCATCTATGGCAACAGTATCAACCACTTCGTACTGACCGTAGGCATCCTGTCGATACATGAGGTATCCGAGCATAGTATTGTTGCTTACCGGATTCCAAGTTACGACATTTTTGTTGTGTGTGTTTGTGGCAACAACTCTTATTGTAGTTTCAAGCGGTTCTTCGCGTGTAAAGTTGAGCTGAACAACACTATCCACGCCCTCTGAACTGGTAAAGTATCCGTAATAAGTCCCTGTATGACCATATGGAAAACCTGCAAGATTATAAGAACTACATGATATTACATTTATTTCATTTAGAATTCCAAATACCGCATAAATGGCAGTATCCTGATTGACTGATATCTCGCGGTGATTTTCAGCATCTCCTCCGTCGCTCCAACGTAGAAATATGTAGCCTTCGTTGGCAGTTGCCTCAAAAATAAGCCTATTGTCATCACAATCGGGAAGATGCTGAATTTCAACAGTACCCCAATTCTCACAAAAATCTGCCACATCAACATCTGTTTCATATGGAAATTCATCACCGGATTGTACTTGTATATTAGAGAAATTAGACCAACCATATGCAGACTGATATGCATATTTTGTTCCACAAGGAACATAAACAGGAATGTCGTATGCTACGGACCATGCATGCAATTCTCCCATTTCTGGCGGTTGCATAGCATAACATGTAAGAGATGTCAAATTTAATATACTATTATTAAAATCATAATCAGCAAACATGTTCCCCCAAATACCCGAAACATTTTCTCCAATTGTTATTCTCCTTATATTAGAGCAAAACATGAATGGGATATAACGACTACCTGCGTCATGACCATTAATATCGACTGTACAATTAACCGGATTATATGTTACATCGTGCAAATTCTCGCATTCCAAAAATGCACCTCCGCCTAATCTTGTTAGCGATTCGGGAACGACTACCGATGCCAAGCTGGTACATTGATAAAATGCACAAAAATCAATATCTGTAACTGAATTGGGAATTTCAATTGTCCTAAGGTCTCGACATCCTGCAAAAGCCCTTTCACCAATGCTGGTTACTGAATTAGGGATTGTGACAGATGTCAAGTTGTCACATAGATAAAATACATAATCGCCAATGCTGGTTACTGAATTAGGGATTGTAACAGATGCCAGGTTACTACAATTACTAAATGCATGATCTCCAATGTTTGTTACTGAATTAGGAATTGCAACAGATGTCAAGCTAGTTGCGCCATAAAATGCGCCATTTTTTATTTCGGTTACAGTTTGGGGAATAACCAAATCGGAGACTATATTATTATTTATATAAAGAGAATATGCTTTACCCAAAGGATATTCACCATCAAAAGAAATATAGGAACCTGCCTCAAATTCTATCCCACACCATTGCTCGATACTGCCATTATAATAGACAGCTGTCAGTCCATGATCCCAATAATTAAATGCAGAATTTCCTATACGGCTCACTGAACTCGGAATCGAAGCTGTTGTAATAGAACTAAAACCTGCAAATGCAAATTGTTTTATTTCTGACACTGTTTCTGGAATAACCAAATCTATTACAATACTGCCGTTAATATACAAATAAGAATTACCTACACTACAGTTACTACCTACTGGGGTTTCGAATTCTATTGCACACCATTGTGAAACATCTCCCAAATAAAATACAGAAAAGTCATAACATCCACCAAATGGATTGGAACCAATGCTGGTAACTGACTCAGGAATTATAATTTCAATCAGACTGGAAGAACTAAAAGCCCCCCCACCAATACTTACAACTGAATTGGGAATTGAAACAGATGTCAGTCCACAATCAGCAAAAGCCCCCTCACCAATACTTACAACTGAATTGGGCATTGTAACAGACGTCAGTTCTCTGCTTCCATAAAAGGCATTATTTCCAATGCTCGTAACAGAATATATAGTATCATTATATGTAACTATCTCTGGTATTACAAGATTGCCTGTGGGATATGTGGAATAATAAGGATATGAATTATATCTCGGTGCCACCTCTACAGTATAAGGCTCCGTAGTTGATGTAATGTCATAATATAGGGTTTGCCCACTACTACACACTGCAGAAAAGTCATAGGCAAATGCCGAAATGCCACAGATGGTGGCGAGAATTAGAGTAAATAAAAGTTTTTTCATTGGATTATGATTTTTAATTGTTTACAAAATAAGCCATTCGGTTTTGGGGATTCAATTATAAGGTTGTACAGATATTGGGAATTAACAAACACACCACAGGCATACTGCGGATATACATTTGCATTTGCCAACTTCATTGAACAAGCAATCATTTTGTACCTAATAAACACGATGGCAAATATAAGAAAATATTTACGAATGACGAATTACGATTGAGGAATTACGAATTATATTTTTGCAAGCTTCTTCTAATATTGCAAAAAAGTGTAAAAATAATTTGTACGATTATGCAAAAAGGTGTAATTTTGCATTGAAATTAGTTGCAAAAAGGTGCAAATAAAATGCTTAAACGAAAGATTATAAACATATTATCAAAATGGCAAAATTCAGAAAACAAAAGAGCAATACTTCTGATGGGAGCCAGACAGGTAGGTAAGACAACAATCATACGCGAATTTGGAAAATCAAACTACGAGCATTTTGTTGAGATAAACTTCGAGCAGTCACCATCGGCAATGAAGGCTTTCGAAGGCGACAGGGACGCGAAAACCATCATAAGCCAGTTATCGCTAATGGGATATGGTCCTTTCGTTCCGCACAAGACACTCGTATTTTTTGATGAGATTCAAAGTTGTCCAAACGCCCGTACTGCAATAAAATTCCTCGTTGAGGACGGACAGTTCGACTACATAGAATCAGGTTCGCTACTTGGAATAAACTACAAGGATGTTTCTTCCTATCCCGTTGGTTTCGAAGAGCAAGTTGAAATGTACCCTCTCGACTTCGAGGAATTCTTATGGGCAATGAACGTTGGCGAAGATGCCATCACAATGATAAGGGAAGCCTATGACAGGCACACCCCATTGCCAGACTTCGTACACGAGCAGATGATGAAGCACTACCGCACCTACCTAATAGTCGGCGGCATGCCTCAAGTGATAACTACGTACCTGAACAACAAGGATTTCGCCGCCACATTGCGACAGCAACGCATAATACTCAACAGTTACCGCGACGATATTGCAAAATATGCAGGCAACCAGAAAGTCAAGGCCAAGGCATTTTTCGATGCCATCCCGACACAACTTGCAAAAGAGAAGAAACGATTCCAATACAACGAACTAGAACCCAACGCCAAGGCTCGCAACTACGAGGACGCCGCACAATGGCTAGCAGATGCTGGAACAGCCTACTTTTCGTACAACCTCAGCGCAGTAGAACTACCGTTCGAGTTCCTCGAAAAACGCAACCTATTCAAGGTATTCCTGCTTGATACTGGATTGCTTTGCGCGATGTGGAAAGACAAAATCCAGCTCGAGGTAATGAACGGGGAAATAGACATTAACGAAGGCGGACTTACGGAAAACTTTGTTGCAGCCGAACTCGCAAAGCACGGACACAAACTGCACTATTACGACAAAAACAGCCGTCAGGAACTTGACTTTGTGCTGCAGAACGGCAACAAAATATCTATTATAGAAGTAAAATCGGGAGAAAGATTCCGCCAACATGCCTCGCTCGACAATATTATGAAAACTAATGGCGACAAAATTGAAGAGGCAATAGTGGTGTCAAAATTCAACCTTTCGGAAGAAAAAGGAATAAAATACCTGCCACTGTATATGACAATGTTCGTGTAAAAAAGGTAGAATGGCCATTTTCATGCTCCCGAAAAAACACTACCTTTGCACCAAACATAAAAGCTATGTCCGAAAACAAACCGATGCAAGTCGATGTTGCCGAAATTATCCGTGCAAAAAGTCCGAAACTGGCGAAGAAGATGCCTCGTTTCGTCATCAATTTGCTACGCAAGCTGGTTCACGAAAAGGATGTAAACGAGATACTTGCAAAGGCAAATGGAGCTACGGGCATCGACTTTGTAAACGTCGGTGTAGAATGCCTCGAACTGAAACGACAGGTCAGCGGAATGGAAAACATTCCATCCGAAGGTCGCTACATCTTCGTCGCCAACCATCCGCTTGGTGGACTCGAAAGCCTTGTGATGATGCAGACAATCGACGAGAAATACAACGATTTCATGTTTGTTGTAAACGACTTGCTGATGGCATTGGAACCGCTGCGCCCAGTTTTCATACCGATAAACAAGGTCGGCAAGCAGTCGCGAGCAAACGCAGAACAACTCAACGAACTGTACGCCTCCGACAAACAGGTGCTGTACTTCCCCGCCGGGCTTTGTTCGCGAAAAATCAAAGGCGAAATCGTTGACCTGCCTTGGCAGAAAAACTTCATTGTCAAAGCAGTAGAATACCAACGTGACATTATTCCAGTTTACATTGGAGGACGCAACTCGAACTTCTTCTACAGACTGGCCAACTGGCGCAAGCGTCTGAAAATAAAATTCAACATCGAGATGCTTTTCCTAGTTGACGAAATGTTCAAGCAACGCGGACAGACCATTACACTAACAATCGGCAAACCAATACCATACACCACATTCGACAAGACAAAAACGCCAACGGAATGGGCGGAATGGGTAAAGGGAGAAACTTATAAGATGAAAGGGCAAAAAGGCTAAAAGAAGAAAAGGCTGAAAGGCCAACAGAAGAGCAAGCTATTTATTTCATCATTACCACTTCACCGCCTTCAATTACAAGCCCTTTTTTCGATTTTACAATAAGCTTGGCACCATCGCCAACGACAATTTTTCCCCTCACAACAAGTTTCGACGATCTGTCAACTTTCAGCTTCGCTTTCGGCTCCAAGCGATATTCGCTACCACTTTCAACAACAATGCTGCTACCTTCGACCAAACTGACAAAACTCCCACTCTCCTGCAAGAATTCGGAGCCTCCTTCACAAACAAGAACTGTAGGTGGAGCAAAAAGTCCCGACACACTATCTCGCATAGGTTGGACAACAGTAAGATTCTGAGTTAGTGTTATTGACTTTTTTGAAGCTAGCACAGCTTTTTCCTTCAGCGAAATACGACCAGTCCAAATTGCATCGTTTGTTATAGTGTAGTCGTCCCAGCGCACATCAATACGGTAGTTACCATCGTCAAACGGAGTAATTTCGATACCAAGTCCTGTAAGATAGGTTGTCTGTGTGTTTCGCGAAACAAATTGGGAGTACTGACATTTACCAGCCGCCATCGAATTATAGAAAGTCTTTGTATTACAGGTACTTGGATTGGTACCCATATTAAGTTTTGTATGAGTGCAAAACATATCACGGCTATCACCATTTGCCACAAGACTATCGACATATGCTCGCCCAACATCCTTACGCCATATCGGTCTTTCGTCAGCTGCAGAAACAACCTGGGCCTCATCTGAAGGAGCAAACTGTCTTTCCAAATCATGAGTTCCACAGAAAGGATTTTCAGCATCGCGACTATGATAAAAATCATGCCCCGACCAATTTATACACTTCATATTATACGTAGTATCAGCAATATGATATGTGTAATTCCAAAATCCTTCGGCAGGTATCATCCTTAGGTTGTCGCGGTCGTTAGAAGAAAAGACCTCGTTCTCCTTACCACTAAGCACATCTCGTCCAACTTGATAATATGCATAAACTCCAGCCACATCCTTCGGACGACATTCGCTCTCGTTGGAATATTGCAAAAAATCCAATTTTCCATTTCTACCCGACTGGTGGTTTTCAATCCAAATATACTGGTTCGACGAATTTTTGCTATCCTTGTACGGCAACTTTATGCGAACGGCATCACCGTATGTAACAAAATCGCGAAGAATAAAGGTTTGCGCGCCATCAGACTTTGAAATATCTGCGTTTATGGGATTGCCGTTTATGTCGCGAGCGACAATCCACCAATCGTTTGCATTTCTATTGCTCTCGTGAATCCAATGCAAACGCCAACGCTCGTAACCATTGCACGACACCAAAGTAGAGCCAGACCCACCCATAAGTCCGAATCCGCCCTGAAGTGGCATAAAAGGCATGCATTCAGACGAACGGCGGTGGTTGCCTCCAGAAGTATGAAAAGCATTGGAACCAAAAAAAGAATGCGAAATCTCATGTTGCACTATGCCTGTAGGATTATTAGAAACATCATGTGTGCCAACACATTGTGCCGTGCCAATTCCAGAAAACGGATAATAACTACCATTTATCAGCAACTTCTGTCCACTGAGCATAGAAGTCGAAAAATAACCATTGCCCGCACTATCGCCACCATACTCCTTTGTAATATTACGGAAGAAAAATTGTATGAATCCAATTTTTCCAGAGCCGTTTACATCATAAAAAGAAATATCGTTGTGTCCGTACATGGTTTGCAAACCGCCCTGCTCGTTAATAAACGCCACTGCGGCTCGTTCTATATTGCTTTCGTTGAAGTTCCCCATTTTCAACACACGACTCTCCTTAATATTTACCACCACAAAGTCGCCAGTAATCTGCAGTTCGTCAAATGACGATTCGCCATACAGACGAGTTATACAGCCATACAAATTGTTGGGATTATATACAGTATCCATTAGTCGAAGCAGATAGTCGGGGGGATTCTGATTCAAACTCTCAAGAAGTACTGTATTCCAACTGCTTACTCTGGCAAACGGTTTTTCGCGCTCTGGATTTACGTCATAAATAATGTTGACGAAGAAATTCAGCATACGGATCTCACCACGCGGCTTCACTTTCCACCCGTCCCAACTGTTTTTCTGCGCCAACATAGCCACAGCAAACAGCACCAGCAACACTGATAGCAGAATCCGTTTCATGTTAGCAATCAATACGCTGCAAAACTTTCTTCGTCGAGCCAAGTCTTCTGCGCACGCATAACCTGCTCTATCACATCGCGCACACAACCTTCGCCGCCCTTCTTATCGGAAACATACAAAGCAATCTCCTTTATTTCGTCGGCGGCATCAGACGGACAACATGGCAAACCGACAAGCTTCATAATCTGATAATCGGGAATATCATCGCCCATATAGAGGATTTCCTCGTTGCGTAGGTTATATTTCTTCTTTAGCATTTCCAAGTCCTCGGTTTTCCACACGCTACCCATTATCACTTCCTCCACGCCAAGATTCTTGTAACGAATCATTGTCTTTTCGCAGAAACCGCCAGAAATTATCGCAACCACAAGTCCCTTACGTACAGCGCATTTTATTGCAAAACCGTCTTTTACACTTGTCGTACGCTGCAAATATCCGACCTCATTTATATTTACTGTCGATGACGACAAAACACCGTCGATATCAAAGACAACGGCCTTGATATTCGACAATATTTCCTTGAAATTCAATGTTTCCAGATTTCTATTCATTTGTTGTAAGTTTTAAGGATGCTTTCGCTCAAAACCTTGTAAACGTTTGCAAGATTTTCATCAGAAGCAAGCATATCTATATGGGAATCAATAATTTTTCTATCGCCACGCACAGCAGGTCCCGTCTGCGACGAGTATGCACCGCCAGCAAGGATCTTAGCAAAGCTCTGCTTCAGCAATGGTGTTAATATATTAATAGGTACGTTGTTTTCCTGTAATAAATTCTGAGCGAGACAAACGCTATGATTCATGTAATTTGCGGCAAAAACGCCTGCAATATGCAATATTTTGCGTTGCTCGAACGACAATTCGTAAATTAATGGACTTATTTTCTCAGCCAAGCAACGCACTTCATGGAATGTATCTGCATTTGACGTCTCTATGCAAATAGGAATTTCGCTAAAATTTTCAATTTTCACATCGCGCGAGAACGTCTGGAACGGATACATTACCGCAGTGTTCTTCTGCTTGAAAATCTCCTTTGGCAGACTTCCCGAAGTGTGGATGTAAATTTTATCGTCGGGCAGATTGATTTGACTTGCAATTTCTGCATTTGCCTCATCCGACATCATAAACAGGTAAGCATCGGACTTTGACGGGATTTGGAACAATTCATCGGTAAAAACAGCATTTACCTCATCGGCCAACGATTGACCAGTATCATGGTTTCTACTGAACACACAGTCGATAACGAAGCCTTCGGCACGAAGTTTTCGTGCGATATGGTAGGCGACATTGCCAGAGCCGAGTAATGAAATGTGTTTTATCATAGCCTTTTTTTAAGGAGATTCCGCATAGTCGAACATTACAACGCTCCCCGCTCCGTATCGCGTGTATGTTCTGACTTGTGGAATGACGACAAAAATAAAACAAAAAGGAAACCCCTTTACGAAGTTTCCTTTTTTTAGTTAATAAATTCCATTATTCTTCAACGAGAATAACAATCTTATTGTTCTTGCATTCTACAAGGCCGCCGTTGACGCTGAACTTCAGTTCATTATCATTCATTTCCCTGATAACGACCTCACCCTTGTCCAATGTCGAAACGATTGGAGCGTGCATGTTCAGCATCTGGAATGAGCCTTTTGCCCCAGGCACCTTAACCATTGAGGTTTCGCCTTCGAACAACTTTTTTTCAGGTGTGATAATTTCTACTGTCATAGCAACTATTATTTAGTTTCAGCCATCATCTTTTCACCCTTCTCGATAGCCTGTTCGATAGTACCAACGAGGTTGAATGCAGCTTCTGGATACTGGTCAACTTCACCGTCGAGGATCATGTTGAATCCCTTGATTGTATCTTCAATCTTTACGAATTCGCCCTTCAAGCCGGTGAATGCCTCGGCAACGTGGAACGGCTGTGACAAGAATCTCTGAACACGTCTTGCTCTGTGAACAACAAGCTTGTCTTCGTCCGAAAGTTCGTCCATACCGAGGATAGCGATGATATCCTGAAGTTCCTGGTATCTCTGAAGAATATTGATAACTCTCTGTGCTGTCTCGTAGTGAGCCTTTCCTACAACTGCCTCGGTAAGGATACGTGACGAAGAGTCGAGCGGGTCAACAGCCGGGTAGATACCGAGTTCAGCGATCTTACGGCTAAGAACCGTTGTTGCATCCAAGTGCGAGAATGTAGTTGCAGGAGCAGGGTCGGTCAAGTCGTCGGCAGGTACATATACTGCCTGAACAGATGTGATAGAACCGCCCTTTGTTGATGTAATACGTTCCTGCATTTCACCCATTTCGGTTGCAAGTGTAGGCTGGTAACCTACTGCCGATGGCATACGTCCCAGAAGTGCTGATACCTCGGAACCTGCCTGAGTGAAACGGAAGATATTGTCAACGAAGAAAAGAATATCACGACCTGTTGACGATGAGTTGTCGCCGGTTCCGTCACGGAAGCTTTCTGCGATAGTCAAACCCGACAAAGCAACACGAGCACGTGCTCCGGGGGGTTCGTTCATCTGTCCGAACACCATGCTCAGCTTCGAGTCGTTGAGCTTGTCCTTGTCAACCTTCTCCAAGTCCCATGAACCCTTTTCCATGGATTCCTTGAAGCCCTCACCATACTTAACAATGTTTGCCTCGATCATTTCGCGGAGAAGGTCGTTACCTTCACGGGTACGTTCACCAACGCCTGCGAACACCGACAAACCATCGTATCCAATAGCGATGTTATTGATAAGTTCCTGGATAAGAACTGTCTTACCAACACCTGCGCCACCGAACAAACCGATCTTACCACCCTTTGAATAAGGCTCGATAAGGTCGATAACCTTGATACCTGTGAACAGCACTTCAACCTCGGTGCTGAGTTCTTCGAACTTTGGTGGCTGGCGATGAATAGGATAACCATCCTGTTTTGGAAGCAGTTCCATACCGTCGATGGTGTCACCGATAACGTTCATCAAACGACCCTTTACCTGATTACCAACCGGCATCTTGATAGGATTCTTGGTATCGACGACCTCCATGCCTCTGCACAGACCATCTGTAGAATCCATAGCGATGGTTCTTACAGTATGTTCTCCGATGTGCTGCTGGCATTCAACGATTAGAGGCTTTCCGTTTTCACGCTTAATTTCCAAAGCGTCGTAAATCTTTGGCAGGTCTGACCCTGATTTTTCGAAACTTACGTCAACTACAGGACCAATAACCTGAACTATTTCACCTACTAATTGTTCCATTGTGTAACTGATAAAATTTTTGCTAACAAAGGTAAAAAAACAAATTTGAACTGACAAGAAAATATCCCCTTTTTTTTAAATATTTTTCTAGTTACTGAAATACAATGTTTTATAATGAACAAAGGCAAGATTGGTGTTGTAGTAGGGCAAACAACAAGACCTCTACAATCTTTTTTTTGCATACCATATTATAATTAGAAAAAATATCTAAATTTGCACTCATAAAAATAACTCTAAACATATTTCTCATATGGCAATTTTATCAAAAGACAAATCTTACGAGTGGAAATTCTCTAAGATTGGTGGTGTTACACGCGTTAATATTGAAACTGGCGACGACATAGCCCACCTCGGCGAACTCGACCAGAAAATGTGGACAGTGCTCAGCTGTCCGACCAAAGGTCTGGAAATAGACGACAAAACGCTCAACCTCCTCGACACCGACCAAGACGGAAAAATAAAGGTTAACGAAGTAATAGCTGCATCACAATGGCTTGTAAAGGTACTTAAAGACCCGAACTTGCTTATAAAACAGGATAGCGTACTTAACCTTTCTGACATAAATACTGAAGACGAAGACGGCAAAAAGCTATACGATTCGGCAAAACAAATCCTCAAAAACCTTGGACTAGAAAAGGATTCCATCTCAATAGCCGACACATCGGACCGTCTTGCAATTTTTGCCAAAACAAGATTTAACGGCGATGGTATTATAACCGAAAACTCTACCGATGACGAAGCGTTGAAAACAACAATAAAGTCGTGTATCGACACAATTGGCAGCGTTACTGACCGCAGTGGCGACCCAGGCATCAACGCCGACCAGATTGAGGAATTTTACACCAACTGCGCCGATTATGCAGCATGGAGCAAAGACGGCGACGACCGCAAAGAATCGGTTTTCCCATACGGAGAGAACACCGAAGCCGCCCTCAATGCCTACAATACATTGAAGGAAAAGATTGACGACTACTTCCTGCGTTGCAAACTCATTGCATTCAACAACGACTCAACAGCAGCACTCGATGTTTCGGTTGCACGTTTCGAAGCCATCAGCGACAAGAACCTCACCACCTGCATCGATGAAATTTCGACCTACCCATTGGCTCGCGTAGGCAATAAGAAAGAACTTATGCTCAACGAAGGCATAAACCCGGCATGGGAGGCTGCCTTCTCGACTCTGAAGAGCCTCATTTTCGATGTTGACTTCGCTGGAAAGGATGCAATTACCGAAAGCGAATGGAACACTATTGGCGGCAAGTTTGCAACATACAAGGAATGGATGGACGGAAAGAAAGGTGCTATTGTAGAGTCTCTCGGACTTGAAGCTATTAACGGAATCCTAGCAGCAAACCGCAAGGAAGAACTTCTCTCGCTAGTAGAACAGGACAAGGCGTTGGAAACCGAAGCCAACGAAATCGAAAGCGTTGACAAACTGATGCACCTCTACCGCGACTTTTTCCTTTTGCTCAAGAATTTCGTCACTTTCTCCGACTTCTATTCACGCAAAGGCGACAAGGCGATTTTCCAGGCTGGCACGCTGTATATAGACCAACGCAGCTGCGATCTTTGTATAAAGGTAAGCGACATGCCGAAGCACAACACCTCGGCAAGTTTCAGCGGAATGTATATTGCATACTGCGACTGCCACTCGAAGACAAAAAACGAAACAATGACTATTGCTGCCGTCATTACAAATGGTGAAGTAAACAACCTGATGGTCGGTAAAAACGCCATCTTCTACGACCGTGAAGGCAATGACTGGGATGCAACTATCACAAAGATTATCGAAAACCCGATAAGCATACGCGAAGCTTTCTGGTCGCCTTACCGCAAGTTTGCAAGATTTATCGAAAACCAGATAAACAAATTTGCTGCTAGCCAGGACGACAAGGTAACAAGCCAAGCAACCGGCACGATGGAAGCTGCAGGTGACCAAATGGTTGCAAATGCAAGCAAGGCAGCGCAAAACGTTCCAGGCTCCGAAGCCAAGAAAAATCAGGCATTCGACATCGCTAAGTTCTGTGGTATCTTTGCCGCAATAGGTTTGGCTTTGGGATATATTGGAGGCTTCCTGGTTTCGTTGGCAACAGGCTTCCTTAAACTTTCTTGGTGGCAGATGCCTCTCGCAATACTTGGTGTTATATTGCTCATTTCGGGTCCTGCAATGATAATAGCATGGCTCAAGCTACGCAAGCGTAACCTTTCGCCGGTACTCAACGCCAACGGATGGGCAGTCAACGCACAGGCATACGTCAACATCAAGTTCGGTGCAACACTCACCAAGATTGCAAAGTTCCCGCACATAAAGAACGGAACCGACCCATTTAAACAAGGTGTTCCCGTATGGAGAAAAATCCTCTATATTATCATTGTACTCGGCATTATCTTCTGCGCATTGTATTTCACCAATGTATTATCGCGCGTAGGTCTGCCTTCCCCATTCCACAAGGATGAGCCAACTGAAGTCGTGGTTACCGATACTGTTCCACAAACAGACACTACAGTATTAGAAACACCAGCAGAACCTGCTCCAGAAACACCTGCTGCAGAATAAAACAGACATCATTTTTACGCAATAGAAAGGCTGAGAGTTTCTCAGCCTTTTGTTTTATGTATAGCCAATATTATCTAACAATAAGGGACGCAAAATTTTGCGTCCCTTATTGTCATGACACAGCAAAAGTAAGCACAACAATTTGTCTAAACAAAAAAAATAGGGAGGTTACCCTCCCTATTCAAATTATCGTTGATGTGGATTATCTTATTACATTGACCTTTACAACGGTTCCGTCAACCTTAACGAAATAAGTTCCATTGCAAAGTCCCGAAAGGTCTATTGTCTGGTTATCGGCGGCATTGTCGATACTTGCCACAACCTGACCGAGAGCATTTACAACAACAATGCTCTTACCTTCGGCATTGGTAATACTTACCATACCTGTTGTCGGATTAGGATAAACCTCGTTTGAATTTGCGAGAAGCTCATCTACCGACATGCTACAGTCTGCAGTAATATCGCTAACGGAAGGATAGTTGACATGATATTTTTCATGAGAATAATCAACTACACCTGCAACGCGGTAAGTTTTGTCCTTTACGACTGTAAATGTTCCAGACGAAAAATTATGGCTGAAAACAACAGTTTCATTTGCTGCGTTTACACACGACCAGTCTCCTTGATACATTGAGCTTACAACACTGCGAACACATTCAACGCGCACATAGCAGCCTTCGTAAGCCTCACTATTGGCCTCGCTCACCACAACATCAATAGGTCTTGCAATACCCATATTAAATATCTCGAAGTTTGTAACATTCTTAAGTTCGGTAAGTCCCCAATATTCGGTTACTGTAGCCTGCAACTTAACAGAGTCTCCGATGTTAGGACTGTTTACCGAGTCGAAAACCCAAATACCGCTCCATGCCTCGTTTGCATCCTGAATCGAGTAACCCTTTACTGGGAAATACGGAGTATCAGTAAAGTTTGAAGTAACAACGCCCTTCACCCATACGGTCTGGTTTTCCTTTGGAGAGGCACCACTTTCATTTGTAGTATATTGGATATCGCGAATTGGAGTGAATGGTGGGCCTGCCAAATCAACTGTGAACGTAGATGATGCAGTAGCGACTACACTTTGGTCAGCAGCAATAAGGCTGGCCTTAACTGTATGTTCGCCTTCAGTAAGGCCTGTGAAAGCATGCGATGTTGCAGTTCCAACGATTGCTTCTCCTCCGTCTATTGAGAAGGAAATGTTACCTTCGAAATTGAAAACTTCTACCGTTACATTTATTGCCGATGAATAAACTATGCTTCCGTTTACAGGATTGGTTATTGAAATTGTAGGAACTAATCCACCAACAACAATGTCGGCTTCAGTACGTGGTTTGAGCTCCCAAATACCATCCTGTCCGAACCAATCGACAATACCTGTTACAGTATAAGAAGTTCCCCTGACAGGAGTATAAGCAAGACCAAACACAACGATTTGAGTTCCGTCACTGATGGTCCATTTATTTGCGCTAGCAATATTTGTGCAAGTACCAGTAACAGTAACAAGCATGCTTTCGTACGGCTCGGCAACATCACTGATGCTTGCAAGTGCAAGTCCGTTGATTGGAGTTGCTGCACCATTGTTTACAATGGCAGTAGGAGTCATCTCGGTAAGTCCGTTGTATTCGGATATTGAACCAGTAACGGTAACATTGTCGTTAAGGGCTGGTGTCAATGTCGAATCCCTATTATATATGTATAGTCCGCTCCAAGCAGCCTCTGCATCCTGAATATAGAACTTATCCCTGTTGAACCCAGTAACTGTTCCACTTACGGTGACTGTTTGTCCGTTGTATGGAGAATCGCCATTCTCTGCAGTTGTATATTGGATGTCGCGAATTGCGAGCTGACCGTTGGTACGAGCCTCGAAAGTTATGGTTACAGTTACTGGAGTTTCCAATGATGCATTTTCCATGGTTACAAGTTCGAAAGCCAATGTGTTGCTACCGTTTGCAAGGTTTGCTACCGTAAAAGGAGCTTCTGATGTAACATACTGTGCTTCGCCGTCGTTCAAGGTGTATTTCAGTTTGCCGTTGGTGCCAAGTTCGAAGTTGTAAACGCGGAACTGGACTTCAACGTTGTCGGCCATAACGGTTGAACCTTCGGTTGGAGCAAGGACGCGAAGAACTATTCCGTCAACATTTTCGTCAATGTCGGCAGCACTGCGCGGAAGCACTACCCAGCCAACATTGTATGTAGGCTTGTTGGTATATGATAGTACGCCAGTGACTTCGTATTCAATTTCTGTAGTCGGTGTGAATTCAAAGCAATCCGCACCTATATAAATAGTATCATTAGCATTGTTTTCGAGCTGCCATGCAGTACTGAGCATTGTTCCGTTGTGAGTTCCGGTTACCTTTACAAGCATCGACTCGTACTGTTCCGAAGCGGATCCGAGTTCTATTTCAATTGGTGCGAAAAGATCATTGTCACTGCTTCTTACGATAACATCGGTAACGTCGCCCATTTCGGTCAGACCATTGAATTCGGCCATTGTACCGCGAACGACAACCATATCGCCAAGTTCTACATCACCAACATGATCGACCGTATAAACATAAAGTCCACTATATGCTTCAGTAGATGACTGAATATAGAAACCACGTTCAATCTTTGCTGTTACAATACCCTGAGTAGCAACAACGTTTCCGTTCTGGGCGTTTACATCTGCCGTACCCTGAATTGCTGGAATTGTCATCAAGGTCGAGAAATCGGCATCGGTAGTGAAAGCTACATTTGCTGTAACATGGGTTTCCAACGAAGCATTATCCATATCTACAAGTTCGAGTGCGAGAGTGTGGTTGCCGTCCTCGATGTCTGAAATTGCGAAAGTGGCAGTTGTTGAATACTGAGCTGCGCCACCATCGAGGGTATATTTTATCTTGCCCTGAGTGCCAAGTGTAAAGTTGCGAACAGTAAGGTTAACACTTACCGTATTTGCAAAGAAAAACGAGTTGTTTGCAGGAGCTGTTACTGTTATTGCAGGATCGGAGCTCAAAGATGTAGGATCTACATAAAGACTTACTGCTTTATAATTTGAATTTACCGATGCATAGCACGAAAATATTGGTGTCCCATTATTATAATTGTACAGCATTACATTGCGATTGTTTGACCCAGAGGCAACTACAGAACAAGTATTGCCATTAAAGGTGATTTCCCATTCGCCGTTCACATTGTTTGTCGCCTGAGTTTTCAGATAGTTATAAGAACTAGCCGCAGCATAAAGGTAGCCGTTGTTAACAGCATCGTAGAATGTGTAGTACGAAGTATTTACAGTTCCTGCACCAAGAACAAAAGCAATTGCTGTGTCTTGTTGGCTTGTTGTAAAATTTTGTTGAGCCTCATAAACAGCAACCGAATTTTCACTAATTGTTATTGGGTTTGCCGCACGATTGTTATTTTTCTGACCTCCCATTGCATAATCGCCATGGGTTTCATCTACAGCAACAATAATGTACTTACCACCAATAACAAGCTGGTCTGTACTTGTAACCTTTGTGTAGGTCGTCTGTGCAGATGCCAATCCAAACACGAGCATCAAGCACGAAACAAAAATTAATGATAAAACTCTATTCATAACTCTCTCATTTTTAATTAATATTCTTTTTTACTTTTTCTGGGTTCAGACAAAAAAAGAACCTATCCGAAGATAGGTTCTGTATAAAGCATGTTTATTTTTCAAGTATTTCGAGGTCGACGAGAATTCTACCGCAATATTCGCAAGGTATGATCTTCTTGCTCGACTTGATATCAAGTTGTCTCTGAGGTGGGATCTTGTTGTAGCAACCGCCACAAGCATCACGTTCGATAGTAACGACTGCAAGTTTGTTGCGAGCGTTGTTGCGAATACGTGTGTAAGCGAAAAGCAGACGAGGCTCGATGCTCTGTGATATTTCTTCACGTTCAGCATTAAGTTTTTCCTCTTCTGATTTTGTCTCGGAGATTATACCATCGAGTTCAACTCTCTTCATCTCAAGGTCTTTGCGACGTTCTGTCAAACGTTCCTTCGAGTCAGAAATCATATTATTCAAGTTTTCGATTTCTTCCTTGCTTACCCTAATGCTCTTTTCTGCCAACTGAATATCAAGTTCTTGATTTTCAATTTCCTTAGTCAAAGCGTCGAATTCTCTGTTGTTTCTTACATTGTTCTGCTGCTCCTGATATCTTTTCATCTGGGCATCAGCTTCCATTTTCTTACGTTCAGAAACCGAAATCTGCGCATTCAAATCCTTAATTTCCTGCTTATAATTGTTGATACGAGTTTCGAGTCCTGCGATTTCATCTTCAAGGTCGCGCACCTCCAAAGGAAGTTCTCCTCTTAGGGTTCTTATCTCATCAAGCTTAGAATCAACACGTTGAAGCTTATACAAGCTTTTAAGTTTTTCGGTTACGGTAAGTTCGTTTTTCTTTTCGTTTTCTGCCATCTCAATAATTGTTTATCGGATTCGTATTTATGTCTGAAAAATAGGTTGCAAAGTTAATGCTTTTTTTCACAATAACGTCATAAAAAATTTCTTTTGTGAATTGTTCGCTTTCGTAGTGACCAATGTCAAGCAAAAGAATTTTTCTTTCGGCAAGAAACCAGTCGTGATACTTGATGTCGGCTGTAATGTAAGCGTCTGCTTTCATGGCTATTGCAGTGCGAATATACGATGCTCCGCTACCGCCACACACTGCTATGCGACGGATTTTTCTGCCAGTCCTTGCACTATGTCGAATGTTTCCAACGTTAAATGTCCGCTTCACGGTTTCAAGCAAATCTTCTTCGGTAATTTCCTCAGCCAACTCGCCAATAGCGCCCAATCCAACTTGATCCCATTGGTTTTCAATCTGATATATATCGAACGCAGGCTCCTCGTACGGGTGAACCTTTAGCATTGCCGACAAAACCTTCGCCTGCAAGTATGACGGGCATACGACCTCTATCTTCACCTCGGCTTCGTGATGCTGTTCGCCGATTTCGCCCACAAACGGATTGCAATTTTCGCCTGCGCGGAAAGTGCCAGTACCATTCACATTGAAACTGCACTCGTCGTAGTCGCCGATAGTTCCTGCTCCTGCCGAAAACATTGCATTGCGCACCTCATCGGCATGGGATTCGGGCACATAAACAGCAATCTTGCGCAGCAAATGCTTTTCTCCATCAATGACGGTGCAATTTTTCAGGCCAAGTTTTTCGCACATCTTCATGCTCACACCATTCTGCGCCTTGTCGAAGTTGGTGTGACCGCAATAAATTGAAATATTGTTCTGCAAAGCCTTGATTATCGACTTCTCCACATTGTTGCCACCCGTAATCCTCTTGATATTCGGAAAGATAAGCGGATGGTGCGAAACAATCATGTTGCAGCCCTTGGCAATTGCCTCATCAACAACCTCCGGAACAACGTCAACGCATATAAGTACACCAGCAATCTCTGCATCGGGAAAACCGACATTCAACCCTGCATTGTCGTAGCTTTCCTGTAGGCTCGATGGAGCAAAACGCTCAAGTTCGGATACTAATTCTTTTACTTTCATTATCTCTGTCTAACAGACTTACAGGCGGACAGGCTCACAGTTTCAAAGGCTCACAGACGGTTTGACAGTCAGACCGCTAGACTGCTAGACTGTTGGCCTGCCAACCTTCTTTACATCTCGTTCTTTATTCCCACAAGCATTTCCTTGATTCTCTCAAGCTTGCTTACGATTTCCATGTTGGCTTCCACATCGGTACGGTTCTTCGAGAGTCGTTTGCTGGCTCCATCCAGAGTCATTCCGCAGTCCTTCACCAAGTATTTTATCTGCTTCAGCACTTCGATGTCCTTCATCGTGAACTGACGGTTTCCTTTGGCGGTGCGCTGCGGCTTTATGAATGCCTCGAACTCCTTTTCCCAGAAACGTATGTTCGACTCGGCAATGTCGAGGTACGAAGCCACTTCGCTTATAGAATAGTAAAGCTTATTCGGGTTAAATTCGTTAGTTTTTTCCTTTGCCATATTGTGTTGCAATTTAGAATTTTCAGATAGATATTACTCCCATCGCCTTTCCAAAATCATCTTTTGTAAGCCGTTTTCCATTGTATGTAAGCGTATCGGCAAGGCGGATGGAATGCTTTTTCAGACCATTGCTGAAATACAGGTAAATGTTGATATATTCATTGAGGAAAGTGCTGATACTTTCGGCATTGACTGTGATTTTTGCCTCTATGAGAGTAGAAATTTCCTGTTGGAATATCGGATAGTTGCCACGTTGTCCAAACACACTATAAATGCCTTCGTGACGAACAAATGCCGATTTAAGCGGTTGGTTTGTCTCCTCAAACAATACCGAAGGGAAGGCAATTTCCACCTTGTAGTCCTTCTCGACTATGTTGCCGGCGTTGCGAATCATAAACTTGGGGTAGAAGTTCATCGACGAGAACTTTCCGCCCGACAAGGTCGGAATGCCGTTAATATTTGTCACGCCAAGGAACTCCAGATTGCAGGTGCTAATCTTCATGTAAGCCGTACGAATTTCCGACTCGTTCATAACCAAGCACTTGCCTTTACTCCAGCGATAGAACTTACTGTCGGAGAACTGGTGTGGCGCATTGTTGTTGACAGGTATATGAATGTGGATTATCTTTCCGTCGGAATCGGGAATCGGGCAAATTTTTACCGAAAGGTCGTCAACTGGCTTATCTATTTGCGACTGGATCTCGTGAAAAATCCATTCTTCTCCCTTGTCGAAACCTTTCACAGGCTCGAAAGCATCGGCACGCGAACGTTTCTGCGCTATTCCGAAAATAAGTTCGCCGCCACCACTGTTGGCTATTGCAGAAACCATTTTAGCGAGCTTTGCCGATTGTCCCACATTCCACTGCGAACCTCCCACAAACCATAATGAATCGTGGCTATGTACCTTGTCAGCAACTAGGTTGCGGTAGTAATCAACATCGTATGTTCCTTCGATTTGCATGGCTACATGTCGAAACTTGAGATAAACTCTTCGTTGATGAAATTGTCGTAGCTGCAGCAAACGTGTGTTGCAAAACTTATTGCACAATATATCACCCTACGCCATACCTCGAGAGGCAAACTTTCGAGATCCGACGAATAAACATTCTGCTTTATAAGTCCGTAGATAAGTCCTGCATTGAAACTGTCGCCTGCGCCCACCGTCGAAACTGGTGTTATGCGCGGCACGTCGAACACCTTATGGAAGTCGGGCGTGAAAAGGTTCACACCATACTTGTTAGCTGTGTATATGAAATTACGACAACCGTTCTGTTTCACAATCTCGTTGGTATCGAGAGCCGAATTTGAATCGAAGATAAGCTGGAAATCCTCGTTCGAACCTTTTACAATGTCGGCAATTTCAAGATTTTCCTTTATCAGCGGCAAGGCACGTTCGCGATCCTTGAGGTGCGAAGGACGGAAATTCGGGTCGTAGATGATGATAGCTCCCGCTTCCTTTGCCTGACGAAGACAAGCCATAAGGTCATCGCGGACTTCGGCCTTTATCGAAGTGAACGAACCAAACAATATTATGTCATCGTGCTTTACTTCGGGGAAGGTAATCTTTATTTCTCCATTTACACGAATTTTATAAAAACTATATGCAGGTTCTCGCGTATCGTAGAGGAATGCGAGTGCTACACGCGATTTCGCATCGTTGTACAATGTCAAATACTTGGTCGATACATTGTTGTCCGACAAAAAGTCGGCAATAATGTTTCCTATTGCATCGTTGGCTTGGTCGCCTACGACATATACCTTTTCACCCATACGTCCAAGCGATACCGAAGTGTTGAGGATTGGTCCACCCGGACAAGATTCCACAGCCTTACCGTTACGAAAAATGATGTCGTAAACGGTTTCGCCAATACAATATATCTTTCGCATAACTTATTTTTATGACCGCAAATTTACATAAATTTTACATCCAAACCAAAGTTTTTCATCTGCACTAAAAAAGGTAAACATCATCACAATAAATAAGGCACAATGTTTGTTATATTTGCACAAAAAAAGTAACGACATGAAAAGACTTGCATACATTTTCGCATCGGTGGCTACCGCATTGGTATTCACAATGTTGTTCTTCGAAAAGAGCATCGGACTAAACCTTGTAATCCTCGAATGGATAACCATTCCGATTATGCTGATACTCAACAGACCTTTCAAGTTCAACAAACTGACAATAACCGCGTTGCTCATACTTCTGACAACATCGTTAGCTGTACTATATTCACATTCGGGATGGACGATTTTCGTAAACATCCTGATGTTCTTCACATGCAACAGCATAATTGTGTTTAAAAACTACCGCAGCTATATGTTTGCCACCTTCGAATCGTTCCGCAACGCAGCACTTGCGTTCGTCCCACAGATGAACCGCAAACATGAGGACGGAGAACCTAAAATGAAAAAGAGCAAGGTATTCTGGCTCACAGTATTGGCATTTGTAATCACGCTGGCATTTATAATATTGTACTCGCTCGGCAGTTCCAAATTTGGAGATTGGGTTGGCGACATTATACAATCGCTCGACTTCGAATTCATAGTCCTGTTCCTAGTGGGACTTGTATTCGCCAATTATGCATTCCGCAAGAAAACCGAAAAACTCATGACCTACGAATCGGGACTGGAAGAAACATTGGTACACAAACGCAAAAGAAGATTTTTACGCGGACTTTCTCAGACCCTCAAGAATCGTAACTATTTCGGCGTGGTACTCCTTGGCATGCTCAACATAGTGCTTTTGTTCTTCAACATTAGCGACATCCGCTATGTATGGTTATACTCATGGGACGGCTCGTTCCTTAAGGAATTCGTTCACGAAGGCACATGGATACTTTCGTTTGCAATACTCATTTCGCAGATGATTGCCCTACTGTTCTTCCGCGAAAATCTCAACTTCTACAGCCGCAATAAATTGCTGAAAATTTTAACCATGATCTGGCTTGCCCAAAATTGCTTCATGACACTTTCGGTAGGACTCAGGAACTTCTGGTATGTAAAGTACTTCGGACTGGCATTCGGACGTATTACAGTATTCTTCTTCCTTGTGCTTGTTATTGTCGGTCTGATTTCGATAATGATAAAGGTAGCAAAGCACAAGAGCATGTACTATCTGTTCAAGGTTAACAGCTTCTCGTTCATGGTTGTGATTTCACTGTCGGCTTTGGTAAACTGGAGTGTGGTGATTGCCCAGTACAACTTTGCACATAGCGACAGCGCTTTCATCGAATATTCGTTCATGGCTGACCTAGCCGACCCGGCATTGCCATATCTCACAAAGACAAGAGCAGAACTCGACATCATCGACCAGCAACAGCAACAGGCTATGAAGTTCGACACAAGGCAGGACTATTTCATAACTTCGAAGAAATACGAAATCCTTATCAAGATGAAAATCCGCGGTTTCATGGAAAGGTACGAAAACCAAAACATCCTCGAATGGAACCTTGCCGACGAATGGGCATACCGAGAATTGAAAAAAAGCGGATTTGCCGACGATACCGAATTTAATGCCGACTGGTTCGACCTGATACGATAAGTTTCACGGCTACGCCGTTCAAGGGCTGACGCCCGTTTCTTTGGCTTCGCCGTTTCAATGGCTGGCGCCGTTACTAAGTTTCTCGCTTCGCTGTTTCTATGCCTGCGGCGTTTCAAATTGTTTAACTTCGTTGAGGGCTTCGCCGTTCTACGCTGCGCTGTTTCTATGGCTGCGCCCGTTTGGGCATGCAGGCTCAAAGGCTAACAGGCTTGAAGTCCAACAGTCCCGCTGTCTAACAGTCTTGCAGTCTCACAGGCTAACAGCCAGACTGCTGGACTGGTCTTCTGTTCGACATCAAGTTTCAGGTTTGAATGATTTGAATAGTAGATGTCGTTGCTCGCAACGACTCTACCGACTATCAACTTTCAACTCTTAACTTTCAACTATCAACTGCATCTACTCGTACTCGTACAATATGTCGGCATCATCGTCTATATGACCAATGACACGGAACTCGGTACGACGGTTTCGTTGTCTGCCTTCGGGATTGTCGGATCCATCGGGATTTGAGTTAGGAGCAATAGGCATACTTTCACCATAACCCTTAGCAACCATACGTTCTGGGCTTATACCCTTTTGTATCAAATAATTTACAACCGACTGTGCCCTATTCTGCGACAATTTCATATTGCTCTCGTCGGTACCTACGCTATCGGTGTGAGAACTGATTTCGACAATTATCTTGGGATAGGCATTGAGGATTTTCAAGATTGTCGTATCAATTACAATTTTTGACTCCTCGCGCAGATTGTATTTTGCAAAATCGTAGTAAATATTTTCAACTACAAACGCCCGCGATGGTAATGCTCCGATAATAATAGGATCGAGGTGCAACGTGTCCGAATGGGTTATTCCATTGGTGGTAAATGCCAATGTCTTTTCTCTGTTGTTGTAGTCCTTCACACTGATGTAGTAGTCGACATCGCGCTCGAGGTTGAAGAAATACAGGCTGTCGCCAGTGGTGGTGGTCTTTAAAAAATAATTTTTCCCATCGCTGCCAGTCATGTAAAGATCAACTCTATAGTCGTGAAGTATTTCGGCCATATCGGAATTTTCGATGGTCTTGTAGTCAACCGTATGCGTACGCTCATATTCCTTTTCTATCGTACGGAAGAAAGTAGAGTCGGTTATACCTATTACCTTTCCGTCAACAGCCACCACAATATGGTCACGATATATAAACTCGTATATATCATCGCAACAATTCTTGTTACGCAACGAATAGCCTCCATCGCGGTTCGATGACAAAAAGCCTTTCCTTCTGCTTTCATCGATGGAATAATAAAGGTCGTCGTAGTTAGAATTTAAAGGCTTGCCTAGAATCTGCGGAGTTTCGAAATTCTTGCCTTCACCGGTAGTTTTATATATGTCGAAGCCACCATATCCCAGCATTCCATCGGAACTATAATAAAGTGTTCGCGTAATTGCATCGTAGAAAGGCGTAATTTCGTCTCCTGCCGTATTCACCAATTTGCCACAATTCTTGGCGTCCTTCCAACCTTTGTCCTTGGAAGTATAGAAAGAAAACCACAAGTCGAAACCTCCACGCCCGCCTTCACGATCGGAAACGAAATACAACACGTCGGTATTCTGTCGCGAAACGCCAACCGCAGGCATTGTGGCAGTACTTCCACTTGCATTTATGGTTTCGGGAAGCCGCTCTGGAGTTTGCCATACCCCATCGACAAGTTTAGACATGTATATCTGGCAAATTCGCTTTCCATGGTCATCCTTCTTACATTTGGTAAAGAAAAACCTACGCCTATCGGAAGAAAACGCACCATTGCTTACATCGTATTCATTACTATTGAATATTGTGTCGAATTCACCGACAAACGTCCACTCCAATTCGGAATCTTCTCTTGCGACATAAAACTTACGAGTAGGCAAAGCATCTTCGTAAGTATTGTAATAGTTTATTTCATTTTCGCGCAACGACCCAAATATTAAAGTATTATCTACGTATGGAACAGGTGCCGTATTAATATGCTTGCCGTTAACCGACGAATCGAGATGCGCAACAAATATGCTTTTGTCGGGTGCTACAACAGCAAGCGAATCCATATTCTCGGCAAGCGATTTCGCCAGTTTTACATATTCGCGCAGACTCTTGTCGGATCGTGCCACCGAAGCAAACCTCTCATATTCCTTTTTTGCATCTTCATAATTACCCATTATCTGCTGGCACTTTGCAGAATAGAACAATTCTATCAAATTGGTCTTACTATCGTTCCTATAAGTTTTACTGAAATATTTCTGTGCCTCGGAATAGTTCTTTTCCTGCCAGTAAAGATAAGCCAACTTTTTCTGAAGCTTTGCATTCTGTGGATAATTGTCGTCGCACTTGCGATAGTTGTCGGTTGCAGTAAAAATATCGCCATTGTATAATGCATTCTTGGCATTCTTCAGCAGTTTCGCCTTCGAAGGAACTTTTTGCGCCAGAACATCGACAGGCACAAACATTACTATACCTAGCGCAATCACCGCCATCACAAGCAAATGCGACATTTGTTTTTTTAATCGTATGCCACTCATATTCAAAATCTGTCGCATGGTAGTGTAATATAGTTTTTCTTAGCGAATTTTAATTTATATATCAGCGAAACCTCGAACGCTCCACGTGCGTTGGTTGCTTGCATAAGTTTCGATAGATTAATATCGTAACTTGCTGCCACTATTATTCCGTAAAATGTAAGTCCAGCAGTAAGCATTGCAGCATCGAAGTTAGAGAAAGATGTTCGTCCTCCAGCACCGAAGAATGCCGAAGTCACTACTTTTGTAGGAATTGGATGCTCGGCAAGCGCGCCGAACAGCAGTTCCTCTGTCTTTTTTGTAAAGGTGGTGAGCAAATGCGGCGTTACTGTCCACGATTGTGGACAGCGAATACCAATAGCACCACTAAAAAGCATACGAGGCGCAAGTTTTGTATCGGTATTACAAAAAGTTTCCTGAGGCGAATTAAGGTGCAGCACCGATATGCTTACCACAGGCTCAATCTTTTGGAACTTACCATGATACGACACTCCAGCATTCATATCGAAATAGCCTAGCGACATATCCATGTCGGTAACGTTGTTGGGCAGATTCAAATCAAACAGACCAGTTTCGGGATTGTACTGGCTAGGGAGCGTTATTCCATCAAGAGTAAAATGCTTGTCAACGTATCCGCCTTGCAATCCAACCGAAACACTTTGCCTCTTGTTAATATTATATATGTACGATGCAGAAATCATGAACTTGTTGGCGGTCAATTTTGTACCTCCCGACTTATCGTGAAGGAACATAACTCCGACACCCAGTCCCGACTTTCCATGAAAACGCACAGGAGCATCGATTGACACCGACACAGTCTGGTAAGGCACACCAACAGCACTCCATTGTGTACGATAGTTATTAGAAAAACGCAGGTCTTCGTCGAAAAAACCTGTTGCAGCAGGGTTAAAAACCAACGGCACGGCATAATATTGCGAAAAATGTATGTCCTGACCGAAACAAGCGATTCGTAGAACAAGCATAACGAGCAATAAATATATATAGGTGTATCTCATAAATGCCACATTTTTCAATGCAAAAATACATATTCGTTTCGAACAACAAAAATTTTTCAAAACATTTTTTTATTTTTTTACATCTTACATATTTTTGATTATTTTTGCAGATGTATTTAGTTTTTATAATGACATTATGAAAATACTTATAAAAATATTACTGCTATTTATTACTATTATATTGCAGTTTACTGCAAAAGCACAGTTATCGGTTTCAATAACCGGTGACTTCGAAGGTTGTGCTCCGCAAATACTATCCTTCGGCTGCAACGTGACAGGAGCAGGCAGCGAGGTTACATATTCGTGGTCGTCGGGAAACGGCGACGTGTCGTTGCTTGCAGAGCCTACATTTTCATACCTTACTCCCGGACATTACATAATTTCGGTTAATGTTGAAAGCAACGGACAGACAGCCACTGACAGCCAGGAGATTGTGATATACAATGGTCCTACCGCTCAATTCAACGACAGTACCATAATAGGTTGTGTACCTTTCCAATATCGGTTTACCAACCTTTCTAGTCCTGGCGACACAGCCATAACAAGATGGGAATGGTTCTTTGGCGACGGCACCACCCACGTTGGTCCCAACAGATTGCACACATATACAACCCCGGGAATATTTACTGTAACGCTCGAAATCACCGACGCCAATGGTTGTCACGATATGATGCACTCGCAGATGCTCACACTTTCGAAAGGTCCCGATATAACCATTAGTGCAAACGATGCCCAATGGTGTGCTGCCCCACACAACGTCTATTTTTCGTCGGAAATATCTACAGATGTAGGTCTTGGTGGCACATACCAAGCCACATGGAATTTCGGCGATGGAGCTACCAGCACCGACAACAACCCCTCGCACACTTACGAGCAGATAGGCAACTATGATGTATCGCTTACAGCAGTCGATTCGTACGGCTGCAGCAATACGGTAACAGAAAACAATATGGTCGAAATAGGAACTTTTTCTCCTGAATTTGTTATACCCGAACAAGCCTGTTTAAATGCCTCCACCACTTTCCGAAGCGATGTATATGACTTATTGTGCCAGTGGGACTTCGGCGACGGCACACCAGTCCAGCAAGGTCACGATGCCACACACACCTACACGCAGACTGGGAATTATCAAGTAACATTCACAATTGACCCCAATGGTACATGCCGTCAAGTTAGGATTTTCAACGTGGAGGTTGTAGAAGTGCAAGCATCTTTCCGCACCGAACCCGAGGATTTATTTTCATGCACCTACCCATTCAATGTTAGATTTATCAGCAATTCTGTAGGACAAAATCTTACATACATATATAATTTCGATGACACATATATGGATTTTAATTCTACAGCCGAACACACATTTACACAGAACGGACGATACACGCCGACACTTACCGTAAGCTCCCCTGGAGGATGCTCGTCAAGGTTCACTGGTCCCGAAATTGTTGTAAACCAACCCGATGCACGACTATATTCCTCTAACGATGGAGGCTGCACACCTGCAACTGTAGAATTCCACAACAATTCAGAATACACAACCAGCTCGGCCATTGTAAACTATTTTTGGGACTTTGGTGACGGCACTACAACCAACACAACCACATATTCGGTAAGCCATACTTATAACGAAATGGGCATATACCATCCATCTGTCACAATTACCGACACTTCGGGATGCACCGCCACAAGCGAGTTGCAAGAAAGACCTTTAGGAATAATGACTGGCATACAAGTTTCGCCCGAAGATTTTGGAGTAACCGACGCCATGCACAATTTTATCCCCGGCGACACTCTCTGCCCCCACGATAATGTTTACCTATACAATTCAATGGCAGGAATTTCCTACAACTACAATTTTTACTTCGCCATGAGCTCAGGCAACAAAAACTGGGTAGAAAACTCAAATGTTGAATACAAACAATATTCATTCCACGTAGATACAGGATGGAACAAAGTAGGATTCATAGTAGAGTACCAAAACTGCCGTTCCCAAGCATCACTATGGGATAGTGTTTACATAAAACCGCCAATTGCACACGTAGCAGCATATTCCAACTGCTCAACGCCATTCGACTATTCGTTCAAAGTCGTTGAAAATCTCGGTGCACAATATTGGGAATGGATAATATACGACACCATAAGCGGCGACTCGCTTTTTTACGATCCTCATTCCACAACCGATTCCATTGCATTCACATTTCAAACATATGGACAATATGCTTGCAAGTTTACTGCCCATAACGATAATTCAGGTTGTGAATTTTCAAATACAATGCTCAGCAACATAATGCCTCCAACATTTACATGGACGATTTCATCCGACACACTATGTCTTGAAAACAGACTTACCGCATATGTGATAAACGCACCCGGATTCTATGAAGTAGCATTCGACTGGGAAAACAGCGGAGCTCCCTACGACGAACTAGAATGGATCCCAATTGTCGGTATTACCTACTCGCGCCACTTTTTCGAACATGGAGGCGACTACGATGTAATTGTTCACGCTCGTCTGGCCGGAGGATGTATATATACATTCTCAAAACATTTGTATGTTATTGATCCTCTATCGACCATAACACCAGACAACTCTACAGCAGGATGCTCACCTGCAACTTTCGATTTTGATGTGTCAATGGAAGCACACGATTCATATTATTTGGTCGAATGGAATTTCGGAGACGGAGAAACAGCTCAAGGCGAATCGGCACAACATACATACACCAATGCAGGCACCTACAATGTTTCGATAAATATAATGACCATGCACGGATGCCATTTTTCGAAAAACTATCCAAATAGGATAAAAGTTTTCGAAACTCCAAATGCCGAAATCGACTTCGACTACAACATTTGCCTCGGCACCGAACAGGTTCTCACATCGGAAGTCACGGGAAGCTCAATTTGGCACGAATGGGATTTTGGCGACGGAACAATAGTTCTTGGGCATAATAATGCAACCAGCCACCAGTACGAGCAAGCAGGACGCTACACAATAACCCATATTGCCTCGCTACACGACAACGGAGTTGCCGTGTGCAGTGATACGGCTACATATATAGATGCCGTAAATGTTGAAAACATAGTGACCGCGACGTTCAGCCTCGACAGTCTGTCGTACAACTGTTACCCGGTATGCCCCACAATACACACTTCGGTGCAGGCAGAACCCGCAAACACATCTTTGCAATACAACTGGGACATGGGCAACGGCAACATACTGCATCTATACAATCCTCGCCACCTATACACAGAACCTGGAACATACAATATAAACCTTGAGATTATAAGCAGCGGAGGCTGCAGTTCATCATACACACAAACGGTGGAGATTTCAGGACCTTATGCGACCATGTCGATAAGCGACACCACAATTTGTGCTGGCGGAACTGTGCATTTTGCAATGACTAATGCTGTAGATGTTGAGAACTTCGTATGGGTAGTAGGCGGTGGCTACAACTACTACACTCAAGAATTTACCCATCAATATGGCTATGCTCCCGAATCGGGTTATTTTCCTATAACACTGTCGCTACAAAACGGGAACTGCACAGTAGAGTTAACCGAGCAAGTATATGTTTATAGGATTACAGCAGATTTCAGCCTTGTAGATAAAGCTGGGAATACTATAACCGAAGGTTCTTGCCCACCGTTGACCGGCTTGCTCACATACTCAGGCACGAGTACTGTTGACGAAAGATGGTATGTAAATGGCGATTTGTATCCCAACAGCTCAGTATCGTGGACAAATACTTCCACTACAAATGACATACTTAACGTAGTATCGCTTGCCATTACCGATTCGCTCGGATGCACCGACAGTATATCGCATCAGTACCTAGTGTATAGTATCCCCGACATTCGCACCAACGGCGACACATTGATATGCAAAGGTGGAGATGCGCAAATTTCAGTCTATGGCGGCAACTCATACTATTGGCAATCTCCAATTAACGACAGTGCACAACATCAAATTGTAAGTCCAAACGAGCCAACAATTTACTATGTTAATGCATTCAATGAAAAAATGTGCATGGCATCAAGCTCCATAATGGTTGATCTGCTTGAAAGTTTTGATGCTGGAATCGACGAGCAGTCGTTTAACATAAATATAGGAGACACTGCTGTTGCTATAGTGGTTTCTGATATGTGGCCTATCGACTGCTACATTTCGCCAGCAGAATACGCTTATGCAAAAAAATGTGATACAATTAACCTTTTTCCTATAGAAAATACTAATTTTGTACTTGTATTGAAGGATAGCCTAGGATGTAACGAAATTAGTTTCGACATATTTGTTGCTGTCGATATGAAGCTTACTCTTGATGTGCCAGGAGCGTTCACACCGCAAAGCTCTGGCGACGGCAACAATATCGTATATGTTAGAGGTCTCGGCATCAAACAGCTTAGACAGTTCCGCATATTCAACCGCTGGGGCGAAGAGGTGTTTTTCAGCGACGACCTCCACAAAGGCTGGGATGGAACTCTCGGCGGAAAGATGCAGAATTCCGACACCTATTCATATTATGTAGAAGCCGAAATGTTTGACGGAAGCATAAAGACAAAGAAAGGAAATGTTGTACTTTTGAAATGAATATAAAGCGATACATATTAGTTGCAGCTATCATGTTTTCAGCATATGTCGCGAAAGCACAACTTTCCGTAACCATCACAGCAGACTCTTTCAGTGGATGCTCGCCGCAGAATCTGACTTTCGGATGCAATGTAACTGGAGCAGGCAGCAACATATCATACTCATGGTCGTCGGGCAACGGCGACGTATCACAACTTGCTTCGCCAACATTCTCGTACATAAACGGTGGCACATACACTCTCTCGCTAACAGTTACCAGCAATGGGCAAACTGCCTCCGACAGTCATTTGGTTGTAATATTCCAGTCGCCAGAAGCGCATTTCGACGAAACGCCACAAACAGGCTGCACGCCTTTCGACGTAATGATGAACGACCAATCAACCTTAGGCGGCGCACCTATTACAAGTTGGCTGTGGTATTGGGGCGATGGCACCACCTCTAACACTCAAAATGCATCTCATACCTACCTGCACTCTGGACTACTTACCGTGTCGCTCCGCGTTACCGACGCCAATGGTTGCTCAGGCGAACATTACGCACAGATAGTAAACGCTTCGTCAACGCCATCAGTATCTGTAGAAACAGAAGTTGACCAATGGTGCGTACCTCCGCTTCAAGTACCGTTTCAATCACAGGTCACAACAGCCCCAAATGTTTCACCAGCCTACACACTTTCGTGGAATTTCGGTGACGGACAAACTGGCACAGGGGACAATCTTACACACACCTACAACACTTATGGACATTTTGATGTAAATGTTACCGTAACCGATAGCTACGGATGCTCCGCCTCCGCTTCATACCCAAACATGATTTCAATTGCTGCAATAGTGCCTCGTTACAATGCACCATCGGCAGTATGCAAAAACTCATCGACAGCATTCCGCAGTCTTATGGGACAAATAAATTGCCAATGGAATTTCGGCGACGGCTCACCTGTTTCAAACTCTCCAACAGCATACCACACATATACAACAGCAGGAACCTACACAGGTACATTTACAGCCGACCCAGGCGGACCCTGCGAACAATCGGCGACATTCCAAGTAAAAGTAGAGGAAGTCCACGCATCGTTTGTAGTTGACAGTACTTTCTCGTGCGACTATCCATTCACAGTACATTTCACAAACACATCCATAGGCGATGATATTGCATATAGGTACGATATAGATGTTGATCCTCCATATAATACTTATATGACGAATGAGAATCCAGAAGTTACATATTATGAAAACGGAGTTTATCGCCCAATCCTGACTGCATATACATCAGCAGGATGTTACGACACATTTGAGGGTCCTACCATAATGGTGAACCATCCAGAAGCATCTTTGGAAATATTAGATAGTCCCAACGAAACCTGCGCTGGATGCAACCCAACCACCATTTACTTTGACCATTTCATTGAATACACAGCAAACGAAGCAATTGTCGATTACTATTGGGACTTTGGCGACGGAAGCACCATGCACACGACATATACCCCTGTATCGCACACATATACCGAAGTAGGAACCTATTACCCCACACTTACTATAATCGACACATCGGGATGTACCGACACTAAACGATTGTGGAATAATAGTCCATGCTGCGGCGATATACAAATAGGATATGCAATTCCTCCAGAGGATTTTGGAGCGTACGACAATATGCACAATCCGATAAACAGGGATACTATATGTCCTCAAGACGTATATTATTTATACAATTCTATGTACGAAAGTTCCGATTCAATAACATTCACTTTTAACATAAACGGGCACCCATTTTCTCCACCTATTCCCCAAGAATACTCCTCATACACATTCGATTTAGACACAGGTTGGAACAATATATATCTAAGCACGAATTACTTGGGGTGCCCATCAGATCATTATTTATGGGATAGTGTATATGTAATGGGACCGATAATGAACTTTTTGCAATCCACGCACTGCTCAGCACCTTTCGACTTCAATTATCACATTAATGACAACAGAGGTGCGGATTATTGGGAATGGATTATAACAAATTCCGACAACGACACTCTTTTACATATACCACACTCGACGTCTTACGACCTACACTACACTTATCCAGGCTATGATTTATACTTCTGCGAACTGATTGGTCATAAAAACAACTCAGATTGCACATATACACAAAAGCTCATGAGTCCTATATATGAACTTCTTTTCGAATGGCATCTCGCTCCCGACACTGTATGCATGGGAAGAAATATGTCGGTAGAAATCGATAATTATGCTATCAATTTTATCGAAATTGCCTATAACTGGGGAGTAAACGATGTTCCTATCGATAACCTTACGTGGTTCAACATCACCACAAATATTTCTCACTCTCATATGTACCAAGAACCGGGAGAACATACAATAACAGCATATCTGCGTCAGAACGACGGATGCATTTCAATATACACCAAGCCAATATACGTAGTTGACCCAACATCGACAATAACCCCGCCAGCCACAGTAGCATGCGTGCCCACAACTATAGAATATGAATGCATACTAACAAACACCAATGACCCCATAGCCGATGTGCAATGGAATTTTGGTGATGACAATGTAATACACGGAATTACCGTCCAACACGAATACACCAATGTAGGATACGAAAACGTATCATACATGGTGACCACCCGACATGGATGCGTGGATAGACGGACGATAAACAACCACATCCAAGGAATCGCCATTCCCGATCTCAACGTCCAGTTCGACGACAGCGTATGCAACACCAGCATGGTGCTGTTCTCGGCCAATGTTGTAAACCCTGAATTCATATACGAATGGGATTTCGGCGATGCATACACTGTCGGACCTGCAGGTTCGGTACTCTCGATCAACTTCCCCACCCCAGGACGTTATCCATTCTCGTTAAAGGTTACTGGTGGTTTGGGCTGCACCGACTCCATAAATTACCCCAATGGAGTGTGGGTAGAAAGCCTCGAAACCGAACTAGCACCACAAAACCAGATATTCAACTGCTATCCAGCACAACCGCAATTCACAGTATCGGCTATAGCATTGCCCGATGGCACCGAACCGTCGTTCCGTTGGAACATGGGAAACGGCAACATACTTTACGTCGAGAATCCCGAATACCTTTACAATCGTCCCGGGAACTACACCATCTCTTTAGAAATAACAACTCCTGCAGGATGTCGCCAAATTAAGAATGCAAATGTAACAGTAAACGGACCATACGCCGAAATCGACATTAGCGATACGGCTATATGCACAGGCGACGATGTCACATTTAGAATATTGAATGCACAAAATGTACAGTCGTATCAATGGGTTGTAGGCGGTGGTTTCAATTATACTACACCAACGGTTACCCACACATACGACTATGTTCCTCAATCGGGATATTTCCCTGTAGTACTTAGCCTTACAAGCGGAGAATGCTCGATAGACTTAACCGAAATGATATATGTTTACGACGTTGATGCACGCTTCGGTTTGTACGCCAACGGCACAGAAATAACCGAAGGTCTATGCGAACCTTTGACTGCAACACTTATAAACCAATCGTCGGAAAACAGCAGCTGGAAATGGTATCTGAACGGCAGTCCGTTTGGTACTTCTGCAGACGAAATACCAGTTTACTGGACAAACCCGTCGAATGCAGATTCGACTTACATAGTTTCGCTTGCAGCAACCAACGACCATAACTGCTACGACAGCGTTTCGCACGAATATGTACTTTACCCGAGTCCCCACCTGCTTATAAGCAACGATACAGCTATCTGCTTAGGTGAAGAAGTAAACCTCATGGTTATGGGAGGAAATACGTACCACTGGGAAGCCCCTATCGATGACAACTCTCCGCTGCAAACCGTAAAACCCGACGAAACTACAGCCTACCATGTAGAGGCTTTCACCGACAAGATGTGCAAGGCCGAAGATTCGGTTAACGTCGCTGTAATGACACAATTCGAAGCTTCCATCGACCCAGAATATGAAACAATAAACATAGGCGACACAATTATTGCCGTGGTTTTGACGGAAAATATGCTAAACTGCCGCTGGTCGCCCGATGTAAATGTAATTTCGATCGGATGCGATTCGCTATTTCTATTCCCTCGCCAAACAACCGACTACACAGTATGGCTTAGCGACACGCTTGGTTGCATCGAAAACCGCTTCGACATTCATATCGAAGTCGATATGCGCTTCTCGCTTGATGTTCCCGGTGCGTTCACTCCGCTTAGCGAAGGCGACGGCAATAACGTTGTATATGTTCGTGGACTGGGAATAAAACAATTGCTCCAATTCCGCATTTTCAACCGCTGGGGCGAAGAAGTCTTCTTCAGCGACGACCTATACAAAGGCTGGGACGGAACAATTAACGGCAAGGTACAGAACAACGACACCTATTCGTACTATGTAGAAGCCGAAATGTTCGACGGCAGCATAAAAACAAAAAAGGGCAACCTTATGCTTATAAGGTAACCCTTTTTCATATCTTACTAAATATTCTTAATCCTAATAATATCCCAAAGTTTTCAGCATCGACTTGTAACTCTGCTCCTTGGAATACAGACGGGTTGTTATCTTGCCTTCCTCATCGCGGTTGATAAGCACATGCTTTGGCGCGGGGATCAGACAGTGCTGAATACCGCCAAAGCCACCTATAGCCTCCTGATATGCCCCCGTATTGAAGAAGCCAATGTAAAGTGTTTCGTTGGGATCGAATTCTGGCAGGTAGATTGCATTGACGTGCTGCTCGGAGTTGTAGTAGTCGTCGCTGTCGCAGGTAAGACCGCCTAGGAAAACACGCTCGTACTGGCAGTCCCAACGGTTGAGCGGCAACATTACAAACCTTTTGTTTATTGCCCACGAATCAGGCAAAGTGGTTATGAACGACGAGTCTATCATGTTCCACTTTTCGCGGTCGTTCTGCTGTTTCTGGTCAACTACCGAATATATTGCGCCACCGCTTTCTCCAACGGTAAACGAACCAAACTCAGTATAAATGTCAGGTTCCTGAACCTTTGCAGCCGTGCAAATCATCTTTATCTGGTTGACAATCTCCTCGGCCATATATTCGTAGTCGTAGTCGAAATTCAGGCTGTTCTTTATCGGGAAACCACCACCGATGTCAAGAGAATCGAGGTCGGGGCATATTTTCTTCAGTTCGCAATACACATTGATACATTTGTTAAGCTCGTTCCAATAGTACGCGGTATCCTTGATTCCTGTATTGATGAAGAAATGTAGCATCTTCAACTTCACTCTTGGATTGTTTTCTATAGCATCGTGGTAGAACTGCATTATGTTCTTGTACCCTATTCCAAGTCGCGAAGTATAGAATTCAAACTTAGGTTCCTCCTCCGATGCGATACGGATACCGACATTAAAATCGCCCTCCACATTTTCGAGCAGGCCAGTCAGTTCGTTGGGGTTATCAAGAATCGGAATCACATTATTAAAACCTTCATTCATCAATCGGGCGATGTTTTCTATGTATGCGGGAATCTTGAAACCGTTGCACACAACATGCAGGCTTTCATCAACGAGATTCTGCTCCTTTAGTGCACGAATAAGGTCGATGTCAAAGCTGGAACTTGTCTCCAACTGCACATTGTTCTTCAGTACTTCTTCCATTACAAACTGGAAGTGCGAACTTTTTGTACAATAGCACTGGACATACTTACCTTGATAATCGGCCTTTGTAATTGCCACATTGAACCACACTCTTGCCTTCTGGATATTCTCTGTTATCTTAGGCAAGTACGTAAATTTCAAGGGAGTTCCATACTGCTTAACCAGATCCATAAGCGGAATGTCGTAGTAAAGGAGTTCTCCTTCTTCTACTTCAAATTCTTCAGTTGGAAAGTCGAACGACTGTTCAATCAAATCTTGATACTTAACTTTCATTTCTCAACAAAACCAAATCTAAATTAACTACATTGCAAAACTGGTGGCAAATGTAAGTCATTTACTTTATATAACAAAAAGGAAAATTAGATTTTTTAAAGCATAAAAAAGCACCCACAAATGCGGGTGCTTTTCATCTCACTTTTGAGATATTTACTTCATTTTCAACTCTTTGAGATATTTTTTTATAGTAGCTTCGAGACCCAAATAAAGTGCGTCGGATATTAGCGCATGACCTATCGACACTTCGGCTACATTTGGAACCTTTGTCACAAAGTAATTAAGATTATCAAGATTAAGGTCATGTCCAGCATTTATTCCGAGTCCAAGTTCGTTGGCAAGCTTAGCTGCCTTTACAAAGTCTGCGACAGCTTTTTCTTTGTTTTTCGCAAAATTTGCAGCGTATGGTTCAGTATATAACTCAATACGATCGGTTTCAGTATAGGTTGCGCCTTCTACATTCTGCAATTTTGTATCAACAAAAATAGATGTCCTTATACCTGCATCTTTAAAGTCGCCAATTATCTTCTTCAGAAATTCCTTGTTTACGACTGTGTCCCATCCAGCATTGGAAGTAAGCGCCTCAGGCGGATCGGGGACAAGAGTTACCTGCGTAGGCTTTACACGCAGAACCAAATCGATGAACTCTTTCGACGGATAACCTTCGATATTGAATTCGGTGGTTATTATAGGACGAATGTCGTAAACATCCTGGTATTTGATGTGCCGTCCATCGGGACGAGGATGCACGGTTATTCCCTGAGCGCCGAACTTTTCACAATTTATTGCCGCCAATTTCACATCGGGCACATTGCCTCCGCGAGCGTTGCGTATCGTGGCTATCTTGTTGATGTTAACACTTAACTTTGTCATTTTCGTAAAATCTTTCTTCAAAAAACAATAAATCCCTTTGCCATTTCGAAAGCGGACGGCAAATGTACAAACTTTTTTCGCTCGTGCTCCCGTTGTTGATAACTATTTTTTATTCACTTATTCTATTGTCAAATCACAAAAAAGATTAATTTTGCATCATCTTATGAAAAGGAAGATGAAGGTTATTATTATAGGTACAGCCTACCCTTACAGAAGCAAGGTTTCAGCATTCAACCATAATCTGGCGCGACAACTAATGGCCGATGGCAACGATGTGGAAATCATTACTTACACTTACCAAGGTTCGGAGCTCCGCAAATTCTCTGGAGACGAGTCTCCAGAGAACATTAGGATAACCCACATGATAAATTCGGTGAATCCTATGAGTTGGAGAAGAACGGCAAATTACATCAAAAAATCACTTCCCGACGAAGTGATATTTGCATACACAAACTCACGTGCCTCTGTATGCATGGGCAATATAGCGCAAAAGCTCAGTGGTCCCGAAGGTATCAAGCGCGTGGCTATAGTGAAGGATATTATTCCCGAGGACGCCAATGTACTCGACAGAATACTGCCCTACAAATTTGCACGTAATATTGATGGATTTGTATGCGTAAACAAAGGTATAAACGAGGACATTGAGCACTTCGAAAAGACACCAAAACCGAAAAAATATTCAAATCTGCCAATAAACGTTCCTTACGGCAAGCGTATCCCCCGCGAAATGGCTATAGAGCAACTTTCGCTAGATCCTAGCTACAGATATCTTCTTTGTTTTGGATACATTCGTCCATACAAAGGCCTCGACCTTCTAATCGAAGCTTTTGCCGACGAGAGAATTCGAAAGTATAAGGTTAAGCTTCTCATTGCCGGAGAGTTTAAGGACGATGTACAGCCATATATTGATAAGATTCACAGCACCAACATTGGCGAATATCTGGAAATGCGCACCGAATACATCAGCAACCGCGATGTAAACAAATACTTTTCTGCTGCCGACATGATTGTGCAGACCTACAAAAAGCCAAAGGAAAGCGGAGTTACACAAATGGCATATCATTTCGAAAAGCCTATGCTTGTGACAAATGTCAAGAAGCTTGCCGACATAGTTCCCAATGGTGTTGTAGGATATGTTGTAGAGCCCGAACCTAAATCAATTGCCGATGCAATAGTCGATTTTTACGAAAACAACCGACGCGAGGAGTTTGAAAGAAATGTAGCTGTAGAAAAACAAAAATTTTCATGGGTAAACCTTACAAAGACAATAGAATCACTTTTCAATGAATGATATAAAAAAAATAATAAGCGAAAGCGTAGCCGTTAAGCAGCGCATATTGGAAGACGAAGAACTATTGCGACGTATATATGCGTTTAAGACTATGATAGTGAATGCATACCGTAATGGCGCAAAAGTACTATTTTGTGGCAATGGCGGCAGCGCCGCCGATGCCCAGCACATTGCAGCCGAGCTGTCGGGACGTTTTTATCTCGACCGCAAGCCTCTGCATGCAGAAGCATTACATTGCAATTCGTCGTACATGACATCGGTATCTAACGACTACGGCTTCGAATGCGTTTTTTCGAGGGCTATTGAGGCTTTCGCCAACAAGGGAGATATTTTGGTGGGAATTTCCACATCGGGCAATTCGGCAAATGTGCTCAAGGCATGCGAAAAGGCGCGCGAAATGGGCGTTTCCATAATTGCAATGACAGGTAACAATGGGGGAAAAATAGCGAAGATGTCGGATTTGCTTATAAACGTACCATCAACCGACACTCCACGCATTCAGGAAGCACATATTATGATAGGTCATATTGTTTGTGAACTTGTCGAAAAAGAATTGTTTGGGAAATGAGTTCTTCAATGCTCGATAACGCCAGGAAAACCTTTGGTCGCGACAAGTTCGCTACCGAAGTGACAGGTATTGAGATTGTTGCTGTGTCCGAAAACTATGCAAAATGCGAACTGGCAATCGACGACCGTCATCGCAATGCGATGCGAGCGGTTATGGGAGGCGTTATTTTCACTCTTGCCGACTTTTGTTTTGCTGTAGCCGCAAATTCGAAAAAACTTTCATCTGTATCGGTGTCGTCAAACATTGTTTTCTTGAATGCTGTACGTGGAGAAAGGCTTATTGCCGAGGCCCATTGCATGAAATCTGGGAGAAAAAACTGCTTTTTCAAAATAAGCGTTACTGACGAATTAGGCACTCAGGTTGCCGAAGTTGAAGAAATTGGATGTGTGGTGGAGTAAAATAAAGTTTTGATGTCGGCCACTTCTTTAGTCAGCTGGCCTTTTGATGGTAATATCCAATACCTAAAACTAATAAAGCGATGATTTACAACCAACTTCTGACTCCGTTCCTTGAACTGCCTCCAGAGACGCTCCTTGAGCGTAGTCGAAGGGGCGGATTTTAATAGTAAAATATTTGAATTGTTGATTTTTTTAATAATTAAATTTTATTATTATGAAAAAATTAATCTTATACATATTATTATCAGCCACTTTACATTCTATAGTTTTCGCACAGAATATGGAATGGCAGTGGGCTCACAGATATGGTGGTTCAAACAACCCACTTCTAAGTAGTTCTATTAGTTTTTACAATAACCAACCGCACAACCTCATTCATGATGCAGAAGGAAACGCATACTTGTTTGGCACATACGGAGGCGGAACTCAAATTAATGGAGAGTATTTGCAAGAGTTTGCAGATTATTATTGTGGTTCATTTGTTGCTAAATTTGATTGTGGTGGTAATGTAGTGTGGCACAAGACAATTGCTCGTTCTGGACATCATATTTGCAAAGCTCAATACATGGTACTAAAGAATAATAGGATATACCTTCAGGGAACCGTGCACATTGACAACTATTATAACACCTACTTTCTTGACACTACAGTTTATGGCAGCCTTCTTGACTACTATTATGCACATCAACCAGATAGCCTTACATTCCCTTGGATTCCATATTCCGACTATACATACATAATGGAACTTGACCTTGATGGTAATATTATTGATTGCAATCTTTTACAATTAAGTCATCGTTTCCGTTGGGACTTATGTTATGATGCACATAACAAGCAGTTGCCATTCACAATCGACAGCAACGGTAACTATTATTTACTAATGATGCATGGGCACAACGGCATTGATGGCACTCAAAATTTTTTAATTAAACAGAATGATATTCCTATTACTGATTCAATGACGCCTAATACGTACTTAGGATATTATATGTTAAAATTTGATTCAAATTTCAACTTTCAGTACATTAAACCAATTACTGAATGTGTACATGCTTCATATTGGTCTTTAGAAATGCATTTTTATGATATGAAATGTGACTCTCATGACAATATATATTTGTGTGGATACATCCAAGTAAACGATACGACCAGCAATCCTAGCTACCCTTATGATGTTGAACTGGCCGATGGTAAGCATATATATTCTTATAATAAAGAATCAAATGGATTTATTATGAAAATGAATAGCGAAAGTGAAATATTATGGATAAGTCAACCCATAAATCATGGAACGACGCGCTCTATGTCAGATTTCCGATCTATGCTTTTAGATGAAACATCTGGCAATATTTATGTTTCTGACGTTTCGATGCCTAAAACAGATATGTGGCCAGATGACTATACTATTTTTGGAGAAAACGACACTCTTATAAGCAATTATGAAGGTGAAGGCATAATATTGAATCCCATCTATATAATTGCCTGCTACGATACGGCTGGCAATTACAAATGGTACAATTGCCCCAAAACTACGAAATGTAGTATAGGCAGCCTGGCAAAATACAATGACAAATTGTATGCAGGAGTTTGCTGGTCTTCATACGGACTTGTATGCGGAGAAAACACATATTTTCCAAGCGAACAATATCAAGGCACTGGCGCAGCATATAGTGGATATTCCATCTGTGAATGGGATATGCAAGGAAATATGACAGATGTAAGACAAATATATAGCACAGCGCAAACACAAACAGAACCATACGATACGCGCATAAATGCCTTGGGCGAAATCTATACGGCAGGACGATTTGACAACTTTATAGCATTTGGCACAGATACGCTTTTTGCCTATAGCGAAAGCGATATGTTCATAGCCAAGTTCGGTCTGCCTTGCCAGACATACGTGTACGATACAGCAACCTTCTGTTATGGGGATGTTGTGCAGGGTGTAACTCTTACCGCTACGGGCGATTACACATTTACATATCCCGAGGGCGGTCAGGAGTTCGATAGCATTGTGCTTGTACACGCCACTGTGCTGCCGCCGCTCCCTATCGGGCTAAACGATACCACCGTTTGCACCGCCCAGCAGTTCTACTTGGATGCCTGCGGCGAGTTCGATTCGTACCAGTGGAGCACAGGCGGTACAGGCTGCACCGAAATGCTTCAGTTCGACAATGCCTGTACGCAGAGCGTAAGCCTTACCGTCACCCGTGGCGAATGTTCCGCCACCAAGACCATCAGCATCACCGCTCAGGTCTGCGACGGCATCACCGAGCCAGTCACTACTGCAATGTCGCTCTACCCGAATCCCGCCACCGATATGGTGACCATCTTCGGCGATGGCTTCGTCAGTGCCACCGTAATCGACATCAGCGGCCGCACCCTTCTCCGCACCACCGCAATGCAACTCGACATCAGTGGTCTCCGCCCTGGCGAGTATGTGGTAAAGGTTGAGAGATTAAACGGAGAGGCGGAGGAATTGAAAATGGTGAAGGAATAAAGGATGGTAAGATTGCCAATTTGAATGGATAATACGTAGGATCAATGCATTGTGAGCCTACTAATATTATACGCACATACGCAAGGTCTTGCGTCTCGACCCAGAAACTGCTTCTTTTACCTTAATATATACATCTTGCCCACTTCGCGTTTGAAGTATTTGTCGGTTCCGACATCTCGCTTTTCGATTTCCTCTCCGTTGAGTTTTGCTTTTACCGTGTAGAAATACACACCGTTTGCAAGTCGGTCTCCATAGGTATCACAGCCGTCCCAGGCATATTCGGTAATGTTCTGCCCTATGGTAATAGGTCCGAGTTCTTCGAGATATATGCGCTTTACAATCTTGCCTGTTATTGTAAAAATCTCTATTTCAAGTTCATCGGGAATCTCGCTGCCAGTAAGTTCAAAGACAAAGCGCGTACACGAACTGAACGGATTTGGATAGTTCATGAGATTTGTGATTGTGGATTTTGTTATGATTTTAAAATCAATCACATAGCAATTGTCGCCAGAAACATTTCCAGCAACATCCTTTGCTTGCACCTGAAGCCTGTATGTTCCATCTTCGGTAAAAATAGGCTTGTAAATTATCTTGCAACTATTGTCGGGCAGTTCGGCAGGTATCCATTCTATTGTTTCCAATGGATTTTCTTGTATGCCGAAATTTATCCGCTTGGTTTGTCCTGTTTCAAGATTTGTAAGGTGCATCTCAAACAGCGAGGTGTCGTTCAGCGCAAGATATTTGTTTTCGTCTTTAAGTGTAACCAGGATTTCAGGTTTTGCAGAAACTATTTCTCCATTCATTATGAATTTACCATCGAAACTTACCTCGAGCAACGGATTTGTGTTGTCGGTTGCAATATAGAAATATTTCGATGCTATATTATTATAATGGTATTGTTCGAGTTGATAATATGTGCCAGTAGCTTCGTTTATCGGGTTAAATTCTACCCAGATGCTATTAAGACCTGTAAGACCAAGCGTTGAGTAGCGAATAGTATCAACAAGTATATCATGGGCTGGGTGGCGACGCAATTTTCTGATATCAATAATAGTCTCGTTGTTGTGACTATCACGAATCCAATATTTCACCACAAGGCTGTCCATATCGTAGTTACTTACATTTTGGGTGGCAATAGCGAAAACCAATTCATCACCACGCTCTATGGTATCGGTGTGGAAGAAATATCCCAGTTTCGGATCGATAGCTGTTTCGGGAGCACCTTCGAAACGAAGCTGCCACTTCTTAAGTTGCGGAGCGGTACGATTAACCTCATCGCGAGTAAACAAATCGAGTCGAAGGTTTGGATAAGTTTCGTAGTCTATTGTTTCGTCAAGTTGCAGCAACTCCAAATCGGCAGGACCTAAATTATCGATTATCAGCACTTCCTCTCCCGACGGGCGTATGCCATATACATCAAGTTGCAATTCATCGTTGCTTTCGCTTTCATGATACCAGTTAAGCGACCGCCATTGTCTGGAAGGTCCAACGACAACGCTCTTGATATAGCCGTACGAAAGATCGGAAGTGAGATTTAACGGGTCCATGTCTATATCATCTCCGAAGACTTCCCTGCGTATCGAAGGAGTGCCTTTCTTGGTGCAGAAAATGTATGCCTTGTTGTTGGGCACCGTGCGAATGTATGTTGCACCAAGTGTCTCCATAGTCTGCTTCAACGTTTCGGGTAGCGATGTAAATGAAACGGTGCGCCACGAATAAATCAAGATATAGTATCCGTTGGGAACATCGTTCAGCAGGTTGTTCATTCCATTTAGTGCATTAGCACTAATGTCGAATGTAAAGTATGGCTGTGGTGACGACGCCGAGAAGCATTTAGGATAGTTTCTGTGTCCATAGTTCTGACGATCGGACTGCCATGCGAGTATTGTCATTGGATCTATCACTGCCACAACCATTGCCGCTCCCGTGTTGCAGTTGCTGTAGCCACCAGTTTGCGGACCAGTTGTATTGTCGATTGTCCACCTTACTACATTGAAAGTACTGCTGTTTACAATAGCACGGTTGTGACAGTTAAGCTGTCGCTGCGACTGCTGATATGCAAAAGTCTGCGTCAACGGATTGTAATCAATAAAATTAAAATCATCCTTCTTAAACTGGTAGTAGTGTGCCTGCGACCATCCTTCCTCACCGTCGATGTAAATGAAGGAGGATTCTTTCCAAACATTTTCGGCTTCGTTTTCGTTGTCTCTCGAAACCCGCCAGTAATACACTGTGTTTTCTGCCATACTAAACGGCACGTGCCATCTCACAATTCCACCAGCACTATTCACAACCCCTTCACGCATTATAGGACTGTTGAATCTATCGGTAGTGTCGATTTGGAACTTATAGCGAGCTGTCTCTAGGAACGGATCGCCAGTTGAAGCTACCAACGAAACTGTGTCGTGCGGATATATTGCATATTCGTAAGGATGAATTGGGAAAATATCGCTCGACTTTATCATGAAATCAAGTGTTGCATAATTGTTGGTTTCCGACATTTCGTCAATTTCGTTCATGCCATCCACATACACGCGTATTCTATTCATTCCTGTACCATCGATGATGTTGGTCGGAATTCTAACACTTGCAGTAGTTGTGTAAATGCATCCGTTTACAATAGTTTCGTAGTGTGACTCCTCACCATTGGGCAGAGCTCTTTCGACATACATATAGAAATTTTGGCTTACCGCCCTGCCGAGATTTCTTATTTCCACCACGACGTCGAAACTATCACGCACGGTTGTTATCTCTTGAGGAGACAAACTTATCGAACTATTGTCGATCATAAGATCTGGCTTTTCGGTAGAGTTTACCTTGATGGCAGGATCACCATGCAGGGTTATCTGATAACCAGAGATTTCAGTATTTATATTCCACGAAGCGAGAATATTCTTTAGTGTGTGCTTTATTTGTATGCCAATCGGACGGTTGTATTGCAAAGAACCTATATTTCTGTAAAGTTCGCGGGTATATATGTGCAAATAGTTGGTATTTCCCTGGTCCATTGACGAAAGAAATCCTATTGCACCCTTCTGCGATTTTACCCAAACATCGCTCAGCGTGTTGGTAGTGGAATGAATTGCTCCAACATAGCACGAGTTTCCTATCATAAAGGGGTATTTGCCTTCGTTGTTGTATGTTTCTGGAGGATCTATTTCATGGTCAAAGGTTGTGGACGACCCATGACCGAAAAATGTCATCATGGATACGCCTTCGTTTATCATCATATTTATCGAATCGCTGTTTGTAGTTGTGATTGCAGCCGATGAGTTTTTCAAGAATGTGTGAACGCGTCCGCCATACAGTGTATCTTCAATAATCCCCTTGTATTCTTCCAAATACTCCTGTATTCTTATTTGCTCCATCGAATTGTTTCCACCGCCGAAGTGCATTATTTCCTTCTGCCACATTGCAGGAGCTGCCGATTCGTATTCAATGACCTTGTTCAAATAATTGGTAATTTCGCTTGACGAATTTACAGCCAATCTTCCTGTCGCAAACAACGGTTCCACCGTAGTGCCACCTATACCCACAGTGAAAAGTTGGTCGCTCGCAGGCTGTCCTGCCGAAGGCACCGTGGTATAACTTGCGTTTGATGCCGAAGTTTTAAACTGGCTTGCTTCGAGCGATCTTCCGACAAGGAACAGAAATTTCTCGGATGGAGAAATATTGTATGCTCTATTGCAGAAACGCCGTATTGCCACAGGATTGTGATTTACTCCGTATGCATATTGGTCGTAAAGCTGTGCCACATCGGCAACCACAGCCTTATAGCCTTGCGAATTGCGGTAGGTGGCATATTGCTCGCACGCAGCCATGTATTTACTATGCGTCACTATCAAGTAATCTGCATTGGGCACTCGTGTGAGATAGTCGATGAATTTGTTGTCGGACGATACTTTTTTGATAGACGCAGGCGAAACATAGCCCCCCGAGCCGACCAAAATCATATTTCTGTATGTATCGGTATTTCCAGCAAGACATTTTATTGTTCCAGCTGACGTAGTTGCGATTCGGCTATGATTTGTAAGGTCGTATAGTACCGCGTCCGAACCAGATGTAAAATTACTAATTTCGATATAATCACGAGTATCGTTTGCATTTGCATTAAGCCCGAACTCAAAAGATGAAGCATTCTCAAAATTCCAGGTGTGCGGGTACTTGATGTCAATATATGCAATTGCATTCTTATCGTTTTCGTCATAGTCGGCAACAAACCGTAAGGTGGTTGAACCAGTAAGCCCAGAACTTGGAATAAGGATTTTTTTTCTAATGAACTCGTAGCCATTGTATATAGTATCGAGCCAAGTCTGGTTTTGTGTAGTCACAATAAGATGGTGAGGTGTATTGTAATAAACCGAGTTGCTGGCATTTATTCCGCCAACGGCGATTTCTACCTCGGTATCGGGACCATCGGTGTATGCGCCAGCAGTAGCAATGCTTTTGCTTAGCCCTCCAGTTGTAAGTGCTGTCGCATCCATCCAACCTTCCGACTCTGTAAAGAAACTACGGGTATTGGCTGCATAATATTTACCAGTATAGTTTGTCCGTTTTTGTTTGATACAGAATAACTGGCGGTTGTCGTAATGACTATCATAGTCGGTTTCGGAAATTTCTGACATGCGCCTGTTACCGCTCATAAAGTTCCATGTTAGGAAATATGCCGCAGTATCGTTGTACAAACTCACATCCGGATTTATCATGCTTTCAGGAGCATCGTAGAATTCGTATTCGTCAATGCCACGGTTTTTCTGTCCGTAGAATTCTATGTAGCCGTTTGTAGCTAAGGTTCCATCGCTATTTGTACCACTAATGTAGAGGTATTGCTCTTCTCCGTTATGGAAAATCTGCAAATAATCGGCATTGATGATGTTTACCGGAATATCTGCAGAAATAAGGTCAGATTTGTATATTCGATACATTCCGTCCTTAACGACCTGTATCTTGAAATACTGTTGGCTGTAGTTTATCCATGAATTTTCCTGAGCATGTAGCACACCGAACGCCAAAAAGAAAATTGTGGTCAAAAATGCCACTCTTATTCCAAGTTTATTTGTTCTGGCAGCTTTTTTCATGGGTTAGGATTTTGTTACAAACGGCTGTGCGAATCTTTCTTTTTCAAATTGAAGCCATAGCTGAGAGAAAAAACATGCGAATACAACGCTATACTCTGATTTCCAACATCGGTAAATGCATAGTCGATACGCACACCGTAAAATTTCACACCGATACCGAGATTAGGTTGCCAAGAGAAGGTATTTTTGCCGTTGTAGTCGGGTACGGTTTGGAAATTATTGAACCCGCAACGCAGAAAAACTATGTCGCCATAGCCAAGTTCGAGACCAAATGTCGGGTCAATACAGAAAGCCTTTGTGCGAATAAGCGTGCTACGCTTACCATCGAAGGTAGTTGCGAGATCGATTTCGGGATAGATAGTGAATTTTTCCTTTATTGTGAACAAATATCCTGCACCAAGCATAAGACGAGGAACAGTGACTTCCATTCCATTTACTGGTATTTCGTTGCCTGTTTCGGTAAAAACATCCTCAAGCAGTTCGCGATTGTAATTCCATGCGTTGAAAGTTCCGATTCCGTCACGCAAAACAGCACCAAAACGCCAAGCCTTGTAATCGTAGCGAGCGGCAAAATCGAGTCCGAAGCCTACTGCATGAGCGAATTCGCCAACATTACGGTATATTATCTTCACATTTCCTCCAACGCTTAAACCTTCTACAGGAAGCGTATGCGAATAAGAAGCCATAAATGCGTAATCGGCTATCGAAAAAGAGGAAATATTATCGTAGTTAATGTTTCCGTTTGGATCGATTAAGTTAAGAGTATTGGGAATATCGTCAACCCCGAAGCGAACCATAGAAAGTGCAACAGTAGATTTTTCGTCAATTTTATATCCAGCGCCCACATAATCGTATTTTGATATTCCAGCAAAATATTCCGAGTGCATTGCACCTATTTCAACTGTCTTATCAAGAGAAGTTAACGATGCTGGATTCCAATAAGTTGCAGAGATATCACCAGTGGAAGAAATAACCGATGTTCCCATTCCCAGTGCCCTTGCGCCAACACCTATCGAAAGGAACTCGTTGCTATATTTCGAAACCCCTTGTGCATTTAAAAAATTTACAGCGGTTGCCAATAACACAAATAATGCTAATTTTGCAGTCGTTTTCATCGGTCAATTTTTACGATGCAAAGAAAACGATTTTATACGATACTTATTATTTATTTTTAAAAAAAGGTATGAAAAAGATAAAGGCAGCAATCCCATCGTTTGTAACTTCGCTGAACATGGTGTGCGGAGTTTGTGCCTCGGTGCTTGCTTTGCAAGGCGAAACGAGTATTGCCGTATTGCTGATAATAATGGCTGCCGTATTCGATTTTTGCGACGGTTTTGTGGCTCGACTACTCAAAGCAGTGTCGGAATTCGGCAAGCAAATGGACTCGCTTTCCGACCTTATAAGTTTTGGGTTCGCACCATCGGCAATTATGTACGAATTTGCTGTGTCAAACAGAATTTTTGACAAATACACAGCAATGTTTGTACTGCTTATTGCTGTTTTTTCGGGCATTCGCCTGGCAAAATTCAACATCGATCCCGAACAGACAACCGAATTCAAAGGTTTGCCCACACCGGCATCTGCCCTATTTATTATTTCGGTATGCTACTACTGCAAGACCAGCGAAACTGTTTTAGCGCAAGCACTTACATCACAAATTGCCGTAATAACCATGGTGGTTTTCGTTTGTGTGATGATGGTTGTAAACCTACGCTTGTTCTCGATGAAAATCAAATCGATTAAGATAAAGGCAATAATCTGGCAATTGATACTTGTTGCATCGTTGATTGCATTTGTTTGCTTTTTCGGTGTACTGGGACTGGCATTTACCATTATTTTCTATGTTATCTTGTCGATAATCAAGAATATAATCTATCATAACGGGACAAAGCATTGCTCCGCTACAGAATTATCAAACCATTAAATCATCAAATTGTCAAATCATCAAATTTTTGAAATATGAAATTTTACGCTCAAATCAACGTTATGCCACTTAAGGCTTTGTTGGACCCACAGGGAAAGGCTGTATTGAACAGCGCCGTTAAGACTGGTTTTGAAACTCTTCGCAATGTCCGTATCGGAAAACACATCGATGTTGAAATAGAAGCTGCATCGGAAGCAGAAGCCAGCAAGAAGATAGACGAATTCTGCAGCAAGGTTCTTGTGAACCCGATAATCGAGTCTTACGAGTTCTCTGTAGCAGAGATAAAATAGTAAATGCCGCTGGCAGTAAAAAAATTGGAAGCATGCGTACGTGTGTTTCCTAATATTTGTATTGTCTGGTGAAAGGACGGTTTTTCAGTATATTTTTTACTGTGCTCGCAAGCATGTTTGTACTTGCATGCGCCAAGCAAGTTATGCTTACTGGCGGAGCTAAGGACGTCACCCCTCCCGAAGCTCGCGAAAGTTCACCAGAAAACGGCTCAACCAACTTTTCATCAAAGCACATAACAATAAAATTCAACGAGTACATAAAACTCAATGATGTCTCATCGAAGTTGATTGTATCGCCACCCATGGAGGAAAAACCAGTTGCTGTCGTAAGTGGCAAAAAGCTGAAAATCAAGATAAACACCGACCAGCTTAAGCCAAACACAACTTACTGTCTTAACTTCAACGATGCGGTGGCCGACATCAACGAAAACAATGCTCTCAATAGTTTCGTATATGCCTTCTCCACTGGCAATGACATCGATTCGCTATCGTTTGCAGGAACGGTTTTCGACGCTTTTACACGAAAGCCAGTGAACGACGCTTGGGTAATGTTATACAGCGATTTTTCAGACACTGCGGTTTCCAAAACCATGCCCGACTATATTACAAAAGTCAACAAACAAGGCAATTTCAGGATAGGCTTTGTACGAGAAAACGACTACAAGATTTTTGCCCTGCGCGACAACAATTCGAATTTCATGTTTGATCTGCCAGAGGAGTACATTGCCTTCGACGACACCACTCGCCATCCCACAGTGGAAATTTCTTACGACACCATAAAGGCAAAGGACAAAGAGACCGACTCGGTAGTTTCAAAAGCAAAATATTTGCCCGACGATATTAAACTGCTGCTGTTCAAAGAAGATAAAACTCCGCAGTTTTTCAAGTCAACAAAGCGAATTAAGCGTAACTACTTCGAGATGGTATTCAACTTCACGCAGTACGAAAATTACAAGTTTACCGTACCTGGCGACGATTCTGCATTTATATGGGCTCCCGAAAATCCCGATACGGTAAGAATCTGGCTGAAAGACACAGCCTTGATAGCTTCAGACACACTGAAAATATTTGCAGAATATACAGACCCGGCTTTCCCCGATTCGGTGCATCTCGACACACTGAAATTCCGCAAGCAGGACAAACTTCTACCCGACACAGTGTTGACAATGAAATTATCCAAGGAAAAGCGTCCTAATGCCGACTATCGCATTTATTTTTCGCAACCAATAGAATCATTCGACGAAAGCCGCATAAATCTATTTGGTGCGGTCGATACACTATTCGAAGAAATTAACTACCGCGTAGAAAGGGATTCTTTAAGTCCACTCTGTCTGAAACTTATAGCCGACATTACAGAAGGACGCAAGTACAAAATAGCAGTCGATTCAGCATTTGCAACCTGCATATACGGCTATACCAACAATGCCGACACAATAGAAATTGTGCCTATGCGAGAAACCGAATTTGGAGCATTAAAAATTATATTCCAAGAAGACAAGCCATATGTCGTAGAACTTCTTCAGGGTGAGAAGGTTATGCACAGAAAAACCACAGAAGGCACAACCGTATCATTCACTTATTTACTTCCTGGCAAATATGATATTCGTATCATCGACGACGACAACAAGAATGGTCGTTGGGACACAGGCGACTATTCGCTACACAAGCAACCAGAGAAAGTCTTTTATTACCCTCAAACCTACGAAATTCGCAGTAGCTGGGAGCATGAAGTGACAATCCAATAATTGTCGTAAAAATTCTATAGTTTTATTGCAAATAATCATATATAAATTTATATATTTGCAATCGTGTAAGATTGTCATTAATTTGGCATTAAATTTGATTGTTTAATCTATAGTATTGATATATAGATATATGAGAAAATTCATACTCAACCTATTGGTTTTCACGCTATTCGGGATTAGTAGCGTGATGGCTCAGTTTACAGGTACGGGAACTTCTTCCGACCCATATTTGATTTCCAACGAACAAGATTTGCAAAATCTTGCGACTGCTGTCAATGCTGGAGAATCATTTTCCGGCCAATTTTTTAAGCAGACAGCAGACATCGATTTCACCGATTCGCAAATTTTTCCCAATGGTTTTACGCCGATAGGCAATTACATCGACAACAGGCCATTCTCGGGTACCTACGATGGTGACGGGCATTCTATAGTAAGACTTTCAGTCGATGGAGAAGAGGAATTGGCCATGTTTGCCTATGTTTACGATGGCTGCGTGAAAAACATAAACATGGAAAATGTGAACATATTGGTTTCAAATTTGGCATACGCATCCGCTATAGTTGCTAGAGCAAACCACTCAACATTTTCTAATATCACAGCAAGCGGACAGATAACAGTTACGGGCGACATGAACTACGTTATTTTGTCGGGTATTGTCGGACATTCGAACGACAACACAATTTCGGGATGCGTAAGCATGTTGTCTTTCAACGTTGACAATGTTTCTGCCGACTCAATAAAAATCACCGGAATCACAATGGGAAATGCAACAATAAGCAACTGTTTGGTGTCAACATACATAAAAGGGGAACCAACTCAATATTTCCCAATAGCAGATGCAGGAACAATCTCAAAATGTATCATAACTGAATCGAATATTGAACCGTCGCCGGTATCGGCCAGCTACGTCAACTGCTATTTCGACCACCAGAACACACTTATAACCGAGTTCCCATACCAGCAAACATACATTGATGGTCTTAACGCAAAGGCAACAACCGAGCTGACAACCGGCTCGTTTTTAAACGATGCAGCATGGGTCGAAACCGCAGGACTTTACCCACGTCCAGCTACGGTAGCCAACACAGGCATTGCCATGCTTGCCGCTGCACCTATGACACTCAACTCTGCCGACTGCATAGCTTCTGTAGCATCTAATTTCACTGTAAGCACCTTAAACAATGTGCTGTGGCAGACCGAAAACGAGAATTTGCAGATAAACGGTAGCAACGTTATCGTCAACAACGACGAAGAAGACTCCTTTGCCGAAATATACGCCTACAAGAACAATCTGATGAAGACATTGCAGGTCAACATACTTGGCAATACTTACGGTTCAAAGGCTAACCCGATACTTATTAGCACGCTCGCCGACCTATACGAACTCGCTGCAATGCTATATGACGAAGGTAACGAGGGTGGGATGATACTCAATGAAGGAAAAGGTGTTTCGGATTTCGGTGCGGAATACGAAAATGAACTTTATTTCCTTCTTACCAACGACATTACAATACCCGAAGATTCTATTTGGGTACCAATAGGTTCTCTTACCTACCCATTCAGATGGAATTTCGATGGAGGCAACCACACAATCTACTTTGGCGAAAGGTCCATCATATCTGCTCCTTCATATATTGATGAGCCGACTATGCACAAAAGCGGAAGCGATTCTTTCTATGGCACGGGTCTGTTCGGTACAATAATTGGTGCAAGCATATCCAACCTTACTGTTAATGGTATTTTAACTGTTGAAGGTCCAGAAAATTATGGTGGCATTGCTGGTGTAGCTCTTGGTTCGGTATTGTCGAACTGTAGGTTAACCGGTAGTATCGTATACTCTGCCAGCAGTTCTATTTCTGGTCCCACTGCAGGCAAAAGTACTAGTGGAGTTCCAAATCTGGGCGGTATAGTGGGAGATGCACGATATACATCTTTCTACCATTGCACCAATGCTGCGGCTTTGCAGGGTATCGGGGAACAGTCGATAGTTGGAGGCATTGCGGGTAACGGGTCAAATGTTTTCATGGAATCATGTACAAACCTTGGAAGAATTTCTGGTGAATACTTTAATGCTGCTATGATTGCCATGGCCGACACCAGCGTTATAACAGGTTGCGCCAACTATGCCCTGGTTACTTCCGACTACTACAAAGGTTCTTTTGTAGGAGGTATAGATAATGTTACAATAACCGACTGCGCCGATTATGGTGCCGACCCAAACAGCGGTACATTCGCTGAAGATTCGTGGGAAACGACCTATACTAATGTTATATATGCGCCAGGCAGTGGTTATTTGTTGAGTTATAATGCTGATATCCTTGACAGATGGTATTATGTTGACTCCGAAACAGATCCTGCTATGTGCGGTTCCCAAACAAACTGCTATGTTGACAAGCAGATGTTACCTACTGAAGGCAATGCGGTCGGCATAAACAAGCTTCTTACTTCGGAACTGATTTCGGGTACAGCCGAAAGCCTCAACCTTGATGCTAGCAAATGGACTTTTATCGATGGACGCTACCCCGTGCCGTCGGGAACCGAATACAATAACGACATTGCTATATTGGCTACAACTCCGTTGGTTCTGGCTGCTACCGACGAAAACAATTTCGAAACGGCAAAAAGTGTTTGCAGCAGTATCAGCCTAAATCAGAACCTTGGCATAACATGGATGCTCGACACTACGATTGTCCTTACAGGAAGTACAATAAGCCTCGACTCGTTGCGTCAGGATTCCACAAGTGCCAACGTGACTATAACAGCCAGAAAAGGCAACGAACAAGTTCAATACACAGTTGCTCTTCATTCTAGAGCTGGTTCTGCCGACAATCCTTTGCTCATTGAATCTCTCGCAGATTTCAATAATTTCTCGGAGGCAGTGTCGAATAGTGGAACATACAAAGGAGTTTCAGTTAGTAATCATGGAGCTAACCTTTATTTTAAGCTCACAACCAACTTGGTTGCCGAACAAAATTCTACCAATGTTGTTAATTTGAGACCGGTTGGATATTTCAGTGGAAATTTCAACGGAGGTGGACATACGATAACCGTTACTAATGACGACTTGTATTCCACAACTTATTCTTATTACAATTCAGATTATGGCTTGTTCTGCTCTCTTGAATTTGCAAAAGTCGACAGCATAAACATAGTAATTGTTGCAGAGGATGACAAGACTAATTTTGGAGAATCCAAGATCGCCATACTTGCAAAGAGCGCATGGAACTCAACCATAAGCAATTGTACAATCACTACAGACGGAAATATTAGAGCCGCAGGCGGTGCTCTATTCTGCGGAGCTTTATATTACTCCAAGATGTTTAACTGCAGCAGCTTTGGAAGCGGAGCATTTATTAACGAGACCGAAACTGATGACAATATAGCAGGTTTGGTATTTGATGCCACTTCTGCTGAAATTAAAAATTGTGCCAACAATCTGACAATATCCTCTTCGATGACCGATGCTACAGGTATTTTATGCACCGGTGGTAACGTAGTCATAGAGAATTGTTTAAACAACGCAAATATAACTGCGACCGAACATACTGCCGCTGGTATTCTACTTGATTGCAGCGAAGGCAGCAATACGTTAAAGAGCTTGGCAAACCACGGTTCCTTAACTGGCGATTATGCATACGGTATCTATGGCGGTTCGTCAAGCAATACGCCAATTGAAAACTGTTTGAATTCTGGTAAACTCAGTGGTACCCATGTTGCTGGAATTGCTAAAAACGGATCTAATTTCACAAATTGTGCCAACTATGGAGAACTGGCAGCAACAGAAGGCCGTGCCGCCGGAATCGCACTGGAAGCTGCTTCAATTTCAAACAGTGTTGTCGCATCTAAGGTTTCGTACTTTTATAATGGCTCAGATATTGGACACCAATATGCAATTGGACCAAATGCCGACGATGACAATTTCTTCGACGAGCAGATAACAGAGGTTAAGGTCGATTCGCTGAGGTTACAATTCTACGAACACGGAAACGCTCGCACTACTGAGACAACGATAGGTAATGCTCTTGCCAACGATTTGCCAGCCAATGGTTGGGATTTCACCGACGGACTTTATCCTCTTCCAGCAGGACTTGACCCCAACGAACCACATAATAAGCTTGCACGTCTGCCAATTATATTGAGATCGGAAGGTCTTGGACGTAACGAAAAAATTACATCAGTAATTACCGACTTCACTTTACCGCAAATAGATGGGGTGACATGGGAGACGTCGGACGAAGATGTTGTTGCGGTACCATCGAGTGGTGGCGTGGCGACCGTCGTAAACCAAACTTCTAGCACAACGGTGATAATTACCGCATCATGTGAAGGTGTTTCGAGAGAATATATGTTTAAGATACATGAGCTACAGGGTACCTCTGCAGACAATCCTTACATTATAAGTACCGCCAACGATTTTATTCATATGGGTACCAACGAAGAATATTCAAGTGGTGGTTACGGATTGTTCTTCAGACTTAATAACTCAATAGTAATAAGAAGGTCCAATATCTCTATTGATGACAACGAAGTAGATGGTTATTTCCAATACGGTATTTACGGCGCTGAAAACCCATACGTACTGTTCCCCTCCCAATATCCTTTCCGTGGTACTCTTGACGGAAACGGCAATACGGTAACTTGGCAGAATGCTGGTTATACCGGCACGTACTATGGCTTGTTCAAATATACCGACGGTGCTACAATTTCAAATCTTTCGTTCTATTACAACGAAAGCGGTAATACCTACAATTATTCAGGAACACTTGTAGGTAACGCCAAGGCAACTACTATCAAAAACTGCTCAGTATTTTCAAATCTAGCGGCTACCGACCGAGTAGGTGGTATAGTTGATGTGGCTACCGATGGTACCGTAATTTCGGGCTGTGTATTTGCAGGTGAATTGTCGGCTAAAAACTTAGGAGGTATCGTTGCAGATGCCGAAGATACCCGCATCGACAATTCTGTATCAATGCTCAGAATCGGTACTCTTTCGAACAATACACTAGAAACAGCAAGTGCAATAGTGAACTCGGCTAAAAACAATGTAGAAGTCGATTCTTGCCTTGTAATAGGTGACAATTATGATGAAAACATAAAAACAATCGGCAATGGCGACATGGCAGTAAGCAACTGCTACTACGATAATCAGATGTGGCTTGTTGGCGAATCGGATACTACTAATAATATAATAGGTAAGCCTACTCGCGAAATTATCGGTAACGGTTTGTTCGCCAACTCATCAAAATGGGCACACGCCGAAGGCAAGTATCCTGTTCCTGCAGGAACACAATACCAATCGGTTGGCAGACTTGCATCGGTGCCAATGCTTCTCAACGAAAACGATGCCGACGTAATGCATGTGACCTCTATTACTCCATACGAGGCCGATTCTATCTCGTGGACAGCTGCATCAACAGAAACAAATGGTCCAATAAACAATGATTTTGCAGTTCAATGCGTTGACTCCGAAACAGAAACTGCAGTTATGCTTTCGGTTGACGATGCCACCATCGGAAGTCTGTCGTTCGAAAGAAAACTGAAGGTTACAAAGGGTATTGTAGAAGTTCATGCTCCGCTTGATGATTTCCCGCCATGTGAAGGTGGAGAAATAAGCTATTCTGTTGTCGCAGGCGATGCAACATATATGTGGACAGTAGAACCCGAAATGGAAGCTTCGGCATTCGACCAGGACAGCATAACGCTATATGTACCAGCCGATTTCATGACTGCATATACCGACAATTCGGCAACACTTAACCTTACAGTTAGCTACGACAATTGTGAAAAGGATTTCGAATTCCAGTTCAATGTTACGCCATCGCCAGCACACTTCAGCATAACCAACGACACTGCATTGTGCAGCGGAAGCGATTTCACCATTAAGTGCACGATTGACAGCACCTACGCAATGTATTCCGACATGTTCATGTTTAGATGGTACGATGCAAACGACATGCAGACTCCTTTGCAGTCCGACACAGCAAAGACATTCTACATTCCTTCGCTCAATGCCGACAGAACTATAAAGGTTGTGATTGACAACGGAGGCATGTGCGAAGCAGACACTCTCGAAGTTAGATTGACGACAATTTCAGCAAGTAACATTACAGTAGTAAGCGGCGAACCCAACCAGCAGATATGCGAAGGTGAACCTATAGAACCGATAGTATTCTCGGTAACTGATCCTATCTACACTTTGCCGTATGGTATTTATGCCGAATACGATACTGCAAACAGCCTGCTTACACTTACTGGCCATCCGATGAACAGCGATTACGAGGCATATACAATATCGGCCTGCGGAAACGACTTTAACGGCTTAATAGACGTTACTTATCGTAGAGAAGGAATAACTAACCAATCACAAGTTGTCAACCTTGGCGAAGAAGTAAATATGAGTTTTTATGGTGGGTACAATTTGGAAAATATCATAAGCTGGGAAAGCCTGGATGGTTCGGAGACATTTACCACCGAAGAATTGGGCTTGGAAATAAGATCTCATCAAGATGAGGAGGGTATTAGCTCGTATATTGAAGGAACAGCAGAAATGCCTGGTGAATACATTTTCCATATTACAATCCCGGCCTACGAAAATTGTCCATCGGTAACATACGACAACTTCCTGGGTGTTTACGATAATTCCGATTTGATCGCAACAGCACTTGATACTACAATATGTACAGGAGAAACAGCAACACTTACAACTATTGAACGACCGGGCGCATACGGTGGCGATTATGTATGGACAATAGGTAACGACACTATTGGCTCTGGCGACCGTATTGATGTTGTACCGCAGCAAACTTCTTTATATAATGTATTGTGCGGCGGAAAGAGAATGGTCGGCGAATTTGAAATTGGCGACTATGTATATTGGGATGAAAATTTGAGCGAAAGCGGATACTCGATGCAGAAATATTTCGAATACAGTTCTTATCAAAATGGAACAGGCTTTTTAATTGTAAATATTGAAGAGGATAGTCTGCTGTTGATGACACTTGCAAGGACAGAAGAAGTGCTATGGTCGCAAGCTCCTGAAATTCTTGCTTCCGACGATGTAGATTTACATCTACCATCGGCAGACGAATTTGGCTATGTACTCAATAACTATGTAAGATTTTACAAGTTGTTCAGTGAAAATAGTGTTGGCCCTGCAATCCTTACTTCTACCGAAAAGGATGACAATACGATTTACGTGTTCAATACTGAGTACGGCCTTATGATGGAATATCCTAAGACCGAACCGGCTCTTGCAATGGGCTTCAAGAAGATTGGCAAGAACGAAGTCGTAAATATGGTTGGTCGTACGTCCAACATAACAAGATCAGGTTCTGTAGAAATAATAGTAAGCGAAAGACAGTCGGTTGAAATAAGCACAAGCGACCAGCTTTGCAACACCGAAACCGCTAACGTAGCAGTTGTTACCGAATATCCAGTAATCAACTGGTACAATTTGGACAATCCTGACGAACAGGTGGTAATTGACAACGGCAACGCTATCCTTACCGACGGACATTACATAGCTGTGGCTTCCGACATTTATGGCTCGTGCCTCGATACTGTACCTGTAAAGGTTCGTGACCTTACTTTCGAAATTCCACAGGACACTACCGCTTGCGATTCTGTTGCAATTACAATTGCAAAGGAAAATGTCGTCGTTCTTCTCAATAATGAGGCAATCGAAGGACAAACTATTGTTCTTACCGAATCGGGAACATATACAGTTGCTGTTTACGATCCCGAAAATGCCGACTGCCGTGAGGAAAATCAGATTGTAGCAACAATCAACAATTCGTACATCACTGAAATTTACGATACAATAACCAACGACCAGAGCTATATATGGAACGGTGACAGCATAACCGTCGCAGGCGACTACTCGTTTACTGGTATCACCGTAAACGGCTGCGACAGCATTGTAAACTTACACCTTATGGTAATAGATGCCAACCTGTCGTTTGTAATTTCGGGTATGGTAACAGGCGTTGATGGTATTCCATTGGAGAACGTCGAAGTTTCGAATGGCAATACCAATACTCTTACCGACATCGATGGTTTGTTCTCGCTGATAGTTGCTCGCAACAATCCGTCAGTGAAGTTTATAAAGGACGATTACAACATTGTTTATATGGATGTTGAAGACAATGGCGAAGAACTTCTCATTGTAATGGAAAAACCAGAAATGGAATTGCAGTCAGACGACCTTCAGGTATCAACATTCCCGTACGTTGCCAACGAAATTAATGTCGAGATAACAAACAACGGAGACGGTCCGCTCACATGGAGTTCGGTTATTGTTTCCGACAACATCAACATAGTACCGTCGGCACCGACACGCGGCACACGCAACATGTGGGATGTGGTAAATGCTGAATTCACTACACACAGCAGAGCCGAACAGGCCGTTGCTACCGACGGATTCTACATCTACACCGCATCGTGGATGCGCAAGGGCGAATTCAACCGCTACACACTCGATGGATATGTTGAAACATTCAACATCCAAGGTGTAGGAGCAATCAGGAATCTAACCTACGACGGAAGCCACTATTTCTACGCTACCGACAACAGCAATATTATCTACAAGATAGACATGGGTGCTCAGACCGTGGATTCGATAGTCCTCGACCAGAACATGGAAGTTCGCTACTGCGCATACGTAAGCGAAAATGTTCTGTATGTCGGCAACTGGACTTCGCTCTACATGATTGTTCTTGGCGAAACCATAACCACAGTTCCAATGTCGAGCAACCTTACCAATGTATATGGAATCGTTTACGACAAATACCATGAAGGTGGACCTTGCCTGTGGGCGTTCTCACAGATTTCGCAGAACAACGGACCATCGGCCCTCATACAGATGCTTGATTCAAATGGCTTGCTTACCGATGTTACACATTATGTAAACGACACCGTTGTCAACCTGCTTTCGACTTCGACCGCTGGTGGCATCTGCGTTTCGGAACTCCTGTACGACGACAAGTACGTAATGCTTGCCAATATCCAGAATAGTACCGAAAACAACAAGATTGTGATTTACGAAATAGGCAAGAAGGAAGTATGGCTCTCGTTGAGCCAGAAGAGCGGTGTTATTCCTGCCGGTGAATCGGTAATAGTTAAGGTTTCGGAACTCGTACGCGATGAAGGCAACTATGCTGCAAATATCAAGTTTATGCCTGCAGTTTACAATCCAAACGACATTTCACTTTCGTTAAACACACAAGTATCGGCACCACAGTGCTCGTCGGTTATGAATTTCGTTGCCGAAACCGACACCTTCCATGTTGTAAATATGACTTGGAATCCTATTGAAGCCGATGAAAACGAAAGCGTATCGTACCTCGTTTACGAAGCTGCATCGATGACTCCTCTTGATACTGTTTATGGAACAAGCTACACCATTAACGAGCCGTCGGTTGGCAACCATTGCTACCAGGTACGTGCATTAGTACGCGGAATTACCGACTGCGTATCGGCAGCATCCGAAACAGCATGCATCGAAATTGAAGCATTGCCTTGCAACGAACCTCTGATTTCATCGGTTCGTTCGTATGCCGAAGGCATCAATATTACATGGAATCGTCTTGGCGGAGTTGAATATTATGATATTTACCGTGGCAACGAACTGCTTGCTGGCGAACTAACTGGAATTTCGTACACCGATACCACAGCTATTCCCGAAACCGAGTACTGCTACAAGGTTGTTGCAAACTTCGTAAACAACGCTTGTGAACCAATAGAATCCGACAATATATGCTCAAGAATTGTATCGAACATCTGCAACGAAGCGCCTGTTATTTCTGTCGAAATGCTTGGCAACGTGGCAATGATTAAGTGGACAAAAGTTGGCGAAGCTCAATTCTACTCGCTATACCGCGACGGAATGTATGTTACAAGCACCTCAGACTCTTTGTTCCTTGACGTTAATCTGGAGTACGAAACCGAATATTGCTATACTATTGAAATAGCATGCAACTACGGCATTTACAACCTTTCGGAAACTGTATGTGCAAATACTGGCGAAGCTCCCGAAGGCGACAGCATTGACCAGATAACCGCCGACGACATCGACGTTTATCCGAACCCTGCTTCGGGAATGTTCTATATTTCCGGTGCAGAAATCAAATCGCTTACAATGTCCAATTCGATGGGACAGGTAGTTTACAGCAACAACGATTTGCATTCCGATTCGGTTGCAATAGATGTTGAAGGAATGTCGTCGGGTGTATATGCCTTGATGATAGAACTCGACAACGGTGAAATAATAATGAAACGAATAGTTGTTAGATAATAAAAAAGGCTCGAAAATTCGAGCCTTTTTTTATTCATTAAATGCGTTCCAGCCTTGGGCTTTCAGCTCTAGCTCGACCCCGTTCTTGGCAATGAACTTTCCGCCGTCTTTTGCATCGCACACATATCCGATTATTGCGACATCGTTCATTGATTCAATAATGTCTTTCTTGTCGAGAGGTACAGTGAACAGCAGTTCGTAGTCCTCGCCTCCGTTCATAGCGGCAAGGCTCGGATCGAGACGGAACTTGCTGGAAACATATTCGGTTTGCTCGTGGACAGGAATTTTTTCTTCGTAAACACGGCATCCTACCCCCGACTCTTTGCATATGTGTAGCAATTCGGACGAAAGTCCATCGGAAATGTCAATCATTGCATTGGGAACTATTCCGCGCTTTGCGAGTTCGCGAACAATGTCGCGGCGAGGTTCTGGTTTCAGCTGACGCTCGATGACATATTCGTAGCCTTCGAGTTCTGGTTGGGTATCTTTGTCGTCCATGTATAGCTTTGCCTCGCGCTCCAGGACTTTCAGTCCGATATATGCGCCACCGAGGTCACCGCTTACGCAGATGAGATCGTTTTTCTTTGCTCCGCTACGATAGGCAATGTCTTCCTTCTTGGCTTGTCCTATTGCGGTAATGTTTATGAAAAGTCCCGAGAGCGAACTTGTGGTATCGCCGCCGATAAGTTCGACATCGAAGCGGTCGCAAGCAAGCTTTATGCCTTCGTATAGCTGTTCCATGGCGGCAACCGAAAATTTGCGGCTTATTGCAATCGAAACGGTTATGTATTTAGGTGTACCGTTCATGGCGTATATATCGCTTAAATTTACAGCAACAGCTTTGTATCCCAGGTGCTTCAAAGGTGTATAAATCAAATTGAAGTGAACACCTTCGACAAGCAGGTCGGTAGTAACGAGATTGCAGATGTCACCGCATTCAAATACTGCGCAGTCGTCGCCTATGCCCTTGATAAGGTTCTTGTCGATTACTGTCAAATCCTTTGTAAGATGGTCTATCAGACCAAATTCTCCGAGTTCGGATATTTCAATCGGCTTCTTGTTTTCCTTTTTGTCCATGTTGCGAATTTTATTTTGCAAAAATATTATTTTTCCAATTCTCAGCATTGGGGATTATGCCATTAAAAATTTTTATTACATTTGCCTTGAGAAAAATTGTATGGGATCTGGGTTACGTCATATTGCTATAATAGTGCTAATGGTGCTGTTGGGACTTAGTGTAAAGTCGCAGGGCATATCGTTTTACAACGACTATCTGGGCAATATTTGGGTTTTCGACAACGGAAAGACCAAGCAAATAGAACACCTTCCGCTAAAATCCTATGGAATAGGAAACAATTCGATGGTATATGTCGATAATTCCGGCGGATTGAAAATCTACCACAACCACTTTTTGCACACTGCAAGCAGTTTTGTATCGGACTATACAGTTACCGACAACCTTATCTCGTTTTCCATGAACACTCAGCTCAAGGTTTTCGACAAAGGCGACATGCTTACCCTTTGTGCAAGCGCAGCAAAATACTGGGCAAACGATGACATTGTGGTATGGTTCGACGATATGCAGCACATGCTTATGTGCTACTGGAACGGTACAAGATATACTTTGGACGACGTTCTTTCGTCGGGTAGTCCCTCCGATGTGTATATTGGTGAAAACATTGCAGCGTTTGTCGATGTAAACGGATTCCTCAATGCTTTCTATCTTGGCGAGATAGAACAGATTATTTACAACAAAAACCTTGGCGGCTTATCTATAGGTCGCGACATAATTGCATTTGTCGATGCCAGCACAGGAACTTTCGTTGCATTCTACAAAAATGAGTTTGTCGATTTGGAGGATTTTGTTCCCTCTTCGTATAAGTGCGGCGATGAGTTTGTGGCATACGTCGATGCCTCATCGTACCTGAAAGTCTTCAAAGGATTCAAGACTCAGACCATATCGTTCGACGAACCCGACTTTTACGATGTTGCCGACGGGATTATGGTTTTTGGCGTACAAAACTACTTTAAGGCTTACATTGACGGCAAAATCTTCACACTCGAAAGTTTCATCCCTGACAAATACTTCATCAACAACAAGTCGGTGGTATATCTCGACCAGCTAGGCTACCTGAAATATTTCGACGGCAATACAACAGAAATAATTTCATACGAAAAAGTCACCGACTTCGAACTTACAGGTGATGCTGTAAGATACACCTTCGGAGTGAAGTCGGAAAGCATATATTACGAGGGCAAAACCTACAAAAACGACTAGAATGTTTGTCGATTCCAAATTGGTAAAGGACATAGCACAATCGGTAGGCTTCGATGCCTGCGGAATTAGCGAGGCTTTGGTTGATGACGATAATATTTCGGCTTTAGACATGTGGCTTACCAAAGAATACAACGCAGGAATGTCGTACATGGAACGCAACATCGACGTACGCAGCGACCTCGGACTGCTTGTCGAAGGGGCTAAATCGGTAATTTCGGTGCTGTATTCGTACAATACCGACGAACGTCCCGACCGCACCGACTTCCGCATTGCAAAATACGCACTCGGACACGACTACCACTATGTACTGAAGGACAAACTAAACCAAATGCTCGAAGAAATAAAAAAAGTTTGTCCACAAGCCGACGGTCGTGCTTTTGTCGATTCAGCACCTTTGTTCGAACGATACTTTGCGCATAAGTCGGGACTGGGTTTCATTGGTAAAAATAGATGTCTGATTAATCCAAGACTAGGTTCATTTGTGTTCATCGGCGAACTCGTTGTAAATTTTGAAACCGACTACGACAGAACGCTCGACCAGACATGCCTCGGCTGCAATGCCTGTATAAAGGCATGTCCGACAAAAGCCATGACTTTCGAAGGAATAAATGCCAGCAAGTGCATTTCGTACCAAACCATCGAAAAAAAGGACGGCATTGATGAAGATGTAAGAGCAGCAAAGGGTAATCGCATTTATGGTTGTGACGCCTGCCAGGATTGTTGTCCGCACAATTTCTCTGTGCCTAAGAAAAGCGGAATAATACTGCCCGAGATTAAATCGTTTTCGCCCGAAGAATTGGAAAACATGAGCAATCACCAATTTCAGAAAAAATTTGCAGCAACCGCATTGCTTAGGGCAGGACGTAAGAAAATCCTGGAGAATTTTTGAATATGGAAACAACATCAGCTGGCGTTGCGCGCAACGCCGCTACTTTTAAATCTTCAAATCGTTAAACGTCGAACCAGATCCCTTGCTCCTTGTACAGTCGCGGCGCGCCACGACACAACATAGAAACATAGGAACCAGAAACAGCGATGCGAGAAACATAGAAACGGGCGTAGCCCATAGAACGGCGAAGCCCTCAACGAAGTTAAACGGGCGCCAGCTCATGAAACCTGAAACTTAGAAACGCCGATGGCATTCAAACGCACGCAGTGCAAGAAACTTAGAAACTTTTAAACGGGCGTAGCCCATATAAACGGCGCCAGCCTAATACGTCCAGGAATACAGTATTGTGTCGTTCTGCTCACAGGTGTATTTTTTGCTTTTGTAAGTTGATTCTCCCTTGCGGATAAGATAGCGGTTAATGGTTATTTCGTCACCAGCGACAATATTGCAGGTAAATTCTTCGTTTACACTAAGTCCTTCGAACGTATAATAGTCGGATAAGCAGCACTCTGAACACAATGGATTGATTCCCTGCACAATTATTCGTGCAACATCGTTCTCATCGCCAATGTGAACACCGTACGCATTACGAATTTTGAAATGAATATATCCCGCCTTGGGGATTGTCAAATTCTTTTCGTATTCCGAAGCAGTTTCTTCCGGCATGAAATCAACAATATTCTGATGGTAACCGTCCTTATCAACTCTCAAGCTAAATTCTCCAGCGGCTACTGGTTCAAATTCGAGAACATATTCACCGTTATCGTTTGTCACTGTTGACATATACTTCTCGAAAGTCCCAGAGAAATTACCAGAACTTATCCTAGTTAGAAATAAATCTACCGACACATTTGCCACACCTTCGCCAGTTGACATGTCGGTAACCTTGCCGTAAATACGGTTCTGCTCTTTCTTACAAGAATTTAGCACTGGCACTAAAAGAACGATAAGCAATGCAATGAAAAAAATATTTTTTATTCGCTTCATTTTTTTTGCCGTTAAAATGATATGTATTAATTTCGTTCGTCAAAAATAATAAAAGTTTTTTTACTATGGAAGTTTTAAATAATCTTGAGCCGAAAAAAGTTTGGCAGTATTTCGAACAGATAACAAAAGTTCCGCGCCCCTCGAAGAAAGAGGAAAAAATGGTGGAATTCCTGATGAAGTTTGCAAAAGACAACAACCTCGAAGCACGCCGCGACAAGGTTGGTAACGTAGTAATCCGCAAGGCTGCAACCAAGGGAATGGAAAACCGCAAGACGGTGGTTTTGCAGTCGCACATGGATATGGTTTGCGAGAAGAACCGTGACGTAAAAATCGATTTCGACAACGAAGGCATTACCCCGTACATTGATGGCGAATGGGTAAAGGCAAAAGGTACAACCCTTGGCGCCGACGACGGCATTGGCTGTGCAGCCGAAATGGCTATCCTTACCGACGACAGCGTTGAGCACGGACCAATTGAATGTCTCTTTACCATCGACGAGGAAACCGGTCTTACTGGTGCTTTTGCTCTCGAAGCTGGATTTTTCGATGGCGAAATCCTTCTCAACCTTGATTCCGAGGACGAAGGTGAAATGTTTATAGGTTGCGCAGGCGGTATCGACACTGTTGCCGATTTCGCATACGAGAAAGAAGCTGTTCCTGAGCATCATGTTGCATACAAGTTCATAATCAACGGCTTGGCTGGCGGACACAGCGGAGACGAAATAAACAAGGGACTTGGTAACTCCAACAAGATAGCCAACCGTTTCCTACAGAAAATCACAAGCAAGTATTTTGCTCGCCTTGCGCATTTCGACGGTGGCAACAAGCGCAACGCCATTCCGCGTGAAGCAGAATTCATCTTTACCGTAAAGGCCGACTTTGCCGAGGATGTAAGAAAGGAATTTACTAAGTTCAAGGAAGACATCATCAAGGAAATAAAGATAACTGAGCCTAACATCAACATGGAACTTCACGAGGAGGCTATGCCAGCTTTCGTAATCGACGAGGAAACACAGCGCAGACTTGTGATGGCAGTTTCGGCTTGTCCTCACGGAGTACACGCTTGGAGCCCAGCAATAAAGGGTTTGGTTGAAACATCTACCAACCTCGCATCGGTAAAGTTCTACGACGACAAGATCCAGGTTACTACCAGCCAGCGCAGTTCGCTCGAATCGGGCAAGGAAGACATCAACACTATGGTACGCAATGTATTCCTGCTTGCAGGTGCAAAGGTTGAGTCGGGCGAAGGCTATCCGGGATGGGCACCTAATACCGATTCGGAAATCTTGAAGATTGTTGTTGCCTCGTACGAAAGATTGTTCGGCAAGACTCCAGTTGTACGCGCAATCCACGCAGGACTTGAGTGTGGTCTCTTCCTCGAGAAGTACCCGAACCTCGATATGGTTTCGTTCGGCCCGACACTCCGCGGTGTCCACTCGCCCGACGAGAAGGTCGAAATCAAGACCGTGGACATGTGGTACAGACATCTGCTCGATGTTTTGAAGAACATTCCTGTAAAATAGAATGCGATCATAATTAGGTATATGCAGGCGGACAAGTCCGCCTGCTTTTTTTTATGTTAGGATGGATTATTTATTGATACAATAAATATTATAAAAATACGTTTCTGCGAATGTGATATAATGATATTTTTGCAAAAAAAATTTGATAATGAGACTAAAGTGCATTGCTCTGATAATGATGATGTTCGCTTCGATGGTGGTCTTCAGCCAGAAGTTCACAATAAGCGGATATGTGCAGGATTCGGCAAGTGGTGAGAAACTTTTTGGGGCAAACGTATATGATACCCGCTCACATTTGGGCGTTGCAACAAATGAATACGGATTTTTCAGCCTTACACTTCCGCAGGACAGTGTGAGCCTTGTGGTTTCGTACATCGGTTACGGTGCATACAGCCACAATTTCTACATCGATCAGGACATCCGCATAAACATAAAACTCAACTCGGCCAATATGCTGAGCGAGGTTGTCATTACAGAAAGCAAGTCGGACCAGATGGTGAAGGACGTGCAGATGAGCATTGTGCGTCTCCCTGTAGAACAACTGAAAACCTTGCCAGTGTTTATGGGCGAGGCCGATGTGATGAAAACCTTGCAGTTGATGCCAGGCGTACAGTCGGGCAACGAGGGTACGAGCGGCATTTATGTACGCGGTGGAGGTCCCGACCAGAACCTTATTCTTCTCGACGGTGTACCAGTATATAACGCCAACCACCTTTTCGGATTCTTCTCGGTGTTCAATCCCGATGCAATATCTAGTATCAATCTTATAAAAGGCGGATTCCCAGCGCAATACAGTGGACGACTTTCATCTGTAATCGACATTAGGTTAAAGGAAGGCAACGACAAGAAATATGGTGGAGAATTTTCGATAGGCACAATCGCCGCCAAGGTAATGGTGGAAGGTCCAATCTGGAAAGACCACACCTCGTTCATTTTTAGCGCAAGACGCACCTATATTGATGTACTTGCCGCTCCTGTTATCGCTTTGATAAACAAATATTCGGGCAATGGCGAAAAATTGAAGGCAGGGTACTACTTCTACGACGCCAACCTTAAACTGAATCACAAGTTCAGCGACAAGGATAGGCTCTTTATAAGCGGTTACTTCGGTCGCGACAAGGCATACATTAAAAACGAGGAGGAATATTTCTACTACGACACCCTATACAACGACAAGTCCGATATGGGTCTGTATTGGGGCAACATTACCACTTCGATGCGTTGGAACCACGTGTTCGACCAGAAGTTATTCTCTAATGTGACGCTCATATATTCGAACTACAAGTTCGACACCTATATGGAATACGAAAACCTGGCGAACAAGCAGTCGATAGAAAAATATTCGTTCGACTATTTCTCGGGCATCAACGACTACGGAGCAAAGATTGACCTCAACTACTACCCTGCCTCAAAACATGAATTAAAGCTCGGAGCATCAACCACATACCATGTATTCAAACCCGGAGTGTCGGTGCTTAAACAAACTATAGACACAACTGGCCTGGAAACAAAAATGGGGTCTCGCGAAATTTACGGCACCGAAATAAACGTGTACGCATCCGACAACATAACTATAACTGGACGACTGAAAGCCGACATAGGCATAAATTATTCCGGATTCATAGTGAAGAAAAAATACTACCAGTCGGCAGAACCGCGTGTGTCGGCAAGATTCTTGATTACCGAAAACCTGTCGATGAAAGCTGCCTACACAAGGATGGCGCAATATGTACACCTACTCACCAACAGCACAATAGGTCTGCCAACCGACCTTTGGCTTCCGACCACCGACACCATACGTCCGCAGCGAAGCAACCAGGTAGCACTCGGATTTGCTTACAACCTCAAAAACAAGTGGGACTTTAGTATTGAAGGCTTTTTCAAGGACATGAAAGGCCTGATAGAATACAAGGAAGGTGCAAGTTTCTTCGGTGTATCAGACAACTGGGAGTCGAAAATCGAAATGGGACGCGGATGGTCGTATGGAGCAGAGTTGCTTGTTCGCAAGACCACAGGCAAAATCACCGGTTGGATTGGCTATACCCTGTCGTGGGCTTGGAGACAGTTCGACAACCTCAACTTCGGCGAAAAGTTCCCGTACAAGTACGACCGCCGTCACGACATAGCCATTGCGTTGATTTACAATAAGAGCGAAAACTTCGATTTCGGTATGACATGGGTGTTCGGCACAGGCAATGCTGTTACGCTTGCCTACGGTCGATACTTGGGACTCGATGGCAGAGAAATTGGCGAATACGGAGGACGAAACTCATTCAGAGCACCAGCCTACCATCGCTTGGACTTTAACTTTAATTTCAAGAAACAAAACAAGTTGGGTGAAAGGATCTGGAGCCTTGGCGTTTACAATGCCTACTGCCGCCAGAATCCGTTCTACCTATATTTCGGCTACGATAACCACGATAACAGATGTCTGAAACAGATAAGCCTGTTCCCGATTATGCCGTCGATAAAATTCTCACAAACATTCTAAAACAGGAAAGACATGAAAAAGTTGATATATATAATAATAGCCTCAACATTGGCACTCGCAGCCTGCGAAAAGACACTTGATTTTCCTTTTGAATACATGCAACCAAAATTGGTACTCAACTGTGTACTTTCCAACACAAGCAAAATCGAATTTACCGTAGGCCGAAGCATGCACATTCTCGATACAAAAGAAATTGTAATGATTTCCGATGCCGATGTAATTATATTCGAGGATGGCAACCCACTACAAGTTGTGCCGGTATCGGAAGGCAATGGTGTTTACCATGCCGAATACATTCCGAAGGTTGGACATACATACAAGTTCCAAGTTTCAAAGGACAAATTCGAAACAATAGAGGCCGAAGTAAAAATGACAGCGCCAACCGTCATAAACAGCCTCAGCGGAAAACAGAAATCCAATGACGACGGCTACTACTACGGCGATGTATTTGATGTAAGCCTCAACTTCAACGACATTCCCAACGACGAAAACTATTACATGGTATATGTTACAAGCGATTTCCCTGCCGAGATGAAGGAATATTTTGCCGAAAACTACATGTATTCCGTTGAAGACTTGTTCGACACGAACTTCACTCTCAACCTTGAATGTAACGACATGTCGGTCAGCTCGGGCTACGGCGGAACTTTACTTTACATGGCCGACGAAGTAATCAGCGGAGGAAACTATACAATAAAGTTTTCGGCGCAGGATTACCGCGACATTCGCGGCGTATTCTACGGACTTATGTATCAAGACGATGACTACTATTATTATAAAGATGGCGAAGAAGGCGAAGAGGGAGAAGGCGAAGACGATGATGATGGAGAGAGCATCGAAGACCTGCCATTCTACCGCGAATACGAATATAAGCTTATTGTTCATCTTAGGTCGGTAAACAAGGACTACTACCAGTACCAGAAGTCCTACGACTTATACGTTGAAAACGATGGCAATCCATTTTCCGAACCGACACTTGTAAAGACCAACATAAAGAACGGACTTGGAATCCTTGCTACAGCAAGCGAAGTCACCGATACAATCAAGTTCACGATAAAGAATCCGTATTTGGAAGAGGAGGAGGAATGATTTTGGGGGGATTCGAGGATTTGATGATTTGAAAATTCGAAGATTTGACGATTTGATTGATTTGATGATTTGTAGCGGTGCGATTCATCGCGCCGAGATATAAATATCCAACACGACGTGTATCAACAATTTATAAAATCATCATTTTTTGATGATTATTTTTTGACGAAAATATAAAAAGTATTATTAATTATTTGGTAATAAGGCAATTATTACCGATTAACACAGACTAGAAATTTATTTTTTCCTGCTTTTTTCTATGAAAGTTTGCATTTGCTGAATTAAAGTTTCTTGCTCTTTGATTATTTGATTCTTACTTTCAATAATACTATCCTTAATCTTACAATTTTCGCATTCTGTGTCAGTATTGTTGAGATTTTCTAATTCGATTTCCTTAAGAAAAACAGAAATGTCAACTTTAAGGCATTGCGCAATTTTTTGCAAAGTGCTTATTTTGAAGTCATCATTTGCAAGCGCTTGACGAAAACCAGTAAGACTCATCCCAATTCCTTCGGACAATTCTTTTTCTGTAATTTTCTTCAATTTTCTTAGTTCTGTTATCTTTTTAGAAATCAATGCGTTATATATTAATTAATAAAATCATTGCAACAAATTGCAGAAAAATCTACATTTTCAATACAAATAATATTACATTTGCATCATAAACTTAATAAAATTCGAACAATGAAAAACTTAAAATTTTTAATGATTGCAGCTGCTACTGCTATTATTTTTTCGGGATGCGCCAAAGACCCCATTTCATATTTTACTGTAGATAAGGATGTGGTTTACGTTGGCGATATAATTACTTTTACAAATGCTTCTGCGGATGCAGATTCATATTACTGGGATTTTGGTGATGGCGCAACATCAACGGAAGAAAACCCTAAACATTCGTATGACAAGGCTGGCTCATATAAGGTTGTTCTTATTGCTGAGACAAAGAAAAAGGCTTCTACGTACAATACGACTATCACAGTCAAGCGTCCAAACGAATTTGTAGTAAATAATGTACATTATCCAATTACTGGATTCCAGGTTCTACGTGAAGATTTGGGAGATGGAATGAATTATAATTTGTATTTCTACAATAAAAATGAACTGATATACAATCCTTCAACTGAATGGTTTACTGGTAGAGGAAGCATGCTTGAAGTTGAATTGTATGCAAATTCATTAGAAGCAGGAACTTATAGGTATAATTCAAGTATAACTCCTATTCTTGGAACTGCTAGTTGGATTGAGGCTCTTATAGATTATGATTTTGACACAGACAACGGCTCTTCAAGATACGCTACTTCGGGTGCTGTAGTAGTCACAAAAAATGGAAACAACTATACGTTTGATATTGAGTACACTGATGAAAATGGTGTAAAGGTAACAGGTTATGCAGAATGTACAATAACAGCGACTGTCTAATAGGCAAATATGATAAAAAATAAAATGCAGTCATTTAAGGCTGCATTTTTTTTGCCCATATATCAAAACCATCTAAAACATTTCCATTTTTTTTGTAACTTCGCACCCACAAACGAAACATAAAAACAATGACAGAAAAAATCATCATCCTCGACTTTGGCTCACAATATACTCAACTGATAGCCAGACGAGTAAGAGAATTAAACACCTATTGCGAAATACATCCCTACAACAAGATTCCCGCATTAGACGAATCGGTAAAGGGCGTAATTCTTAGCGGAAGTCCGTATTCGGTGCGTGACGAAAAGGCACTCAAGCCCGACCTTTCGGCAATAAAGGGAAAAATGCCGCTTCTCGGCGTATGCTATGGAGCACAGTACCTTGCTCATTTCTACGGCGGCGAAGTCGCTCCGTCGAACTCTCGCGAATATGGACGTGCAAACCTCAATTTCGTAAACGCAAACGACGTGCTGATGAAAGACGTTCCATCAAACTCGCAGGTATGGATGTCGCATGGTGACACAATAAAGCAAATCCCTGAAAATTACGAAATTATAGCTTCTACAGCCGACGTAAAGGTAGCCGCATACAAAATCGGTGGCGAGCAGACCTGGGGCATTCAGTTCCATCCCGAAGTTTATCACTCGACCGATGGCAAGACCTTGCTGAAGAATTTCGTAGTAGGCATTTGCGGTTGCTCGCAGTCGTGGACGCCCGATTCGTTTGTCGAAACAACGATAAAGGAACTTCGCGAAAAAATCGGTAGCGACAAGGTTGTTCTCGGACTTTCGGGTGGCGTTGATAGTTCTGTCGCAGCAGTATTGCTCAACAAGGCTATCGGCAGCCAGCTCACTTGTATTTTCGTTGACAACGGTTTGCTTCGCAAGAACGAATTTTCATCGGTGCTCGAATCTTACCGCGGAATGGGGCTTAACGTTATCGGCGTCGATGCAAAGCAGGACTTCTACCGTGAACTTGCAGGCGTAACCGAACCCGAACGCAAGCGCAAGATTATCGGACGCCTCTTCATCGAGACTTTCGACCGCGAAGCAAGCAAGATTAAGGATGTGAAATGGCTTGCACAAGGCACCATCTACCCCGATGTAATTGAGTCGGCTGGCGTACTTGGTCCGGCAGCAACAATCAAGTCGCACCACAACGTAGGCGGTTTGCCCGAAAAGATGAACTTGAAGATTGTTGAGCCGTTGCGTCTTCTCTTCAAGGACGAAGTTCGCCGCGTAGGTAAGGCTCTGAATGTCAGCAACAACATACTTGGTCGTCATCCTTTCCCAGGACCAGGACTCGCAATCCGTATAATTGGCGACATCACAGCACAGAAGGTTGAAATCTTGCAGAACGTTGACGATATTTTCATTCAGGGACTTCGCGACGAAGGTCTTTACGACCAGATTTGGCAGGCCGGAGCAATATTGCTTCCAGTACAGTCGGTAGGCGTTATGGGTGATGAACGTACATACGAAAACGTTGTGGCTCTCCGTGCAGTACACTCCACCGACGGCATGACTGCCGACTGGGTTCACCTGCCATACGAGTTCCTTGCAAAGATTTCGAACAAGATAATCAATAAGGTAAAAGGTGTGAACAGAGTTGTTTACGACATCAGCTCGAAGCCGCCTGCAACAATTGAATGGGAATAAGATTATGCCGACTAAACAAACTGAAAACATATCATACGCAGCCGCGCTCGAAGAGCTGGAAAAGATTCTTGCCGACATGGAAAGCAACGAACTCGACCTCGACACCTTGAGCGAAAAGGTAAAACGAGCAGCCTTCCTGACCAAACTGTGCAAAACAAAACTGAGAAGCACAACCGAAGAGATCGACAAGATATTAGAGGACTGGCAGAAGGAATAATTTGAAAGATTTAACAATTTAAAGATTCAATGATTTAAAAGATTTAATGATTGTAGAGACGTTGCGTGCAACGTCGAAAACAGAAAGAATGATTGAGAAAAACAACATATTATCACGATTGGTCATTATAGCAATGCTACTGGCAGTTGCCACCATCGCCAACGCACAGCGCATACGTCCGTCCACAACCGTAATCGACAAAGATAAATACGCTGGCCCAACTAAGTGGTCGTGCATCGACAAGCACTACGGATATTATTTTCTAAGTTACGCCATGCCTATTCCTATCGAAAAGAACAATATCGAGAAAGAAGGCTTGTCGGGCAAATTCCGTGTGGGATACATGTACCGATACAAGATTGCAAAGCCTTTCGACATTGGCGTACAACTTAACTACTTGCGCCAAAGCACTGGAATTGACCCGACATTATTTGGAACAATGTCAAAAATCTCAGTGATAGAACATTCCATTGAATGTGGGGCTTTTATGCGCTTCAACTTTGGTAAAAGCGACTTCCGTCACCTTGGATGGCACATAGACTTAGGAGCAGACTACAGCTACGACTTTGCATTTTTAAACAAATATGTCGGTTTCTACGATACCCAGTCCCGACATAGCAAGATAAAACGCAAAGATCGTATCAAGGATGCAAAATACCGCCACGACTACGGAATCTTTATGCGCATCGGATGGAATTACATCGCATTTACCTGCGAATACAACTTCGGCGATTGGAATGCATACGGTTACGGACGTTCTCCTCTTATGCTGGGACTGCAAATAAATATGTACACAAGGTAAGACATGCGTAAATTATTCATAATATTAGTATTAACAGCAATTTCTGCTGCTTCTTTCGGGCAGATAAGGATAGCCCTCGGCAAGTACAGCGGTGGCGGCGACTGGTACGCCAACCCCACTTCGTTGCCTAACCTCATCAAGTTCTGCAACGAGAACCTTGGCACCAACATCGACCCCGAACCAGCAACCGTAGAATTCGGCAGTGCCGACCTGTTCAACTATCCGTTTGTACACATAACCGGTCACGGCAATATCATTCTCAGCGACTTCGAAGTAGAAAACCTTCGCAACTACCTCATCGGCGGCGGGTTCCTGCACATCGACGACAACTACGGTCTCGACGCCTACGTCCGCGACCAGATGAAAAAGGTTTTCCCCGAATTGGAATTTGTAGAACTACCTTATACTCACGAAATTTACCATCAGAAATACGACTTCCCGAACGGTCTGCCCAAAATCCACGAGCACGACAATAAGCCGCCGCAAGGATTCGGCATAATTTACCAGGGACGCTTGGTTGTATTCTACAGCTACGAGTGTGACCTCGGTGACGGCTGGGAATCACAGTCTGTCCACCACGACTCGGAGGAAATCCGCACAAAAGCCCTAAAGATGGGTGCCAACATAATTAACTATGTATTTGAAAATTAAATAAGTAACAGATATGAGAAGAATTGTAACAGTAGTCCTGATGCTTACGGTTATGTTCGGAAGCGCACAGGCATGGAAGCCTACCAAAGGCGAAGCAAAAAAAATTACCAAGGGGTTAATTTCGGCAGTAATGTCCGGAAATTTGGAGTTATCGCTTGAATATTTTGCTCCAGAATATGTAAGCGAACAGCACGACAGTTTCCTTGAAGGACGTACCGAACAGTTTGTGATGGAGTTCCTCGGTGGTGTACCTGTAACCAAAGATGGTAAACAATTGGATTACATAACGCCAAAACTATATAACATAGCATCTATTAAAATAAAGGATATCGTCATCTTTGAAGAGGCAATGTACTCAATAGTTGAGGTAACACTCAAGGACGGAAGCAAATATACTACCGACCTTAATATCGCAATAGTTGACGAAGAGCTAAAATTCTGGGGAGCGGTTGGGTAAAAAAAAAGTTGAAAGTTGAAAGTTAAGAGTTAAAAGTAGGAACGTTGACTGCAACGTTCCTACTTTTTTCGGTACAATATTTGATATTGAAACCACAAAAAACACATTGGTTATGAAACGAATATATTTCGCATTTTTCATTTTCGCTGCACTGATGATTGCAGTGCCAAATCTTGAATTGTCGGCACAGACGATTAGTAATTCCAGCTATAGCACTATAGGTCATATCGATAGCGACGGAACTATTCGCAATTCCAGCTACTCGACTATAGGTCATATCGACAGCGACGGTACTATCCGCAATTCGAGCTACAGCACAATCGGACATATCGACAGCGACGGTACTATCCGAAACTCAAGCTACTCAGCTATTGGCCACGTCGATAAGGACGGCACTGTGCGCAACTCGAGCTATTCGACGATTGGACATATCGACAGCGATGGCACTGTCCGTAACAGCAGCTACTCGAGCATAGGCCATGCCAAAGGCATAAAACGCGAATGGGCTGCCGTGTGGTTTTTCTTCTTCAACCAGCTATAATCCCCTCTTCATATTACATATATAATCAAGAAATGTTTTGCACAGATATTTATGTCTGTCATAATATTTCTTGATTTATTTATTACCTTTGCAAAATCAAAAAAGGATAATAAAACAATGGAAGAAATAATCACAAAATTACCTTACAAGGTAGCCGACATGTCCCTCGCAGAATGGGGCCGCAAAGAAATCGAGATGGCAGAAAAAGAAATGCCAGGATTGATGAGCATACGCCGCAAATACGCAGCCGAAAAGCCGCTGAAGGGCGCAAGAATATCTGGCTCGTTGCACATGACAATACAAACTGCCGTTCTTATCGAAACATTGGTTGAACTTGGTGCCGATGTACGCTGGGCAAGCTGCAACATATTCTCAACCCAGGACCACGCTGCTGCTGCAATAGCAAAGGCTGGCGTTCCGGTATTTGCATGGAAGGGTGAAACCCTTGAAGAATACTGGTGGTGCACATTGCAGGCTCTTTCGTTCCCAGGCGGACTTGGCCCGAATCTGATTGTTGACGATGGTGGTGATGCTACCTTGTTGGTACACAAAGGTTATGCTGCCGAAAACGATGCCAAGACCTTGGATTTCGTTCCTTCGTGCCACGAAGAAAAGGCAATCCAGGAAACGCTGAAGGCTATGCTTGCTGCCGACAATCAGAAATGGCACCGCACAGTAGCCGAACTCAAAGGTGTTTCGGAAGAAACTACCACTGGCGTTCACCGTCTGTACCAGATGATGGCAAAGGGCGAACTGTTAATCCCTGCAATCAACGTTAACGACTCGGTTACTAAGTCGAAGTTCGACAACCTTTACGGCTGCCGCGAATCGTTGGCCGACGGCATTAAGCGTGCTACCGACGTGATGATTGCCGGCAAGACTGTCGTTGTTCTTGGCTACGGCGACGTTGGTAAGGGCTGCGCCCGCTCGATGCACACCTACGGTGCAAGGGTTCTCATTACCGAAATCGACCCGATATGCGCATTGCAGGCTGCAATGGAAGGCTACGAAGTGACAACAATGGAAGAAGCTGTTAAGGAAGGTAACATTTTCGTTACAACAACCGGCAACTGCGACGTAGTCACTCTCGAACACATGAAGCAGATGAAGGATCAGGCAATAGTTTGCAACATAGGTCACTTCGACAACGAAATTCAGGTTGACCGCCTCGAAAACTGCCCGGGCGTTGTAAAGACCAACATCAAACCACAGGTTGACAAGTACACTTTCCCGACAGGAAACTCAATCTTCCTACTTGCCGAAGGTCGTCTCGTAAACCTCGGTTGCGCAACCGGACATTCATCATTCGTAATGAGCAACTCGTTCTCGAACCAGACTTTGGCTCAGCTCGACCTTTGGAAGAACAGCTACAAGGTTGATGTATATCGTCTGCCAAAGTACTTGGATGAAGAAGTTGCACGCCTCCACCTCGACCAGCTTGGCGTTAAGCTAACAAAGCTTACCCAGAAGCAGGCCGACTACATTGGAGTTCCAGTAGAAGGACCTTTCAAGGCTGACCACTACAGATATTAAAAGGCGAACAGGCTTGAAGGCTAAAAGGCTGAAAGCTATCGTATTGTACAGACGCAAAATATTGCGTCTCAACAACGAAGCAAAAACGGCGCAGCCATTCAAACGCGAAGCATAGAAACTTAGAAACGGCGTTAGCCATAGAAACTTAGAAACTAAAAAAGATTAATTATGAGACTATTATTAATTAGCAACTCGACGAATGCAGGTGAAGCATATCTCGACTATCCTAAACACAACATCCACGATTTTCTTGGTGAAAAGTGCGTAAAATGCTTGTTCATTCCTTATGCAGGCGTTACCGTAACATGGGACGACTACGAGAAAAAGGTTAAGAACCGTTTCAACGAAGTTGGACACGACATAGTTTCCATTCATCATTTCGACGACCCAGTAAAGGCTGTCGAGGAGGCCGACTGCATAGTAATTGGCGGTGGCAACACATGGAAGCTTCTGCACGACATGCACGCCAACAAGCTCATCGAGCCGATACGCAAGAAAGTTCTTGGCGGAACTCCATACATAGGCTGGAGTGCTGGTTCAAATGTAACCTGCCCTACCCTTATGACAACCAACGACATGCCTATCATCGACCCACTAGGATTTGATGCATTGAATCTTATTCCGTTCCAGATTAATCCTCACTACCTCGACAAGAAAGTCGAAGGTCACGGAGGCGAATCGCGCGAGGACAGAATTCTGGAATTCATCGAAGTTAACCGTGATGTTTATGTTGCAGGACTTCGCGAAGGCTGCATGTTCGTAGTCGAAGGCGACAAGATGAAAATCATCGGTAAACGCAACTTGCGTCTCTTCAAGTACGGAGAAGAAACCCGCGAAATTGAACCGACTGCCGATTTTACATTCCTTCTGAAGAAATAATTGGAATACAACGCATTAAAAAGCGGATTCGATTTTCGGGTCCGCTTTTTGTTTTGTCTTGGCATCTATTACACGTCCATTAATATTTTGTTAAACTCCATTTTTAATTTGCACACAAAAAAATGACAGCATATTTTTGCACCGAATTTGAAAATTGGTACAAATATTTAGATTGCCATGCAGAAAACATTGGGAGTAAAAGACGATATAATGAACGTTGCAGAAAGGCTCTTCTGCCGCTTCGGGTTCAACAAGATTTCGATGGACCGCATAGCCAAGGAGTCGAAGCACGCCAAGGGAAGCGTCTATTACCACTTTTCGAGCAAACTCAACCTGATGAACTCAATCCTCGAAAGCGAGCTTGAGAAAATCCGTACTGACCTGCTTGCAATAATAAACGACAACACCTTGTCGGAACCAGAAAAGATAAAAAGGTATGCTCAGGTTAGGATGGAAAGCATGAATAATAGATATTCGTACCATAATGTACTGAAAAACAGAGTCCTCGAAAGCGGTGACAAGCAACTTATGGAATGCTTCTCGAAAGTTCACGACGCACTGGTGACATGGGAAAAAGAACAACTTACGGCAATCATAGTTTCTGGAAAAAACAAGGGCGTTTTTCGTCAGGAAATCGATGCGTCAAAATACGTAAACTCACTTATCATGATGCTGTCGTCGCTCGAGTTTCCGTTCTTCATTTTCAACCTCTACGACAAGTACAAAAACTCGTTTGATTATATGATAGACGAAATAATATTCAAACCATTAGAAACAATTTAGACCAAATTTATAAATCAGTACAAAATGAAAGCGAAAGTTTTTACGGTAATATTTGCATCGGTCATACTTGCAACAATATTTGCATCCTGCAAGACCAACACCCGCCCATTTGTAGGCGAATACACCTACCAAAGCGACGGCTCGCTGACAATAGGACTTGGAACTGGAGATGTTGAAGTTCCACTAACCGACAAAATGGGTCAAATGCAAATAATGAAAAGCGAGGATAAAGGAAAGGTAACTGTAATCAAGTCGGGAATAAATGGAGACATCAAACGTTTGACTGGTGAAATATCTGGCGACGAAATCACAATTGACGAATACACTTACGAAAAGAAAATCGAACTCGACACCATTATCAATGGAAAGGCAAAAATAAATTATACAGCAAAAGGAAAACTGCGCGACAACACAATAGTGTTCGATGACAATTATTCGGGTTTCTTCACCGACACCGAAACTGGCGCAGTTGCAATAATTAGAAGTAAAGAAGCAATAACCATAGCAAAGCTAAACGACTAGACATGAAAGCAATAGCAGTTATTATATTGGCACTTACATTATCGTTTCCATCATTTTCACAGAACAAAGCCGAAAAAATATGCGGCACCTATATTGTAATCGAAAAAAGTGAAGTTTCGAAAGTAAAGGTAACGCGCAAGCCAAACGGTGACTTTGAGGGCAAGATAATATGGATGAAGAACCCTTATTTCGAAGATGGTTCACCCAAAACCGATATCAAAAACCCCGATCCAAGCAAACGCAACACTCCTGCCGACAAGATTGTGCTTCTACACAATTTCAAGTACGACAGCAAGGATGACGAATGGAGCGGTGAAATTTACAATCCGGTAGAAGGCGACATGTACAAGGCCTACGCCAAGTTCGAATCGGACAAGAAATTGAAAGTTCGTGGATATGTCGGACTGCCAATATTCGGACGTAGTATGTACTGGACAAAAATCGAATAATTGAACAAAATGAAAGTAATAAAGAAACAACGCAACAGCAAGTCGTGCATAATCTGCGGGATGGATAACCCATCCAGCGTAAAAGCCATGTTTTACGAAATGGAAAATGGTGAACTTCGTGGTTTGTTCACATTCAGAAACGAACACCAGAGCTACCCCGGTCGCGTACACGGTGGAATGATTACAGCAATGCTCGACGAACTCATAGGACGCGTATTGTGGATAAAAGAACCAGAAAGTTTAGCAGTAACCACCACAATTACAGTCAAATACCGCCGTCCTATGCCAATTGGTGTACAGTTGCGCGGAGTGGCAAGACTAACTCAGGATTCAACGCGCGGGTTTGTTGGGATAGGCGAAATCTACGATCCAAACGGCAAGCTGCTTGCAGCTGCCGAAGGCACTTACATGAGACTCTCAAACGAAACAATCGGCGACTTCGACATTCACGAAGAAATGAAATACCTCATCGACGACAATGTTACAGAAATAGAATGATGAAAAGGTTGACCTATATATTGATAATAGCCTCGGTTTTGTTCGCTGGTTGCAAGGGCAAGGAAAATACCGCCGAAGAACGCGTGATTTCCGTCAACGCCATGGTTGCCGACACCGAAACTTTCGGAGAAAAGCGCACATACGTTGGCACTATCGAGGCTTCGGAAGCAATAACATTGAGTTTCGAGGCTGGCGGAAATGTGAAAGATGTGTTCGTGAAGGTTGGCGACAATGTTCATGCAGGGCAACTTCTTGCCCGTCTCGACAAAACCTCGGTGCAAAGTTCATACGATGCAGCAAAATCCACTTTGGAACAAGCCGAAGATGGATACCGCCGTGCAAAGCAACTTCACGACAACGGAAGTCTCCCCGAAGTAAGGTGGGTGGAAATTCAAACAAAACTCGCTCAGGCGCAGTCGATGGAAAAAATATCGAAAGAAGCTCTCCAACATTGCGACCTTTACTCTCCAGCATCTGGCGTTATCGGAAGCCGCACCATAGAACCAGGAAACAATGTTTCGCCACTGCAACAGGCTTTCAAACTGATGAACATTCGCCAACTGAAAGTAAAGGCATCAATTCCTGAGAACGAAATTTCAAAGATAAACATTGGCAAGAAAGCCATTGTGACAGTACCTGCCGCCGATGATGAAGTCTTTGAGGCAGAAGTTATTGAACGTGGAATCGAAGCCAATATACTTTCGCACAGCTACGATGTAAAATGCATATTCAAGGGCGATCACAGCAAGCTTCTGCCCGGAATGGTCTGCAAGGTAACAATGGACGAACCCGAAAACACCGGCTATGTTGTACCATCGAGGGCAGTGCAGACAATGCAAGGCGGAATTGGAATCTGGAAAATTGAAAATGGCCGTGCAAAACGCTGTCTCATAACATCAAACAAATATGTTGCCGAGGGCGTACTTGTAACCGAAGGCATTGCCAAGGGCGACACAATAGTCACCGAGGGCTACCAGAAACTATACGACAACGCCAAGGTTGAAATAAACAAGATGACTGAATAAACTAACAATAATGAAGAAGCGCAATCACATAGAGTCGGCAATGCAGCACCACAACATAATATTTGTTGTGTGCGCCGCACTTGTTGCGTTTGGAATATTCAGTCTGCCAAACCTTAACAAAGATGAATTTCCTCAATTCACTATCCGTCAAGGAGTTGTTGCTGCAATTTACCCCGGAGCATCGGCACAGGAAGTGGAACAGCAGGTTGCAAAACCACTGGAACGTTTTCTGTTTACCTATCAGGAAATCGACAAGGACGGCACATATTCTATTTCCGAAAACGGAATCGTATATGTGTTTGTAGAACTGAAACCTACAATAAACGACAAGGATGCCGTCTGGTCGAAAATCCGCCACGGCTTGAAACTGTTCAAGACGACCTCGCTGCCAGCAGGTGTGTTGGAAGTGGTGGTTGTTGATGACTTTGGCAACACCTCATCGATGCTTCTTGCAGTAGAATCGGAACAGCGTACGCCACGCGAACTCGAAAGCTATTCGGAACAGATTTGCGACCGCCTACGCTCGATCCGCGAAATGGGAAACCTCAAGACTTTCGGGATACAAAAGGAAGAAATTGCCGTCAGCATCGATGCCGAAAAACTTTCGGCATACGGAATCGACCAGAAGGTATTGCTTGCCGAACTTGCTACCCAAGGCTTCCGCACCATAGGCGGAAATGTTGAGGAAAATTCGGGCAACTCACAGATACACATTGCAATACCTTACGATTCGGAATATGCAATCGGCGAACAGATTGTGTATGCCGACCCCAGCGGAAATTCCATTCGCCTGCGCGACATTGCCGACATCGAACGCCGCTACGCCGAACCGTCGAGCTACATCGAGTACAACGGCAAGAACTGTGTGATAATATCGATGGAAATGTGCGCTGGAAACAACATAGTCGCTTTTGGCGAGAAAGTTGAAAAGATCCTTGACGAAATGCGCCACGAACTTCCGCCCGATGTAAACCTGCAACGCATAACCGACCAGCCCAAAGTGGTTAACAAGTCGGTAATCTCCTTCCTGCGCGACCTTGTAGAGTCGATGCTCGTGGTTATTGCCGTTATGCTTCTGCTTTTCCCGTTGCGTACAGCACTTGTGGCAGGTTCGGGTGTTCCAATTTGTACAGCCATCACGCTGGGACTGATGTATCTATTTGGCATTGAACTTAATACAGTTACACTTGCTGCACTTATAGTTGTTCTCGGCATGATAGTCGATAACTCAATCATTGTAATTGACGGCTACACCGACTATCAGCAAAAGGGACATTCGCGGTGGTTCTCGGCATCGGTAAGCACAAAGGAACTGTTCGTTCCCACCCTGCTCGCCACCTTAGCCATCTGCGCAATGTTTTTCCCGATGACCAAGATTATCAACGGACCTCTTGGCGACTTCGTGAAACTCTTCCCGTGGACAATCTCGTTCGCACTGCTTATTTCACTGCTCTATGCCGTGTGGATTACTCCATATTTGTGTACCAAATTCATTAGGAAGAAAGATGAAAATGTGAACGCATTCGAAAAAGCGCAAAACAAGTTCTTCGACCTACTGCAAAACTCGTTTGAAAAACTGCTGAACCTTTGCTTCCGCTTCCCCAAGACAGTGATTCTCATATTCTTCGTGACATTTGCTATCGGTATTTTCCTGTTTACCAGAATGAACATACAGATGCTTCCGAAGGCCGACCGCGACTGCTTTGCCGTCGAAATCCATCTTACCGAAGGTAGCAGTCTGACGCAAACCGCCGAAGTGGTTGACAGCTTGCAAAGAATACTCAATGCCGACAGTCGCGTAAAAGCTGTAACATCGTTTGTAGGCTGCGCATCGCCACGATTCCACGCCACCTACGCCCCGCAGATGGGCAAGAAAAGCTACGCGCAGTTCATAGTGAACACTATAAGCGAAAAAGCGACGCTCGAAATTCTGAAGGAATACGGAGAGAAATACGAGAACTATTTCCCGAATGCGTATGTACGCTTCAAGCAGATGGACTATCAGGCAGTGAAAAATCCTATCGAGGTGCGCTTCCGTGGCGACAACCTCCAGCAGATGGAAACCTTGGCGGATACGCTGAAAGCATACATGAACACCTTGCCCGAAGTCACCTGGGTGCATTCCGACTACGACGAATCTACCCCTAATGTAAAAATCCGCCTTAAACCAGACGAAGCCTCGCAACTCGGTATAACCCAAAGCATGCTTTCGATATTCCTGTCGGGAGCACTGGGAGGGCAAACGCTTACATCGGTTTGGGAAGGCGACTACAAGATTCCTGTGGTGCTTTATTCGCAGGTTTCCGACACCAGCAAGATTCGGACTCTTGAAAATATGCTTGTTCCTACAGCAATGCCAAGTGTCTGGGTACCACTAAGACAAGTAGCCGAAATAGAACCCGAATGGCGAAAGTCGTCGATTACACGCTACAACAGCATTCGCACCATAACCGTTGGTTGCGACCTAAAATACGGATGCAGTCAGCCTGTAAGCATGAAGCAAGTTACCAAATTTGTCGATAACAACATAAAGCCTACTATGCCCGAAGGCATAAAAGTTGAATATGGAGGACTTACAGGAGCCAACAACTCAATGATTCCGCAGATTGTTGTTTCAATTATTGCAGCCGTGCTTGTGTTATTCATCTTCCTGCTCTACCATTTTGCAAAAATCGATATGGCAGTACTTTCGATAGCGTCGAGTTTGATATGCATATTCGGTGCATTTACAGGATTGTGGATGTTCGGTCTCGACTTCAGCATTACGGCAGTGCTTGGTATTGTGAGCCTTATAGGTGTCATTGTGCGAAATGCAATAATAATGTTTGAATATGCCGAATCGCTTCGCCGCGATGGGCACAAGACAGCCAAGGAAGCCGCCTACGAAGCCGGCAAGCGCCGTATGCGACCGATTTTCCTCACCTCGGCAACAACTGCCCTTGGCGTTATCCCGATGATAATTGCAGCAACTTCGCTGTGGATGCCTATGGGCGTGGTAATCTGCTTCGGCACAATTTTCTCGTTACCACTGATAGTAACCGTACTTCCTGTAGCATACTGGCAAATCTACAAACGCAAAGGAGAATGAAAAGACTAACCGCCATATTATCCGCATTGTTGATCAGCCTTACTATGTTGGCACAGAACGAATTCACGACTTCCGACATCGAAAAGGCGGAAGTATCGGCACAACACCTTTCGCTTGACGAGTGCAAACGCCTCGCCATCGAAAACAACGCCAAGATAAAGAACGCGGAACTTGACATTGAGGCTGCAGAACTAACAAAAAAAGGCGTTTTCACAAAATACTTCCCGCAGGTAAGCATCAAGGGAGGCGCCTTCAAGGCAACCGACCCGCTGCTCGACATGGACATGGGCAAAGGCAATGTAAATGTCAATTTCGGCAACTTGGCGATGAACAATGCTTTCACTACACTATACAATGTCTATGGGCCATACATAGATGCAAATATTAATGTAAAAGGTCTCGATGATGGCATTGTTGGCGGAGTAATGGCCATACAGCCCGTTTTTGTCGGTGGACGAATTGTAAATGGCAACAAATTGGCAGGACTTGGCGTTGAAGCTGCAAAATTGCAGACCGAAATCGCACGAGACGAAACCGACCTTAAAACAGTGGAACTTTACTGGACAATTATTTCGTTGCAGGAAAAGAAGAAAATTATCGCTTCGGCAAACCAACTTCTCGACACGCTATACCGCGATGCATCGGGTGCTGTGGAGGCAGGTGTAATACATAAGAACGACATGCTGAAAGTGACCTTGAAGCAGTCGGAAATGAAGTCGAACGAAATGAAACTGAACAATGGCATCCGCCTTGCGAAATCGGCTTTGTGCCAGCATATTGGTATTCCATACGATGAAAACTTGGTGCTTTCCGACAGCATAGGCGAAATTCCAAATCCTAACATATACCATGTTGACCACACCGAAGCCGTCAGAGGTCGTATCGAGTATCAGCTTCTCGACCTTAGCACCGATGCCGAAAGGCTGAAGAAGAAAATGCTTGTAGGCGAAGTTTTGCCGCAGATTGCCGTCGGTGCAGGCTACACCTGCAATACGCTGATGGACAAGTTCAAGACCAACGGCTTGGTTTTCGCAACTCTGTCCATTCCAATTTCCGACTGGTGGGAGAAGTCGTACGACCT
>DBYO01000033.1:149617-178956 GCA_002310235.1 Bacteroidales bacterium UBA1184
AAGAAGCAGGAACTCAACTGCACCAAGGCCGAAAACCAGCGCCGCGACCTCGACGAGCAGATGCTTCTGCAAATGCAGATGGCTTGGAACGACCTCAGCGAAGCCTACTCGCAGGTGATGTTGTCGCAGCAGACAGCCGAAACCGCCACCGAGAATCTGAATCTCAGCACCGACAACTACAACGCCGGTATGATAAGCATGTCGGAACTACTCGAAGCACAGACCCTGCTACAACAGGCACACAGCCAGCTTGCCGACGACAAAGTTGATTACATGAAAAAATTAACGAAATACAGACAGCTGACAAGGCAATAAAAAAAGCTGAACAATTATTTCTTTTGCCCGTTTTTGTTCAGCTCATAAAGTTTCATATACTTGAAGAAAGTAGTACTTGCATTTAACACGGACAGCACTAAACCTTTGTATCCATAAAATATTCCCTTACGGAAGAAATAATCCCTGTTGAATGTATGCAGAGCCTTGAATACGGCAGCAAACTTGCTGGTTTTCTTCCCTTTCTCGAACTTTTCCTGAGCAGCAAGAGTCGAATATACATTCATTTTGCGGATTATAGACTCAATATTATCGGCTGTATAATGCTTCAAAGCATCCTTAATGAAAATCTTTTCGGTACTAGGCATTGTTTCCACGCCCTCGTGCACCATGTTTTCGTTGAAACGCGTATATCTCCTGTTAAAGATTCGCCACACATAGTCTGGATACCATCCACAGCACTTCATGCAACGGTCGCCGTAGTAGTTGAGCCGCGACAGGGCAACGACAGTATTGTTGTTCAGTTGTAACGCATTTATCCTGTCAACAATTTCGGGCATAAGCACCTCGTCGGAATCGATACTCAGAATCCAGTCGTTGGCAGCATGACCGAGCGCGATGTTTTTCATCTTGCCGAAACCACAGAAATTGGGTTCGTGAAAAATCTTCACGTTGGGGTATTTTGCAGCAATATCGACAGTTGCATCGGTACTGCCATTGTCGAGCAGAACGACTTCACCGAAAGTACGCAACGACTCAAGGCATTCCGAGATTGTTGCCTCGGCATTCTTGACGAGTATCACTGCGCTTATCTTTTCAACGTTCTGCATAAGAAATACAATTTATTGATGCAAAAATAATAAAGTTTCACGTTTCTGGTTTCTAGTTCAATGTTCAACGATTTCTCGCAACGACCACACATCAACTATTAACTCCCAACTTTCAACTTTTAACTTTCAACTTTCAACTGGCAATCATGCGTTTCTGAACTTTATCGCCGCTGTCTTATCTAGTTTGCTTTCGGCATATTCCTTTGTCACAACAAACGACTTTTTCTTTTCCGACGGCATTTCGAACATAGCCTCGAGCATTATCGACTCGCATATCGAACGCAATCCGCGAGCGCCAAGTTTGAACGAAATTGCCTGATCGACAATGTAATCCAAGGCTTCATCCTCGAATTTGATGTCGATTCCATCAATCTTGAACAGCTTGATATACTGGTTTACAATCGAGTTCTTCGGTTCGGTAAGAATCATTCTCAAAGCTTCGCGATCGAGCGGATTCAGGTAGGCGAGCACAGGCAGACGTCCGACGATTTCGGGGATGAGACCGAACTTGCGGATATCTTCGGGAATAACGTACTGCAACATGTTCTTGCTGTCGATTTTCTCGATGTTCTTCTGTGTTCCGTAGCCTACAACCTGCGTATTCATGCGTCGTGCGATAATCTTGTCGAGACCTTCGAATGCACCGCCGCAGATGAAAAGTATATTTTTGGTATCTACCGGTATCATCTTCTGCTCTGGATGCTTGCGTCCGCCCTGTGGAGGAACGTTCACTATCGAACCTTCGAGCAACTTGAGAAGTCCCTGCTGCACACCTTCGCCCGACACATCGCGGGTAATGCTTGGATTGTCGCCTTTGCGGGCAATCTTGTCAATCTCATCGATGAAGACGATACCCTGCTCGGCCGATGCAACATCGTAGTCGGCAGCCTGAAGCAAACGGGTAAGCAAGCTTTCGATGTCCTCGCCCACATAACCTGCCTCGGTGAGAACCGTCGCATCGACGATGGCGAAAGGAACGTTCAGCATCTTGGCTATAGTCTTGGCTAACAAGGTCTTGCCGGTACCCGTTTCACCGACCATTATTATGTTCGACTTTTCGATGTCGACATCGGTTTTCTCCTGGCTGATGCGCTTGTAGTGGTTGTACACAGCAACCGACAGTACCTTCTTGGCATAGTCCTGACCAATTACATAGTCGTCGAGGAAAGCCTTTATCTCCTTCGGCTTTTTAAGCTTGACAGCAGCCTTTGCTGGCTTGTCGTTTTTAAGGAACTGCTCTTCCTCCTTCAATATTTCGTATCCACGTCTTATGCAGTCGTCGCAGACGTTTCCGTTGACACCCTGGAACAGGATTCCAACTTCCTTGCGAGAACGACCGCACAGCGAACATCTATCGTTTTTGTCCATAAAGTTTAGTTTCTAAGTTTGAATGCCTTCGGCGTTTCTAAGGGCTAACGCCCGTTTCTGAGTTTCAAAGTTTAGCTTACGCTGAGCTAAAGGTTAACTTCGTTGAGGGCTTCGCCGTTTTATGGTTGACGCTGTTTATAATTGTTTTGGGATTGAAGTCCTAAAGGCTTGCAGGCTTGAAGTCTGTTAGCCTGTTTGCCATTTAGTCTTTAATATTCAATCTCTCTATACAGAATCTCGTCAATCATTCCATATTCCTTAGCTTCCTCGGCAATCATCCAGTGGTCGCGGTCGGAGTCGGTGCGTACCCTTTCGATTGGCTGGTGCGAGTGGTTTGCGATGATTTCGTAGAGTTCCTCGCGAAGCTTCAGGATTTCCTTTGCGGTAATTTCGATATCGGAAGCCTGACCTTCGGCACCACCCATAGGCTGGTGAATCATCACGCGCGAATGCTTGAGAGCCGAGCGCTTGCCGTGTGCACCTGCGCAAAGCAATACTGCAGCCATCGAAGCGGCCATGCCCGTACAGATGGTGGCAACGTCGGAACGGATGTACTGCATGGTATCGTAAATGCCAAGACCTGCATAAACCGAACCGCCAGGCGAGTTGAAATAAATCTGGATATCCTTGCTCGGATCGCTGCTTTCGAGGAAAAGAAGCTGTGCCTGGATGATATTGGCCACATCATCGTTTATAGGAGTACCAAGGAAGATAATCCTATCCATCATCAAGCGTGAGAATACGTCCATCTGAGCTACGTTAAGCGTGCGTTCCTCAATGATTGTAGGATTGATATATCCGTTGTATATGCTTGTGTACTGGTCGAAAACAAGACCGTTTACGCCTCTGTGCTTTACGGCGTACTTGCGAAAATCGTTGTTAAAGTTCATAGCTATTATTTTTAAAAGTGCAAAAATACAAGATTTTCCCGTATGGCATCGGATTTTGCGCAAATAAAATTAACAAGTTTGCAATTAATTTATTTACCTTTGTCACGACTATGGACTACGAAAAATATATGAAAATTGCGCTCTCGGAGGCTATGGATGCCGAAATGGAGGGCGAAGTGCCTATTGGCGCCGTGGTAGTATGTGGTGACAAGGTGATTTCGCGTGCGCACAACCGCACAGAGCACCTGCACGACGTAACCGCCCATGCCGAGATTATGGCCATTACCGCCGCCGAGGACTATCTTGGGGCAAAGTACCTTACCGACTGCACACTTTTTGTAACCGTGGAGCCTTGCGTGATGTGCGCCGGCGCAATAGCCTGGGCACAGCTTGCAGAAGTGGTTTATGGTGCAACCGACGAAAAACGCGGATTTTCGAAATATTCCGAAAAGATTCTCCACCCCAAGACCAAGCTTGTAAAGGGAGTACTCGCCGAAGAGTGCGAAAAGAAAATGAAGGAGTTTTTTGCGAAGAAAAGGAAATAATAACCTAAACAAACGCAATCACTTATATCTTGTATAGCAAATCTTTGCGAAGCTATATTTCTATCACCATCAACATGATGATAACTTTCGGAAAATGATTCCGCCGCATTTCGAATATTTTTTTATGTTTGCATTTTGTTAATGTAATTTTTATTCAGATGAAAGGCTTTATACTGGCATTTGCATTTATTTTCACAGCATTACTGGGTGTTTTCGGGCAGACATCCACATCATATTCATTTGAGGGCTGTCTTCCTTCCGACACCATCAACTGCATGGCACAGGATGCCAACGGCAATATCCTCATCGGTACGGCAAAAGGACTTGTTTCGTACGACGGCACAAGTTTCAACGTCATAACCACCGCCGACGGACTTGCCGGCAACACAATAAACGACATTTCGGTAGCTTCCGACGGAAGAATATACGTTGCAACCAACAACGGCATCTCAGTAAGTAACGGCAACTCGTGGCAAAACGACATCACAGGCGGTGAAATCCGCAAAATTGCAGCCTCCGGTGACGGCAGATTCTGGTATTCGACATCCCACAATTCGGTAATCGAATACTATGCAGAAAACACAACTCCAGTAAGCGGCGACTACAGCTTTTCGAACGGAGTGACGGGAATATACATCGACCGTTCGCAGAACGTATGGATAAGTTGCAACGGCAACCTTGTAGAACTTTGTGCAAACGGAAAAACCAAATCTTTTGCCGATATTTTCAGAGGCAAAATAGTATATGAAGTTTACCAACGTTTCAACGGTGACCTACTAGCTGCGACAAGCACAGGAATAATGTCGTACGACTACAACACATGGACCGCCCTCAATGGAATTGAAACCGGAGTAGCAACTGTATGCGAAGACTACGCACAGAACATAATATACGGAAACCTAAACGGCATTTACCGCTACGACGGAACATCGAGCTCCTTGCTTAACGGCAGTTTCTCGACTGGCGTACTTATGGTCAGCGGTCAGAATGACAAAAAGATATGGGCCAACGATGCACAAAACGGAATTGCAGTGCTCGACTTCGACGGCAACACCGAAACTTTACACACCAACCGCACACTAATTAACCACACTCCGAACTTTATCTGGGGAGACAACGCCGGAAAAGTCTGCATAGCAGGCAGCCAAGGTATCAACATAGTTTCGGACCTCACATGGCTGTCGTACAAGAAAAACTTGCAAAACCTTAGCGTAAAGGCGGCATGCTTCCACAACGACACGACCTGGATTGGCAGTGACAACTCACTGATATGCAAGTATGGACGGAATATTTCGGTTGTCGCACAGACAAACATCAACGCACTGGCCGAAGATGCCAGCGCAGTTTATGCAGCGACCAACTCGGGCATACTCAAGATTGTCGGCGGTCAGGTTGTCGATACCATCGAATCGAGCAATGCTGTAACCGACCTGATCTGCTCGAACGGACTGTTCGCATTGACGGAAAATACTGTATATAAAATAGAAAACGGAACGATGGTTCAAGTTTCAGCAATTGAACTAACAGCAGCTTCCCGTTTCATAAAGACAGCCTCGGGAAATATTTTCATTACTATCGACAGTGGAATTGCAAGGTTCAACCCAACTGAATCTCCTGCAATAGAAATAATCGAACCGGGATTACCAGAAAACATAGTCTCGTCGGCAGCCTGCGACGACAATGTATATGTACTTCTCGAAAACGGCGACATTTACGAGTATTCGAACATTTTGCGCGAAGTAACTACAAGTACAAGCAACTGCACAGAAATAGCCTCGACTGGAAACGGAATACTATGGGCAATTTGCAACGACGGCAGCGTATCGCGTATATGCATCAACTGCAACACGACATTTACCATAACTTCGCAACCCGAGACCTGCGACGGAAGCCACAATGCAAGCCTTACCGTTTCGGCAAGCGGAGCTACCTCCTACTCTATCGACAACGGCCAAAGCTGGCAGTCGGGAGGAAGTTTTGCAAACATATCGGGCGGATACAGACATATTTTAGCCAAAAACTCAGCAAATAAAATAATTGCCGATTCAGTTTTCTTTGTCGGATATGGCAACGCTCTTCAGAATCAAAATCTTAATTACATTCAGCCAGATTGCTTCGGTGAAACAGGAAGCCTTTCGCTTTCAAATCTTGGAGCATCGACTTTTGTATGGGAAAACTCCAACACATCGGCAACCGAACGCACAAACCTCGGAGCAGGCACATACACAGTAACAATAACCTCAGGAACCTGCAGCAGAATACTATCGACAACTATTGTCACAAAGGAACAAATTCTTACAAGCGCAGACTCCGACAACCTTCTGTGCAACGGCGACAATTCGGGAAGAATCGCGCTTAATGTTTCGGGAGGCACATCGCCATACACTTACACATGGAACAACAATGCAGAAACTGCAATAATAGAAAATCTTGCCGCAGGAGAATATTCCTGCACAGTTTCCGACAAAAATTCATGCACGGCTTCGATGTCATCAACCATAACTCAGCCCGATTTGCTGTCGGTACAAGCCGAAGCCACCGACATAACATGTTTCGGTGCCAACAACGGCTCAATCGCAGTTTCGGTAAGTGGTGGAACACAGCAATACCAATACTCGTGGAACGACAATACCACAACAGAAGACAGGACAAGCCTTGCTCCAGGCAACTATTCGCTTACAATAAGCGATGCAAACGGTTGTACTGCAAGCATTTCGGAGATCATAGCCCAACCTGAGATTCTCTCTATTTCGTCAACCCAAACCGACATAAACTGCTTTGGAGCAAATAACGGAGCCATCAACATTACGGTAAGCGGCGGAACAGAAAATTACAGCTATGCTTGGTCCAATGGAGCCACCACTTCCAGCATAACAAATCTCTCCGCCAGCGAATATTACCTCACAGTTACAGATGCGAATTTGTGCATTGCAACATTGTCGACAATCATATCCGAACCTGCAGAACTTATAGCGTCGGCACAAATCACACCGACCACTTGTCCAGGAGCCGACGACGCTCAGCTTTTGGCATCGGCAACCGGCGGCACAGGTGTTTATGCACAATATTTCTGGCTTAACGAAAACCATTTACCTGTTTGCCTGCAGCAACAATACCAGAATGTTGTCCCGGGAACATATTACCTTGTGGCAAAAGACAGCCACAACTGCACCGACACAATTCAGGTTGTTGTTGAAGATGCCGAATCGCACAACTTTGCGGTATCGGTTACAAACGTCACTTGCAACGGAGCAGACAATGGAGCAATTGCAATAACGCCCGAAGGCGAAAACATCAGCAGTTTCGCTTTTGCATGGAACAACAGCATTTCGAGCAGCAACAGCGCCAACTCACTTGCCGCAGGAGATTATTCGGTTACAATAACCGATGCGAACAATTGTACTACCGTAATCGACACCACAATAACCGAACCCGAAATGCAGTTGGCTGGCGACCTTGGCGACATAATGATATGCGAAGGCTCAGAATTTTTGTTCGATGTCGGCAGTTACGCTTCGTACCAATGGAGCAACGGAGCTACAACACAAAGCATCAGCATAAGCGAAGAAGGCACTTACTCGGTAACAGTTACCGACAACCAGAACTGCCGCTCCTATTATGTGGCAAATGTTTCGTATCGCCATCCATATACCGGCGACAAACTTGCAATGGCGAGCGTTACAGAGACAAACTCTGTAGTTTTGCGCTGGAACAAGACCGAAAACCAAGGAACAGCGCAATATAAAATTTATCGCGATTCGGGCGACGGTTTCTCGCAAATAGCATCAGTGAACTTCGATGCCGAAGCTATGTACGAAGACACAACAGCAAACACTTCGGAAATATACTATAAATATAAGGTGACAACCGTAAGCAACTGCGGAGACGAGAGCGAAACTGACGAATTCCACCGCACAATAATCCTTGCTGCCATTTGCGACCCCAACAATGTATGCAATCTCAACTGGAGTCCCTACAGGGGCATAACCGAAACTTTCACTTACATACTTGCCGGCGATTCGCCTGAAACATTGGAAGTTGTGGATTCGGTACTTTTCAGCACCTACAATTATGAACAGATGAACCAGTATGAAGACGGAACTTATTACCGCATAATGATAAAGATGAGCCATCCGCTCGAATCTAACGGAATTATTTACGACAGGATTTATTCCAACATTGTACGTTGCGGAGGTAGCGACCCTGTAGACCCGCCTGTAATGACCGAAGAATTCAGCATTTCAAACATTTCGGCATATCCGAATCCTTTTGGCGATGAAATTACAATAGAGTTCAACGCAAACGAGACCGAAAATGTTGCCTACGAAGTGGTAAACACCTTGGGACAAATTGTAATTGAAGGCAAGGATGTAACAAGTCCTATAAGCTTAGGAGCCGAGCTCAAGACGGGAATGTATTTCGTAAGGCTTAGTGCAGGAGAAGAAATTCACACAATAAAGATAAGCAAGCAATAAAAATATGCGCTACAGAATCGATTTATCGTATGTCGGGACACGCTACCACGGCTGGCAGTCGCAGCCTAACGCCACATCGGTGCAGGAAACACTGGAAGATGCTTTGGGAAAAGTTCTTCGTGAGAAAATATCGGTGACAGGTTGCGGGCGCACCGACACAGGTGTACATGCCGAATACTACGTAGCGCACTTCGACTCCAATGCCGAAATAGACGACAAAACCACCGACCGCATCAACGGATTACTGCCCGACGACATTTCGATTTTTTCAATATCCAAAGCAAACGACAATTTTCATGCACGCTTCGATGCAACAAAACGCTCGTACAAGTATGTAATAACACAGCGGAAAAATCCATTTATGAAAGGATTTTCGTGGCATGTGCGCTATCCACTCAATATTGCCAAGATGCAAGAAGCGGCCGATAAAATGTTTAACTACACCGATTTCACAAGTTTTAGCAAACTACATACAGACGTAAAGACAAACAACTGTAAAATTTATCGTGCCGAGTTTGAAAAAGATGGAGATATAGTTGTGTTTCGTATTTCGGCCGACCGCTTTTTGCGCAATATGGTACGCGCCATCGTAGGGACACTTGTTGAAGTTGGCAAAGACAAACTTACAGTCGATGACTTCTGCCGTATAATCGAAAGCAAAGACCGCTGCGAAGCAGGACAGTCGGTTCCAGCCGATGGGCTGTTTTTGACGGAAGTGGAATACAGTTAAGAGTTGAAAGTTGAAAGTTGAAAGTTGAAAGTTTGTTTAGTCGTTGCGGGCAACGACTAAACATAAATTAAACAGTTTCCGCTGGTTCTACAACAATTTTGTCTTTTGGCAATCTGAAGCGCAAATATTTTATTATCCGGCCTTCTTTGTTCCACATTTTCTCGTAGTGGGTTTTAAGAGTAAGGAAACCTGTATAGTGCTCCGACTCGTACAAATTGCCAGTATCGATTTCAAGCGGAAGGTTGTTTTGTGCTATGACCGCCTTGGTATATTCGTACAAGGTATCGTCGTCGGTTTTGAGGTTTACATATCCGTTGTCGACAAGAAAATTCTGGTAGTAGGTAAGGAAACGCGACGAAGTAAGGCGCTTCTTGTGTGTGCTTTTTGCTCCCAGATGCGGATCGGGAAAAGTAATCCAAACTTCCGAAACTTCGTTTTCGGCAAAACATTTTGGCGTGAATTCCACCCTTGTACGCAGAAAAGCAACGTTCTTTATGCCCATTTCGAGTGAGTCGGAAGCGCCACGCCACATACGCGCACCTTTTATGTCAACTCCTATGAAATTACCGGTTGGGATTTCCTTTGCCATAGCGACAGAATATTCGCCCTTGCCACAACCCAATTCTACTGTTATAGGATTGTCGTTGTGAAAAAAGTCGGAGTTCCACTTGCCCTTCAGTTCAAAATCGTCGGGACTGCCGTACATAAGTTTTGGCTGAAACATGTGCGGAAATGTCTCATTCTGCGCAAATTTGAATAGTTTGTTCTTGTTCGACATGCGATATTGTTTTTTCGGATGCAAAAATAATAAAATTCAAAAATTCAATAATTTAAAGATTTAACTTGGCTGAGATTAAGGTTGATAATTCGATGATTTGATAATTATACCCAATAAAAAATATGCTTACATTTGCGCTCAAAATTAGTTTTGACATGATACGCATACCGCTATTGAAAGACCGTCACAACCATCTGTTTTCGTATGGTTCGCTCGCAAAGGCTACCGACTTGTTCAAGGTCAGGACAGAAGACGAAGCAATAAAAATACTATCGCAGCTTCCACACGACAAGATAAATGTCGCCATGGGCTGGTTCGACTCCTATTTCACATTCTCGAAGGAGAACCTCGACAAACTGCCACCAATAATTATTTGCAACAATTCGCTTCACAACTACATATTCAACACCGAGGCAGGCAAAGTTATTGAAGAGCAATACACAGAATGGTTTGTAAACTGCAAGAACCAGGAATGGATAGAGCGCAACACCATGCAGGTGCTGACGTTCATAGCAGGTATTTTTGGTTTCAACCGCGAAATATTTGACTACAACATAAAGAAAAACCTTTCGCTTGGCGTATGCTTCGCTGCCGACATGTACGTATGCAACAACGATATTTTCGAATTTCTTGCCACAAACGACTGCAGCGACATCACCGAAGTGTGGACATCGCCGCAAAACTATCCGCTGTTGCCCGAACGCTACAAAAAGGTATGCCGTGGCGTGAAACTTTTTGCCGACGGTGCCTGCGGAGCCTCAACGGCAGCCATCGCGGAATATCGCAACGAAGGAAAGCCGTTCATGACCTACACCGATGCACAACTTACAGACCTGCTCGAACAAATAATACCTTACCGCACAGCAATGGCAATACACTGCATAGGCGAAAATGCAATCGAGCAAGTGCTTAATTGCCTCGACAACGTAATGCGGCACTCGCCCGACAGGTTTATCCGTCTGGAGCACACGCAGTTCATCACCGAAAAGCAGGCTAAAAAAGCTCGTGACCTTAACCTCACGCTTAGCATGCAGCCAAATTTCAATATGGACAGCATCGACTATGCCGACCGCCTAACAAAAGCATATTGCGAGCGCAACGATCCGTTCCGTATGCTGATCGATAAGGCTGGATTCAAGCCCGGCGAAAATCTTGTGCTTGGTTCCGACGGAATGCCAACAGGAGTATTCGGTTCGTTGCAGGCAAGTCTTTTCCCGCCAGTGCCAGGGCAACGGCTCACCCTCGACGAATATGTTGCCGGATATTGCATCGACAACTTCGACAAGGGCCACATTGAGGTGGAAATAGACAATGCAAACAAAAAAGTGGATTTAAAGGTCGTTTGCAAATAATATTTTTAGCATACACCAACAAAATCTTTTATAAATTTGCACCCGATTAAATTTTTCAGAAAATGCTCACATTAAAGTTAATACGCGACGACAAAGATTTCGTCATCAATCGTCTGAAAATTAAGAATTTCGACGCAACAGAACTCGTAGAAAAAATAATAGCATGCGACGACCGCCGCAAGGAATGCCAGTTCGCAAAGGACAACATCCTGAAGGATCTCAACAACATAGCAAAGCAAGTCGGTCAACTTTTTGCACAAGGCAAGAAGGACGAAGCGGAACAGGCTAAGTCGAAGACTGCAGAACTCAAGGAGCAGGTAAAGGAACTCGAGGCAAAGCAAGCCGAAGCCGAAAAAGAACTCAACGGCTATATGGTACTGCTTCCCAACACGCCACACGAATCGGTTCCGCTAGGCAAAGGCGAAGACGACAACGTAGTTGAAAAAATGGGTGGAACAATTCCCGAACTCAAGTTCAAGAAACCGCACTGGGAAATCATCAAGGACTTGAACATCATCAACTTCGACCTTGGCACCAAGATTACCGGAGCAGGCTTCCCAGTATATCTGGGCAAGGGCGCAAAACTTCAGCGCGCACTTATAACCTTCTTCCTCGACGAGGCCGAGAAGGCAGGCTACGCCGAAGTACTTCCTCCTCTGATGGTGAACGAGGACAGTGGTTATGGAACAGGTCAGCTTCCCGACAAGGAAGGACAGATGTACCACGCAACCGTTGACAACTATTATCTAATACCAACAGCAGAAGTACCTGTTACAAACCTTTACCGCGACGTCATCCTCAACGAAAAGGATTTCCCGATAAAGAATGTTGCTTACTCGGCATGTTTCCGCCGCGAAGCAGGTTCGTGGGGTGCAAATGTGCGCGGACTGAACCGTCTGCACGAATTCGACAAAGTTGAAATTGTTCAGATCCGCAAACCAGAAGATTCGTACGAGGCTTTGGAAGAAATGAAGGCTCACGTAGAAGGTCTGCTCATTAAGTTGGGACTTCCCTACCGTGTATTGCGCCTCTGCGGTGGCGACATAAGCTTCACCTCGTCACTTACTTTCGATTTCGAAGTTTTCTCGGCAGCACAGGAAAAGTGGCTCGAAGTAAGTTCGGTTTCAAACTTCGAGGACTTCCAGGCCAACCGTCTGAAACTTAGATACCGTACCGCCGACAAGAAAACCCAGCTTTGCCACACTTTGAACGGAAGTGCACTGGCATTGCCGAGAATCATGGCTGCAATCATCGAGAACTATCAGACCGAAGATGGAATAATTGTACCAGAAGTATTGAGGAAATACACTGGATTTGACAAAATATAAATCAATGGACAATTGACAATTAATAATGGACAATCAGTGGTGTCGCGGCGCGCCACGACGCCACATTAATACAAAAATACAGACAAGAAAGAAATAAATTTACCCTTGTTCACAAAAAAGTCGGATTTATTGCCGACTTTTTTTATTTTTAATATTATTTTTACCGCCTAAAAATAAAACACAATGACGGAAAAGCTTTGGACGGTTAAGGAATGTGACGACAAGGAATCGGTGGAAAGGCTGATGAAGGATGTTGGTGTTGACAAACTGGTGGCAACATTGCTGGTTCAACGAGGGATTCACAACTACGACGAGGCCAAGCGTTTTTTCCGTCCGCAGCTCGCCGACCTCTACGACCCTTTCCTGATGAAGGACATGGACAAGGCAGTTGACAGGCTTACACGTGCAATCGACAACAAGGAAAAGATTTTGATTTTCGGAGACTACGATGTTGATGGTACCACAGCAACCGCACTCATGCTGCGCTACCTGAAAAGTCGTAACGCAAATGTCGATTTTTACATTCCAGACCGCTATCTGGAAGGTTACGGACTATCGACACAAGGAATCAATTACGCTGCCGAAAACGGCACTACCTTGCTCATTACCGTGGATTGTGGCATTAAAGGCAACGATAAAATCGACTACGCCAACAGCAAGGGAATTGATGTTATTGTATGCGACCACCATACCGTAGGCGAAGAATTGCCAAAGGCATTCGCAGTGCTCGACCCGAAGCGTCCCGACTGCGGATACCCGTTCAACGAACTTTCGGGTTGCGGCGTAGCATTCAAGCTTTTGCAAGGATACATACAAAAGCATGGTCTTGACATCGAGGACATCACACGCTATCTCGACCTTGTTGCAGTAAGCATAGGTTCCGACATTGTTCCTATAATCGATGAAAACCGCATACTAGCGTACTATGGTCTGCAGGAACTGAATACATCGCCATGCACTGGCCTCGAAAGCATAATAGACCTTACAGACTTAAGTAACAAAGAGATACAAATCAATGACATTGTTTTCAAGATAGGCCCAAGAATAAATGCCGCAGGCCGTATCGACACAGGCAAGACAGCAGTGGAACTGCTCACAACCACCGACCGCGACTTTGCATTGCAAATCGGCAACTCGATAGACGGCATGAACAGCTACCGCAAGGAAATAGACCGCAACATTACCGAGGAGGCAATAGAACAGATAGAATCCGACGACTCTTTAAAAGACGCTTATTCGACAGTAGTATTCTCGCCAAACTGGCACAAGGGTGTGGTTGGAATAGTAGCCTCACGTCTTACCGAAACTTACTACAGACCTACGGTAGTTCTCACAGAAAACAACGGGCTCGTGGTAGGCTCGGCACGTTCGGTAGAGGGCTTCGACCTATACAGCGCAGTTACTGCCTGCGGCGACTTGCTTGAAAGCTTCGGAGGGCACACATATGCAGCTGGACTTACAATGAAAAAAGAAAACCTTTCATATTTCAAGCGCAGATTCGAAGAATATGTCCGCAACAACATTACCGAGGACCAGCGTCATCCAGTAATCCGCATCGACACCGAAATATTGATAAAAGAAATCACTCCGAAAACCTACCGTATATTGAAACAGTTTGCTCCATTCGGTCCTGGAAACATGTCGCCTATATTTGCATCGCGACAGATATACGACAACGGCATGGGACGACAGATTGGCAAGAACCTCGAGCATCTGAAATTGAAAATAGTACAGCAGGTAGGCGACAACAACTGCATCGACGGTGTAGGTTTCGGTTTTGGCAACTGCTACGAGAAAATCTCCGACTACAAGCCGTTCGACATATGCTACCACTTGGTAGAGAACAACTTCATGAATCAAACCACACTGCAGATACAACTGCTCGATTTAAAGGGCTGACGCACGTTTCATGGGCTGACGCACGTTTAACTTCGTTGAGGGCTTCGCCGTTCAATGCCTACGGCGTTTCTAATAGTTTCTAGGTTTCAATGGCTTCGCCGTTTCTAAGTTTCTGGTTTCTTTGGCTACGCCGTTCAGGATTAACGTTCAAGGGTTCAAAGTTCAATGGTTCAAAGTATATAGGTTTTAGTGACTAGTACCATATACGTAAAAACACCTATAAAAAAAATATCGAAAATCCTTTGTCGGTACGAATATAAATATTACATTTGCCGACAATGAGAATTGTTTTTTATTATTTATGTCTTTATATATAAATAAAGTATGAGACCTATATTAGTACCGCACGATTTTACAGAAGTAGGCGCGTATGCACTAGAACACGCCTTTATGATTGGTAAAACTCACAACAATCCGATTAATGTAATTCATATCGTATCTAAGAGTGATGAAATAGAACCTGCTAAAGCAAAGTTGCAGGGTATAATCGACGAATTCAAGAAAGACAAACCAAATCTTGACGTTACTGTAGAAGTTAGAAAAGGCGACATTGACAAGGAAATCTACAAGTATGGAACAGAAATAAATGCCCTCCTTGCTGTAATGGGAACTCATGGAGTAAAGAACTTAAAGAAGGCTATGAAGATTGTCGAAAAGTTTGTTACAATACCATTCATACTTGTTCAGAATCCGCCAATCTATGGTGAATACGACCGTATCCTCATTCCAATCGATGCTGACAAGTCTTCGAGAATCAGAGTCAACTGGGTAAGATTCTTGAATACTCTTTTCGAAAGCAAGGTTTACATCATATCATACCAAGACAGCGATGGATTCAGCAGAAAGGACATCAGAAACACTATTACTTTCGCAGAGAACTTGTTCAACGACAATCTTATCGACTACGACATAAAGTTCCTCGAAAGCAAGAAGAACTTCTCGGACGAAATGTACAAGTACGCCAACGAAGCCGAATGCGACCTTGTTATCTTCATGACCGACCAGTACAAGTCGTACATCAAGGACATCAAGAATCCAGAGAACGAAGCCTTAGCAGCTCAGATTCCTGTAATGTGCGTAAACAAGCGTATCGACATCATCAAACTTGGAGGTTTTAATTAAAATTTGATAATCATATCAAGAAAACAGCGGAGTCAATCCGCTGTTTCTTTAAATACCGCACAATAAATCTTCGTAAAATTAGTTTGATATATTATGAAAAAAATAATTGGCATATTGTTAATCCTAGCTTCAACAATTGCTGGATTTTCGCAAGTTGAGCCTAACGAATACCAGCAGGGTGGTTTCTGCTCGTTCTACGGACAGTTCTATCCTGTAGAAAAAGGAATGTCTGTTTCGCTTGGCGGCAACTGCGGCTTCATAATAAAGGACTTCAGACTTGGCGCATACTACGAAGGAATGACCAATTCGGTAAAAATAGTTGGAACCGATTCCGAACCGCACAACCTGAGACAAAGCCACGGGGGAATATATTTCGGATATCCGTTTTTCAACAGCCACGACTTTCATCTTGTTACCGACATAAAAATAGGATATGGAGCTTCGTTGCTTATAAACTCGGTAAGCCGTAAAGGATACGACAAGGCTGGATTTGTGGCAATAGTGCCGTCGGCAGCCTTAGAATACTCAATAACCGACATTCTAAAAATTTCGCTGGGTATCAACTACCAGTTCCACATCAACGTAAAGAAACCAGAATTTTACAAACAGTCGATACTAAACGCACCAGGAGTTTACCTTGCGATTACACTTGGTCTTTTCTAATCAAAATTTAAGATAATAATCCTTTGTTAGCGACCTATATTTGTCGCTAAAATCGTGACGCTCGCCATTTTCGATATAAAGCGAATCACACTTGGGCTCACATTGTGTCCTGCTTAATTCTACAATGGTACGGATCGGAGGCACATCGGGACGCGACGACACATACAACCTGCGCATGGCGAACAATCCGTATTTCGACGCTTCTTCCTCAAACAACCTGCATTGCTCGGTGGGATAAATGACATAGCAATGTCCGTATGGCGACAAAAGCCTGCCAATAGAAGCCGCCAATTCCGAAATGTTGAGACTTAGGTCGTGACGCGCCAAAGCCCTGCCCTTTTCGGGGGCGACCACATCGGTGGTATAGAACGGCGGATTTGACACTATAAGGTCGTACTTTCCCGCAGACGCAAAATCCTGCACCGACGACTGGAAAATCTCTATCCTATCGGCCCACCTACTCTGCTCGACATTGCACTTTGCAACCTCTACAGCTTCAGCATTTATGTCGATTCCATGAATCTTCGCCCCACATTTCTGAGCCAGCATAAGACAGAGCAAACCAGTGCCAGTGCCGATATCTAGGATTCGTTTTGCGTTTACACAATCCACATAGGCGCCAAGCAACACACCGTCGGTGCCGACCTTCATAATCGACTTGCGGTGCAACACGCGAAACTGCTTGAATGTGAAATAACTGTCGGCCATTACTGCATCGGGGTTTGCGTCACTCCCGAACCGAAAAGAGCAAAGTCGTACTTTATCGGGTCGGTCGGGTCGAATTTACGTAGGTTTTCGGTTAGCTCTATCACTGCTTTCCAGTCGTTCTGGTTGCGCGAAAGCAAGCCAAGGTCGCGTGCGCAACGGCCACAATGCACATCAAGCGGAATAAGCAAATCGGCAGGACTTATGCCCTTCCACAATCCGAAGTCGATACCTCGTCCATCGTCGCGCACCATCCAGCGCAGGAACATATTCAGCCGTTTTGCCGCCGAACCCTTGGTTATGTCGGAAATGTGGCGCATATTGCGAGCCTCGTGCGGAATCTCGAACAAGACAGCATGGACGTTCATCAGGTTCTTGTCCATCTCGGGGAACTTGCAGAAAACGGCTTCAAGACCTCCGTGATTACGGTAGATATTGGCAAGCGAACGCACGAAAAAGCGCATATCGTCGCCGTTAAAAGTACGGTGCACAGCGGCATCAAGAGGTTTTAAGTCCTTCTCCTCGAAGTGCATCACAAAATCGTATGGAGCATTGTCCATGAGCCGCATGAAACGTTTTGCGTTGTTTATTATCATCTTGCGGTTGCCCCAGGCAATCATCGAAGCGAAAAAACCACTGATTTCAATATCCTCCTTGCGCGAAAACGAATGCGGAATCTGCACCGGGTCGTTTTCCACGAAACTTGCTACAGCAAACTTTTCGTAGCGCTCGTCGAGCAAAGCCTTTGTAGATTGAAAGTCCATTATGAAAATTTTTGTCTCAAAAATAACGTTTTTCGAAACACTATTTTTGAAAAAAAGTTTGTTTCTTTGCAGTATGATTTCAGAGATATGTGACGGGGCAATGGTAGGGCTTACGGCTTCCATAACTGTGGGGCCAGTAGCGGTACTATGCATACAGCGTGCGCTCACGCGTCCGCGTATATCGTCGTTTATTTCGGGTGTGGGCGTTGTATTTGCCGACACACTTATGGCTGCGCTCTCCTATTTCCTTTATTCGCTAATTTTCAACACAATACAGGAATACAAGCCCATACTTGGTGTTATCGGTGGAATCATTGTCATCATTTTCGGTGTGTTCATGTTCAAGCGCAATGCAGTAAAAGACATCCGCCAAAGCAAGGACAACCGCAATTCGTTATGGCAGGATTTCATATCGGTGGTTGGACTCACGCTTTCTAACTTCATCGGGGCTATGACCTACATTTTTGCATTCTTTGCAATGTTCAATGTTGGAGTTGGCGATGGTGTTTCCGATAGCAACGAACTGATAAAAGGCATATTCATAATACTTGGCTTCATCCTTGGTTCGTTCTCGTGGTGGACCTTCCTCACAATGTCGCTCAGCTTCTTCCGCAAGAAGATACGTCCACGCCACTTCCTGGTAATCAACCGTGTAGGTGGCTCTATAATAATACTGCTAGGTATTTATACAATAATTTCCACGTTTGTGGAAATCATATAACATATTCTGCATATTCAGAATATTTTGTACCTTTGCAATACACAAAACATAATTGTAACCTAAAAACAGAAACTACGAAACAGACGAACTAAAAAACTTATATAACAACAGATAGCATTTGTGACTATCCCTTGAAGTCCAATTTACCACAAAGTCCTCTATAGAGGACAACTCATCAAGGAAGTTACCAAATGCCGTAATTGTTACGGCGTGGAATAACTTGTAAGATGAGTGGGCGTGGTAACCCGGACTTCAGGCAAGAAATTAGTTCCACGCTTTTTATGCAAGAAGAAAACATACATATCGGAAAGTACATCAAGGAATATATGTCGAGGAAAGGCATACGGGTATCGTGGTTGGCTGCCCAGCTCAACTGTCACCGCAACAATATCTATCTCATATTCTCGCGCCCTTGGATTGACACCGATACACTAATGAAAATTTCGCAAGTATTGCAACACAACTTCTTCGAAGATTTAAGTCACTGGTATAAAGAGAAGTAAAGTCAAAGCATCAATCTAAAAACATAACTTTTCAGGAATCAACTCCGCAAAAGTTATAACTTTTTGGGAATCAATTCCTAAAAAGTCACAAAAATGGTCGCGCAAGTCAACACCATAATAAACATTCAACCTATCATATAATTGACAAAAAAGCACATAATATTAACTTAATGATTGGTTATGCGTTTTCCTTCCTCCTACGACACGCTTTGGCGTACCTAACGCTTATTATTGCAGCATAAAAATAAAGAATTATATACAAAACGGAAAAATGCAAAGTAATTGTGTGCAGAACGCAAAGTAACTATTGGCAGAGAATTATGCGAAGAGAATATTATAGGAATAAATTTGCAGTATGTTTAACTTTAACAAATTACAATAAATATGAATAGGTTTATAAGTATACTTTTGGGAATATTAGTTTTCCTAATATCCTTTATGCCGTACGAAACAATGGCACAAAACACGACAAAAACCGCCTATCAGAAACGCTTGGAGCAAATCGACAAGGAATTGGCTCAAAAGTTTGGATATTCCGAACCTAACGATATTGTGGGACTAGAACTTATGAACGGTATGGCAGAATACTTGAAAGGGAGAAATACTTCTCGCGCAAAAATTTATTTGTGGTATATAAACGAACAGGAAGCTGCAAAAAAACTGAAAACCAAAGTTGATTTTGACAGGGAAAAAAGGGAACAAGAAGAAGCAAAATTCAAAAAAACAGACTATTATATTATTAGAGAAAGAATTAAAAATAATTTTGAAGAATGGTGTCAGAAGGGCGAATTTGAATCGAGCACGACATATGAAGAAAGACTTAAAGATAGCTCCGTTTATCAATTTTACAAAACGTGCACCGATAAAATTACATATTACTACGAAAAAATTAACATACGCGGAGATTTACAACAATACAATGCCGACAATCAATATTTTCCAATTATAATTTACTTTGATTCTGGTGATTACCAGAAAGACAGATTTTTTAACATCACAATTCCTATTCCAGTAGAAAAAGCTCCATATTTCAAGGATAAATACAGAAATGACAAATGGGAGAAAAGCGATATTGGCAATCTTGTATTTGTTGACAATTATCTCGTTTTAAAGCGTATTAAATATTCAGGGAAAAAATACGATGTACAAATAGGAAAATACAAGGCAGTAGAATTTGCATTCAAGGATCTTGGAATACAAAACCCGTACTGTGCCGATGCTGTATGGAATATAGATATGATACGGATTGCGGAAGAAAAACGCATTGCAGAACAGCGTAGATTGGATTCTATTGCTTGCATTAAGTATAACCGCGAAATTGATTCTCTCATTCTCGCATACAATCAGGAATTGCTTCAAAATAAATACAATTTTACCAAGAAAATCATCAACGCAGTAAGGATACAGTGCGGACCTGGAATAGAAACTCGGTACAATACTGCCAAGAATAACATCATCGACAAATACAATTCGATAATTGCAATTGCCGAAGCTGCAAAGCAAAAGGAACAAGATTCCATCGCATGCATTGATTATAACAAGCAATTGGACTCTATCGTTGAAAGCTATAACAAAAAATTGCTGCAAGAAGAATACAATTTTGACAAGAAAACTGTAAAATTTCTCCCATTGGATCTGAATTCAGGCAAAAAAGGACAAGAAATAAAAGATTGGTTCAATAAAGAGAAAAAAAATATCAACGAAAAATACAACTCGATAATTGCAGATGCCAATAATAACAAAAAGATTATTGAAGATTACAAGCAGACAAATTTCAACGAACTTAAAAGTTTCAAGTTTGTGAACTATAACTATCACGATATGTACAACAATTGTCCTGGGTATCTTACCAGAAACATCGCAAATCCCAGTGCATATAACAGCAAATATAGTAACGCACTTGTTGAAAAACTTATGGAAGTCACAGTTGATATAAACACTCAACTCAACAATGAATGGACAAAAAACGGACAATACTTTGAAAACAAGGTCGATTTCTTTAATTCATTCGTAAAATTCTGGCCATACAATGTCGTTTCAATAAATCCTGACTATAAAACTATCCTGAAGGAGAAAAAGAAAGCGAATAAATAACATAACAGGAATGCCGATGCCTGAACCAAGTAGGCAAAATTAAAGGTTGTGCCCGACACGGACAAGGGCAGTAAATTATGATAGCAGATGTGATTATAAAAAACAAAATGTACTATGTTATGAACGAACAAGGAAAAGAAATCTCACACAACTGGGAAAGTTCTGTAGGAGAACTAATGGGATTCAGTGGAACATTCATCGTTTTCAGAAAAAACAAAATGTTCTATACAATGGATGAAAAACTAAAAGAAATTGCCCATAACTGGGAATCATCTCTCGGAGAATTTCGTAATATAGCAGGAAATTCTGCCAATTTCCGTAGGAATAAGATGATTTACACATATGACAGCCGATTGAAGGAAATCAGCCATCGTTGGGAATAAATGGATTGGAAAATTATAATTAAGCGCATAAACTATTTTACTATGGAACATGTATTTTTCAAGCCGTGGATTGGCAAAAACTATAAGAATGGAGGTATTTTCAAAAAGAAAATCCTAGTGTTGGGAGAAAGTCATTACTGTGGTGGGTGTGATGAATGTGGGATAAAATATGCACCTGAATGTAATGATTTAAACACCACTAAAATAATCGAATCATTGTTGGATGGCAGTACTGGCGGTTGGGCGAATACATTCAAAAAGTTTGAACGCTCGCTTGTAAACAAACCGACGACACCAGAAGAGTCAAGAGAAATTTGGGAATCAGTAGCATACTTCAATTTTCTGCAGATTGCAATGACAGACACCAGAACTGCGGGCTCTTACGAAGACTACATGGAAGGGCAAAAGGCATTTCTTGAGGTAATTGAGGACTTGCAACCTGACTTGATAATCGTCTGGGGAATACGCCTTTACGGTTACTTACCAAACGAAGGATGGATTCAGGGCGAACCATTGGTATTCGACAACTACAGTGTGAAAAACGGATACTACCAGTTGAAACAAGGCAAGAAATCACGAGTGATAGCTGTATATCATCCTTCAACGGGATATTCTTGGGACTGGTGGCATAAGGTTATTGCAAGCCAGCTGGGTTAAAATATAAAAACAACATTGAATATTTTTTGATTATAGTGAGACGTTGCTCACAACGTCTCTACTGTATGATTCGCAACTTATTGCAAATCTTCACCACCTCAACGGCCTCCTTCACATCGTGGACTCGAAGAATATCCGCGCCCTTCTGCAAGGCGATTGTATTTAGAACTGTAGTTCCGTTAAGCGCGTTTTCGACAGTGATGTCCAGATATTTCCAAAGCATCGACTTGCGCGAGATACCAACCAGCAAGGGCAGTTCAAACAAAGCAAAGTCTTCAAGATGCTCCATAAGTTCGTAGTTCTGGTCAACGGTCTTCGAAAAGCCAAAGCCCGGGTCAATGATGATATCGGAAACGCCCTGACTATGCAACTTATTGACTTTTTCAGCGAAGAAGCTCAGTATGTCGCCAGGAAAAGATTTGTATTCTGTTCCATTGTGCATTGTCAGAGGATTGGATGCTCCATGCATAATAATATATGGTACATGCAGACTGGCAACTGTCTCGAACATCAACGGGTCGGCATCGCCAGCGCTGATGTCGTTTACTATTGATATGCCATAGTCGGTCACAGCACGGCGAGCAATCTCTGCGCGAAAAGTGTCGAGCGAGAAAATTTTGTCGGGAAAATGCTTTGCCACAATCTCCAACGCTGGCAACAACCTACTCCATTCCTCGTCAGCATCGATGATTCTGCTTCCCGGTCGAGTTGACATTCCGCCGATGTCAACCATGTCGGCACCATCGGCAAACATTTTTTCGATGCGCTCCTTGATTTCGCCATTGTCAACCACACGGCTTGCCGGATTGAACGAGTCGGGCGTAAAATTCAAAATCCCCATAATGCGGGGATTTGAAAGATCGTAAAGCGACCCTTTGATGTTTATGTGATCCAACCTCATCGTTATCGCATGTCAATAAGTTCGGCACCCGGATACGAGGCCTTGTTGAACTTAACTTCTGCATCGGTGATTGTCGGATTTTCGAGCATCTTGTCGATTTCAACAAGATAGTTTACGCCGTCCTTGCCAACATAGCGAACCGAGAAAATCTGCTTTTTGGTCTTGTCGATGCGGATAGTAATCTTCGAGTACTTCTTGTTCTCGATTTGTTTCGGGAAAAAGTCGAACTCCATCAAGGCACGGTTTTTCTCGAACTTGTCGGAAATGTAGTTTACCTTGAATTTCGACTTGTAGTCCTTTAGGATAGCCTGAGGATTTGTCATGAAAGCCTCGTTTTCGCTGTTGTTGGTGATGTTAATCTCGTCGGCGTCCTTCAGATAGGTCCAGTTTGTCTTTCCGTCGGAATATACGACCTGACCCATTATGTCCATTTTGTAAAGGCCCTGCTTGTAAACAGCATTGCCCTTGTACGAATCTCGTTTTGCATTGTGCAAATTTTCTACATACATGGTAAAATCAATCTTAAGTCCGACGTATTTTTCGGTCTTAGCTGCTACCTGATCGAGTATTTCCATCTGCGAAGCAGTTCCCTGTGCCGACATTGCCATAGCAGCGAACATACAGATTATCAACAACATAAAGTTTTTCATATTCAAAATTTTTAAATTCAACTATTTAATTTCATGCAGACTCTCCAAATATCGTTCCAAAGATATTTCATCGTACAAAACTTGACGAGCCTTACTGCCTTCGTATGGACCGACAATGCCTGCAGCTTCGAGCTGGTCGATTATCTTTCCTGCCCTATTGTATCCAATGCTGAACTTACGCTGAAGCATAGAAGTAGAGCCTTGTTGTGTACTGCATATCAACCTTGCTGCCTCATCGAACAGAGGATCGCGGTTGTTGGGATCGAGCGTTGCTCCTCCATCGCCACCTTCGCCGCCTTCACCTTTTACTTCGGGAAGTTCGTAAACACAAGGATAACCCTGCTGTTCGCTTATGAAATCGACAAGCTTCTGAACTTCGGGAGTATCGATGAACGCACATTGTACACGTGTAATTTCTCCACCGTACGAAATAAGCAAGTCGCCACGACCGATAAGCTGGTTTGCACCAGTCTGGTCAAGAATAGTCTTGGAATCGATGTAGTTGGTAACCTTGAAAGCAATTCGCGACGGGAAGTTTGCTTTGATGACACCTGTAATTACGTTGGTCGAAGGACGCTGCGTAGCAACAATAAGGTGTATGCCTATTGCACGAGCCTTAGCTGCCAGACGCGAAATCGGGGTTTCGACCTGACGACCTTCCTGCACAATAATGTCGGCGAACTCGTCGATTACAACCACGATGTAGAACATATAGTAATGTCCCTTCTCGGGATTGAGCTGACGTTTTATGAACTTTTCGTTGTACTCGTTGATGTTTCTGCAACCAGCCTTGGTAAGAAGTTCGTAGCGCTCGTCCATGAGTATGCAGAGCGAATTCATGGCCTCGGTAACCTTCGACACGTCGGTAATGATCGACGGATTGTTGCCTGGAAGTTTTGCTAGGTAATGCTTTTCAATGGCCTTGTAAATAGAAAGTTCCACCATCTTGGGATCGACAAGCACAAACTTCAGTTGCGAAGGATGCTTCTTGTACAGCAACGATGCAATTATTGCATTAATACCAACAGACTTACCTTGTCCGGTTGCACCAGCCACTAGCAAATGCGGCGTCTTGGCAAGATTGAATACGTAGGTTTCGTTGGTAATCGTCTTTCCGAGAGCAACGGGCAAGTCATATGTCGATTCCTGGAATTTCTTCGAGCTTATCACCGATTTCATCGAGACAGTCTCGGGATTTGGGTTTGGCACTTCGATACCTATTGTTCCCTTGCCGGGAATCGGTGCTATGATACGGATACCGAGAGCAGCAAGGCTCAATGCGATATCGTCTTCGAGGTTCTTTATCTTCGAAATCCTTACGCCCGGAGCGGGGACTATTTCGTACAAAGTAACCGTAGGACCAACCGTTGCCGAAATCTTCGAAATTTCGATGTTATAGTTGCTGAGCGTCTGTACGATCTGATTCTTGTGAGCATTAAGCTGAGCCTTTAGCTCGTCGTCCGACATCTGGTTCTTCGATTGGAAATCGGGAAGCAGGTCGGCAGTCGGGAACTTGTAGAACTCGAGGTCCTTGGTAGGGTCGTAGTCGGGAAGATGAGTCCAGTCTTCGGGGTCGACCTGCGGTTCCTCCTCCGCCTTTGTCACGTCAAGCTCGACTTCGTCGCTTTCGGGTTCCTGCTGTCCGTCGAGTGGCATTTCGCCTTCATCGGCAGCAACTTCGTCAACCGGCTGTGCTTCTATGGTTTCTTCTCCGCTCGGATTTATCTCGAGGGCAAGACCGTCGTCTGGCACCTGCGGAGCGGGCTCTTCTGTAGTTTCTCCATCAAGGTCGATAGGTGTCGACGGCTCATCGTCATTTATAGGTTGTGCTCCGTCGGTAGGTTCAGGTGAAGGTTCAATCGGCAAGATAGGATCGATGGGATTTTCAGGGCCACCGTCCACTGTCGGCTCGGCTGGCTTGTCTTCTTCATCTTCAAGCTTTTTCTTTAGGTCCTTAACCCTGAATGCGGCAATACGTTCAAGCAACTTCTTTATTCCTACAACAGAATTTTCGAAGCAGAAGACAATTATTATCAGCGCGAGCACCACTATTATGGAATATGCGCCAATTGCACCTACAAGATTACGCAGGCTTTCGAATATGAAAAGTCCGTGCTTTCCGCCGAGCCAGAACAAGTTTTCGCTAGCGCCGAATATCGAAGCCAAAGCAATGCTGAACCACAGCATTATGAACATGCTCTTGATGACGAACGACACTACGCGCACCTTCCTTATACGGAGCAGTCTCAGACTGATGACCACCAGCATTGCCACGATAGCAAACGATGCGATGCCGAATGTGTCGCGGATAAAGAAGTTTGCAACAACGGCACCGAGTTTTCCAGCCTTGTTGTCAACTTGTATATCGGAATTGAACAAAGCCTCAAAGAAACCGTAGTTCGACAACGACTGGTCGCTCTTCCATGTAAAGAAATAAGATATGAACGACACGACCATTATTATGACAAATGCGAGAAGCAAAACGCCGATGCAGATTTTTATCTGGTCGGAACGTTTTACCTTCGATTCGTCGTCGATAGCGTCGTTTGCGCCTTTTGCATCGCCTTCTTTTTTCTTTGATTTTGTTTCAGGCGACTTCTTCGGCTTGCCATCCGATTTTTCGTCCTTTTTCTTGCCGAATAATTTTTTCACTTTTCTCCCATTAAATTAGAAAAAAAATCCCCTTGCGAGGATTTTTCCCTTTTGTAAGAATATTTTTTACATACCACCGCCGAGCATTCTAGCGAAGTCTTCTGTAGAGAGCTTCTGGTAGTCGTCGGTAATCATAAACATCGAATTGTTTACGCCGCCTTTCTTAACTTCCTTTGCGGTCATGGTCATGTTCATGCCATTAGTTGACATTGTGTATTCCATCGGAACACCCTTTATACCCTTAACCTGCGAATTTTCGTGGTAAATTGCTGGCATAGGAATTTCTTCGGTTACAAAAACTTCCATTGTTTCGCCATCGGTGGTTACTTCGTACTTTGTGCACTTGTAACCAGCAATCATCTTGGTTTCATCGGTTGCCTTTACTTCAGGTTCGGAATCCTTCAAATCGCCAGACTCCTTAGCTTCTGCCTTTGCCTTTTCGATATCTTCCTTTGTCTGCTGAGTTGCAAGTTTCTGTCCCATCACGTCGATAAGAACAATTGCGCTACCGTCTTCGAGTGTTATTGCACCCATTGTGTACATCGGGGAAACCTGGTCCATTCTTACCTTACCGTCCTTAACGTAGGTAATCATTTCTGTTGGAACCTGTCCTTTATACTGCGGATCAAGATCTTCGTAAGTGATTGCATACCTAATGCTACCTGCGAAAGTCTTTTCTTTCTTCTGTGCGCTTACCGAAAACGACACCAACAATGCCATTGCCACGCATAATACTTTTACTATAGTCTTCATTTTCAAAAATTTTATGTGTTACTAAATCAAATTAAACCTATTATAATTAATTGTTCGCAAAGATAGTCATTATATTTTTACCGCTGCCATCAAAACTGATAAAAAAAACTTAATCTTTTGAACAACGCAAGGTATAAAACAAAAATGATGCCGAAGAAGAATGGCTAACAGTCTGACAGGCTCGCAGGCTTGCAGTCACACAGCCTGGCTGTATGCAAGACTGGTCTTCTGCTTGCCTGCTGGACTGGTCTTCTATTTGACGGCACGACTGGACTTCTGTTTGACGGCTGGACTGTTCGCCCCCCAAAAAAATCATGCTATAAAACACTATTGGCATTTGATAAAAAAAATATAGTTTTGCGGTTTCAAAATTAAAAAGGCAAAGAACAAAATGTTGAACAAAAAATTGGCAGTTGTAGCCTTTGGTGGAAACGCTCTGCTGAGAGCCGGACAGAAGGGTACAATAGAAGAACAGGAATCAAATGTTTACAAGACTTGCGAGAGTCTTTTGGACCTCGTAAAACGTGATTACAATATAGTTATAGGACATGGCAACGGCCCGCAGGTTGGAAATATTCTTCTGCAGAACAATGCCGGTGAAAAGGTTTACGGACTTCCCGAAATGCCACTTGCTGTATGCGGCGCATACTCGCAGGGATTCATCGGATACGTTATCGAACAGCAGTTCAAGAACGTACTCACAAGCCACAAACTTAACAAAAACATCGTTACCTTGGTAACCGAGGTTGTTGTTGACAAGAACGACAAGGGCTTCGCAAATCCGACCAAGCCTATCGGTCCATACTACACCGAAGAGGAAATGAACGCTTTGAAGGCAAAGAATCCGCAGGACTCCTACGCAAAGGACCCGAAGGGCAAAGGATGGAGAAAGGTTGTAGCATCGCCTAAGCCTATCGAAATCAACAACAAGGACATCGTAAAGGACCTTGCCGAAAAAGGTAACATCGTTGTAACCGTCGGTGGTGGCGGAATCCCAGTTTATGTAAACGACAAGGGCGAATACCACGGAATCGACGCAGTAATCGACAAGGATTTGGCTTCGTCGTTGCTAGCAATACAGATTGGTGCAGACGAATTCTACATCCTCACCGATGTTCCTAAGGTATGCCTCCACTTCCACACTCCGGAAGAGAAGCAGTTGGACACCATCACAGTTGAGGAAGCAAAGAAGTACCTCGCCGAAGGTCATTTTACCGAAGGCAGCATGGCTCCGAAGATTCGCGCAGCTTTGTACTTCGTTGAAAATGGTGGAAAATCGTGCATCATAACCGAAGCAGGTCAGCTCGGAAATCCGAATGCCGGAACAAGAATCGTGAAATAAATTTTTTAAAGTACTTTAAATAAAAATTAGTTATGGCTTTTAATTTAAGAAACAGAAGTTTTCTGAAGTTATTGGACTTCACACCAAAAGAGATTCAGTATATGCTTGATTTGGCTCGCGACCTCAAGAGAGCAAAGTATGCTGGAACAGAACAACCGACCATGAAGGGCAAGAACATCGCCCTCATTTTCGAAAAGACCTCGACTCGTACTCGTTGCGCATTCGAAACTGCAGCTTACGACCAGGGCGCACACGTTACCTACCTCGGACCAACTGGTTCGCAGATTGGCGTTAAGGAATCGATGAAGGATACCGCTCGCGTTCTCGGTAGAATGTATGATGGTATCGAATACCGTGGTTTCAAGCAGGAAACCGTTGAAGAACTTGCTAAGTACGCTGGTGTTCCAGTATGGAACGGTTTGACCAACGAATTCCACCCGACACAGATTCTTGCCGACTTCCTCACTATGAGCGAACACGTTGACAAGCCTCTCAACCAGGTTACTTACGCTTACCTCGGCGATGCTCGTTTCAACATGGGTAACTCGTTGATGGTTGGTGGTGCAAAGATGGGTATGGACGTTCGTATCGTTGCTCCTAAGAAATTGCAGCCAAGCAAGGAACTCATCGACACCTGCAAGAAGATTGCAAAGGAAACCGGCGCTAAGGTAACTGTTACCGACGACGTTGCAAAGGGCGTTAAGGGTTGCGACTTCCTCTATACCGATGTTTGGGTATCAATGGGCGAACCAGTAGAAGTTTGGAAAGAACGTATCAAACTCTTGAAGCCTTACCAGGTTAACAAGGAAACTATGAAGATGACAGGCAATCCGAAGTGCAAGTTCATGCACTGCTTGCCAGCATACCACAACCTCGAAACTCAGGTTGGCCGCGACGTTAACAAGCAGTTCGGTCTCGACGGAATCGAAGTTACCGAAGATGTATTCGAATCAGAAGCATC
>DBYO01000033.1:178988-193567 GCA_002310235.1 Bacteroidales bacterium UBA1184
ACCATCAAGGCTGTCATGGTAGCAACCTTGGGTGACTAATTAGCCCTCCTTTTTATTATTATAGGTGGTCATGCCCTCGGGTGTGACCATTTTTTTGGCTGACGCCGTTTGAATGCCTGCGGCGTTTAACTTCGTTGAGGGCTTCGCCGTTCAATGGCTGACGCCGTTTCTATGGGCTAGCGCCCGTTTCAAGTTTCACGTTTCTAAGTTTATATGGCTAAAGCCGTTTCTGAGTTTAATGTTGTTTATAACAACTTCAAACTACCTCAAACCATTTCAAACAACCATAAACTTAGAAACCCAGAAACTAAGAAACTTAGAAACCCAGAAACAGCGAAGCGAGAAACATAGAAACCCAGAAACGTGAAACATAGAAACCATTTAATATTTTTTTCTACCTTTGCATTTCAAATCAAAAAATTCAACGCAGATGAAAAGGACAATAATCATAATCGCAACCATAACAGCAATGCTCGCATTTGGCAACACGGCTAAGGCACAGAACACTCCCGAAGACATCATGGCAAAGTTCTTCACGATGTTCAACGACGACGTAAACAAGGCCATCGACTACCTGTTCTCGACCAACGACTGGCTCGAAAGCAACAAGGAAGGCACTACGGCAATGAAGGAAAAGTTCGAGGCTTCGCGCAAACTGCTCGGCAATTTCAACGGCTACGAACTTGCTGGGAAATATTACCTCGGTGAATCGTATGCAAAGTATGTGTATGTGCTAAAATACGACCGTCAGCCAGTTGAATTTGTCGTAACAATGTACCGTCCCGACAAAATCTGGAAACTTCAGAACATGAACTTCCACAGCGACTTTGAAAAGGATATGGTGAAAGTTGAAAATTGAAAGGTGAAAATTGAGAGTTGAAAGTTGTCCTTCGCCCCTTCGACAGGCTCAGTGCGCCGCAGGAACCAAAAGTTGAAAGTTACCCCTATGTCTTCAGACAAAATATCAATAATAGGTGCCACCGAAAACAACCTCAAGAATGTTTCGCTGGACATTCCAAAGCATCAGATTACAGTATTTACAGGCGTTTCGGGTTCGGGCAAGTCGTCGCTTTGCCTCGACACCATTGCCGCCGAAAGCCGTCGCGAACTCAACGAGACTTTTCCTAGCTTCGTGCAGCAATACCTACCGAAATATGGTCGTCCCAAGGTAGGAAAGATTGAAAACATGCCCGTGACGATAGTCATCGACCAGAAAAAGCCAGCATCGAACAGTCGCTCCACAGTAGGCACTTACACCGACATCCAGCCGTTGCTCCGACTTTTGTTTTCGCGTGTTGGCAAGCCTTTTGTCGGCTATTCCGACTCGTTTTCGTTCAACCATCCGGCAGGAAGCTGTCCTCGTTGCGCCGGTTTGGGCGAAATCCGCGAACTCGACATACATAAGCTCGTTGACTTCGACAAGTCGCTAAACGACGAGGATACAATACATTACATCGCTTTTGGCAAAGGCGGATGGCGATGGATCCGCTACGCACACAGCGGACTTTTCGACCTCGACAAGAAAATAAAGGACTACACTCCCGAAGAACTTGACCTTTTCCTATATTCGCCACAGATAAAACTGAAAAATCCGCCTTCAAACTGGCCGAAGACTGCCAAATACGAAGGTCTTGTTCCGCGAATGTACCGCAGCATCATAAATTCGGAAGAAGGTCTGCTTCACGCTGCAGCAATCAACCCGATGCTTACGATGGGCACCTGTCCCGATTGCAAGGGTACGCGACTGAACGAGAAGATTCGCTCGTGCCGCATAAACGGCAAGAACATTGCCGAAGTCGGCGACATGCCAATTTCGGACCTTGTGGAATTTGTTGCAGCCATCGACGACCCGCTGGCTGTTGACATCAAGCGCGAACTTGCCAAGCGACTGCAGGCACTTATGCAGATTGGTCTGGGCTACCTATCGTTGAGCCGTGGCACTGGAACACTCTCTGGCGGAGAAGCTCAGCGCATCAAGATTGCAAAGTACATCAACTCGCCGCTTACCGACATGGCATACGTCCTCGACGAGCCAAGCGTAGGCTTGCATCCGCAAGACATCAGCAAGCTGAAGGATTCGCTACGCAACCTCCGCGACCACGGCAACACCATCCTCATAGTCGAGCATCACCGCGAAATAATTGCAATGGCCGACCATATTGTCGATATGGGACCGAAAGCCGGTGCACACGGCGGCGAAATAATGTTCGAAGGCACATACGAAGGACTCCTCAACTCCGACACCATTTCGGGCAAAATGCTTCGCAGCAAAAGCCAGTTCAAGACCGAGATACGAAAACCAACAGGCTTCATCCGCATCGAAAACGCCACCTTGCACAACCTGAAAAGCGTTTCTGTTGACATTCCAACAGGCGTAATGACGGTGATTGCCGGTGTTGCAGGTTCGGGAAAGTCGTCGCTGATGGAGGAATTCCAAAGCCAGTGCAAACTCGAAACTATCTTCATCGGACAGAAAAACATAGGCATAAACCTGCGTTCCACACCAGCCACCTACCTTGAGATTTCCGACCCGATACGCAAACTTTTTGCTCAGGCGAGCCACAGCAACATGCAGTTGTTTTCGTTCAACTCGAAGGGTGCTTGTCCCGCTTGTGGCGGCAAGGGCGTGATTGTCTCCGACATGGCCTTTATGGAATCTATTGAAACCGTCTGCGAGGTCTGCCACGGCACAAGGTACAACGACGAAGCCCTCTCGCACCGATACAAAGGCAAGAATATCGCCGAAGTGATGGGAATGAGCGTCGAAGAAGCCATCGAATTCTTTGCCGACCAGCCATTTTTGCCCAAACTTCTTGCCTTGGACAAGGTTGGTCTTGGCTACCTGCACCTCGACCAGTCGATGACAACCCTCTCTGGCGGCGAACTGCAGCGCATAAAGCTTGCCGACCAACTTCACCGCAAAGGTGAAATATTCATCCTCGACGAACCAACCGACGGCCTGCACCTGGACGACATCCACAAGCTACTCAACCTTTTCAACGACATGACCGATGCCGGCAATACGCTCATACTCATAGAACACAGCATGGATGTGATGAAGCAAGCTGACTACCTCATCGAAGTCGGTCCCGAAGGCGGTGAAGCCGGCGGACGACTGCTATTCGCAGGAAAACCTACCGAAATTTTGAACAGCGAGGAATCGGTGACTGCGAGGTATTTGAAGGGATAGGAGTTCTAATACCCAAAACCAATCGCCCACAGCGGCAACTTACTTTTGTATGGTGTTTAACTTCGTTGAGGGCTTCGCCGTTCAATGTCATCGGTAAGTTGATTGGATTTCGCTGTGCATAGCAAGCATATTTTTCGCGAAGTGCTTTTCATAGACAGCAATTATACAACAAAAGTGCTGTTTGTAGGTAACACTTTTGTTTGTTTTTTAGGCAAGGTTAATAGGTACATATTCTTTTTTTACCAATTAGTATCCCGTTCCATACAACCTATTGTAGTCGCATTCTTACATTTATGCGATTAAACAAAAAAAGTCTGCCAACAAATGTCGGCAGACTTAAAATCCCATAATATGAATTAGTATTTATTGCATTGCGTTAGCCATCTTTGTTGTAATCTTGGTGTAACGGCTCATCTGTGCAGATGTCATCGAACCCTGGCCCTTGCTCAACTTGTTGTTCAGCTTCTCTGCCTGTTCTGCCAACGAAACAGATTCCGACAAGGCATTCGTGTCACCGTCCATAACTTTCTTGCACACAGCCACATACTTGTCAACATACTTCTCGTACTCGTCGAGGATGGAATCCCAGTCGCCGTCGGAAACCTTTGAGGGCTTTGCCTCGTTGCTGAACTGCTGATTAGCGATGCCAATTTCAACTTTCAATCCAGAAACCTTATCGAACTTTTCATAGGCTGTTTCGTAATCACTGCGTTTAAAGTCGTACTGATACTGAACAACAATGTTTTCCGCAGTCTTTTCTTCTGATTTCAGCAATTCGTTGATACCTTCCGCTATCTTTAAGTCCAAACTGATTTCTGTTCCATTTGAGTCCAAAAATTGAGGGCGGGCATAACAATGACTAAATCCAAACATTCCTGCATAACCGGGTTTCTCGAAATGAGGCGTTTCCTCAAGTTCTTTCCACGACTTGGCATTAGGCGTTTTTGCAATAGAAAATACCGACCGAACTTCCCATCCGTAATCACCATCCCCAGCTTTTGTAAGAATAACCTTAACCGAGTCTCCTGAAATCTCAAAGAAATCTTTGCAATCCCCAGTAAATTTCACTGCAGAAGCAGGAAGCATCTTCGTGACTTCTTCTCCATTTTTAGGCTTATTTTCGCCACCGCACGAACTAACACCCAAAACAAGCGCAACAGCGCACATCATTACAAACAAATTACGTTTCATTTTACTTAAAATTTAAATATTAGTATTAATTAAAATTACATTCATTCCTCGCCTACTCTCGTCCAGCTTTTCGGCTTCCGCTGCTATCGTTTGCGCTTGGGGTTAGGCAACAAAAAAAGCCCGCACTCCAATCCCATCTCGAAGTGTAGGCTCTCGCATTGCCTGAAGTAAAGATAAGAAAACAGTGCGTGCTGGATGCACGCAGCGTACTTTTCTGTCTTACTTCGTTCTGAACTTGCGAGATTCACACTTTCTGACAGATGGTATCGCTACCGATAATATATGTGTCACAAATATACACATTTTTTAATTTCGGCAAACAAGCGAAACACTTTTTTGCAGAAAAATTATCGGCACTGCTTTCCTTTGCAAAGGTAGGAAGTATAGAAAGAACGGACTTGGTACTTTTCGGTACATATTTTTTAGTTAAAAGTTAAGAGTTAATAGTTAAAAGTTCGCGAAGTTGTAAAAGTGGCGAAATCCACCCATTTTTAGGTTGGAAAAACGGCACGATTTCATGTAACATAAAATCACTCAAGCATTTATAGCTACAAGATAATGGCTATTACTATAAAAAGCATACATACATTTCGGAACAGCAGGTATTTATCTATTGTATATCTGCTCCTTGAACCTATCAAACTCCTCCCTTATGCTATCCTGCTTGTGCCTGTTCTTCTCCACCTTATAAAATGACGGCAAATAAGAATAGAGATTGAATACTTTAGTCAGTAATATCCCATATATTGACATAAAATCCTTCTCAAACTCAACCATCAGATTCTTGTCTGCGGGCATCATCTTTTGCTTCAGTTGATCTATCTCGTCCGCAAAACGATATTTGTACGGTTCGCCAAACTCAGCAAACCCAATTGTACCATCGGCAATGGCAGCCTTGATGTCTCTCTCATATTTATCATACAAATCAAAATAGCACTTGTGTATCGAATCAAAATTCAGTGACGATACTCCATTGGAAACATCGTTCTGCTTTTTGTCAGATTTGCCGACGATTGGACTAACCCCCACTTCTTCTTGATTTTCTACAGAATCCTCAGTCATTACTTGCGTAGGAATGTCAACCTCCGGCAAACCAAATTCATCCTGCCACTTATCCACTAGCCATATTGCCACAAACAACGAAATGCAAAGCACAGCTACTACAACCGACAACAACAAGCCCACATCGCACCACCGAATAGCCTTGGCTATATCCCAAACCTTTGGGTAACGCCTATTCGCATTCTCACGCTGGCATTTCCCTACAATCAGCTTATATCGATGCGGAAACAACTCCTTTATTATGAATCCGATGGAATAAATATCGCTCTTGCCGTCAATATCGCCGCTTTCCAGAAGTTCGGGAGAAGCATAAGATTTGGTTCCGCCAGTGGCCTTGTCAACACTAAAATCGCAGTCGGCATAACCGAAATCTATTAGTTTTACGCTGTGCCCATTACGAGTAATAAGGATGTTTTCGGACTTCAAGTCGTTGTGTACCACCTGATGACTATGGATAAACGCGACTGCATCAAGCAACTCTCTCAAAATACGCTTCTTCTCGCTGGCAGATGGCAATGTCGTCAAGAACTCCGCCAAAGTCATCCCATCGACATACTCCATCACAATGCAGAGCCCGACCTGCGGGTCATTACGCAAGTCGATGCAGCGGACAATATGCTCGTTACCGTATAACCGCTCAAACAATCTGTATTCGCGCTCAAGACGACTGATATTTTCGGTGGTACTGCCGTCTTCTGGGTTTATTGCTTTCAGAAACAGTTTCCTGCCGCCACTGATGACTGTATAAAATTTGCTATAGCCAGAGCCCACACGTTCCACTTCACGATAATCGTGAAACCTTGACGAATCGGCAACAATATTCCCGAACGAACCCGATGTAAAACTTTCCGACATAGCTAAAATTACGGCAAAGGTAATTTTTTATAAATTTGCATCACCACAAAACATTCACAAAATGACAAAAACTTCAATTCCACGAAACGAAAAAGCTCTTGAAGAACTCCGCAACCGCATAAAGTCTGCCGCAGGATTCAACAACAAGGCCCTGAGTCCGCACGACTTCAAGGAACTGCAATTGTCTATAAGAGTAAAGGTGCAAAATTCATCCATTACCGACAAGACCTTGAAACGATTCTTCGGATACGACCGCACCAACGACAATTCGCTTGTCAGACTATATACTTTGGATGTTCTTTCACAGTATGTAGGCTTTGAAAACTGGAATGCATTTCTCGAACATTTCAAGCTTCTGTCGGGCGAAGGCTCTGGCGACTTTACTGGGGATAAAATCTGCTCCAACGATTTGAATATCGGGGAAATAATCCATATAGAATGGAATCCGAACCGCAAGTCGCTACTGAAATATCTTGGAAATCTTAGCTTTGAAATCATTGAAACAGAAAATTCCAAGTGGCAAGTTGGCGACACCTTTTCGTGCAAACATTTCATTCTTGGAAAACCTTTATACGTTGACAACCTTACCGGCAAGAATGGAATACTAAAATCTAAAATGTTCGTCGTCGGAGGCAAAGGAGGTCTGACAGTTGTAATGCACGTTATTTCTTAGAGTTTCAAAGCTAAGTAAAACAATTTCAAACTTCCCAACGGACGTCAACAAACCTTCTGCTCAACGAAGTTAACCTTTAGCTCGGCGCAAGCCAAACTTTCAACTTTCAACTTTCAACTTTTAACTCATTTCCGCCCCAAACATTTCCGCAACAATCATCGCCGTTGCGCCCCAAACCACCGAATTTCCGCAAAGGAAACTCGGTACCTCGTACTGCTTGCCAGCAACCATTACTGGTCTAACACCTAAAGATGCGCGCATATCCTCAATATCAACTTCAAGCACTTTCTTTACTTCGCTTTCCGACGTTTTGAAATCGCTAATTCCATCAACAAAGGCCACTACAGGAAAAATCTCGAAACTGCTCACTGGAACTTTCACAGGAGGCAGTTCGCCAACAACATCGGCTCGATTGACATTTATGCCAATTTCTTCCTTAGTTTCGCGGATTGCAGTATCGATAATGTCGATATCCGATGGCTCGGATTTTCCTCCAGGAAACGAAATCTGTCCGGCATGCTTGCCGATATCTGTGCGCTCAATCATTATGGACTTCAACCTAGCGTCGCGGATAAAAAGCAATATCATCACCGCCGACTTGCGCAGAGGGAACGGATTGGCATAATACCTCTCGAAATGCATACGCTGGAAATCGGAAAGCATCTTCTCTGTACACTTTTCCGCTTCTTCGCGACTGAAATTCTCAAACATCGACGACAAAACCGACCTGTCCATAGCAATTTGTTTTGTGCAAAAGTACTATATAATTTACGAATTACGAATTACGATTTTAGATTTATGGGGCTAAAAGTCCAACAGAAGGTCAGTCCAACAGTCTGGCTGCAAGCCCGTGGGACAGCAAGTCTGTTAGACCGTAAGACTGTTAGACTGCAAGCCTGTTAGCCCATGAACTTAGTCACAAAAAAATATTTTAAATAATCCTTTGTCGTAATAAAAAAAGGCATTACCTTTGCGCCCGTGTTTGCCCAGGTGGTGAAATTGGTAGACACGCCAGCTTGAGGGGCTGGTGCTCACAAAGGGCGTGCAGGTTCAAGTCCTGTCCTGGGCACGAAAAAGCGAACTTCAGTTCGCTTTTTTTGTTATCAAAACCAAGCAAACAATCTTTTTACAATTTGTTTCCTTTTATGCTGTTTATTTCTAAGAGAATCATAATTTTGCAAAAAAATGTTATATGAAGAGACTTGCCTTAATTTTAGTGATAATACCTATTTGCCTGCACTCGTTCTCGCAGGTAGAAACTAAGTTGCAGAAAGCCGATGCACTTGCAAAGGCTTGCCTTTCAAGCGATGCCGACATATATGCTGAATGCCTTGGCGAAGCCAACGAAATGTATTTTTCGGCTTACAATGAATTTACTTCGAAAGCCATGTCGGCAACAGAAATTGGCGAACTGCCATACGCCCGCATGATGTTTCATGTGGGATATTACAGACATCTGAATTTTTATTTTAAAGAGTGCATCCCCTACTACGACACGGCTATGACTGTGTATGCAAAATCCGACAAACTCGACAACAACGACGTATGGCGGTGCTTCGAAATGCTTGATGCGCTGAAAGCATATTATTCTTACGATTTAATCGACCACGAAAAATACTTGCGGTATGCTTTGCTGAATGCAGATTTCACGAAGAAATATCTCAAAAAGCAGTACTACGAACTTTCTTCTGCCATGGAGGAAGTTGCCCTGGCCTACATGAACCTAAATGAATACGACAAAGCCGAAGAAGCTATAAACGAAGCCTTAAAGGCCGAAGAAAAAGCAAACGGCAAAGATTCTGATCATTATTTCAGCCTTGAACAATACAAAGATCTTATCACTTCGGAAAAGGAGTATCCTATTGCAACATACACGATGACAGCCTACCTGCCGATAGAGAATCCTGCAAACCGCCGAGATTCGCTTTACAATATGCTTCTAGAGGTTCGGTACGATGTTGAAGAAGCTATGCCGTTGTTCGAGGAACTGCAAGGCTCGTTCGAAAAAGACGGAATGAAAAACTCCGATGACAGCCTACTTTATGCCAAGTCGTTATATCATATAGCAATACGCTGCTGGGATGCATCACAAAGCAGTGATGACGATGAAACCACAGCGCTTATGTCAGCTCGCGCTATCCGCTACATGAAGCAGGCAGACGAACTATATGCCTCTTCCAAAGATGCAATCTCCGATATTCACGCCAACATATTGTATGAATTAGCTATATTTTATAACAATGGGCGCAACGACAGGGAAACTGCAATAAAATATGCCGAAGCATCGTTCGAAATTTTCACGAAACTTCCATTCAACGAATATAATTTATCAAGTTGTACGAACATAATGGATGCGCTTGACAGTTATTATTGCGGTGACGAAATGCGCGACTGCGAAAAGGCTATCCGCTACAACGAACAGATGGTGGAAATATGCCGCAACGCCGACATCGACTGGTACATTTATGCGCTGACTCGAACTGGACACAATTACTTCAAAATAGGAAACTATAACAAGGCACTTGAATACTATATGCTAGCCTACGAAAACAACGACAACCCCAATGGAGGCGATGCTGAGTTTCTGCTGAAAATTGCCGAAACATACAAGAACCTTGGCGACAGCAAGTCGGAAGAAAAATACCGCAAGATGTACGAGGATGCTCTTGCTAACGAAATGCCAATTGATGAAGACTATTACATTCCAACCTCCTATATGTCAATCTCCGACTTCCTGACGGTAGCAGTTGACGACGACGAGGTTGAATTGTTGTACAATAGTTCTTTCCGTCCTATAAAGGGTACACATTGCGATTCGTTGCGCTACGATGCCGTATGTGCCATTATGAAACGCAGTTCGACAAATCCGAGCGAGCGCATAAACAACACTCGTCCGATAATGATTGCCTTCGAGGATTATTTTGCAAAAGGAAAAGCCTCCCATACCGACAGTATCTACTATGCTTATTCGCTTTACAATGTAGGAAAGTACATTTGCGATGCTGCCAAGGGTTTCAAGGGTACGCAAATGCTGTTGGAAGCAAAGGAAATGTTTGAAGCATTGTCGTTGACTAATACCCGAAACTATGCCAACACACTTTACGAACTTGCCTTGGCGAAAGATCGATCTATTGAATATTACACAGCTTCGTATAATGTATATAAAACACTGCCGACCAATAGCTTCATCAATAACCGTTGCATGAAAATCTTTGGTGAGCTGCTGGATTATGGAGAAAAAAGCTACAATAACGAGTTCTCTCTCAAAATTTTCGAAGAAATAGAATCGTATCTTGAACAGCATCCCGACTATATAGAGAAGGAAGAACTGGAAACTTTAAAAATACAAATCACCATACGAAAGGCAGAATTATATTACAAACTTTTCAACTACGATTCATCTCTGCTATGCTACAAGAAGGCCATTTCGATGATGGACAATGCGGGAATGAAAAAAACATATACTTATTGCGAGACAGTCCACAAGCTTGCAGATATTTGTCGTTATAACCACAACTACGATGATGCCAAGAAATACGCCAAGCAGTACGAAAAGTTGTCGAAGAAATTTAAGAAAGAAGAAAACGATGAAGGCGACTTCTGGGCTGGCGATGATAATTACGACACTGACATTTATGGCATGGAGGAGCAGAGCGAACTGGAAAGATTGTACCAACACCTATATATGTTAAACACTAGCGTAAGGTCCAACAATGTCAACGATTGCAGACCGCAGGCTATTGAAACTTTTGTAAAGATAAAGGATCTGTTTGCACGTGAAGGCTTCAATACAAGTAACGACAGTATATTTTACGAGTATTCATTGCTTCACATGGGCTATATCGAATTTATAGCCGAAAAATACGATTCCACTTTGGATTACATGTCGGAACTTGATAGGTTCCTGCCACAAAGCAATAGCATTTCGGGTAGTAACTATGCAGAAGTACATTATTATTACCTGCTTTACAAGGCTCTTGCGCTAGCCGGAAAGGAAGAAAAACGTGAAGCACTGAAGAATTTCGACCTTATTATGGATTATTACAAGCTTTTGGAATCCAGAAACGAGTATTATGATATTAATTATACTATGATGCTTTATGCCGCCTACATATATACTTCGCTTCACAACTACGACAAGGCATTTGAGTATTACGACTATTTGATGTCGCATTTCGCTGAAAATGAGATAAGCGATAATTATTTCGCCACGAAATATGCAATGGCATCCACTTATGCCGAAATGGGCGAATATGTTTCGGTTATCGGTTGCCTTGAACCCGAATTCAAGCGCTTTGAATACACGTATGTTGATAGCGATATTTGTGCTGAAATATGCAATTTGCTTGGCAATGCATATATGACCGTTGGAAATTACGACCGCGCATACAAGTGCTATATTTTGGCGCAGGAGTCGATAAGGGTTTATCAGGGAGTTGATACCTATGCTGAAGTTCAGACGCTCAACAACCTTGGAAATTTCTGCAAGAAAACTGGAAAACACAGGGAAGCAATCGACTATTACGATGATGCTCTTGAAATGTTGGACAGAATACAAGGCAGCGCACCTACTCAATATGCTATGCTATACGAAAACAAAGGCACTTCATATACTATGCTAGGGATGTACGACGAAGCAATGTCGCTTTTCGAGAAATGCCTTGCGATAAATCAGGAAATATACGGAGAAAATAGTTCGTATTATGCTACAACGCTTTGCGATATAGCATCAGCTTGCAAATCGAAGAAAGAATACGACAAGGCTCTGAAAAATTACAACGATGCTCTCTCCATTTTTCATAACATCTACGACGACAAGCATCCGGCTTATGCCGAAACACTCAACGGCATCGGTGATGTATATTTTGCGATGGGAGACTACAACAAGGCTGCAGAAAGTTTCTCCGAAGCAATGGAGATAAACAGAAAGCATCTCGCAAACGACTTTTCGTTCCTTACATCTGCCGAACGCGAAATGTACTGGGAGAAAAACAAGGACATGAGCCAGCATATACTTCGTTGCGGAAGCAAATTGTCGAACAATGGTGTGATTTCGAGTGGAGCATACAATGCTGAGTTGATTACCAAGGGCTTGCTATTGACTTCCGATATTGAGTTTACGCGTTCTGTTTATGAAAGTGGAGATTCTGCTCTTATCTCCGATTATGCAGAACTTATTTCTATGAAAGACAAGCTGGGTAAGGCTTACGAAATGCCGATTGAGGACAGGTATATAGATTGCCGCAAACTGAAGGAGGAAATAAATACTGCAGAACGTGACCTTGTTGCCAAGGTCGAAAAATATGGAGGCTTCAATGCATCAATAGGACTTACATGGAAAGATGTACAGTCGGCAATGCGCAAGGGCGATGTGGCTGTCGAATTTACAAGATTCGAGGTCGATTCCTCAGAAACCCGCTACGCAGCACTTTTGATTAACAAGTTCATGAAATCGCCGATGTTTGTTCCCTTATGTTCCGAAAAGGACTTGCAAAGACTTTTGCGCACAGGCGTTATGCCCGAAAAACCATCGGACGACCGCGGTGCAACCGTTTTGCGCGACAGACGTATGGGCGTATATACATCCACCGACTTGTACAATGCGATTTGGAAGCCTCTGGAAAAGTATATCACGCCTAACGCACGCATTTATTTCGCCCCTACAGGCATACTGCATCAGGTAGCAATAGAGTATGCAATGGTTAATTCCACAAAGTCAATTTCGGACATCTACGAAATTTACCGCGTATCTTCTACCCGCTTCCTTGCAATGGACTATTCGCCACGCCCATTTGACGAGGCTGTGCTATATGGTGGCATAAGCTACGATTCCGATACTGCATCCATGAAGCGCGAAAGCGAACGCTTTGGAACGAGAGCCGCTTCTTATAACTCATTTGCCGACATCAGCAAGGACGAAGAAAGGTCGAGTTTGAGCTACCTGCCAGGCACAAAAACCGAGGTAGAAACCATTAATGCTAAACTTAAAGCCGGAAAAATCAAGGTTGACATGCATATAGGCGAGGCTGCCAACGAAGAATCGTTCAAGAACTTGTCGGGAAATAAGGTTTCGCTTTTGCATATTGCAACACACGGATTTTTTGTACCTGCCGATACTATTCTCAACTCCGAGCAGTCGCTCAACTTGTCGGGACTTTTGCTTGCAGGTGCCAACAACATCTGGACAAACCGACCAGTTCCCGAAGGCGTTGAGGATGGAGTACTCACAGCCAAGGAGATAAGCAATATGGATTTGCGAGACGCTGATATGGTGGTTCTTTCGGCCTGCCAGACAGGACTTGGCGAAATTACCGACGAAGGCGTTTTCGGACTTCAGCGCGGATTCAAAAAAGCTGGCGTACATACGCTCATAATGAGCCTCTGGTCGGTTGACGACAATGCTACTCAGCTGATGATGACCGAGTTCTACTCAAATCTGATGGCTGGAATGTCAAAACGTGAAGCTTTCCTGAAGGCACAGCGTACATTAAAGGCGACAAAAGGCTTCGAGAATCCGAGATTCTGGGCAGCGTTTATAATGTTGGATGGAAATGAATAAAAAATGTATTTTTGCAAGAAATAATAGAAAATAATATGAAGAAATTTTTGATAATCGTAATCTTTGCACTTTTGTGCAGTTCTGCTTTTGCACAACAAGACACCACAGCCATTTTCAAGAAGTTTCAGGAAGAAATGAACGATGCCGATTACCAAGGATTGTTCGGCGATTTCGATGAAGCTGTAAAATTGTACGACAAGGCAATCGCAACTGCCAAGAGCGTCAACAACGGTTACAATATGCATTATGTGGATGCATTACTCTCTGTAGGCGACATGTTTTACTTTGTAGGTGACAACCATACTGCATTGAAATACTTTTTGCCGGCATTGGAAGTTATTGAAAAACTTCTAGGGAAAGACGATCCCAAATATGCCGAAACCCTGTTTAGTATCGGATACTCATACTACCATGACAAGGATAACCAGACTGCCTTGAAATATTACATGGAGTTGCTGGATATATATAAGAAAAACATCGGCACAAAGACTTATGAGTATTCTGAGACTTTACACTCCATTGGCTTATTATACGTCCAAATGGAAAATTACAAGGAAGGATTGCCTTATTTTTTGCAGTATGCTAGCATTCAGAAGAAGATTCTTGGCAAAAAGGAATCAACAATAGAACAGATCTTTAATAGTCCGGAGTTGAAAGAATATTTACAATCCGACACCGAAACCCCTCCACAAGATCCCGATTATGCATCAACATTAGACGAAATCGGTTATATATACGAAGCTTTGGGCGACTATAGAAACGCAATGAAATTCTATAAGCAGTCGATGGATATAAGNNAACTACGCAACGTCAATTATCAATATATGTTATGTATATTATAATTTAGGCGACTGGCAAACGGCATTGAAGTATTTATTGCAAGTAAAGAAGATGAAGGAAAAGGACTTACGAGAAAGAGACCCCCAATACGCATCCCTACTTAGTGATATAGGTTCTGCATATAGAGAAGCTGGCGATTTCCAGAATGCATTGAAATACACTATGAAATCGTTAGAAATAAGACAACAGATACTCGATTACCATATAGC
>DBYO01000051.1 GCA_002310235.1 Bacteroidales bacterium UBA1184
GTAAATCCCTTTGCATCTTGTCAGCCACCAATCGTAAATCGTAATTCGTCAACCTTTAGCTCGGCTTTGCCAATCGTAAATAATATTGTATCTTTGCAGAAAAAATTACGATATGGATAATTTGTTGTCCGAAATAAAGGCGGTTAACCAGGAATTATTCAATAAAATAGTTGAATATCGCCGTCACATCCATCAGAATCCCGAACTTTCGTTCCAGGAATTCGAAACGGCCCAATACATACGCAACATACTGCACGAAAACGGTATAACTACCGATGACAGTTTCGGTGAAAATGCTGTTATCGCCATTTTCGGAGAGGGCGGAGAAACGGTAGCCTTGCGTGCCGATATAGATGCTCTGCCGATTTGCGAGGAGGTTGATTTGCCTTTCCGCTCGCAGAACCAAGGTGTAATGCACGCCTGCGGACACGATGCCCATGCTGCTTCTCTTCTTGGTACAGCGCTGATATTAAAAAGATTACAAAAATATATCCACAATCGCATAATCCTTATTTTCCAGCCAGGCGAGGAATTGTGTCCAGGAGGTGCAAACATATTGGTACAAAAAGGTTTGCTCGAGAAATACAACATAAAACGCATTGTCGGGATGCATGTTTCTGCCGAATTGCCTACTGGAAAATTCCTTTTCGGAAGCGGTTACCTGATGGCGGCTACAAATGAGCTTTACATCAAATTCCATGGAGTTGGCGGACATGCTGCCATGCCGCAAAAGCGTAGCGATACGGTTCTTGCTCTTGCCGATTTTCTCGTCGAGGTACGCAAAATGCAGGAGTCACTCACCGACGACATGCCTTTTGTTGTGGCATTCGGGAAGATTGTTGGCGATGGTGCGCTAAACGTAGTGCCGCCCGAAACTTCTGCCGAAGGTACTATGCGAACTTTCAATCCGGTTTTACACAAGACAATCGAGGAGAACCTCAAGCGAATATCGCAACAGTCGGCGGCGAAGTACAAGTGCACGGCAGAACTGGAGATCCGCAAGGGATATCCAGCGGTATATAACAATCCAAAAGTTACCGCAAAGGTTAGAAATCTGGCTGCCGACTATGTTTCAGAGTCGAATCTTGACGAAATGCCGTTGAAGATGACTGCCGAGGACTTTGCATATTATTCGGAAAAGATTCCAGCAACGTTCTTCCGTGCCGGTATCATGGGCAACGGTAGAGGCGAGGTCACCCAGCATAATCCAAAGTTTGACTTGGACGAAGATGTTTTCCATACTACAGCGGGCCTTATGGCATACATTGCATTGAATCTAAACGATAGACTATGAGAAAGTTGACGATGGACGAAATGGGTCGCTTGTCGGTTGAGCAGTTCAAGTCGGCAAAGAAGAATAATCTTGTTGTTGTGCTTGACAATGTGCGTAGTCACCACAATGTGGGAGCGGTTTTCCGTACCTGCGATGCTTTTGCCTGCGAACGGTTGCTGCTATGCGGAATAACTGGCACTCCGCCGCACCGCGATATACAGAAGACGGCTCTTGGTGCTACTGAGTCGGTTGAGTGGAAATATTATGAAAATACCTTGGATGCCATTTTGGAACTGAAAGTCTCTGGTTATAAGGTTGTTGCTTTGGAAATTGCCGAAGGTAGCATACCAGTCAATTCTTTTTCGGCCGTCGATGGTGAAAAGTATGCGCTTGTGCTTGGCAACGAGGTCGATGGCGTTGACGATGCTGTTATGGAGCTTGCCGACATTTGCCTCGAAATTCCGCAGTTCGGCACAAAACATTCGCTCAACGTATCGGTAAGCGGCGGAATTGCAATCTGGGAAATCGTCAAGAAATTAATTGCAAATTAACAATCTGTAAGACAGTTAACTCTTAACTTCCAATTTTCAACTTTCAATTTTCAACTTTCAACTTCATTCAGTGCTTCCTTTGCATGCGCTAGTGCCGCATCGAAATTGTCGTGTATGTTGCCCTTGCCTATAAGGAAGGATATACGGCTCTTATCCAGCGACTTGCGGACATTCGGCTGTACACCCGAAAGGAAAATCTTCTTGTTCGATGTCTTCAGCGACTTGATTGCCTCTCGGAAGTTTCGCTCGCCGGTTTCGTCCATGAACGGAACATGTCGCATACGGATAATCAGAATCTTGGTCGAGTCTGGCCTTCCTTTCAGCACCTCGCTAAACTGCTTGGCAGCGCCAAAGAAGAACGGGCCGCTGATTTCGTAGATTTCTATGCCTTCGGGGACATCGTCGTAGTTTTCCATCGTGTTGGTGTCGAGGTCGTTCTTCAGGATTGCCTCGCCGTTGTCGGCCATACGTTTCATGAACATAAGCGAAGCAAGAACGATACCTATTTCTATTGCTACGGTCAGGTCGACAAGTACGGTAAGGAAGAAGGTAACGAGCAATATGATAATGTCGTATGGCGAACCACGCAGGATTGATGTGAAACTACGCCATTCACTCATATTGTATGCAACTACGATAAGGATACCGGCAAGGCACGACATCGGGATAAGTTTCGCATAGTTGCCGAAACACAGCATTATGAGCAAGAGTGTTATTGCGTGTATAATACCTGCTATTGGGGTACGACCGCCGTTCTTGATGTTTGTTGCAGTACGTGCGATGGCGCCAGTTGCTGGAATACCACCGAACAAAGGCGTAATCACGTTGGCTATACCCTGACCGATAAGTTCTGTGTTGCTTCGGTGGTTGCTACCAATCATACCGTCGGCGACGACTGCCGAAAGCAGCGACTCAATAGAACCGAGTAGCGCGATTGTGATGGCTGGTTGCAGGTAGTTTCCGACGTTTTCCCAGTGTATTTCGGGGATGCTGATGGCAAGACTTCCTTTTATTTCACCGAACATGCTTTCGATGGTGGTAACCGGAATGTCGAAGATGGAAACTGCAACAGTCATCAGTATGATTGCTACGAATGAGCCAGGAATCTTATTAGTCAACTTGTTGATTATTATACTAATAAGAATTGTTGCGACAGTAATTCCAAGTGCCCAGTAATTTGTGGTGCCAATGTTGTCGATATATACTGCCCATTTGTCGATGAAGGCAGCAGGAACATCTGCAACTTCCAATCCTAGCGCGTCCTTTATCTGGGTAGAGAAGATTGTAAGTGCGATACCACTGGTGAAGCCGACAACTAGGGGATGGGGGATGAATCGCAGCAACGAACCCAACTTCAGCAGGCCAAACATTATCATGAATACGCCGGCGAGGATGGTGGAAATCATCAGGCCGTCGAGACCATATTGCGCTACGATGCCCGATATGATGATAACGAATGCACCTGTAGGACCGCCTATCTGTACGCGGCTACCACCAAGGAATGAAATCAGGAAACCTGCGATTACAGCGGTTACGATGCCCTTGTCGGGCGAAACACCCGATGCCACAGCGAATGCGATTGCCAAAGGTAGTGCAACTATACCTACAATTATACCGGAAAACAGGTCCTTAGTGAACTGTTTCTTCGTGTATCCCTTTTTCAGAACGCTGAAAAACTTGGGATAGAAAACGTCTTTTATCTGAAACTTAGCCATTTAGTCTTTCTTGAAAAACGGGCGCAAAATTACTAAAAAATTTCTTTGCGCAAAAGGCCTTTTTGTGTGGTCTTAATTTATGGCTATTATTTTATGCAAACCTGCCGAATTTTTCTTCTTCTTCGCTGAAGTCAATTTCTCCAAAATCCTCCTTTATGCGTTCTATTTCAGCAAGATTGTGATTGCAAAAAGCTTTATAAGCATCCGATTTCGGATTCGTAGGACGATGGTTTGCAGCAGCTATTATTTTGCTAATCCTTGCAATAGCAGCATAGGTTTGTTCCGTGAAAAATGTTTCGGCAAAACGTTCCCAGATGTACAGAACAGCTGTTTCCGAAGGATGAACCATGTCGGCGGCGTAGAATCGGTAGTCGCGCAGTTCGTCCATCACGATTTCGTATGCGGGGAAGTAAGATGTATTTCCGAATTTCGCATTCAGCTCGTTTATTGCAAGGTGCAGTGTCGATTTGCTAATCTGGTTCTGATGTGCACCGTCGCGCCAGTGACGGATGGGACTGACTGTGAAAACAATGCGAAGTTTCGGGTTTGCCGACATTAATTTTTCAATGCATTCCGACCATGCTTCTACTATTTCATCGACCTTAAGCAGCCTGCGATTGAAAATTTTCTCAGGTTGCTTGTGGCAATTGCAGACGATTTTTCCAGTTTCGGCAAGTTCGTAAATGTAAGCTGTGCCAAAAGTTACAAACATTACACTTACAGTTTCAAGTTGGCATTTTAGCGTTTCGGTTGCCGAATTTATGCTTTCGATGCAAGTATCTTTGTCAACGTTTGAAAACCTGCTATGGAAATCAAAACAATTCCATGTCCCGCCCGAAAGAAAAACATCGTCGGCTGTATATTTTTTCCCCGACAACGAGTTCAGTATGCTTTCGCGTATCGAAATGGGATTGTAGAGTATGCCTGTCGGGTTTACCGATGTTGGAATTTTTGTAGTGGCCAGCTTGTTGCCGATATTTTCGGCAAAGCACGAACCGATGAAAAGGCATTTGTCGTTGTGCGAAATGCCAAATCCAAACTTTGGTATGTCTATTTTTGTGCGGAATTCCATATCAGATAGTTGCAAGATAAAAGTTTTGTCCCTTGAAATATATGACGTGCAGTTTGCCGTTTATGTATTTGCAGCACTTGCATTTGCAGTCGCTTGCAAGCGGAAATTCGCGTTCGTCATCTACTTTGCCATCGAGGTTGTATTCGATGATTTTGCTGTAGTTGCCTTCCGAACCTTCTACGGCTGTAATTCTCTTGTCGTCAACCATAAAGGCATATATTGTTCTGCTCGATTCTGTGATTTTCGTTGCGCTTCCGTCCTTGCCGATTTCAAAAACAGAACCTGCCGCTGAGGCATAAATCTTTTCTCCGTATGCATAAAATTTTGGTTGCGAAACATAGGTGTAAATCGAATTCATCACATTGCCTTCGGCCGCCATATTCTCCGATTCACGACGTGGTAGTTCTATCGTTTTCTGCAGGACAAATTCACCGGACTTCTGCTTTACAAAAAGCATGAGGTTTGGTATGTTGTCGGGCGTTTGTGCTCGTTCGTACTGCGATGCGCTGTTAGTGATTATAATGCTGTCGGAAAGGAAATACTGGAAATTTCCCTGTGGCACATTGGATGCAATACCGCCCTTGTCGTCGAACAGAATCTTGAAGTCCTTGCCGTTGTGGAAAATTGCAGCCGGGATTATCATATATCCCTTAGTGTCCATTACTGGCAACGGACATGCATACAAGGCATTGTTGTTGCTATCGCCGTAGCCGAGCAGTGCATGCGGTTGAATAGGCGTGCTGTCGGTAAGCGGTTGGCCACTTATTTTCGACAGAAATTCTGCAAAGTTGTGCGAAACCTCGTCGAAGCCAATGCTGTTTATCATTCCCGAGCGAGTATCTATTTGGTAGGCGCGAGTGCGGTCAATTATGCAAATTGCGCTGTCGTTTGCCATTGCAATCTGCGATGGATTATTGAGCATGCATTCGTCGTTCTCCTGGATTTTCAGTTCTGTAGGTTCGGGTGTGCTGCAAGCTGCAAGGAAAAGTGCGAGCGATAATAATATTATAATTTTCAATTTCATGGCGTTGCGCGAATTTCTTGAAGTGCAAAGGTATTACTTATTTCTATGATAATGATGAAATAAAAAAAGAAATGCATTTTTCTGCACAGGCAGGCATTAAAACGGGCGAAGCCAATCGAACGCCTTAGACATCGCTTCAAACATTTACAATAAGCACATATATGAAAATAAAATGATTTATTTTTGCACACAAACAAAAAAGTTGTACTTTTGTGAAAACAAAATATATTATATTTTCAAAAAAAACAAAGATGCAACTTATTCGTGAAGATTACTTGAAACTTATGCGCCCATATTATGATGTCGATTTAATAAAGGTCATAACTGGCGTTCGCCGTTCTGGAAAATCAGTCCTAATGGAAACAATCAAGGACGAGCTGCTAGCAAACGGTGTATCAGGCTCGCATATCATAAGCATTAATCTTGAAGATATGGATTATGCATTTATTACAGAAGCGAAAGAACTGTACCAGGAAATTAAGAGCCGCCTACTCGACAATGAAAAGCATTACATATTCTTAGACGAGATTCAGCATCTGCCAGATTTCGAAAAACTTCTTGCCTCGCTTAAGGCAAAATTCAACTGCTCCATCTTTGTTACTGGAAGCGACTCCACTATGCTATCTGGCGAACTTGCCACGCTTCTGACCGGACGGACTGTTGAATTCGAAATTTTTCCGTTCAGTTTCAAGGAGTCGGTTGACTTTTTAGAACTGAACAACATACATTGCAATCCCGACGAATTTATAATAGACTACATCAAATGGGGCGGTTTTCCGCTTAGGTTCAGTTTCCGCGAAGAAGGCTCTATAAAGCGTTTCCTTGACAACCTTTATTCCAATATTGTAAACAGGGACATCATCAAGAAATCAAGCAAAATGAACCGTCAGACCTTCAAGGATATATCCCTCTACATAATGTCGAACGCAGGAAAAGAATTTTCGGCAGAAAATATCGCATCCTATTATTCTAGAAAAGGCAAAAAAGTGACATCGCGTACCATATATAGTTATCTTGAAAAATTGCGCAACGCATATTTGCTCCATTCGTGCAAAAAATACAACATAGCAGGGAAAAACGCCTTGGAAACTAACGACAAGTTCTATGCGACAGATACTGGACTACGCACATTGAACACAAACACAATCAATTACGAGGACACCTTCTTTTTGGAGAACATTGTTTACAACGAACTTCTAATACAAGGATTTACTGTTTTTACTGGCAAGACTCATAAGGGTGAAGTTGATTTCGTAGCCATAAAGAACAACAAGAAATGTTTAATTCAAGTATCGTATCTGCTTGCCAGCGAAGCGACAATACAAAGGGAATTCGGAGCTTTTGAAAAAATAACTGATGCCTCACCCAAATATGTTCTTTCACTAGACAGAATTGATTTAGGGCATAACGGAATTGAACATTTGAACATTGTGGACTTCCTTTTGCACAAGGTAAATTTGCACATATCTTGAAATAATCATTACAATCCGTTTCGCGAATAATCTTTTAGGCGTATTGCCATACGGCGCGGTTTGTTGTAATCGAGTATAGTGGCAATTGATAATTAACACTCCAAAATACATTATTATCAACTAGTTACAAGCAATAATTTCGCTTACTTGGGAACTTGGACGATTTTTACTTGGGAACTTGGATGATTTTCATTTGGGAATTTGGACGGATTTTGCCTGGGAAATTGAGAAAACCATAAACGGCGTTAGCCACAGAAACGTGAAACATAGAAACGGCGAAGCCATAGAAACGGCGTTAGCCATAGAAACGGCGTTAGCCACAGAAACGCCGCAGGCATAGAACGGCGAAGCCCTCAACGAAGTTAACCTTTAGCTCGGCGTAAGCCAAACCCAGAAACAGCGTCAGCCATTGAAACCAGAAACAGCGCAGCGAGAAACTTGGAAACCTAGAAACGGCTTTAGCCATTGAAACGCCACAGGTATAGAAACCGCGTAGCGAGAACGGCGAAGCCCTCAATGAAGTTAACCTTTAGCTCGGCGTAAGCCAAACGGCTTTAGCCATAGAACGGTGCAGACCTCAACGAAGTTAAACGTGCGTAGCACATGAAACGCCGCAGGCACAGAAACGGCGCAGCCATAAACAAAAAAACGCACCATTTCCGATGCGTATTTCCTTATGTTTTGCTGATTATACCTTATTGACTAATGCCTGTTTTTTCTGTGTCTTTCTTTTTGTAGCGGTGTTTAACGTACATCATGCTGTAAAAGCGTGCTCGTTGTCTTGAAAGCAGAATAATAAAAAGCATTACTCCTAAAACAAGCCAGTTGTGAAACCAAATAGCAAATGGTAAAACAAAAACGGCAGCACAGCACACACCTTTAAAGAAATCCGATAAAACATAGTGTCTTGTTGTCAACTCAGTCATTTCATTCTTGACAAGCTCGCCATCCTTATCTTTTCTTACCACTTTTTGACCTGCTATTCTTGCAGACAGGAGCAAAAAGTACCAGAATTTATGTTTTTGGTACAGCTTTTCATACCATTCCTTACGCCTTTTGTAAGCGGCAACTCTATAGTGTTCTTTGCTATATTTAGACACAGCATCGTCATTTGTATTTCCAGGTTTCTTTTCTTGTTTGCGACGAAGAAATTTTTCGCGAAGAATAAACCAAATTTTGAATATATCTACCATAACAACCCTGTTTATTGTATGAATAAATTGCCCTTCCAAATACAAAATAGGAATTGCCACTAACGACCATACCACTTCGTTCTGTAAATCATATTCCCACCATTTGTCTGGTAATATAGGAAACAATGCTGCCAACATAAATACATTGAATAGTACTCCTGTAAAAATATGTACCACATAATCGCGATAGGTTAAATTTTCTTTATAATCTGGCATAATGGCTAAACTTTTTGATTAATAACATATTAACAATTATTCATCTATTGCATCATACAATCATATTAGTTTTGGGACACGCAAACAGGACGGACAGAGTACCCATAGCAACGGTAGTAGTAGTCAATGTAGCAATTGCCAGAATGAAAGTAGAGATACCTCGCGTAGTACGGATAGTCCGTGTAGAGCGAACTCGACCAGTAGCGGCTAAAGGAACCGGCACTGAGCTCACTACCGTAGCGGTAGCCGGCAGCAGGCAGGAAAATAGAGTTGCCGTTAGGTCCGGTAAACAAGCGTCCGTTTACTCCGTTCTGGGTAGTCCATGTTACGGTGCAGTTATTATTCAACTCGTTCATTTCATCATAGGTCGGCATCCTCCAGCCTGGACCCCAGTTGGCGGTGGCTGCATCGTCACATGCTTCAAGGGTGGTAAGTGTATCGGTAAATCCGTTGTTGCCATAGTCTGCATTGTTGCAGTATTTGGTGAGTGTTGATGAAGTGCTGTTTAAATACCCGTATTTATAGGTACTACTGTTGTAGGTTTCCTTTGTTGAGGTTTCGCCCCATGCAAAGTAGTCGCCGTATTCCTCGGGGCTATTTGCTCCTACATTGCAAGTTGCCCAAAGTGTGCCAGATGGCAAACCTAGGTCAACCCATTCGCGACCGATTTCTGGTGTTGTAAACGACCTCACTTCACCATATGATGTACTTACGCTATTGGTAGCAAAAGCCTTATAATAGTAGGTAGTATTGGAAGTCAAATCTGTGAGATTTGCAGTAAAGCTACCTGTTCCGCTACCACATTGTATGTTTTGTGTAAGATTGTCTTCGCTTGTTCCGTAGATAAAGCCACGAAGTGTTATGTTTACCTCACCATAGGAAACTACTTCGCCAGAGATGGTTGCATCAGAAGAGGTTATGTTACTGACTTGGCCTGTTGTTACAACTGGTCCTGTCGAGAATGACATAATTCCACCGTATGTTGTTCCTGCACTATTGGTTGCGTATGCCATGTAATAATAGACGATGCCAGAATTCAAATCTGTGAGGTCTGCTGTAAAATTACCACTTCCACTACCGCTCTGTACGGTCAGAGTAAGGCTATCCTCGCTTGTGCCATACATAAATCCGCGAGCAGTTATGTCTGTGTCACCATCTGAAATTGCGTTGCCAGAAATGGTAGCACTGGTTATGGTAATGTTGCTTGCCATACCTGTGGTTACGCTAGGTGTGGTAATGCCTGTACATACAGGACGCACAGAGTATCCCATATAACGGTAGTATCCACTTATATCAGACCCAGACGAATATATGCGAAATATCTTTGCATAGCTTGTGTTATTTGCGGCAATTGAACTCGATAAATATTCGCCATAGTTAGTTGCATCATATATACTATTGCCATACATACGTCCGGCAGCTGGCAGGAAGATGGAGTTGCCATTGGTTCGGCTGGTGAACAATCGTCCAGATACGCCGTTCTGTGTCGTCCAAGTTGTAGAGCAACGGTTTTTCAACTCGTTAAATTCTTCGGAGGTAGGCATACGCCAGCCTGCTCCCCACTGGACAGTGGCAGCATCGGCATCTGCAGGAAGCGTTGTAGGAGAATCGGAATAAGTATAATTATTATCGTAATAGACATCTTTCGTAGCAGTTTCACCCCAAGCATAATAATTACCATAAGCTTCTGCAGTTGCTGCATCCACGTTGCAAGTTGCCCATCTCAAACCACTAGGCAGACCAAGGTCAACCCAGACGTGTCCGTTTATCGAAGTATTAAATGTCTTTACCTCACCATAAGAAGTTCCTACGCTATTGGTAGCGTATGCTTTATAGTAGTAAGTTGAGCCAGAGTTAAGACCAGTAATACTTGCCGTATAACTGCCAGCTCCGCTGCCACAATCTACGCTTTGCGTGAGAGTGCTTTCGCTTGTACCATATATAAAACCACGAATCGTTTCTGTTGTATTGCCATCCGAAATTAAATTACCAGAAAATGTTGCTCCATTGTCTGTTTCTGAAGCGGAAACAGTAATAACAGTTGGTGAATATACAATTAAATTATTCGCTGTTGTAAACGACATAACTTCACCATATACAGTACCTTCATTATTGGTGACATATGCCTTGTAACAATATGTGGAGTCTGGTGACAAGTTTGTAAGGTTTATTGTAAAGCTACCAGTTCCGCCTCCGCACCATACTGTATGTGTAAGGTTGTCGGCATTTGTACCATAAATAAAGCCATGATCACAAAATATTGCCCCACCATCATAGGTTACGAAGCCAGTTATAGTTGCCCCTGTAGTTGTAATGTTGCAAGGAGCGCCTGTGATTACGGTTGGCAAGGAGACATTTGTTTCACTAACTTGGCAGACTGGACGCACAGACTGTCCATAGCGACGTTCACGATTGTTAACTGTACAGGTGCTCGCCGAAAAATAAAGTGTCCTTGCATTGTACGGGACGTCCGTATATAGCGAACTCGACCAATAGTACCCGTAGTTGCCGACTTCTGAGGCACTACTACTTTGGCGGTAGCCTGCAGCTGGCAGGAATATAGAATTACCGTTGGGACCAGTAAATATGTAACCATTCACACCGTTCTGTGTAGTCCATGTTTTCGTACATCTGGTATTAAGCTCTGTCATTTCATCGTATGTAGGCATTCTCCATTCAGAACCCCAGTTTGCGGTAGCTGCGTCATCACTTGCTTCAAGTACGGTAAGATTGTCAGTATAACTATTGTTGCCGTAGCTTGAGTTATTGCAGTACTTGGTAAGTTTAGTGCTGCTTCCATTGCAAAAACTATAGTTATTCCAGCTGTATGCAGTGTAATTACCTTTGGGCGTTGTTTCACCCCAAGCATAGTACTTCCCAGCGCCTTCCGGTGCTGTAAAGCCTATGTTGCAAGCTGCCCAGCGTATTCCGCTTGGCAAACCGAGGTCAACCCAGTCATGTCCATTTATTGTACCTGCTTCCGCCAATGTTGTAAACATTTTAATTCCTCCGAAAGCAGTATCCACACTATTGGCTGCGTATGCCTTATAGTAATAGGTAGTGTTAGATGAAAGACCAGTCAAAGCTTTGTTGTAATTGCCAGTTCCATTGTCACTCTGCACTATCTGTGTAAGATTGTTTGCACTTGTACCATATAGAAAACCGCGAGAGGTTACCGTAGTCCCGCCATCGTTAGAAACAGAACCATATAGGGTTGCACCAGATTGGGTAATGTTTCTAACTCTTACTGTAGTTACTGTTGGCAACGATGGTGTACTAAAAGACTTAAGTGCCCCGTATGCTGTACCTGCACTATTAGTGGCGTATGCCTTGTAATAGTAGGTTGTGCTAGGTGCCAGTCCTGAAATATTTGCAGTAAAGTCACCAACACCACTGCCGCTCTGTATTGTTTCCGAAAGATTGCTTGAGCTTGTGCCATATATGAAGCCACGGTCTGTTACGGTTGCACCGCAATCGGAAACTATGTTGCCAGAAAGAGTCGCGCAAGAACCAGTAATGTCACTGGCAACACCTGTGGTTACGATTGACAAGGAAACTCCTGTGCTGCCATTCGGACAGACTGGGCGAACGGATAATCCCAAATAGCGTTCAGACCCTTCGCTTACAATTTGACCAACAGTGACATTATTGAATTGGAAACACCATGCGCAAGTATTGTATGTGCCGAGCGAACTAGACCAATAATCACCACCACCAGCGTAATAGTCGTCACCAAGAAGGTATCCTGCTGGAAGGAAAATGCTGTTGCCATTAGGACCTACGTAAATGCGACCATATACGCCATTCTGTGTTATCCATGTGGAAGTACAGTATGTTTCAAACTCGTTCAGTTCATCATAGGTTGGCATTCTCCATTGCGCCCCCCAGTTAGCTGTAGCTGCATCTGCATTGGAAGGAAGAGTTGTCGGATTCGAATGATACGTATATGTATCTTCTGTAAATGTCTCTTTTGTCGATGTTTCGCCCCAAGCATAATAGTCGCCGTAGTCTTCGGGATTTGTTGCACCTACATTGCAAGTTGCCCAGTACAATCCGCTAGGAAGGCCAAGGTCAACCCATTCGTGTCCGTTATATGTACCATGTGTAAACAGCTGCCGTACTTCTCCATATGTTGTACCTGCACTATTAGTAGCGTATGTCTTGTAATAATATGTAGTGGCAGGAGTCAAGCCTGTGAGATTTGCAGTAAAACTGCCACAACCACTGCCGCTATGTATTATTTCCGAAAGATTACTTGAGCTTGTACCGTAGAGAAAGCCTTTATCGGTAACAGTTGCTCCACCATCGGAAGTAACATTGCCTGAGATAATTGCGCTGGTGGTTGTTACATCGGCCAAAACAGTATCTGTGATTACAAATGGTGCTGAAACGCCTACGCTACCACTTGGACATACAGCACGAACAGGAATACCCCAATTGCGAAAAGATCTAACCACACCAAAAGAACTTGAACTCATAGCAAGTTTTTCTGCTTGAGATACTTCCATACTGAGCGAACTTGACCAGTAGTAGCATCTGGAGTTGACATCGTTGCCATTGTAGAAGTTTTCGTTACCAAAACGATAGCCTGCAGCGGGCAGGAAAATTGAGTTGCCGTTTGGTCCAGTGAATTTATAGCCTCGTACACTGTTCTGAATTGTCCATGTTTCAGTACAGTTGTCAATCAGTTCTTGTATTTCCGTTGATGTTGGCATTCTCCATCCATATCCCCAGTTTACAGTGGCGGCATCATCGTGTTCTTCCAAAATGGTCAAATTATCGGTGTCGCAATACTTTGTGATAGTGCTAGAACTTCCGTTACAATATTTATAGGTACTCCAAGAGAAGTCATACTTGATTGTTGTTTCGCCCCAAGCGTAGTAATTGCCAGAAAATTCTGAAGCGTTTGCACCTATGTTAGTTGTTGCCCATAATAATCCGCTAGGAAGACCAAGGTCAACCCATTCGTGCCCGTTATATGTGCCAGTAGTAGCTTCTAAATCTACACTAGTGAACGACATTACATTTCCGTATGCCGTTCCTGCACTGTTGATAGCAAATGCTTTGTAATAATACGTAGTTCCAGAAGTCAGTCCCGTGATATTTGCAGTAAAGCTACCTATTCCACTACCGCTTTGTACGGTCTGCGAAAGGTTGCTCGAGCTTGTGCCGTAAACAAAGCCACGGGCTGTTACGGTTGCATTGCCATCAGAGATAACATTGCCGTTAAGGGTTGCTCCACTGATGGTTATGTTTGTGGCGGAGAGTGTTTCTACATTTGGACTTGAGAAATGCGTAAAGTTCAGCGTAATATATTGGCTCGTTACCAACATTTGTTCAATAGCTGTACTTTCAATATTATCTCCACCTATAGTTGCATATCCCACATAACGCATATTGTCACCTATTTGGAATTCGTTGATTGTAGTGAGCTTTGCTTCGACTCCACCAGAAACGCCAGCGTACTTTATGCTACATCCACATCCGCTACCCGTATTTACCATACGTATGGAATAGGAACGATTTCCTACTGTTGCATTTAGTACGTATGTTTGTGGTGCAGCTGCCGAAATGTCAAAGGTATGCACACCTGCATCAAGCGAACCACTATACTCGGCATACTGCTTTCCAGATGCGTCAAGCAGTTTCATACGTACATTTTCACGCTGCGATACAGACAGTTCAACGCGAGTTTCGCAGTCGAATGGATTTGGGATGTTCTGCCCAAGCCCCTGAGTGGCGGCAATATTCAGATCGGTCCCCACGGTAGCGCTCTGCACTATTATTGTGTCAGGGTACACAACGGTTTCTGTCCAGTCGCGGGTAAGGTTAGTAATTTTAACACTATCCAAACGGCAGTAGCTTGTTCCATTAAGCTGGCCTGTAAAGCGGACTGTGATTTCCTGCGAAAATGCTCCCAAGCAGAGGGAAAGCATAAGAATGAGAATGTGAAATCTACTCATGATATTAAAAATTAATTATTAACAATGGAAAAATGGCAATTGACAATGTACAATTGACAATTTGTGATGGTTCTGTATTAACAGATTCTTTTGTGTGTACGAGGCATGCGGGGGGGGGTAATTGGTTGAAATTCAGCAAATTAAGAAATATGCCGCAAATATTTTGCGGATATGCCAATACATTTTCCGTACATACTGGACAAGCAAACATTTTACCTAAATGAACACATCGCAAATATAAGAAAAAGTTTTAAAATTTGGAATATGCTTTGGGGCAAAATTTACATAAATGGCGGCCATCTTTTGCAACATCATTTAGTCGCATCCTACCATCTATAATTCAAAAAAAAGACGAGCCGAAGCCCGTCTTTTCGATTATTTTTTATTCGTCTTCGTCCAATACTATGTCATCAACATTGTCGGGCAGGTCCATGCCGAACTTGATGGTGATCTTGGTCTTGTTTGGGCTGGCCTCGTCGATTGGTGCGAAAGTAACCTTGTCCGATGGAATGCCCTGGCCAGAGAAGTATTCACGCAGATTTCTCTCGCGCATACCGTTCATCATCTTGTACATACCTTCGAGTTCTGCTCCAGAATAAAGTTTCATGGCAGCTTCGGTAGTATTGCGTGTGTTGGCCCTTGTCTTGGCATAATCTACCAAATTCGAGTCTTTGTCCCTCATTGCCTGGATAGCCTTGTACTCCTCCACGGTGAGTTCTTCGCGAGTCTTTCCGTTTGCCTCAAGGTAATAATCCATCTTCAGACGGAACATTGCAATCTGGTTCAAATTGGTAGTCTTGTCCAACGACTGTGTTATCGACATCTTTACATCGGGCTTGCTAGCCAGTATGTCCTTCAATTCTTCCGACAACTTATTGAGCTGCTGGTAGTTCTCTACGGTTAGGCTGCGGTCTGTAATGTCCATGTACATGTCACGGAAATTATCCTCGCCACCATTCTTCCTAAATGCATCGAACGGACTAGTGGCAATCTTCACCATAAGATTACAGAAGGTCTTCCAAATAATCTTTCCAAGCTTGAACGACGGGTCGTCGATGTTGCCTGTAACAGGCAGGTCAATCGAGATCTTCTTGTTTCGGTCGGACAAAATGTACAAACCAGCCTTCAGAGGAATATGCCCGTATTCGGCTTTCACATCCTTGCGCTTCTTCTCAACCGTACAGTTCAAGATATTAAGCTCGTTGGAACTGTTTAGGTAGTTGTTGGTAATTGTGCTTATGCTCGACAACGACAAAATACCATCGGTAATCGGATATGCTGTATAGTGTACACAATACGGCGACATATCCTTCAGCTTGATGTTCTTCAGCGATATGTTGAGCTTCATGTTATCGAAGTTCGACAATGAACCGACAAACGAGCCTTTCATTTCACCCTTGTCGCCAACCTGTGCCTTCAACTTTGCATCGAACTGCGAAACAAGGTTCAGGTTGTTTGCGCTCACATTAATATTTGTTATAGGCAGTACAAACTTTTCGAGCAAAGAGTTGTCGGTATAGACTATGCTGGAATTATCAAGAGTGAACTTCTTGATTGTCAAATTCATATCATCGCCACTTGACTCAGCTTTGTCCTCTTCTTCATCGGCACTGTCCTCAATGAAAAGCCTGTCGATATTGTCTTGCAGAGTGTCGTAGATAATGTACTCGGTCTTTATTCCGTCGATGAGTATCTCGTTGAAGGCAAAGAGGTTCTTTTCAGTGTCAATCTTATCAATACCGACCTTTATCTTGTTGGCTGTGATGACATCATTTTCGTCAAGATCCTTCAGTACGATATCATTAATTTCAACGTCACCGCTTGCAACAATGTTCATTATGTGCTCGGTCGAGCCTTTGACAGAAATCTTGGAAGTGAGCTTGCCGTCGAATGATGAAACATTCATGCTTTCCTTGAGATACGGGAAAACTGGTGCCAGCGAGAAGTCCTCGAGGTCGATGTCGAGGTCGTATTTACCGTTTTCCATTCCGTAAGCCACCTGCAGACCAAGTCTTCCGCCTTCGGCAAAGTCGAGGTTAATACCAACGTCGGTATCTTCACCGCTGAAGTAGATGTGCGGAATTTCAAGCTGCAAGTTGCCCATATCAAACTGACTACCTATTGCAACGTCGCGATAATCAACTTCTCCACCCTTCAAGGTAATGTCGTTCAAGTTTATAATCCAATTGGTGCTGTCCTCTTCCTCGGGTTCTTCCTCATCCGAAGCATAGAAGTCGATAAGGCTGTCGAAGTTGAATGCATCACCGTCTTGAATAATCACTGCCTTAGGGTTAATAAGCGTTATCTCGTTGAGCTTAACCTCGTTGCTGATGAGCTTGAACGGGTTTATCTTCACGACAAGCGTGTCGAATGAGCAGAACTCATCCTTGTCGTTCAACTCCAACATTTTCAAACCCATGATTGTCACCTTACCGACAAAGAGGTTGGTTCTTATCTTCTCAACTGTAACCGTACGCCCGCAAAGTTCCTTGCAATGGTTGTTTACGTAACTCTTTGCAATAGGTCCTGCAGCGAAGTTTACAATTATGAGCAGTATCAGGATTACTCCAATGATAATGCACGGAATTTTTATGGCTTTCTTTACACCAGGTTTCATCGTATTATCAATTAATTATTTTTCCATTATTTTGCCGATGGCGTTGTCGTACAGTTCCTTTGCATCCTTGATGAAACCGAACGACTCGTCGTCGATTCTAAGTTCGCCCTTGGTAACGTGGCCGAGCAGCGAGAACGGAATCTTTTCCTTCATCATGAAGTCAACGAATTCGTCTTCTTGGTCTTCGTTCATCGAAACAACTACCCTACCCTGCGATTCACCGAACAGGAATGCATCGGTACGGAATTCGCTTGCAGTTGTGATGTCGAAACCGAGGTTGTTAGGCATTGCCGCTTCAAGAAGGGTAATGTACAGACCACCATCAGAAACGTCGTGCATCGACTTTCACTAGTTTCTTTGCTGCAAGAATCTGCAACAGTTTCGAGAGCTTCACTTCAAAATCGAGGTCAAACTTCGGTGCTGGCGACTTCTTAACCCTATGATAAGAATATAAGTATTCGGAGCAGTTGATATCGTCGGCACTTTCACCTATCAAATATATTACGTCGCCCTTGCTTGTCGAAGCATCAGAGGAATGTGGTTTGCTCTTGTCTGACAGAATACCGAGCATACCGATTACTGGAGTCGGGTCAACTGGTTCAGTCTTGCCAGCGATTGTGGTCTGGTTGTAGAACGATACGTTTCCGCCCGTAACTGGAGTGTCGAAAGCACGGCAAGCTTCGCCCATTCCCTTGATGGACATTACAAACTGCCAGTAAGCCTGTGGGTTATAAGGCGAACCAAAGTTCATGCAGTCGGTGATTGCAACTGGCTTTGCACCTGTGCAGGCAATATTGCGGGCTGCTTCGGCAACTGCAATTGCAGTACCCTTTTCGGGGTCAGCCTTCACGTAACGGCTATTGCAGTCGGTTGTGAGTGCAAGTGCAGTGTTTGTACCCTTTACATTTACCATACCAGCATCCGAGGGCTTGTTGGTGGTCATATTAACGGTGCGAACCATCGAGTCGTACTGTTCGTAAACCCAACGCTTCGAAGCGATGTTCGGATGTCCAGTAAGGAATGTTGCAACATCGTGCAGGTCAACATCTTCTTCTGGAATTGAATTAATGTCGAAGTGCTTGTAGTCCTTCATGAATTCAGGCTCAACATATTCACGTTCGTAAACCGGAGCGCCACCGCCAAGAACAAGGCTTTCGGCTGGAACTTCGGCAACAACTTCGCCCTTGTACGAGAAGATAAGCTTGTCTTCGTCGATAACTTCGCCGATACGTGCGCAGTTGAGGTCCCACTTTGCAAATATTTCTTCAACAATATGTTCCTTGCCCTTCTTTATGCAGACAAGCATACGTTCCTGCGATTCCGAAAGCAGGATTTCCCATGCTTCCATGTTGTTCTGACGCAGAGGAACAAGCGAAAGGTCGATGTTCATACCGCTTTCGCCCTTTGCCGACATTTCGGAGGTCGAGCAGATGATACCAGCAGCACCCATATCCTGCATACCGACTATTGCATCGGTCTTTGCGAGTTCCAACGAAGCTTCGAGCAAAAGTTTTTCCTGGAACGGGTCGCCAACCTGGATTGACGGGATGTCGTCGGCCGAATCTTCGGTGAGGTCGGCAGATGCAAATGTAGCACCGTGAATACCGTCCTTGCCAGTTGAAGAACCAACGATGTATATTGGATTGCCCTTGCCCTTTGCGATTGCCGAAATCATGTCGTTCTTGTCCATGATACCTACCGACATTGCATTTACAAGCGGATTGGTGTTGTACGATTCGTCGAAATTTACTTCACCGCCAAGAACCGGAACGCCGAAAGCGTTACCATAGTCACCGATTCCCTTAACGACGCGGCGGAGCAACCATTTTGTATGTTCGTTCTCGATGTTACCGAAACGCAGCGAGTTGAGCTGAGCAACTGGACGGGCACCCATTGTGAAAATGTCGCGGTTGATACCGCCAACGCCTGTTGCAGCACCCTGATAAGGCTCTACTGCCGACGGGTGGTTGTGCGATTCAATCTTGAAAGCACAAGCAAGCCCGTTGCCTATATCAACCAAACCTGCGTTTTCTTCACCAGCACCAGTAAGCAAGCAACCGCCTTTGCGTGGCAAAGTCTTAATCCAGCGGATTGAGTTCTTGTAAGATGCGTGTTCACTCCACATTACGGAGTAGATGCTCAGTTCGGTGTAGTTCGGTGTCCTGCCGAGCAGCTGTTTTATCTTTTCAAATTCTTCTTCGTTGAGTCCTAATGCTTTAGCATCCGAAAATTCAATGTTTTCCTTCGACATAGTATATAATTTTATTTGTTATCAAATAAGCCACAAAGTTACTATTTATTTTGTCTGTTTTGGTTTGAAAGGCGATTTTTTTTGAACAAAATTTTGTGATGGCAATAATTTTCTTCCGCTTAGAAAAAATCCTTATTTTTGTTTCCTAAAAATTATGAATATGTTTAGGTCGTTTGTTGTTTTTATACTTGCCTGCATTCCCGCTTTTATGTCGGGGCAAGCGAAATATACCGCTGTTACCGATGCCGAGTACGCATTGATAACATCGCCAGACGATAAATTAAGGATTCTAAACATATTTGATTCGTCCGATTCTATTGTACTGCGCACTCCGTCGATAGATGTTGATGTGAGTGATACAATATGGAATTATCTGGCGCAGAGGATGTGCCTGGTTGCGCAGGAGGAAGGCGTTGGTATTGCTGCTCCGCAGGTAGGCATTAACCGCAAGGTGATATGCGTACAGCGTTGGGATAAGCCGGAGATTGATGGTGAACATCCGTGGGAATTCTATTTCAATCCGCGGATTGTCGAGTATTCCGATTCGGTTGCGCGTCGTGGCGATGGCTGTCTTTCGGTGCCCGATGGCGGCAACTATCCGGCGATAGATGGTTTTTCGTATCGTGCAACGTGGGTTAAGGTCGCATACTATGATGCTAATGGTGAATTTCACGAAGAAAAGGTTGACCATCAATATACCGCACACATTTTCCAACACGAAATCGACCATTTGAACGCTGTGATGTTTTTCGACCGCCAGAAGGAGAAAGATGCTTTTTTTAAGAATTAATGCTGAAACATGAGAATTTACTCCAAAATATTGTTTTTTACGATTACCTTGATGTCCGCAGCTTCGCTGTTTGCACAGAATGACGGTTTTGTGCAGTATCGCTATCCTAATGGAGCAGTGTCGAGCGAAGGTCTGTTGCGCAACGGCAAACCCGACGGATTTTGGAAAAGCTACTACGAAGACGGAGCATTGAAGTCGGAAGGTACGCGCACAATGTTCGAACTCGACAGCATCTGGAATTTTTATACTCAAGATGGAAACCTTGAAAAATCGATAACATATCGCGATGGAAAGAAGAATGGCTTTTCGTACAGTTACAAGTTTTATTACAACGACGATTCTGTAAAAGTTTACTATTTGGATTCCAAAGAGCTATTTCTGAATGGAATGCGTGAAGGCAATTCTTATTTCTACAATAAGGATGGCTATATGCAATATGTTTACAAGTATGTAGGCGACAAGCGTGATGGCGAAGGATACGAATTCGACCGCGACAGCACGATTATTTCCATAATAACATATCGGAAAGGCTATCTCGTTCAGACTCAGAAAATAAATCGTACTGATGATAATGGTCAGAAGCAAGGCCGTTGGGTGGAGTTTTATCCATCGGGTGCAAAAAAGACCGAGACACAATATTATAATGGTAAAGTCAACGGTGTGCAACGAAACTTCGACCAGTCGGGAAGGCTAGTTGATGAACAAAGGTTTGTCGATGGAAAACCGTTCTCGGTGGAAAACGACACCACTTTGGCAGAAGTAGAAATGGCCGAATACAAGAAAACGTTCTACGACAATGGAAAGATAAAGACCGAAGGTTCATTTCTGCACAATATGCCCATAGGAATACATAAGGAATACGATGAAAGCGGTAAATTGACAAAATCGAGAGAGTATTCTTCCGAAAGTGTTTTGGTTGGCGAGGGCATGTTTGACGAGAGCGGAAAGCGTACTGGCAAATGGCGCCTGTATGATGGATATTGGGATTATTTTTATGCAGAAGGTTCGTATCGCAAAGGAAAGATGACAGGAGAATGGTCGTATTTCTATTCTAGCGGAAACCCCGAAATGCAGGGAGAATACGAAAATGACAAGCCTGTTGGAGAGTGGACTTGGTTGTATCCTAATGGTAGCAAGCGCCGCATAGAGAACTACTACGACGGGCTTCTCGATGGAGCATACGAAGAATTTGATTCGATTGGCAATTTACTAGTTAAAGGTTCGTATTCTGAAGGACTGAAAACTGGTGAATGGGAATCGCATATCGGCGATGTGGTACAGTATGGTTCGTATTCTGCCGATGAAATGACAGGAGAGTGGAAATCGTATTATATCGATAGCAACAAGTTGTGTTTTTCGGGTAGTTACCGCGATGGTGATGCAGTAGGATTGCACAAATGGCTATATCCCAATGGTCAAATTGAAACCGTAGGCGAATACCGCGGCGGTTTGAAACATAAGGTATGGTACAAATACAATCCCGATGGAACTGTCTATATGACACGAACTTACCGTTTCGGAAATCTTATCAAAATTGACAATGTGAAGGTGCAGAAGCCTGGCAGAAAGAAATAGGAACGACGAAGTGGGTATAGGTTTGATAATTTGATAATTTGATAATTCGAAGATTTGATAATTTAACGATTTGTAGCAAAGCAATTCTCTGCGTAGGTATTGTTTGTGGCATCCATATGTTTAAGGATCAATGGTTTCATTTGCAAACAGCCCTGACCGACCTGCCCTGACAACGACCATAGTTGTTCATTTCGGAACCATCGGCATAAAAATGGAATAGCCACGAGTACCCCGACATTCCTGGGCCTAACGTACTTGTCCAGTAGTATCCGCCAACACCAGTATCTTCACGATCACTACCAATATAGTAACCACTTGCGGGCATGAAAATGCTATTGCCATTAGGTCCAGTAAACATAAATCCCTTTGTTCCGTTGTGAACAGTCCAAAGTATTACACAATTGTCCCTAAGCTCTCGCATTTCATCTACTGTAGGCATACGCCAGTCCTGTCCCCAGTTTGCCGTAGCAGCATCGTCCGACGGTTCCAAAACCTTAAGATTATCGACAAATCCGTTATCGCCGAAACTTGACATGCTGCAATACTTTGTAAGGGAATTGAAGTCACCGTTGCAGTATTTGTAGTTAGCCCATGTATAGCTGCTCTTTGCCGAAACTTCACCCCACGCGAAAAAATCTCCGTATATTTCAGGAGCACTTGCTCCAACATTGCAAGCTGCCCACAATGTACCACTCGGAAGCCCCAAGTCGATATAATCGTGACCATTTTTGCTTCCAGAAACAGGCTTCCACTGGGCATATAATGTAAGGTCTTCATTCAACGATATTTCTTTTGCATCAGAATAAGCCACACCTGTACCATCGGGAATGGTATTCCATTTCGAGAATATATATCCTTTGCGTTTAAACTTATTGGACACCAAAGCCTGGGAAACATTTTTCACAAATGTCTGCGATTTCATAACACCTGTTCCTCCATTTGCATCAAATGTGACCGTATAAACTCTTTCCTTACCGCAACCACTCATCAAAATAATTACAACAAGAGCGGATATAATCATTAATGTTCTTTTCATCAGATAAACGTTTTGGGTTTCAAAGTTCAAGGTTTAACGTTCAAGGTTCAAATCGTAAATTACTTCGGATTATATTCCGACATGTTTAAAATCTTTTGGTAATTGGTTTCTTCCATAAGTTCCGTAAATGAAACTTTATTATTCTCTACATATGCTTTCACAATTTGCAAGCCGACCCAATTGGCAACACGAGCAGGGCATTCCTGTCCGAACGGTGCTGTAAACGGGGCGTTTTCGGTAAATTTCTTTATTGTAAACAAATCTGTAGTAAAAAGATAACCGTTTTCGATAAGACTAGTCCACATATCACGTTCGAAATGACTGCAATAGCCAAGTTCCTCATCGGTAAACATTAGCCTGTCGGTTTCGGGCATATCGGGAAACATAGCCTCAACAAAATAAAGCTGCATTCCGTTGTATATCATTCTATTCACAAGATTGTCAGTTCCCGGTTTATACGGGTACTCATCGTGAAAAAGCTCCGACATCACATCGATTGGAATCCTATTACGCTGCATTTCGCGCTTAGCATATTCGGGAATCTGAAGCATATCGTAGAGTGGACATTTTTCACCAAGATACTTTTCCAAACCAATGCCCACATAACCATCCATAAGCACAACCGACTGGTTGAAACCGGCGACAAATGTCACAACACGTGGAATTTCCATATCGGGATAATAATATAAAAGGTGTCGAAAACCGCCCTCCAACGTCTGCTGCACATCACTACAATCGGCAAACTCCTTGTTTACTGCATTGTAAGCCTCAACGACAGAATAATCGGAGAAAAAAATCTTGAGACACTGGTAGTACGACTGATCGCTGTACGAACCACACGAAATCACATGCGAATTATACAGATCGAAAAAAAGCGGATATTTCTCAGCGAGTTTTCCAATAGTAGAAAAAGAAATATCCTCGGAGCATGCATAAAACTCTTGATCGAAACGCTCTACTGGTGCATTTACTTCAATATCCGACACATCCACATCAAGCGGATTGCGATTACACGACACAGTAACAAACAATAAAACGACAATAATTATACAAACAAACTTTTGCATATATTTCAAATTACAACATTGCAAAAATAAAAATAGAATTGCTCTCCACAAAAAAATTTGATTAACTCATCATTATTCACAATAATTATTTAATTTTGCAGTTATGTTTATTTTGTCCAACATATAAAAAACGTTTGAATATGAAGATGAAGAAATTTTTCGTACTATTTGTAATAATATTGTCAACACTGGCATTGTCGGCACAAAACAACAGCCAGCAAAAAAAAGAAAAAGTATCGGGTGGACTTTACCTAAAAGGCGGCTTATCGTGGTTGATGTCGGATAGCAAACCACTTTTACCGAAAAACAAAGCAAAACTTTCATATGGTTTCGGTGCAACAATGGACTGGAATTTTTCTAAGAACTTCTCACTAAACATTGCAGCAGGGCTAACTGGAATAGGTGGTACGACAGAATTCAAAAACGGTATAATAGGACTCACAGATGATGACGGCACAATGATTCCATCAATAGGCGACACACTAACACACAGTTACAAATTCTCCTCGTCGTACATTGAAATCCCGATAGGTATCAAGGGCTGCACAAACGAAATAGGCTACTTTACCTATTTTCTAAAACTTGGCGCCGACCCGATGTTCCGCATCAAGTCGAAAATGAGACCTATGGATCAGGATGGAAACATGCAATACACAATAACGAAATCAACCAACCTCATCAACATCGGATGGCATGTAGGCGGTGGCTTCGAATGGACATTGGCAGGAAACACAAAGTTGCTTGTTGAACTAGCCTACCTTGGCACATTACTCGACTTTGACAAGGCAAAAACAATGAAAAACGCAGACAAAAACTACGAGCAGTTTAATCCAAGCATAAAACTGAACGACATAAGTCTTAAAGTTGGCGTAGTATTCTAAAATGACCGCAAACAGCAACATAATTCCATCTGTAAGCAAAAAGCTACTACTCAGCGAATTAACTAAGGACAAAATGCTGAGAAAGACGAATTATGGGGCTAACGAAATATATGTTTTCACGCACGACCAATGTCCCAACCTTATGCGAGAACTAGGTCGCTTACGCGAGATAACTTTCCGCGCTGCTGGCGGTGGCACAGGCAAGGAAACCGACATTGACGAATTCGACATATCCGACGACGCTCCATACTGCCAGATGATTGTATGGGATCCTCAACACAAACAAATTATTGGAGGCTACCGCTTTATTCTCGGTGAATATGCCGTAACGAATCCTAACAAGAAACTCGCAACAGGGCACATATTCAACTATTCCGACAAGTTTGTAAACGAATACCTCCCCTACACCATCGAACTCGGACGTTCGTTCATCCAACCCAACTATCAGACACTGAAGAATTTCCGTCGCGGACTTTTCGCACTCGACAACCTGTGGGACGGAGTTGTAGCCTTAACGTCGGAATACAAACACATAAAATACTGGTTTGGAAAGTTTACCATGTACAAAAGCTACAACGTGCAGGCAAGAAACATTCTGCTCTCTTTCCTAAACCTATATTTTCCCGACAACGAATCGCTTGTCTCGCCCAAACTGCCTATCGACTTCGAATTTGAAAAAAACAAGGCAGAATTTTCGGGCAATAACTTTTCAGACGACTACAAGAAACTGAAATCGGAACTCAAAAACCTGAATTCTAAGATTCCGCCACTCGTAAACGCCTACATGAACCTTTCGGACACCATGAAAACTTTCGGCACAGCCGACAATCCCGAATTCGGTGACGTAGAGGAAACTGGAATCCTGCTCAACATTGCCGACACGCACGAATCGCAACGTTCACGGCACCTAAAGAACTACAAGCCACTCATCGACATAAGCAACATTTACCCGAGCAGCCACAAATGAAATGCGGAAAATATTTGCCACCATATTGTCATGCTGCGTTTTGGTGCTCTTTTGCTATATGGCCGAAGCGCAAAACCTTGTGAAAAACCATAGTTTCGAAAATGCGTGGTCGTGTCCAGAAGACTACAACGGTTACGCCGTAAAATTTCCTTTCCCCGACTGGATTAACCCCAATAACGGCACCCCCGATCTCATGCACTCATGCAGTGTAATGCGGGCTGGCGTTCCCGAGAACTTTGCTGGCTACATGTATCCCTACGACGGTGGTGCGTACGCAGGCATAATCCTGCGTGAAAAATTCGACGACTCGCTGAAGGTTTACAAAGGTGTTTCACGCGAATACTTACAAACAAAACTAACCGAACCACTGAAAAAAAACACCTTGTACTGTGTAAAATTCTACTATGTAAACGCAAAAAAATCAATGTACTCGGTTGATGCCCTAGGCATTACGCTCACAGTTGACCAGATAAAATCAAAAAATGCAGATAGGATTCTTCAGCGGCCACAAATTACAAACCGTCCCGGACACATTATGGACAACACAGACGAATGGACGGAATTTTGTGGATACTACCGCGCACGAGGCGGGGAACATTACCTTACTATTGGCAATTTCTGGGACAATAGCACCACGCAGTACATAAACAAACATAACGAATATTCAGATTCGGCGTTTTTCTACGCCTACTACCTCATCGACAACGTGTCGGTTTTTGAAATTGAATCTGAATTCGAATGTGGTTGCCTCAACGACTTGGCATGGAGTTCCGACTGGAAATCAGAAACTTTCGACCCAGCCACTGGGTACAATACAAGGAAGATTAACAACACCGACAACAATTCAAATCTTGCAAACAATTCCTCTTCTGGGAATGAGAACGACGAGAACAATTCGTCGAGTCATCTGAATGCCAACCCCAACGAAACCGATGCTACAGGTCTTAAAACTCAAATCACAAAAGCTGCCTTCGACAATGCGGAAATAGGAGACCGATTCCGCCTCAACCAGATATATTTTGAGTTCAACTCATCGGAATTGCTGACGGTCTCGTATATACAACTAGATTCGCTTTACAACATACTCGAACAAAAACCATCGGTACGAATCGAAATCCGCGGTCACACCGACAACATAGGCAGCGAAAGCTACAACAAAAAACTCTCGGTTGACCGTGCCGCCTCAGTTTACAACTACCTAATAGAAAAGGGCATTCCAAAGACCCGCATGAAATACCGTGGCTTTGGTCCTAACGTCCCCGTTGCAGACAACAACACAGAGGAAGGTCGCGAACTAAACCGAAGGGTGGAGATATTTATCGTGGAAATATAAGGGGCTAACGCCCGTTTCAAGTTTCTATGCCTTCGGCGTTTCAATGGGCTTCGCCCGTTTCAAGTTTCTTGTGCTACGCACGTTTCTCGCTACGCTGTTTCAAGTTTAACGTTCAAGGATTTAACGATTTGATGATTTGAAAATTTGAAAATTTGAAGATTTGAAAGATTGAATCTGCAATCTTCAACATTTAGCTCAACGAAGTTAAATCAATCGTAAATCGTACTTCGTAAATCGTAAATTTTATTTATCTTTGTTTCCTAAAATTTTACACAATGAAGAAAGTATTTTTAGTATTGGCAGTATTGTCCATTTCGGTTTTTGCGATAGCGCAAAACATTGACATAGAGACAGTTTTGGTAAAGGGAGGAAAATTCAACACTGGTAGCAACGAGATGAAATCATCCAACCAGATAACCATTGACGACTTCTACATTGGCAAATTTGAGATTACTCAGGAGCAATGGCGCGAAGTCATGGGTACAAATCCTAGCTATTTCAAGGACTGCGACTCGTGCCCGGTTGAGCGTGTAAGCGCCGAGGATGTAAACAAGTTCATCGAAACCTTGAATAAGAAAACCGGCAAGAAATACCGTCTGCCCTCCGAAGCAGAATGGGAATACGCTGCTCGCGGCGGTGTACTGAAACCTCAGAAAAACACCAAGTATGCCGGCAGCAACGACCTCAACGAAGTTGCTTGGTACGACAAGAACAGCGACGGCAAGACCCATCAGGTGGGAACTAAGAAACCTAACGAACTCGGCATATACGATATGAGCGGAAATGTTTACGAATGGTGCCGCAACGAAATCAAGAACCAGCAGGGCGAAGTAATCGGTTACAGCTATGTGCTCCGTGGTGGAAGCTGCGCCGTTAATTCAAATTTCTGCATGATTTCATTCCGTAGCGATTTCTCGTTGGGAATCAAGTATTTCAACTATGGATTCAGGGTTGTTCTTGAAAAATAAGGAATAATGAAAAACAGAAATCTTATTGTTGCAGTTATTATTTGCGTAGCATTGGCCTGGGCTTGCAAAAGCGAGGATAAGTCGGCAAATGCCAACCACGAGATGAACCTTTGCGACACCGAATTCGCCTTTGTCGAAGGCGGAACATTTACTATGGGCTGCACCGAAGAGCAGGGCAACGACTGCTACAACGATGAGAAGCCAGCTCACGAAGAAACCGTAAAGGACTTCTACATTGGAAAATACGAAGTTACCGTTGAGCAGTTTGCAAAGTTTATCGAAGAAACCAACTACAAGACAGATGCAGAGAAATCGGATTCAAGCCTTATCTGCGCCGACGGTGTAAAGTCGTACAAGAAAGGCGTGAACTGGCGGTTCAACTCAGCAGGACAGGTTTACCAAAAACAGGAATACAACCATCCTGTTGCTCACGTAAGCTGGAACGATGCCAAGGAATATTGCAAATGGTTCAGCGAAAAGAGCGGCAAGGAAGTGCGTCTGCCATCCGAAACAGAATGGGAATATGCAGCACGTGGCGGAAACCTGTCGCGTGGCACAAAGTACTCGGGTAGCAACGTGATAACAGAAGTTGCATGGTACGATGCCAACAGCGAATTCTCAACTCACCCGGTTGGCGGCAAAAAAGCCAACGAACTAGGCATTTTCGACATGAGCGGAAATGTTTACGAATGGTGCAGCACCTGGTACAGCAATTTTGGCAGCGAGGCTTCGGACGTAAACGATGAAATAGAAAATAAATACATTGTGGTTCGTGGCGGCAGCTCTTTCCTCAACGAAAAGTTCAGCCGCGTGTCGTACCGCTACTCGCGCACACCAAGCACATGCGGTGGTCCTTACGGATTCAGACTTGCAATGACAGCAGAATAAGATGACAGACATTCCTATCATATTCATGGGTACGCCCGAATTCGCGGTCACATCGCTGAAAGCCTTGCTTGACAAGGGCTACAACGTAAAAGCCGTGGTAACAACTCCCGACAAACCCGCAGGAAGAGGCAAGGCTATACAGTTTTCGGATGTAAAGAAATTCGCACTCGAACACAATCTGCCCATACTTCAGCCCGAAAAGCTTAAATCTCCCGAATTTCTTGCACAGCTCAAGGAAATCGATGCAGATTTGTTTGTAGTTGTGGCTTTCCGTATGCTTCCAAAGGAAGTGTGGACAATGCCTAAACGCGGAACCATAAACCTTCATGCGGCACTCCTCCCCGATTACCGCGGTGCCGCTCCTATAAACCACGCCATAATAAACGGCGAAACCGAAACTGGAATCACCACTTTCTACATCGATGAGCAAATCGACACTGGCAAAATCATAATGCAGGAAAGATGCCCAATCAAGCCAGAGGACAACATCGGAACTTTGTACGACGAGCTTATGTATATAGGTGCCGATGCTGTTTGCAAAACAGTTGACATAATCGCTGAAGGAAACGTAAACGCTATCGAGCAGGATTCAATCCGCACCGAAGGCCTACACCCAGCACCAAAAATCACAAAGGAATTCTGCCAGATAAACTGGGATAGCAAAGCTGTTGACATACACAATCTTATACGCGGACTTTCGCCTTATCCAGCAGCCTGGTGCTACTTGAAGGACGACATTACCGCAAAGATTTTCACCTCATCGTACAGCAACGAAAAGCATGACCATAAGCCAGGCTCTTTCGTCACAGACAACAAGTCGTTCCTGAAAGTAGCCGCTGCAGATGGATTTGTATCAATCCACGAACTGCAGATGCAAGGAAAGAAGCGCATGGCTATCAAAGATTTTCTTAACGGATTCAAATTTAACACCGACAACTAATGGGACGCTACTTGGCATTAGACATAGGACGCAAAAAGACAGGAGTCGCAGTAACCGACCCCAGCCGCATCATTGCCACTGCCTTGGAAACCGTTCCGTCGGGCGAATTGGAAAAGTTCCTTACCGACTATATTTCAAAAAATGACGTCGAGAAAATAATATACGGACTTCCGACCCAGATGGACAATTCGCCCTCGGAGTCAATGCAATACATAACGCCAATATTGAACCGACTAAAAAAGGTCTTTCAAAATATCACCTTCATACCTGTTGACGAGCGTTTCACATCGAAACTGGCATTTCAGGCAATGATTGACGGCGGAACAACTCGCAAACAGCGTCGCGACAAGACTATGGTCGATAAGATAAGCGCGACAATCATACTTCAATCATACATGGAACAAGAAAAATTTTCAAAATTATGATATTACCAATATACTTATACGGCAACCCCATACTGAGGAAAAAATCGGAAGACATAGACAAGAATTATCCCGATCTCAAGCAGTTGATTGACAATATGTTCGAAACAATGTACCACTCTAGCGGCGTTGGTCTTGCTGCCCCGCAAATTGGTCTGAACATCAACCTGCTTGTTCTCGACGCCACTCCTTTTGCCGAGGACGACCCTATCTGCAAGGGTTTCAAGCGCGTAATGATAAATCCTGAAGTTACATTCGAAGGCACAAAGAAGATTGTCTTTGAGGAAGGTTGCCTAAGCGTGCCCAACATCCACGAGGAAGTTACACGCTACAACGACATCTCTGTCACCTACTTTAACGAAAACTTCGAAGAAGTAACCGAAAAACTGTCGGGCAACAGGGCTGTAATTGTACAGCACGAGTTCGACCACCTGCAGGGCATCGTCTTCTGCGACAAGATAAACCCCATACGCAAGCACTTCCTCAAGAACCGCTTGAGCGACATCTCGAAGGGCAAGGTTAAGACTAGCTATAGAGTTAAACTGAATTAACAGTTAGCTAAATACTCTCGAATGCTATTGCTACTATAGGCATTGTCATTATTTATGGTTCATTACCATGAATTTAATTGTTTCAATGCCGTAAAACATATAAACATTTTTCCTCCTTATTGATAATTAGAAGTAATTTTGCAACCGTTTTGGTTAAGGGAATGCCGTGCAAATCGGCAACAGTGCCCGCTGCTGTAAACCTGTGTAAGACTGGACAATAACAAACCACTGTCCACCATGTTTGGATGGGAAGGTGTCTAGTTCGGGTGAGTCAGAAGACCTGCCAAAACAAATAATTAACGGCGAGCCTTCGGGAACAAGGGTGGTGCTAAGCGGTGCAATTACGTGCCTTTCTTGCGAATGTCTTGCTATATTATTAACTTCGTAATAATTAATATTATGCGAAACATTTCTCTTTTCATCCTAGCGTTCCTCTTTGCAGTGAGCGCAAATGCGCAATTGTCGGGCACTTACACCATCAGTGCCAATAGTGCCGACAACCCAGATTATTCATCATTCAGTGCAGCGGCATCAGCTCTGTCAGCAGGTGTATCTGGCGAAGTAATTTTCCAAGTGTTCCCAGGTACCTACGAGGAGTATGTAACAATCAACTCCATCTCAGGAACAAGTAGCACAAACAGAGTTATCTTCAGAGGCATGGGAACCGACAACCAGCAGGTAGTAATTACCAGCAATGCAGGTTACACCGACAACAGCACTCTGAAACTCAATGGTGCAAATTTCGTCACATTTGAGAACTTGACAATTACCACAACTTCGGTAAACAAAGCACAATTGCTTCGTTTTACAGGTAGTGTAAACAACTCACGCTTCGAAAATGTACGGTTTTTCGGATACGATTTCAACTCGTCATCGACCGATAACGACAAAAATTTGGTTCACATGAATAGCGGGTCAGGCGTGTATTGCAACGGCAACGAATTTGTTGGCTGCCAATTTATAAATGGTGGCGTAGCTCTATATTTGCAGGGAAAAGATATGTCGCAGTTCAACACTGGCGTTTTAGTCGAAAATTGCTCGTTCTCAAACCAGCAGTCAAAATCCATATACATCTTATTCTTCTACGATGCTATTGTCCGTGGCAATACTATAATCAATGCAAACGACTATAAGACAGACTATAATGCCATTGATGCTTACCAATGCTACAATGCCTGCGTGTTCGAGAATAATGTTATTAATGTCACAAGAACAACAAGCTACACCACAGCGGTAAAGCTGCGTCCATGCGTGGGCAACGAAGAAAATCATATCATTTTCAGGAACAACATTGTAAATCTTAATTCCAACGCATCGAGTTATAGCTATTGCTTCAGAATTTCACATGGCAGCAATACAAATTTAGATTCATATATAGATTGTGCACATAATACCTTTAAATGTTCTGGAACTGGTTCTAATGGCAATATCCATGTTGAAAAAAAAGTACAGAAAATTAATTTTTATAACAATCTGCTTGTCAATGAATCCAATGAAGGATATGTTCTACGCTTCAGTGTCGCTATCTCAGAGCGATACAGCGATTACAACCGTGTTTCGTTTACTTGTTCAAACTTCGGCAGGAACGGTTCCAGCGACTGCGCCACCTTGGCAGACTGGACAGACTCGGTTAGCCTTGATGCAAATTCCGCAATATGCACACCTTCATTTGTAAGCGCTCAGGACCTACATTTGATGAGCAATGATGGCATTAATGTCGCCAATCCGCTATCGTATGTTACCACTGACATTGATGGCGAAACTCGCTCGCAAACACCCTGTGCAGGTGCCGATGAACATCTTGCAAACACCAATATGCCCCCCGTCGTAGCTAATCCAATTAGCGACATCACAATGGAAAATTTCCCCGACAGCAGGAATGTTGATATATCCAATGTCTTCGACGACCCAGATGACGACAATGAAAACATAGAAGTTTCACTGCTTTCGAACAGTAATCCATCACTTGTAAGCGCTACATTGCAAGAAAATACAATATCACTAACCCGTCTTCTTTCCACAGGCGGAGTTGCAACAATCACATTGCAAGCCATTAGTGCAGAAGACACAATCACTACATCATTCACCGTAACATGCACAGCACAAGATCTGCCACCAGTAGTTGCAAATCAACTCGAACCTGTTGTTTTCACTACTTTCCCTCAGACACTTATATTCGACTTGGAAGGTGTATTCGATGACCCAGACAACAACAACCTGCTTATGGAATATGAAGCTGAAGCTGATGGCGATTATGTAACAGCATATGTAGATGACGAAGATATGCTTGTTATTGTCCGTAATACACCCAACGAATTTACCGACAACGTGGTAGTAACCGCCACAAGCCACGGAAAATCAGTTGACATGAACGTGACAGTTTCAGGTTCTGAAATTACAATTGATATTACTACAGCCGATTTTGAAGATGTGGAACTTTCCTCACAAGGATATTGGACTCCAGCGCAAGAAGGAGAAGCTCAAATGTTAAGCAAAGGCTGGATATTCAGCAATTACTATTCGCCATATTTCTGGGGTGGTTTTACTGCTTCAAATAGAACTGACACTTCACAGGACGGCTTGGATGCTCAATATACAGCAATAACAGGCGGAGGCCACAATGGCTCGTCAAACTATGCAGTTGCATATGCATACGGCATACGCACAGAAATTACCGCTGCCGATGGATTGGCGCACACGGTTACAGGCTGCTATGTTACCAATAACCTCTGGGCATACAAACACATGCTTTATGGAGAATATGGTTTGGTATTTGGTGGAAGCGACGGAACCACTCCCGATTATTTTGTTCTTCATGCTACTGGCAAAGATTCTAATGGTACCACAACAGGCGTTTTGGACTTCTATTTGGCAGATTACCGCTTCGACAATTCCGATGACGACTACATTTTGAACACTTGGGAATGGTTCGATCTAAGTTCACTAGGCGAAGTTGCTTCAATATCATTTAGCTTGGAATCTACCATTGGCAATGGCAGTGGCATGCTAACCCCAGCTTACTTCTGCATGGATGATTTCAACGGAACAGCTCCAGGCACACCACAAGTTGACCAACCTCCATATATCGCCAATCCTGTTGCCGACTGGGTTTCGAATTTGTTCCCAGACTCAACATCAATTGATTTGACTGGCGTTGCTACCGACGACGATAGCCCAGATGAGAATATTGTTTATTCGCTTCTAACAAACAGCAACGAAGCTGCAGTATCGGCACAAGTTTACAGCAACGCTCTGAACATCACTCGTTTGACAACAGAAGAAAGCTCTGCAACATTGACTTTACGTGCCACAAGCGGCAACCAGCATGTTGACTTTACCGTAAATGTTACATTGAATTTGGTAACAAGCATAAATGACTACGTAAACACAATGAGCATCTACCCCAACCCGACAAGCGGACAAATGACAATATGCCTGCCTGGAGCAACAGGATTTGAATATAATGTTCTGAATTCGTTAGGTCAGGTTGTTTTACAAGGATATAGCAATGGAGAAATACAACCACTTGACCTCTCCAGCTACGCAAAAGGTGTTTACCTCATCCGAATCAATGTAGAAGAAAAACTATTAAACAGCAAAGTGGTTGTCAAATAAAAAAAAATAGGCTGCAAAAGCAGCCTATTTTTTTATCTATTCAGTTCTTCAAACGCCTTTACCCTATCGAAAATCTCTACTCCGGTTGACGTATCATAACGTCCCATCACGAGATTGATACCATTGGTGACAATGAAAAACGGAGCTTTCACCTCATAGTTGTAGTGCCATATCTGGTCGAAAACTTTCTGCGTGAGTTTTACTGTTGGGGCTTTACATTCAATCAACATCAGCGGATTTATCTCTCGATCGTAAACCAATGCATCGAAACGCAAACTGCGTTCGGCCACAGTAACCTGCCTTTCGAGAGCCACAAGCGCCTGCGGATAAGCGCAATCTTGTACAAGAAAACGCACAAGGTTCTGACGTACCCACTCTTCGGGAGTGCATACAACCCACTTCCTACGAGTTTCGTCAAAAATCAAAGTCTTGTCCGCATCTGTTTTCATGCGAAATTCGTATGGAGGAAAACACAATATTGGGAAACCGGGAGTCATTTCTTGTACATTATGAAGTCGGCACAAACATCGCTACTTGTCTTAACCTCGGTCCACACATACACCTGACCATCACCAAGATTTCTATAATATATTGCCGACGGGGAATCGGCCTCCGGACATTCAAACGCCCATACATCTTCACGCAGCATAGTGCCGATAAAATTTGCAACGAAATGTTTTCCTTCTTTCTCTGCCGACATCTTCAACACAACCTTGCCTCCTTCAACAGCCATAACCATTTGGTCGAAAACCACAATCTCGTTTCCAAACAAACGATATGTCTTTCCTTCAAGATGGTTGTCTGTGATTTTTGTCCACTCCTCGTACGAACTGCCCGATATTGCCGATTGGGAAGGAATCTCCCACTTGCCGACCAGCCATGTAGGAAACATCTGCGCCTGCACACAAAGCGACAACGCTAATAATACTATTGCTAAAAACGAGCTTTTCACAACACAAAAATAAAAAAGCATCCCGAAATCGAGATGCTTTTTCATAACTTATTATCAACAATTATTCTTCGTCTTCCATGATCTTGAAGGTGTACTCGTAAGTACCCATCTTGTCATCCTGCTTCTTTGCGCTTACTGTTGCTGCACCACGGGTATTTACGCCCGAGTTGCCAATGCCGAGTGCGCTTTCGAAGATGTTCGACGAATCACCTCTCGAAGAACTACCGTGCTGCATGATTGTAGCAGACAGGTTGAAAGGCTTGTCGGTAGCAATAACCTTGAAAACTTCGTTTCCGTATGGCGGGCCAAACATTACGATTGTGTTCTTAAGGATTGCCGATTCACCAGGTTCGAGGTAGTATTCACGGCCATCGCTGTCGTTTACGGTAGGGATAATCGGGTTGATGAAACCATCGGGCTGAATATCGATGATATTGAAGAAAGCCTTCTTGGTACCATTGTTTGTAACCTTGATTACTGCCATGTTCTCAGCGGTGAAACCAGGAACTTCGTTTACGATGAACTTTTCCTTGTCAAGGTATTCGGTGATTTCAAATGTTCCGTCGTCGTAGATGTCAGCTTCGACAGGAAGGAGTTCCATAACGATGTTGAAACGTTCGTCAGAGAAATCCAATGCCTTGATAATCTTACCCTGTGCGAAGTTATTCAAAGTTGACATAACATCCGATTCGAGAGCAGATTCATCAATATTCGAAATCTTATGCAATTCCTTGTTGTACAATGCATTGTTTACCGAGATAACCTTTGCACCACGGGTACGTCCGTAATTCAATGTAATTTCGGGAGCATCGGTGGTAAGTTCAGCAAAGCTCGAGTGTGAAATTTCGTTGTCAAGAGCTTTCTTCAATGCCGGATCCATTTCTGGGTCAACGCTGACCTTAATCTTCTGATCGGTGAAAGTTCTTGCCTTTACGAATACCCATGCATCCTGAGCAGTTTTGAACTTAGTCTTGGTATCGAGAGCGACACGCGACTTGAAGTTTTCTGCACTAACAACGCGACCAGTTGTAATAACTGGGGTTCCTTCGTCGAGGCGTGAAGTACCGGGAGCAACAAATGCAACAGTAGTTCCTGGATTTACACCTACAAGACGACCGGCATTGATTGTGATGATAGAATCGTTCTTTACCGATGTCATGTTGAAGTATTCAGCCTGAGTTGTGAAGTCGCCACCGAAAACAGTGTAGTCAACATCACCTTCGATTGCTGGATTCTGGAAAGGAGCCTTAGCTGCCATTTCAGCCATAATCCTTGCAAATACCTGACGGTAGGTGTCGCCTTCCTTCATCTGTGAGAACGACTTATACAAGCAGTACGACAAAGAACCAACCGAATTGTTTTCATCGTCGAATGTTTCGTAGTTCAATTCGTTTGCGCTAGCGCCCGAGAAAACAACGTACTTAGCGAGGTTGTTTACATCAACTGCACCACGCGAGCTAGTTGCGCCCATACCCATACCAACCTTACCGTCGGTCTTAGGAGCACCGCTCGGAGCATGCCAACCAGCGGGAACCAAAGCAGGAGCGCCACCTCTTACCTTTGCAGCACCACGAGTACCAGTACCCGAGTGGCAGGAGTCGAGGAAAAGAAGGATATGACCGTCCTTGCCCAACTTTATACGGAACTTCTCAACTACAGCGCCGAGCTCGTCATCCCTGAAATGGAGGCTACCATCGTAACCTTCAGTCATTTTCATAGGAGCGTCGTAGCAAACGAGGCATTCGTCGAGTCCATCGATTTCGTCGCCGTTGTCGTCGAAAATCTGATGTCCGTGACCGCTATAATGTATAACGACCTCATCGCCTTCCGAAACCTTAGCAAGGAGTTCGTTGAAAGCGTTGACCATACCAGCCTTGGTTGCCTGTTCGTCCTTCAAGTACATGATATCCTCTTCCTTGAAACCGAGACCTACAAGGGTCTTCTGGATCAGAGGAACATCGTGGTCGGCACTGATAGGATACCAGCCGGTCTTGTTCTGGTCGTAGTTACCTACTGCAATAATCAACGCATACTTGTGAGCATTTGCGCAAACTGCAGCAAGTACCAATGCCAATATTATAACTATCTTTCTCATATTCTCTAAATTAAATTTAAAAAAATGATGAGCACTAGGCTCATCATTTTACCTTATAAACAATTTTTATTCGTCTTCTTCTGGAACCTGCAGAACAAACTGTTCATTGCATTCTCCGCTTGACTGCCACTGGTAACTTTCGCCCATTGTACGGCAGTAAACTTCGTTGAAACCTTCTGGGAGAATGAGCTGTGAGTTTTCCCAAGGATTCAATCTTCCCTTGTAGTTCTTGTCAACCCAAATGTCAACATAGTAACCTGTCCAGTTGTCGAGCTTTACTACGCAACCACCTCTTGAGAGAACTGGTCTTTCGATTGCGTTGTCACCCTGTGGAACAACATATTCAGACTGTGCACCTCTTGACTTTACAACTCTAGTTGCTGTTAAGATTTCCTGTGCTGAAACCTGGCTTGCGAAGAAGAACGCTACCATAACCATCAAAAATGTAACTTTTGCTTTCATGACTTTAAATTTTTTATTTAACAATAATTTTATTTTAATTTCACGTTTTATTCACATTCAAAATTCGTGCCAAAGAGCATCTGGCGAAGAATTATTTTTTCATCACCGCCTTAATATACAACAAAGTTCGTGCCAAAGATAGATTTAATGACTCAAAAATTTAAAATTTAATGATTTTTTCTGGACCCAATTTTTCTGGTATGCCCTACCACCAGCAGCACTAAATCCGTCAAGACATTTTATGGGCTTACTGACGGAGGACAACACCCCTAATGCCACCAACACAGTGCAAAACAAAACACAAAAAAAGATGTCCACCGAAGTGGACACCTATATATTATATATCAAAACTATATTGTGTGATTATTTACGAGCGATAACCTTCTTTACAGCCTTTACAATGTTATCAGCATCGAGACCGTACTTCTTCATCAACTCAGCAGGAGTTCCGCTTTCGCCAAACGAATCGCGGACAGCAACAGCTTCCATCGGAACAGGATTGTTCATTGCCATAACCTGAGCGACAGTATCAAACAAACCACCGTTGAGTTCGTGTTCCTCGGCAGTTACTATCGCCTTTGTCTTTGCAACCGACTTCAATACTGTTTCGGCATCAAAAGGTTTAATTGTATGAATATTGTAAACATCAGCCTTAATGCCTTCGGCAAGAAGTTCCTCAGCAGCGGTTATAGCTTCCCATACAAGATGACCGCAAGCGAGAATTGTAACATCAGAACCTTCATACAACTGCTGTGCCTTACCGATTTCGAAAACCTGGTCGGGATCGGTGAAATTAGGAACTGCAGGACGACCGAAACGCAGATAAACCGGTCCATCATACTTTGCAGCAGCGATTGTTGCTGCCTTGGTCTGGTTGTAGTCGCACGGACAAATAACCGTCATGTTGGGGAGCATCTTCATAAGACCTATGTCTTCGAGAATTTGATGGGTAGCACCATCTTCTCCCAAAGTAATACCAGCATGCGAAGCACAAATCTTCACGTTCTTGTTGGAATAAGCCACGCTTTGACGAATCTGGTCATATACGCGGCCTGTTGCAAAGCCTGCGAATGTTCCGCAGAACGGAATCATACCACCTATTGTCAAACCTGCCGAAACGCCAATCATATTGGCTTCGGCTATACCCGCCTGGAAGAAACGCTGAGGAAATTCCTTCTGGAAATCGCCCATTTTCAACGAACCAGTAAGGTCTGCGCACAATGCAACAACCTTATCATTCTGTCTGCCAGCTTCCAATAAGCCAGCTCCGAAACCCGAACGGGTATCCTTTTTCTCTGTGTAAGAATATTTTGCCATTTTGAAATACTATCTAAAAAACTGCACAAATTTACAACTAATCTTTCAGTCGGAGAAAAGTTTTTCGACCTAATTTAAAGTTTCTATGGCTGTGCCGTTTCTAAGTTTCAGGTTTCTAAGTTTCAGGTTTTAAGTTTGGCTTACTTTTAGTCTTCTGGCCTTTCAGACTAATTGCCTTACGGTCTAACGGTCTGGCTGGCAGTCAGGCTGGTCTTCTGCTAGACAGTTAGCCTTCTAGCCTTTTCGCCCAATAAATATTAAACATCAATTGTCAACATTTCTCGGACGGTTAAGATGTGATCTTAAAAATTTTACCTATGTTTGCAGAAAATTTTGAACAGAAATGAAAAACGTATTCATATCATTAGCATTTGCAACATTGATGATTGCAACTTTTTCGTGCCAACCAGCAAAGGATGACTTCGAAGCTCGCGAAGAAAAGTTATCGAAAGAAGTTGACAAGATAAACGTACAGTCGATATACAGGGACATCATGATGCTGTACTTCGACATCATCGAAGATGTTTACAACCAAGGCAAAGAAGACGGAAACTACGACCTTAAGCGTCTCGAGGATTTCGAAAACGGAATAGTAAAGGATTTCAACGACAAGTTGGATTTCAACAGCAAGGATTTCTGGGAAGAATTGGACGACAAATACGACGAATCGCTTTGGGAACGCATGGAAACCCTGCGTCCCATGATGGAAGAAATGATGGGCGAAGAATACATAGACGACGAACCCGAAGCACCGCAAATGCTCCCCGACAGCTCGTTTGTAATCGGCAACGACACCATCAAGGAACTCGAAAACGGTGACATTATATTCAACCGCGACACCCTAACCTACGAACAATTCATGCAGAGAATAGGAGCCGATGAATAGGATAATACCATATATTATCTTAGCAATAACAGCCATAGCGTTTGGGTCGTGCGACAAGGACTCCGACAAAAAGAGCACGCTCGAACTCAACGAGTACGAATCGGACTATGGAGAACTGGCCGAAAAGTATGCAACAATGGAATTCAGCAACTGCCAGGAAGCCATTGAAGCTGGCAACGAAATTGCATCGGTTTTCTACGCCACAGCCGACAAGGCTTTCAAAGAAAATGATGCCAAGGCAAAATCGGACATTGAACTCTTCGACGACCTTTTCATCTCTTTCGACTTGGCTACAGAATCTATGCATTCAACCTGTCCCGAAGAATTCAGCAAGTGGGAAAAAGACAACCGCAAAAAAATTGACGCAATAAAGCACAAACGCGACAAACTATATTCGGGCCACGAAAACGACACGACATGGACAGAGGACGTTTCGTCGGAAATAGAAGCCGTCAACGTACAGGTGGAGCAACTCATGATGGACATTCAGAAATTTGAAGAAGAAGATCTCGAAACCGACTCAATGCGATGATAAGCATCTGCATTCCCACATATAATTATAATGTCAAAAAACTTGTAGCCGACCTATCTCAGCAATGCAAGACTGCGGCTGTCGATTTCGAAATAATTGTACTCGAAGATGGTTCTGACGAGAAGCACGTCGCAGAAAACAAATCTATTGAAAATATTGCTGGAGCAAAGCACATCGTCAACAGCGAAAATTTCGGCCGCAGCATCACACGCAACACTTTGGCCGACATGGCAAAAGGTGACAAGCTCATATTCATCGATTGCGATTCCGAAATTCCCGACAGTCAGTACATTACACGCTATATTGAACACCGCGACTACGATGTCGTCTGTGGTGGAACCACCTACAAGAAAACCCAGTATTCTCCCGAGATATCGCTACGTTACACATTCGGAACAAAAGTAGAAGAGACTCCCGCCTCGCAGCGCAACCAAGCCCCCTACTCCGCCTTCACTACCAACAACATGATGGTGTCGAAGAAGATATTCGAGAAAATCCGTTTCTGCAAATCGCTCCGTAAGTACGGACACGAGGACAGCCTTTTCGGCTTCGACCTACAAAAAAATAATATTGCCATCCTCCACATCGATAATCCTGTGATACACATAGGCATAGAATCAAACGAAATATTCTTGGCAAAGACTAGGGCGGGAATTGAAAACCTTGTAGCAATGAGGCATATGCAAGAAGTAAGTCCTGACTTTTTCAACCACATCCGCCTATACCGTCATTATGCCAAATTGAAAAAAATGTGCCTGCTGTGGACAGTGAAACTTACCTACACAATTTGGAACAAGGCAATCGAACGGCACTTGCAAAGATCAAAACGCCCTAAACTCCTGATATTCAATCTATATAAAATAGGATATCTTTGCAGAATAATAAGCAATTAATCTTTTAGTTATTGAATATATTACAAAAGTTGTACACAAGGTTCCCCAAAGGCATACTTCATACAACTTATCTGATTATCAACAGATAACAAGTTTTAACAAAATTTTCATTCCTCACTCAAGAAAATTCATATCTTTGCAAGTTGTTTTTGACATTATCATTTTTAATGTCCATTTATTATTAATAAAAATAAAAAAAATTACATAATGATGAAAAAACTATTACTAATCTCAGCAGCGCTGCTATTAATATTTGGAACAGCGAAGGCACAATCTGAGTACTCGATTATCGACAAGGACAAACCAACGGAATCGAGCATCGAAATTATTAGCGAAAACAGCGAAGGCATTACGCTTAAACTATCGCTTAATGCATACAAATTTTCAGAAGTACAAACGCCAAATGGCACAGAAGTTATTGTCGGCTCGCCAAACGGAATTAATTATATGGAAAAGGGTCTTCCCGACATTCCGTATTTTGCAACCACAATACGTATTCCTGCCAATGGAAAGGCCATAGCAGAGATTGTTGATGCAAACTACACTACTTTGGAAGACATCAGCATTGCCCCTTCGAAAGGCTCAATCAAGCGTAACGTTGATCCATCAACAGTTCCGTACGAATACGGAAGTTGCTATAGTACCGATGCTTTCGTCCCCACTACCGAGGCCGTCAACAGTGAAGCATTCTGCATCAGGGATGTACGCGGAACTAATGTTCACTTTTTCCCATTCCAGTACAACCCCGTACAGAAGCAACTAAAAATTTGCACAGAAATGACTGTTAGAATAAATTTCACACAACAGCCAAGCGAAAACGAAGTGACTGCTTCGTACGAAAAGATTGACGAGTTTGAAAATATATACCGTCGTCTTTTCATAAACTACGGAAGCAAAACACGCTACACCCAGTTGCAGGACGGACATCCAGGCAGAATGCTCATAATCTGCAAGGACACCTACCAATCGGCAATGACAGATTTCGTAAACTGGAAGCGTGAAAAAGGCTTAGATGTAGAAATGGTACTGACAAGTACCGTTGGCTCTACAGCATCAAATATACAGTCGTATATTACCAATTATTTCAACAACCACAGCGATTTAGCCTACATCCTTCTTGTAGGTGATGGTGGAGATGTACCGTCAAACTTGTCCACTTATACGGAAGGATGGGAGCAGTCCACATTAACAGCTGATAATCAATATGCATATCTTGTCGGCAACGACCACTATGCAGATGTATTCATCGGACGCTTCTCTGGCGAATCGGTTGCCAATATACAAAATATGGTGCGCAAGGTTATCCATTATGAAAAGGAAATCACAACAAGCGATACTTGGCTTGCTAAAGCATATGGCAGCGCATCAAACGAAGGCGGTGGAAGTAGCGGACACAACCAAGGAAACGGCAATGAAAGCGATATGACACACATGGGCTATATACAAACCGACCTCGAAAACTATGGCTATACAGTAACTCGCGTAAACCAAGCATCGTCGGGTTATACATCCGATCTTGCTGCTACATCAACTGCTTTCAACAATGGTGTAGGTCTTGGCTGCTACATCGGACATGGAGATGTTACGGAATGGGCAAGTACAGGATACACTAACACTCATGTAAATGCACTTACCAATGCCAACAAATATCCTTTTATAATAAGTGTAGCTTGTGTAAACGGTGATTTCAACGGAAACACCTGTTTTGCTGAGGCTTGGCTTAGAGCAAGCAAGAATGGAAATCCAACAGGTGCACTTGCATTCCTTGGCTCAACAATAAATCAGGACTGGAATCCTCCTATGACAGCTCAGGACGAAATGGTTGATATAATTACCGAATCGTTGACAAACAACATCAAGAGAACCATAGGCGGCATATCGTTCAATGGATATTTCCGTATGATTCAGGATCATCCAAGTTCAGGAAATGATGGAAACGGACCAAGAACCGCCGACGCCTGGACAATCTTCGGTGACCCATCGACAATGTTCCGCAGTAAAACACCATCAGCTATCACTTCGTCGAACAACGAAATGGTAATGGGTGTTCCATACACCACAACAATAAAAATCGGCAATACTCCTGTACAGGATGCACTCGTATGTATTTCACAGAACGGAAGCTACTACAGAGGATATACAGATGCTAACGGACAAGTAAGCATTTCAAACGACTTCTCGGTTGGCGAAGCCCTACTAGTCGTAACAGCTTACAACACCACAACAATCTACCAGACAATTCCGGTAAATACGGCTAACGAACCATACATATCGATACAAAACTACTCGCCACAGAACGTAAGCTTCGGAACAACCAACAATCTTTCGATGACTCTCGTCAATATGGGAGGTGTTGCAACAACTGGAAACACAACTGTAACCCTTACAACATCCGACCAATATCTCACACTCAACACTGCAAGTGCAACTTTCGGCACAATGGCAGCACAGGGCGGCACAGCATCGAGCAGCTCATTCAACTTCTCGGTTGCCGAAAATACTCCCGACGGACATGTTGCAACAATCAACGCAACAATAACCAACGGCTCATACACATGGAACAGCACAATGAGCATTACAATTGCTGGTCCAGCCTGCGACGCACCAACAGGACTCGACGTTACAGTCAACGGCTCTAGCGCAACCATCACTTGGGATACACAGGTTATCACACCAGTTACCATAAGCGACGATTTCGAAGGTCATACTGCTTTCACAATCAACTCGCCGGGCACAGTCGGATGGACTTACATCGATGGCGATGGAAGCACCACTGGCGCAATAAGCGGCTACAACTCCTGGAATAATGCAAATTCTGAAATGGCATACATAGTTTTCGATCCTTCGCAGGTAACATCACAGTCTGGTAGCGGAAACCTGTCGTCGTCGATAACAGCACACTCGGGAAGCCAATTCCTTGCAAGCTTTTACATTACTTCACAAAACACAAATCTACAAAACGACGACTGGATTGTCAGCCCTGAACTCAATTTTGCAGAAGACTTTACTTTCTCATTCTACTGCAGGGGAGGTCATAAGTCCAATAACAATTCATATACCGAAACATACGAAGTTTATTATTCGACAACGACAAACGACAAATCTGCATTTACCAACCTTATTGAATCAGCAACAGTAACTGGTGGAAATAATATTCAGTGGACATACAAAACATACACAGTTCCTTCCTCTGCAAAATATGTTGCAATAAAATACGCTTCAACCGACAAGTACTACTTCTGTATTGACGACATTACAATCAGCGGAACTGAAATTACTGGCGCAGGTTCTGTCAACCTATACGACAACGGCGTTATAGTTGCATCGAACATTACAACTGGCTCTTATACGACAAACAACCTTACTGCTGGCGAGCACTGCTTCAGCATCCGTGCCGTTTGCAACGACAACAGCGAATCGATGTCAGCACAGGAATGCGTAAATGTAACAAGTTCAACTCCAAGCTACACAGTAACAGTAAATGTTGGCAACGGCGGTACAGTAAATCCAAGCGGCAACCAGACAGTTTACCAGGGCAACAACTTCACTTTCACAGTTACTCCTAACGACTGCTACGAAATTGCAAACGTTACCGTAAACGGAACTGCTGTAACTCATAACAACAACCAGTACACAATCAACAACATCACTGCAAACCAGACTGTAAACGTTACATTTAGCCAGTTGTCATACACAATCACCGCAACTGCTGGTAACGGCGGTACAATTTCGCCTGCTGGAACAAGCACAGTAAACTGCGGAGGCAATATTACCTACACAATCTCGCCTAACAACGGATTCATGGTTTCAGATCTGCGTATCGACGGACAGAGCGTTGGTTCACAAACCTCATATACATTCTCGGATGTTGATGCCATCCACACTATCAATGCAACATTCGAAGCAATACCTGCCGGTGAAATTACAATTACTGTAAATGCAGATGCCGAAGGCGGAACCGTTTCTCCAACAGGCACACAGACAATCACCGAAGGTAGCCCCTTCACGTTTACCGTTACACCCGACAACTGCCACACTATCGGCACTGTAACTGTAAACGGAACAGCTGTTTCTCTCAACGCAAACAACTCGTACACAATCCAGAATGTTACAGCACCACAGACAGTAAACGTTACATTCAACCAGATTAACTATTCGATAGCTGCAAGTGCTGGCAACGGCGGTTCTATCTCACCAGTAGGCAGTGTTGAAGTTGGTTGCGGTGACGATATGACATTCACAATAACTCCTAACAGCGGCTACGAAATAGCAAACGTTATTGTTGACGGACAGAGCATAGGCGCAGTTGCAAGCTACACTTTCGAGAATGTAACAGCAAACGGACTCAGCATCTACGCAACCTTCGCAGTTGTTGAAACCTGCTACACAATTACAGGCCTCGAAGTTTCCGTAGAAACTTACGGAAATGTCCTCAACTGGAATGCTGCCGAAAATGCAGTTTCGTACAATATCTACCGCAACAACGGCAACACAATTCTTGCAAATATTGCTACGACCAGCTACATCGACCTTAACGGCAACGTTGGCGACAGCTACCGCATAGTAACAGTATGCCAGCACGGCGAATCCGAATCGTCGGAAAGCGTTACTGCAACTCCTTCGGGCATCGACGAGAACAGCATTTCTGTCAACCTCTACCCGAACCCGACAAACGGCAGCTTCATGATTGAATGCAACGGAATGTCGAGCATCGAAGTATTCAACATGGTAGGTCAGCTCGTTAAGCAAATAGATGTTAACACCGACAAGACAAGCATAGATGCTTCAACATGGGCTAAGGGCGTTTACAGCATCCGCATAGCAACTGCTGATTCCAACATAGTTGTAAAACAGCTTATCAAGCAATAATAAAACTAATCCAAATCATAGAAGGCTCGCCAAATGGTGAGCCTTTTTTTGTTTCGTACTTCAGAATTTACAACGATACTAGCATTACAAATGCTCATACTCAACTCAGGCAGATTACAAATCCGCCTGAACAATATGTCCTTCGGGATTTGTACTCCCGAAGGCTAGAATATAAGGATTTGTAATATTTGTAATCCGAAACGGGTAGAACAATCTGCCGTTTTTGTTTCTGCACTAATTGCTCAGCAACAATATTTGGCTTTTCTTACTGTTCACAAAGTCTTTTTGCTATATTTCTTTACCAGATCTTTCGCATCCTGTAAGAGCCGTTTACGCAACCAGTTCGGACTTATAACCTCAACTTCCTTTCCCATAGCTCGCACTGTATTGATGAAATCATCGGTTGGGACCAAATGCAATTCAAATAGGTTGTTGGCAATCTCTTTCTGGGAACGGTGCAGAGGCAGCGAACGCAAATACTTTGCGCGTGTGTCTGAGGTCTTTAATTGTATATGTTCCGCTTTGCCATCCGTCACTATCATACCAAAATAGCGAGAAAAATAATCGTCTGCAGAAAAATCTGTGGGCAGTTTGAACAATTTGTCGCTAATTTTCACATCCTTCATGCGGTCGAGTGCGTAAAGACGCAGAGAATCGTGGAAGCCGGTGTGAGCCAACACATACCAACGCCGACCAAAGTAGCGCAATGCGTAAGGTTCAATCTCAAACTCGCGTGCAGTTTGCATTTCGTAGTTTTGGTATGTAATTGACAGCCGACGGTTTTCGCGCATCGCAGTGGTGATTTCTGGCAGAAAAACGTTGCTACCAGTAGGTGTGTCTTCAAGAAGTATGCGGTCTGCCAAGTCCCGATTTTCGCTAACCATCTGGTTCACAGCAAATGCCGAAAGCAAGAACTGGGTGTTTTTGTTACACCCCGAAATGTCGTTCTCGATATAGTATTTTTTCTCTTTTCGGTCATATCCGATTTGAATGTCGAACAAACATAATATGTTATCTTTCATTCGGATGAAAGTACGCCGAGGGATTGTCTCCTCTCCGTCATAATTGAAGACTGAGTTCGTCCAACGGCTGTCGATTTCATTCTTGGACAGTCCGTTGCTGTACGACAATAGTTCTATTAGCCAGAGGTAGCGGGCAAAAAGGGAAGTTGGTGTCATTAGGAATTCCAGTAGCGGGTTTCGAGATAATTAAGCAGTTCTTTGTAATCATCGTTTCCTTGCAATGGGGAAAGAAGTTCTTGTGGGGCGATGATTTTGAATTTAGCATCTTTTGTTAGGTTCTGCATAAATTCATTTTCAACCGCCTTTCGCAATTCTGTGTTCTCTTTAGGAATAATATTGATATGGAAGAAATCAACAGCATAGTCTTTTGCAATCAATTGTTCACACAATAATGTTTGCCGCATAAGTTCATAACTTGGCTCTTGGAAATAGATGGAATGAGGAATTTGACCATTTTCTGGCATTTTTAATCTATCGGATTTTTTTATCAGTTCTTCATAGCGTTCTAATCGTTTCTGACAAGTTTTATCTTCTTTTTCGTATGTCTCGGTATATTTCCATTCTATTGGGATTAGCCATTTGTCTTTGCCTTTGCGAGCTATAATCATCGCATCTATGGAAGTCCACATATAGCCACGGCGTGCACCTTTGTCATTTTCGCCTATCAAATCATCGTTTTTATATGCAAACTCAAAAGACAAATAACCATCCTCATCAATAAAAGAAGGCAATACCTCGTCAAACTCCATTTTTGTGGCATTATTAATTATGGCAAGTAATGCGTCTTTATCACATCTTAGAGCAAATAGATGATTTAAACAATGTATCTGAGAGGAAACAAGGACGCCTGATGGTCTATTATGGTTGAATAGATTCCACCATTTGATTTGATATTTATTAAAATAGTCAATAACTTTAGGTATCCTATTAAAAAGATTGTATTTGCTGTCTTCTCCCATTAATATACACGGGATTTTTTTGTTTATTTTTGCCTTGCCGAAGAACCCATTTTTTGCTAATTTTTCCTGTTTTTCTCGTTCTTGACAGTAAAACAACTTTGACATTGTCTTTTGAAGTTTTTTGGAATCATCTACATAAAGAATCTCATCCGTATATCCATTTTTGTAACAGCAATATGCGAAACGATTTATTTCGTGTTTTTGTGTTTTCCCAGACATTTCTTCTGCAAATGCAAAAATAAACTTAGGTTTATTATCGTTTATTTTCAAAGATTTGTCCAAGATGCCCAATTCTTGTTTTTGCTTCAATAAATCTTTCATCTCTTGGACAAAAAGGCCGTTCACATCTCTTCCTATTGTATGATCGAAGCAATCAATATGCGATTCAACTCCTGATGTTCCTTCCGTTGCATCCATACCTTTTTTCAACTCAATAACCACTAATTGACCATTATGGATGGCTATAATGTCAAAACGAGGAACCTTTTTGCCTTTATTCCCATTGTATGAAAAGTCAGAATGACTGCTAACCGCATATTCCAAATCTAAAACAACATAATCAGAGTCTTTTCGATTGACAAGAGAAATCTGCTGCTGTTCTTGTTTTTCTTCATGGCTTATGTCAAGTTGTTTTTTTAGAGTATCTTCCCAATTAAACATTATTTTTTTTGCTTTTTGAAAATACTCTTCTACTATCGATTTATTGAGTTCAATGGAACGGAGAGGTTTCAACAGCATATCTCTACTACCAATAAGTCCTGCAATTATTTTTTTTGCTGCTAAATTTCCTTTTTTTGCATCTTCCAGTAAAGGAGTTTTACGTTTTTTATCGCAATCTTTATAAAAATAGAATTCATCAAAATTAAAGTTGGTTGGGTTAATCTTAAGGATGTTACCTCCTTTATAATACACATTGATGTAATTGTCTCTAATTTGCATATCCAATTCGGAATCAGATAAAATGTAATCCAATAATGGTTTCCACTCACCTTTGAGTTTGTTAACAAAAACTTCTGATAATTGTCTCATAACTAATTATAATTTAACAAATTAAGTATTTAAAGCAATTTCTATTTTTACATTTTTACATCGTTTCTCTAGTCTCTGCGAAGTCCGTTAAACAGAATCTAAAGATAATCGACACTGCAAATCTATATATTTTTCTATGAATTAACAATTAATTATCCCCAATGCCCGCTCTACATCCTTTTCCGTAATCCCCACAATCGGGTCAATGCGGACGAAATGGTTCTGCAGTTCGGGTAGCACCTCTTTCAAGTCGTCGAAAATGACGAATCGGGGCGAATTAATATCGACATCAAGCACTTCATCGAAATACCATTTTATTTCGTTGCCTCGGCACAAACTTAGTACATCTAATTGGTTCAAGTCGGTGTTGCTCAGTTTGTCGTCCAGCAGGTGCAAAGGCGTAATATCTACAATTCTACCAGGTAAATCGCGGTCGTACCACATCCTCTGCAAGACATTCAGCCCCATATAGCGCCACGACGAACTGACAACAATACGCGCATCAGTGGCATCAATAATTTTCCGCAGATTCGCCACAGCCTCTGGGTCGAACAACTGACCATATTTGTCATCGCTGGGCAGACCCTTGCTTTTCAATTCGCAATAATATTTCTCGGTATTCAGAACGCCATCGAAATCGAGAAAAATAATCGGATAATCGTTCTCTTCATCCTGTGCTGCAATCTCTTGCTCCTTTTCAAAGCAGACGTCCGCTGTCGTTCTGAAGGCTTTCCGTTCTTCGTGCTTACCTGTCGCCTGCCAATCCAGTAGCGATGGTTGTTCCTTTTCGACAAGGTAATCCGAACACTCCAGCAAGGTGTCCTTGTCTGTGTCGAAAAAAATGTCTTCCGTAGCCTTTGGCAACCGCCTGAAAAGTTCGCGACTTCCAATGAAGAGTTCCTTGTTTTCCAGAAAATTATTCAAAGTTCCCATAATGGTGAACTTGTTTTCCTCAATGTGGTGTAATACGGCTTCCTTTATAAATTCATCAAGCACATCTTTAAGTATGCTTCCGTCATAATTTGCACCGCTAGCCTTCAAATATGCCTCCAGATGTGGCATTTCATAGTAAAGTTCAATTCTTCCTTTCATTTTTATAATCTTTTATTTTGCTGCAAAATTATGTGCCTAATGTGCCACTATGCGGCGCAGTGCAAAAAAAACTTGCATCCTTCGAAATTTGCAACGATACAAGCATTACAAATGCTCATACTCAACTTAGGCAGATTACAAATCCGCCTGAACAATATGTCCTTCGGGATTTGTAATCCCGAAGGCTCGAATATTAGGATTTGTAATCTGCAAAAAACACCGTTGAAAAAAACACAAACAAATCTGAATTGCGAACCCAAAATATTTATAATTTTACGCAAAATTTTTTAACGCAAACACTAATATAGAAATACAATGATTAGAGAAGATTTCTACACCCGCCACGTGGGTCCGAGGGAAAGCGAATACGCTGAAATGCTCAAGAAAATCGGAGCAAAATCACTCGACAAATTCATTGATCAGGTCATCCCGACCAAAATCAGACTGAAAGAAAACCTTAAGCTTGATGAACCGCTCACCGAAGACGAGTTCCTTGTAAAACTGAAGGCTATGGCCGCAAAGAACAAGATTTACCGCTCGCTTATCGGTATGGGTTACTACGGCACTGCTGTTCCGTCGGTAATCCTGCGCAATGTCTTCGAAAATCCAAGCTGGTACACTTCATACACTCCGTATCAGGCTGAAATTTCGCAGGGCCGTCTCGAAGCTCTCCTTAACTTCCAGACCGTAATCACCGAACTCACCGGAATGGAACTTGCTAACTGCTCGCTCCTCGACGAAGGTACAGCAGCAGCCGAAGCAGCAAGAATGATGTTCGAATGCCGTTCGCGTCAGGCAGCCAAGGAAGGCCGCAACGTAGTTTTCGTTGACAAGGACATCTTCCCGCAGACTCTCGACGTTATCCTTATGCGTACCGAACCACTGGGAATTGAGGTTGAAGTTGGTGATTACAAGAAGGTAAAACTCTCGAAGAAATATATAGGTGCAATCCTCCAGTACCCGAGCGCAAGCGGCGAAATCCGCGACTACGCAAAGTTCACCAAAACTGCACACGAAAACGAAATGCTTGTAACTGCAGTAGTCGATACTATGGCTCTCGTACTGCTCAAGTCGCCGGCATCATGGGGTGCAGACATAGTAGTTGGTAACACCCAGCGTTTCGGACTTCCGATGGGATTCGGCGGACCGCACGCTGCTTTCATGGCTACTTCCGACAAGTACAAACGCAAAATGCCGGGACGTATTATCGGTGTCAGCGTCGATAAGTTCGGACGCAAGGCTCTCCGTCTCGCATTGCAGACCCGCGAACAGCACATCAAGCGCGAAGATGCTACATCCAACATCTGCACCGCTCAGGCTCTGCTCGCAATGATGGCTGGTTTCTATGTTGTATATCACGGACCAGAGGGAATGAGAAGAATCGCTAACAACATCTACTCATCAGCAAAATTCCTCGCTGCCGAAATCAAGAAGCTCGGCTACAAGATTGAACATACAAACATATTCGATACAGTTATCGTTAACGGCGCAGACAAGAAGGCTATCGAAAAGCTCGCTTTGCAGCGCAAGATTAACTTCCACTACATCGATGAAAAGACCGTTGGCTTCAGCACCGACGAACTTATTTCGGTTGCCGATGTAAACAACATCCTCGAAATCTTTGCTCTCGCTGCAGGCAAGAAGGCAAAGAAGGTCGTAGATGTTCCGATGGTAAATATGGATGCAAAGTTCGCAAGAACCGATAGCATTTTCAACCAGAAGGTATTCAACAGCTACCACAGCGAAACCGAAATGATGCGTTACATCAAGAAACTCGAACGTCGTGACATTTCTCTCACCCAGTCGATGATTTCGCTCGGTTCGTGCACAATGAAGCTCAACCCTGCAACATCTATGCTTCCGCTCAGCTGGCCGGAATTTGCAAACATCCACCCGTTTGTTCCGAAGAACCAGGCTCTCGGTTACTACGAACTCATCGAAGACATTTCGAAGGACCTTTCGACAATCACAGGCTTTGCAGCAACAACTTTGCAGCCAAATTCGGGTGCAACTGGCGAACATACAGGCCTTATGATTATCCGTGCTTACCACCACTCAAGAAAAGAAGCCCACAGGAATATCTGCATCATCCCGACTTCGGCACACGGAACCAACCCAGCAAGTATGGCAATGGCAGGTTTCAAGCTTGTTCTCGTTAACTGCGACGAACACGGAAACATTGATGTTAAGGACTTGAAGGAAAAGGCAGTTGCCAACAAGGACAACCTTGCCGCAATGATGATTACCTATCCTTCGACCCACGGAGTATTCGAAAACAAGATTCTCGACATTGTTAAGATAATTCACGACAACGGCGGTCTCGTATATATGGACGGTGCAAACATGAACGCACAGGTTGCTCTCACCAACCCTGGAACTATCGGAGCAGACGTTTGCCACCTCAACCTCCACAAGACCTTTGCTAGCCCTCACGGCGGTGGCGGTCCTGGCATCGGAACCGTTTCGGTATGCAAGAAGCTCGTTGACTTCCTTCCGACCCACAGCGTAATCAAGACCGGTGGCAAGAAGGGCATCCGCGCTATCACTTCGGCTCCGTTCGGCAGCGCAATGATTCTCCCGATTACCTACGCTTACATCAAGATGATGGGCGAACGCGGTCTCAGGGAAGCTACAAAGATTGCTATCCTCAACGCAAACTACATTGCTAGCGAGCTGAAGGATACTTTCAACGTTCTCTACACTGGCGAAACTGGCCGTTGCGCACACGAAATGATTCTCGACGTTCAGAAGTTCCGCGCTGAATATGGCGTTGAAGCTGCTGATATTGCTCACCGTCTGATGGATTTCGGATTCCACGCTCCAACATTGTC
>DBYO01000053.1:0-21585 GCA_002310235.1 Bacteroidales bacterium UBA1184
AAGTACACCCGCGAGGACAATCCTCTTGTAAATGCACCTCACACCCAGTTCGAATGTACTGCAAGCGAGTGGAATCACTGCTATCCGCGTGAAAAGGCTGCCTTCCCGCTGCCTTGGATCAAGGAAAACAAGTTCTGGCCTTACGTTGCAAAGATTGACAACGCCTACGGCGACCGCAACCTCGACTGCAAGTGCAACCAGCTCGAAGAAGAATAATCAATTGATTGATAACGAAAAAAGTCCGGCAGATTGTCGGACTTTTTTTATTGTACAGACACAAAATTTTGCGTCTCAATCAATGCAAATCATTGCAATCGGCGCAAATCATTGCGTCGCTACAGTTTTACAACCGTTATTCCGTCACCACCAAACCTTATGTCCTCGTCGTTAATTGACTTCACCTGCGGAATGGTCTTGAGGTACTGGCGAATATTCTGGCGCAAAATGCCGTTGCCACGTCCATGAAGAATTTTCAACTCGTGATGGCTGAGCATTACCGCAGCATCGACAAGCTCTTCAATCTTGCGCAAAGCCTCATCGGTACGGTCACCACGAACATCAATGTATGGCTTGAAATTCAATGCTTTCTCTGAATACAATGCCGAAGCCGACGACTGCTTACGCTGGTTTGCATATTCCTCCTGCGGAACCTTCTGCAACTTGTCCAACGCAACCGACATATACAGGCTTCCGAAGCAAACAACAGCCGTCTTTTCTCCAAGCCCAGTAACCTCGCCTATCGCCTCCTGCCCTGCCAGACGAACCTTGCTGCCAATATTTATCTTGTCCTCATCGACAGGGATAATCTCCAGTTTCTTGGCCTCCTCACGGGCTTTCTTGCGGGCTTCGCGCTCCTCGACCTTGCGCTTCACATATTCGTACTTGCGGGCAAATTCGGTTTCGTCAACCTCCTTCGACTTCTCAAAGTCCTCCTTGAACTGCCTTACCTCCTCGCGCACTTCCTTAACCTTTTCCTTGTCGGCATTGCTGCGTTTGATTTCCGAAATAGTGTTCTCAATCTGCTTATTCACACCGCTCAAAAGTTGCTCGGCTTCTGTCCGTGCGCTCTCGATTATCTGCTTGCGCTTGGTCTTTATAAGCTCAAGCTCCTCTAGGTTTTTCTTCAGAGTCTCGTCAACACGTTTGCTCTGCTCGTTCACTTGCTTGCGCTTGCGCTCCCAATAACGCTTGTCGCGCATAAGTTCACGCAAAAAACGGTCTATGTTCATCTGCTGGGTGCCAGTCTTCTCGACCACCTTATTTATAATTGCCTCGGGCAGACCAATCCTACGTGCAATTTCCACCGCATACGACGAGCCGGGAATTCCAACTTCGAGGATAAAGGTCGGCTGCATATTCGTATGGTCTATTAGCATTGCACCATTGATAATTCCCTCGGCCTCGGCAGCAAAAACTTTCAGATTGGTGTAATGCGTAGTTATCATGCCGAATGTCTTGGTGGCATTCAGTTGCTCGAGTATAGCCTCGGCGATTGTTCCACCAATTATCGGGTCGGTTCCTGCACCGAACTCATCTATGAAAATAAGCGAATCGGGACCTGCATTCCTCAGAAAATATTTCATGTTGACCAAATGCGAACTGTAAGTACTAAGGTCATTTTCAATCGACTGCTGGTCACCAATGTCAAGCATTATTTTCTTAAAAATACCAAACGAAGAAGCTCCTCCAACAGGCACTGGCAGTCCGCACTGCAACATATAGGCAAGAATTGCCGCCGTCTTGAGGCAAACGCTCTTACCACCAGCATTTGGACCCGAAATCAATAAAATGCGGTTTTCGGAATCGAGACGAAAAGTCGTAGGGACAATTTCCCTGTTTTCCCTTTTAAGTGTCAGATACAGAAGTGGATGCTTACCCCGAACAATATCTAGGCAAGGTTCTTCGTGTACCGACGGGATTATGGCTTCGATGGAAATTGCAAACTTTGCCTTTGCACGAATAAAGTCGAGTTCAGCAAGCACCTGCGAGATGTTCTTCAGGTCGTCGGCGTATGGTCGGAACTCGCAGGTAAGGTCGTAGAGTATCTTTTGTATTTCGCGGGCTTCGGAAAGTTCCAGTTCGCGGATGCGGTTGTTCATCTCCAGCACCTCCTGCGGCTCGATGTACGAAGTTTTTCCGCTTGCCGACTCATCGTGTACAAAACCCTGAACCTTACGCTTGTAAGTAGTTTCGATAGGCAGCACAAGACGTCCGTTTACCATGGTTGCCGACAAGTCCTTGCTAACCCAGCCCTGCTCGCGGAACGAAGTGAGTATGGTGTTCAGTTTCCGCGACACCGACTCTTGCGTAGAAATGAGCGACGAGCGTATTTCGCGCAGTTCGGGCGATGCGGTATCCTTAATTTCGCCATTTTTCGTAAGCACCGACTGAATGCGGTCGTAGAGATAGGTTGGGAAATTTATCGAATCGACAATCTTCTTGAGGTTTGGGAATTCGTTTTTGTCGTCGGTGCGGAAAAATGCACGCAAAGCACGGCTATTTTCGAGAACGGTGCGAATATCAACCAGTTCGAAAAGTTGCAGGCTTGTCCCCTCCACACGCATACGCGAAGCCGCCTGCGAAACGTCTGGGTAATTGTTGGCAGGATAGTTGTCCTTAAGCATGCAGATGCTCATCATCTCATCGACTAGAGCCAACGACTTGCGGATATATCCGATGTCGGTCGAAAAAGCAATGTCATCCACAAGACTTTTTGCAGGCGCGGCAATGCATTCCGATTTTATCAGATTGCGGATTTTATCGAAACCTATCTTTGATTCAAAATTATCGGGATAAAAAAACATAATTTACAATGGATAATTGACAATGGATAATGGGCAATCATTGAATCTTCAAATCTTCAAATTTTTGAATTTTTGAATCATTGAATCTTTGAATCATTGAATCTTCTACTCCTCCTCCAGAATTACAAGAAATATATCCTCGTCCTCCTCCTTCATGTAGTACTGTTCGCGGGCAAACTTCTCGAGTTCTTCCTTTCCCGACATAAGTTCGTCGAGACGGGTGCTGTTCTCCAAATTTTCCTTCTCGTAGTACTTTTCGTTTTCGCGCAGTTCGTGCAACTTGCTCATCTTCTCGAACCTGTCGATCAGATTGAAATCGTCGAAAAACGTTATCCAAACAAGGAACAGAATAGCTACCACCCATCCCATGTATTTAGAGGAAAAATCCTTTACCTTACCGAATATTTTCTTGAACTTTTCTTTCATCAGCGCAAATTTAAGACATATATCACAACCTAAAACGAAAAAAACAATTTAGTTTTCAACATGTTTATAAAGAGGGGGCTAGAAGGCTAACAGGCTAGAAGGCTAACAGGCGAGCTGTCTAGCAGAGGATCTGTCTGACAGACAGCCAGACCGTTAGACCGCAAGACTGTTAGCCTGTTAGACATAAATCAAAAATCGTAAATCGTAAGTCGTAAATATATTGTACCTTTGCACATAAATTTTTCGGTATGACATACGACGAGATTCTAAACGATTTAAAGAACAAGATATACAAGCCAATATACCTTCTATATGGCGAAGAATCGTACTTTATCGACAAAATCACCGACTACATTGCCGAGAATGTGCTTACCGATGCCGAAAAATCGTTCAACCAGATTGTGATGTACGGCAAGGACACCGATGTTAAAAGTGTCATACAGGCTGCACGGCGTTTCCCGATGATGTCGAACTACCAGGTCGTAATAGTCAAGGAAGCACAGAACCTGAAGCCTCTGACCGACTTCGAAGTGTACCTCGATGCCCCGCTACAGTCAACAATTCTCGTTTTGGCCGTAAAGGACACCGCAAAACTCGACAAGCGAACAAAACTCGTCAAACTTGCCGACAAGATAGGTGCCGTGCTCGAATCGAAGAAACTCTACGAGAACGAAATGATAAGGTGGGTTTCGAGCCTTGCAAAGTCGTACGAAATCACGCTCACTCCCGATGCGCAACGAATGATGTACGAGCACATTGGCGCCGACCTCTCTCGTCTCGACGGCGAGATGAAAAAACTAAAGACCGCTGTAAGCGACATCTCGGTACCAATCGACGGAAAAACCGTCGCCCAGAACATCGGCATCAACCGCGAATTCAACATTTTCGAGCTGCAGAAGGCTATCGGCACAAAGAACGCACTAAAGGCATACCAGATTACCGACTATTTCGCAAAGAACCCCAAAAGCACTTACATAGGCCTGGCAATAAAGCAGATATTCGACTACTTTGTCCGCATAATGAAAGTCCATTACGCAAAAGACAAAAGCAAAAATGCTCTTGCCAGCGAACTTGGCGTAAACCCGTTCTTTGTCGATGAATACACAACCGCTGCTAGATATTACCCTGTCGCAAAGATTATAAACATAATATCGTTTCTCCGCGAAGCCGACATGAAAAGCAAGGGTATGGGCGGCACATACGAAGACAGCGACATCTATAAAGAACTTATTTTCAAAATTATGCACGTATGAACAAGGCGGTTTTCCTCGATAGGGACGGTGTGATTAACAAGGAACTCGGACGCTACTGCGAAACAGTTGACGAATTCGAGATTCTCGAAGATGTCGGCCTTGCCATAAAAGTGCTGAAAGAAGCAGGTTTCCTTGTCATAATCATTTCGAACCAAGGCGGAATAGCCAAGGGGCTTTACACCGAAGCCGATGTAAACCAAATGCACGACAAGCTCTGCCAGCACACATCCAAATTCGGTGCCAACATCGACGACTTCTACTTCTGCCCACACCACGACTCCATAAGCCGATGCCTCTGCCGCAAGCCCAACAGCCTGATGATTGAAAAGGCTATGGCAACCTACAACATCGATCCGAGCCAGTCGTACATGATTGGCGACGGCAAACGCGACATCGAAGCTGCCGAACGCGCCGGAGTAAAAGGCATACTCATCGAATCAAATTCTGGAATTCTTGAAATCTGCAAACAAATAGCATCGGAATAATGGCACGACACATAATGCTCAACGGAAACATCATGCCCTCGGACACACCCTGCCTGAGCTACGACAACCGCGGACTCCTGTGGGGCGACTCGTTCAGCGTACAGTTGCGTGGCAACTCGTGCTTCGTTTACGATTTCAGCAGCTACTTCGCTTGCATAAGCCGCATTGCCGAATCGATGGGAATGCAAGCCGACGAATCGTTCTCGGCCAAAAGTTTTGCCAACGACATATCTCTGCTGCTCAAGAAAAACCGCATTTACAAGGAATTCGTTGCTACTATTACCATTTTTCGCAATAGCAACAATACCAACAAGATAGCAAACGCAAAAACATTCTCCACGCTCGTCTCCGTCGAAAGCCTGCCGCACGAATACTACAGCATCAACAAGGACGGCATTTTTACCGACATATTCGATGCATCGCAGTTGCCATGCCCGACGACAAACACATATTTCCGCTACGAGCTGATAAGCGGAAACATTATGTCAGAAAAAGCCGTCGACGACCTGATTATCACTGATACCGACGGCAACTACCGACGCAGCCTACACTCCGACATCTTCTTCATGAAAGACAAGTCGCTGATTTACGCTTCCAATTACGAAAAAACATCGATTAATTCCATATTCTCGTCAAGGATAATGCAACTAACCAAACAAAAGCTGGGCATGGAAATATACAAGTCGCCGATAAACAGCAGCAAGATTAAAAGCGTCGACGCCATGTTCTTTGCCGACCCAGTAAACGGAATAAGATGGGTTGTCGGAATGGGACGCAACAGATTCTACAGCGGCATGGTCAACGACATCGCCTACGAAATATACCATTACTATAAAACAGAAATAGAACAACTAAAATCAACATAAGTAAAGACGCAAGGCCTTGCATCTCAACTTAGAAACCTAGAAACTTAGAAACACTTTTCGATGCAAACACTCAAATTCCATATCAACGAAAACCGCGGACTTCGCTTCATCTACGAGAAAATGGAAATCTGCTCGGCGACAGGACGCAAACGACTGCTATCGCAGCAATTTATTACCAGTGATTTCGAACTGAAAATGGAACTCGATACCCTTGAAATTTTCGCGAACTTCGTCAGCGACCGCGAAAACGCCAAGAACATTGTCGCAATACAGCACCGTCTGTACTGTCAGAACGACATCCACCAGACAATACACAACCTACGTTCTGCACAGACACTCGACGACATTGAGCTTTTCGAGGTGAAAAATTTCTGCATGGTTTCGCGAGACATCTGCAAATTAATAAAGAATACACAGATTGACATACTGCCGTTCCACGACCTCAACCCGGTTGTCAAAATCCTAGACCCCGAGCATAACGGAATTAATAGCTTCTACATCTACTCGGCATACGACGAGAAACTTGCCGCACTGCGCAAGGAATACGACATCGCCAAGAACGCCAACCAGAACGAAAAGGCCGAACGCATACGTCTCGAGTGCATCGAAATCGAAGACCGCATACGCGAACACCTGTCCGAAAAGTTGCGCAACTACAGCGAGGCCATCCAAGCCAACTACGACCAGCTTGCATACTTAGACTTGCTTCTGGCAAAAGCACTGCTCGCCCGCGACTTCAAACTTTGCAAACCGTCGATTTCGGCAAACGACACAAACATAAAAGGTGCTTTCAATCCCGTTGTCGCTGAATCGCTAAAGGAACGCGGCAGCGAATTCCAGCCCATCGACCTGCACTTCGACGACACGCCAAACCTGATAACCGGAGCTAACATGTCGGGTAAAACGGTAGTACTCAAAACTATGTCGCTCATACAGATGATGTTCCAGTTTGGCTTCTTCGTACCAGCAGAGAGTGCCGAAATAGCTATGGTCGAAGAAATTATGACCAGCATTGGCGACGCGCAGTCGGAAGTAAACGGATTGTCGTCGTTTGCAATCGAAATGCTCAACATCGACAAGATTCTCAAGGCAGTGAAGTCGGGACAAAAGATACTTGCCCTCGTCGACGAGCTTGCACGCACCACCAACCCCAGCGAAGGCCGTGCTTTGGTCAATGCTTTTATAAAGATTCTGTCGCGCCATGCAACCCGCAGCCTCATCACCACTCACTACAACGGCATAACCGCGCAATGCAACCGCTTGAGGGTAAAGGGTCTGCAAGTTCCAGAAGGCACAAGGGTAACGCCAGAAAACATCAACCGCTACATGGATTATTCGCTTGTTCGCACCACCGAAGAGGAAGTTCCTACCGAAGGCCTTACCATAGCCGAAATCTTTGGCATCGACGAGGAATTCCTCAGCGAGGCTCGAAAGATGATTAATCAGGGCTAGAAGGCGAATAGGTAGAAAGCGCAACACATAAAATGCTATCAGATTTGTACAGACGCAAAATTTTGCGGCTCACCATACAAATTTCTCTTTGATATACGAAAAAAAAATCCTAAACTTGCACATTAAAATTCATTAAAATTTAAACATCGAACAAAATGGCAAACATAAAGAAAGTAGCAGTCCTCACATCGGGAGGCGATGCACCTGGAATGAATGCGGCAATTAGAGCCGTTGTACGCAAGGCATTACACGAAGGCTTGGAAGTTATGGGCGTAATGAGAGGTTACGAAGGCCTCATCGCCGACGACTTTATTCCAATGGAATCGAAAAGCGTAGGTAACATTATACAGCGTGGTGGTACTATCCTCAAGACCGCACGTAGCGAAAGATTCAGAACCCGCGAAGGTCAGCAGATCGCATACGACAACCTCAGAAAGCACGACGTTGATGCTCTCGTAGTTATCGGTGGTGATGGTACATTCAGAGGCGCAAGGGAATTCACCGAAAACTTCCCGTTCCCAGTAGTTGGTCTGCCAGGCACAATCGACAACGACCTGTACGGCACCGACATGACAATCGGATACGACACAGCATTGAATACCGTCGTTGAAGCAGTCGACAAGATCCGCGACACAGCAGCCAGCCACGAAAGAATGTTCTTCGTAGAGGTTATGGGTCGTGATGCTGGTTTTATCGCATTGCGTAGTGGTATCGCTTGCGGTGCCGAGGACGTACTTATCCCGGAAACAGTAACTTATCTCGACGAAGTCCACGACAAGCTCGTTAAGTACATGACCGAAAAGAAAACTTCGAGCATCATACTCGTTGCCGAAGGCGACGATGCTGGTGGCGCATACGACATCCGCAACGCTATGGCAAAGTACGGCGAGGAATTCGACATGAGAGTAATCGTTCTCGGTCACATACAGCGTGGTGGTTCTCCATCGGCATACGACAGATACCTCGCAAGCCGTCTGGGTGTTTCGGCTATCGACGCACTCCTCGACGACCAGCGCAGCGTAATGTGCGGTATGGTTCACAACGAAATCGTGCTTGTTCCTTTCAACAAGACTATCAAGCACCACAAGACCATCGACCAGAAGATGCTCGACATTGTTGACGTACTCAACAGCTAATTTTATTAATAACTAACATAATCGGGTAGCAGCATTCTCAGCAATGCCTGCCCGATTAATTAATATTATATTATATAGTACGGGCTCATTTCAAATGTGCCCCTATGATATGCTTTCCGCTTCTGTCATACTTCCACTCGCACTACACGGGACCTTTACCTACGAGATCCCCGAAGACCTTGCTGCATCCGCACAATGCGGAATGCGAGTGCTTGTAAATTTCGGAAAGAAAAAGATTTACACTGGAATAATTGTAAACATCGAGGATGCCGACAGCAATACCGACTTCAAGATAAAGCCGATTTACGCACTTCTCGACGATGCACCTTTCATCACCGAAGCACAGCTGAAACTTTGGAACTGGATGGCATCGTACTATTGCTGTACAATCGGCGAGGTGCTTGCCGCCGCAATACCATCGATACTCCTGCCTACCAGCGAAAGCAAATATTCGGTAGCGGCAACACCATCTGGCGACGAAGCGCTTTCGAAGAACGACCTAGCCGTTTACAACGTGCTGGCACTTAGCCACGTATCGACTTTAAACGAAATCATTGACTGCACCGGCATACGCAACCCGTTGCCAGCATTGCAACGCCTTGTAGCACGCGGACTTGTCACCGACGAGCAGATAATTGCAAAGCAATACAAGCCCATCGAACGCAACTATGTGCTGTTCTCGATGCCGGAGGCAGAAAAGAACCAGACCGCGCTCGACAAGATAATGGCAAAGAACGGCAAGCAAAAGCTAATAATCGAGCAACTTGTTGAACTCTGCCAGACTCGCAACACCGACTGCATCGAAATCGAAGAGCGGGAAATCCTTGAACGTTGCGAAGCCTCGAAGTCGAGCCTGCAGAGTTTGCAAAAATATGGTCTGCTGCAACTCTACCGCAAAGTCCGCGAAACGAATTTCGACACCGAAACCAACTCACAGCAAATGGAACTATCTGAGCCACAGCAGATTGCGTTTACAGAAATAAATTCAGCCTTTGCCGAGAACATTCCTGTTTTGCTTCACGGAGTAACATCGAGCGGCAAGACCGAGATTTACATAAAACTGATTCAGGACACATTGTCACAAGGCAGAAAGGTTCTCTATCTTCTGCCCGAAATCGCTATAACCGCACAGATAATTGCCCGGCTTGAAAAATATTTTGGCACCTCGGTAAAGGTTTATCATAGCAAACACACCGCATCGGCACGCGCAGGAATTTACAATGCAGTCCTTGGCAACAAATACGAAATTATCTTGGGCGTTCGCTCGGCAATTTTCCTGCCATACGAAAACCTCGGACTTATAATCGTCGACGAGGAGCACGAAAACTCGTACAAGCAATTCGATCCCGACCCGCGATACAATGCCCGCGACATGGCACTTGTGCTTGGTAAAATCCACAACGCCAATGTGATACTCGGTTCTGCAACGCCATCGGTCGAATCGTACTACAATACTACGCAAGGGCGTTACCGGCTCGTAGAACTTACCGAACGCTACGGAAATGTGCAGTTGCCTACAATCGAGGTCGCCGACATGAAGGACGCGTATTTCCGCAAGATAAACAAAGGACACTTCCACCCCACCCTCATCGCGGCAATCAACTCGGCAATCGCTGCCGGCGAACAGGTGATTCTGTTCCAAAACCGCCGTGGCTACTCGTCGATGATGGAATGCAAGGACTGCGGATGGGTGCCTCACTGCAGCAACTGCAACGTAAGCCTCACCCTTCACAAGTACGACAACAAGCTCGTCTGCCACTACTGCGGCGAAAAGTTCAATGTCCCGACGAAGTGTGGCAACTGCGGAAGCGAAAATCTTACGAGCAAGGGACTTGGAACCGAGAAGATAGAAGAGCAAGTGGCAGCATTGTTCCCAACGGCACGCATCGCCCGCCTCGACTACGACACCGCCCAGTCGCGCAAGAACTACGAGCGCATAATCGACGAGTTTTCGAATGGCGACATCGACATTCTTATCGGTACGCAGATGATTACCAAAGGCTTGGACTTCCCGAACGTCAGCCTCGTTGGAATCCTCAATGCCGACAACATGCTCAATTTCCCCGATTTTCGGGCTTTCGAGCGGTCGTACCAGCTAATGGCACAGGTTGCAGGACGTGCAGGACGCAGGCAGAAGCGCGGACGGGTAATCATACAGACTTTCAGTCCCGACCACGAGATAATACAGCAGGTTTTGGCAAACAACTACAAGGCAATGTTCGACAACCAGATGCGCGAGCGCGAACTTTTCCACTACCCACCGCTTTGCAGTTTCGTAATAGTCCACCTGAAGCACAAGGACTACCGCAAGGCTTTTCAGGCAGCAGCCATTCTTGCGAAAGAACTGAAAGCCGTACTGCAACAACGTGTGCGTGGACCAGAAGAGCCAGCCGTAAACCGCATCAGCAGCTATTACATCATGAATGTGCATGTACGCTTCGAAAAAAGCATCTCGGCCTCCAAGGTCAAAGCCTTCATTATGGAAAAAGTGCAGATGATAAAGTCAATCCCCGAGTTGACACAGGTCAATGCAGAGATAGATGTGGATCCGTATTAGGATTAGATTGCAGATTATCAGCCTACTGAAACTTTTTCTAGGGAGTTTTTGCCAATTACTACAACTTTTTCAAGGGAGTTTTTATCAATTACAACAACTTTTTCAAACGACTTTTTCTTAAACCTGCAACTTTTTCAGGGGACTTTTATAAAACATGCAATCCCTATCCCAAGAAATAAGCCGAATTTACTGAATGACGATTTCGTTTTTTGCGGCGCAAATCATTGCGCCGCTACAATCAGATCTTTAAATTATTAACTCTTTGAACCATGAACTTCAAATCTCGAAACTCTTTACTATCTCCGCCAACTGATGTGCACCTTCGCGACGGGAGTAATTGGAGGGATTGATTACGAAAACAAACCTTCAAACTTATCTACTACATTTCCAATATGATAATTTTCAAGATTGGCAATCTTCAATGCTGACGAATAATCGCCCGACATAAACTCATCAATCTGATTTGTATTGGGATTTATTGGATTTACATCCAATATTGGACGTCCTGCAATACCATAATCTATAAGCTTACTAGGCAATTGATTAGGGCTATTCACATTGCTTATATTCACAAGGAAATCCATTCCACTCAATATATCTATCAATTCTTTACGTGGGACCGGATTCTTAATAATCATTTTACCTTTTAATTTTTCCTTGTAATCAACCAGCAGATTATCGAACCTTGTATATACATAAAAACGGAAATCTCTATTTATGCTACAAAGATAATCAAGGAATAATTTGGGATTTCTAATGTCGGGATAAAACATTCCTGCAAATGCAAATGTAGGGACATCATTATGAACCTGTTTCTTACTGACCGATGACAAATCGAAATCAAAGCCCTGCGGGATTACCCTTATCTTGTCTCTATATTCTGGATAATACGCTTCTTTTGCATTCTCAATAGGCACCGTTATATAATCGCATTCCTCACAAAAAAGCCTCTCATATTTTGCGTATCGCTGTAGATGTTCTTTTGTCTTTCCATTCTTCATATATGGGTCACCACAGTCGGCAATCCAATGCTTAGGAAATTTTTCTGGATATTTCATTTTTGCATTGGCACACCCCCAATGTATCTGATGAGGAACTGCAATCGATATAAGCGCATCATATTGTGACTCACTTGCAATAATTTCGGGAATTCTATAATAAAACTCAAACAATGGGAATTCAAACCTTCTAAAAAGACGCCCCATTACCTTGTCTATAAAATTCCTTTTTGAGGGGCCATCGCTACTTGTCGGCAATACTTCCCAACGGATAGGAATACCTTTTACCTTAATGCCTGTTTCTTTCTCGAAACTACTATAATCATATTTCCCCAACACTGCATACACGGTGACATCGTGCCCACGACGAGCCAATTCCTTTATAAGTTCGGTGCTACGAATAGAACGTGGTGTCTGGATTGGAAAAATATGCTGGGTTATTACCAGTATCTTCATAGTTTATCGGCTGAATTCTTTAAATATTATATCCACAATCCTTTCTGCGGTTTTTCCGTCCCACATCTTGGGAATACCACCTTGCTTCCACTCGCCAGCAAACAATTTCTGCAATGCAGGAACAAGATTCTGAGGATTAGTTCCAATAAGTTCGTTTGTTCCGACAGTACAAGTCTCCATCCTTTCGGTATTGTCGCGCAAAGTCATGCAAGGGATGTGCATAATTGTAGTTTCCTCGGTAATACCTCCCGAATCGGTTATTACTGCCATAGAATGCTTTATGGTATATATAAATTCGAGATAACCTAAAGGTTTCACAAATCTTATATTTGCAAAATGATAGTCAACCCCTTTCAAGCGTTGCTCAGTACGCGGATGTATAGGGAAAACGACAGGTGTACCATTTACATTCTCGTCAATAGTCCCAAGCATAGCAAGCAGAGTATCAATGTCATCAACATTGTTGGGGCGATGCAGGGTAAGCACAATATATTTTCCTTCTTCAAGTGCAAGGCTATCGAATATTTCTGGACGACGAAGCCTTTGCATATTTGCCATAAGACTGTCAATCATGACATTGCCCACGAAAAACACTTTTTCGTCAGGCACTCCGTTTTTCTTCAGGTTATCCTTTGCGAAATCGGATGTTATGAAAAAATAGTCGGCAAGGCTGTCTGTAACAATCCTGTTTATTTCCTCTGGCATCGACATATCAAACGAGCGAATTCCCGCCTCGACGTGAGCCAGCCTAATACCCATTTTCTTTGCCACAATAGAGCAGGCCATTGTCGATGTAACATCGCCTACGACAAGGACCAAATCTGTTGGATGTTCCTCAAGATATCTTTCGAAGGCGACCATAATGGATGCAGTCTGTTCCGCCTGTGTTCCGCTTCCTGCAGCAAGGTTTACATCCGGCTCTGGAATATTCAGCTCCTCAAAAAACAGGCCGCTCATAAGCTTATCGTAATGCTGGCCAGTATGCACAAGGCTATACCTGATATCTGCACCTTCGGCTTGCTTCTTCTTTATAGCATTAATTATAGGACTTATCTTTATGAAATTAGGTCTTGCGCCGGCTATTAGTGTTATATGCATATACTTTTCCTTTAAAACCAGAAAAAACTTGCCGCTTTTCAATCCATAATTCTACTGGTTCGGCTCAATTGGCGACAATGCAAAAATACAAAAACAAAACAATACGACAAAAAATGGGTGGAAAATCGTATGAAAACATCAAGAGTTTCTTAATTGCTAAATTACAATTCTTAACGGAATTCAATAAAATACCATCAGGGATTAGAAGAACAAATCAAATTTTCAATCAAGGAGAACATAATATTTTTCACAAAATCCAACCTATTTTAGGTTACCTATTTTAGGCATGAATTTTAACACAGGTGAGACGGCATAGTTTCCTCTAGAATACAAGATATTGGGAAACAGGAAGAGAGATTAATATTGCCAGTAATGCCATCCAGTTCATAAATACTTAACATTTATCACCATACAAAACAAAAATAACATTATAATTTTTATTTATTCGCCTACTACTTCTAAAAAAAACACAAAACTCTCTCCTGTTTTGCTGTCGATGAATGTTGTGTCAACAATATCATAAATTATATCAGGAATGTCCATTTTTGAATCACAGACAACAAATCCGAGATTATATTTTTTGATAAATTCAAGCTGTAAAGTATCAATTGTTGTTTCGCCACATGAGTCAACATAATGCTTTGCAAAAAGAGCAAAAGGATCTTGCATCAATTGTGATGGATAATTTCGTTTGAAAAACTTTGCCAAATCACTATCTCCGTATGCAGTTTCTATTTCCGCGTACATTGCAGTATCATTGGGGAAATAAGTATTTAGATTGGTGAAATACATGAAATCCGTTTTCAAGCAAAATGGTGTAAATAAATATCCATTAGGAACTTCCAAATTGAAAACAGGAACATTAGACGATATTCGCCCACCTCTAAATGTTTTACATTTTGCATTATAAAAATCTGTAACGTTTGAAATATAGGAAGAATCATAATGGTCCTGTGGAACATAGGAGATTCTTACCCTACTCATACAATATATTGTTGTGGAATATGTTAGACAACACAAAACAAAAAACAATGCAACATATTTCATTTTCAGATTACGAATTTTTGTAATTGCAATTAAAATTGACAAGAAAGAAAGCATACATAAAAATGGAATATTCACTAACGTATGCAACTGGTCGGCATCGTACCTAAAAAGAGGATAACTAAAATATCCATATAACAATCCAAAACATGAGGAAATGCAAAAGAATATAACAATACCTTTATATTCATTCCAAAATTCAGAAATCCTCGTTTTATTTCTTATTAAACTATAAGCTAAAAGCAGAACAAGCGGTACCATATATGGGAAAAACATCGCATAATTGGCAAGGTTTGCATATAGGTGCTTACTAAATCCTGAGAATGAATAAAATTGCAAACAATAATCTATAAAATTAGAATTTTCTATATCTGTATTGGCATTTGATGAAGAATTCAAAAAATAATAAAAACATATAAATAATATCGCCATGCAGAATGTTGGCACTATTTGGTGCAAAAACAGCTTTAGATTTTTATTCACAATCATTTGTATTAAGGCAAATATTACAATCGAACTATAAAGTACGGGCATGCTTCCCATATGAAATATTGGAGCTAGCAGCAAGGGATAAAACCATAATGTATTTTTTCTTAGGCATAGAGCACAAGTCCAAATATACAAACAATACATAAACATACCTAACGGTCAATAGGCAAGACATTGTTTCTGTTCTATTACGGAATTGTCAAGCAAAAAGGGGCAAATAGTAATAGAAAATATGCCAATAATAATCAACCATTTACTCTTTGAATAATGACGAGCAATCACAATCATACCTACTGCCAGCAAAGTACATCCTATTGTCCGCTCTATTACAGCATAGGTAAACATCGGATTCGTTTTAAATACCGAGACCAATAGATTTAAAAACCACAATTCCACATAATGATATGGAGTTGCAATATGCCAATTACCATCATAAACAGAATTACTTGTTTCTATTCCAAAACATCCAAGTTTTGTGCTTAAAAAAGTATAATAAACATCATCAAAGTGTGGAATATAATTTATAGGTGTTTTGCTTGCAAAAAAAAGAAAATAGACAAAAAACAGCAATGAGAGCACAATAATAGCCAAAACATTACGCCATTCTTCATATCTTTTAAAAACATTTGAATAAGAATTCATTGAAAATAACGGATTTTTCATCCTTGCATGAATTAAATATGCCAAACCTATAATAGCACTAATAATTAACACAGTATTTCCTCCTGTCTTCACAATAGCATACCCCATAGTAACAGCAAGGAAACCGACTAGAAGGCTAACAAACGTGTCGTATAACGAATCATTATCATTAGTCCTAAATGGATATGTAATTATTGTACCTACGAAATATAATACAACAATAGAAACTATTATCGCCACTAACGCAATCCAATTCATAATCAATTAAAATTGTCCCTTTATCACCTCGCAGATTCTCTCCACATCGCCTTCAGTCAAGTCGTAGTACATTGGCAAACGAACCAAGCAATCGGCATACCTGTCGCAGTTTGGCAAGTCGCGTCCATCGTGTTTATCCTGATAATAGGGACTGCTATGCAAACTCAAGTAGTGGAACACCGCCAATATATAATTCTCTTTAAGTTTCTTAATCAGAGCAGTCCTCTCCTCCAAGCTATTGCATACGAGATAGAACATGTGCGCATTATTTGTTGCATAATCGGGAATGTCGGGCAAACGGAAACATCCCTTGTCGGCAATAGGTTTCAAAAGCTCGTAATATCTGTTCCACAACGACTTGCGTTTCTGCTGAATTTCGTCAAGCGATTCCAACTGAGCCCAAAGGAAAGCAGCTACCACTTCACTAGGCAAAAACGAACTGCCAGTATCAACCCAGCCGTACTTGTTGACCTCGCCACGGAAAAACTCTGCACGATTTGTACCCTTTTCCCAGATTATTTCGGCACGGCGGATAAAACGCTCATCGTTTATCGCCAGCATTCCACCTTCGCCAGAAATTATATTCTTAGTCTCATGAAACGAAAATGCCGCCAAATGGCCAATACTACCTAGCGGTTTGCCCCTATAATAAGAATCAATTGCTTGTGCTGCATCCTCCACCACCAGCAAATTATGTCGATTTGCGATGTCCATAATCTTGTCCATATCGCAGGCTATGCCAGCATAATGCACAGGAACAATGACTTTTGTCTTTGGTGTTATCAATGCCTCAATCTTGTCGGCATCAATGTTGGGATTGCGCTCCATACTTTCGGCAAACACAATCTTTGCCCCAGCCCTTACAAAAGCCAATGCAGATGACACAAATGTATAACTTGGCACAATTACCTCATCGCCTGGCTTTATGTCGCAGAGCATTGCCGCCATTTCAAGAGCATCGGTACAACTAGTTGTAAGCAGACACTTCTTGAAGCCATAGCGTTCTTCAAAAAACTGCTGGCATTTCTTTGTATATTCGCCATTGCCAGACAATTTGCCATTATACACCGCCTGGTACATATAGTGGGCTTCTTTGCCCGTAAGATGTGGAAGATTAAACGGTATGTGCATAGTTTATATAATTTAAAAATAACTATTTGTTATCATATATTTTATGAAGTAAAACACTCCTGTAAAAAAACAACAGATATATAATATTATCAATACAATATTACTCGCACTTATTTTCTCTCCCTTAAAAATACTTATTATTGAAGGGGATATATTTTTTAATACATAATAATAAACCAACCATAAACATATAAATGTTTGCCATAAGAAATTCCCGTGACCATATCTTGGTCCTAGTTCTATAAAAATGTAGGAAATGGCTATACTCACAACAAACAAAAGAGAAACATACCAAAATTCCTTATCATGTAAACATTTTTTTACATTAAATATAAAGTATATCAAAGGAAAAACTATTGAACATAAAAGCTTAATAAAATTATTACTCCAAAATTTAACAGTCAAAACATCTGCATTAAATGCTATAGACGAGCCATCATCACCCAACTCATATATTGACATATACACATATGCTAAGCAAACTAAACCTATAATAACAGAAATCAAAGATTTCCATAAAAAAGAACTAAAACCATATCTATAAAATAGCATTATTGGGTAAACGCAACAGAAACAAAAGAAAAAACTTGGTTTTATAAAAACATTTATTGAGACTAATAAGCATATCCATATATTTCTTCGAGAATCATAATCCTCCAATTGTCTCATAGACAGCAAGAATAATAAAAAGGCAAATGGAAACAACATTATTGTTGTACTATTATGCCATACTGTAGGAACAGTGAATGTCCAATACATTTGATTGGCGTCGCAAAAGCCCAAAGGTCCTAATATATACGAAAATGGCAATATGTAAATAAAAAGCATCGAAAATGCTAATATATTATTGGTCCATTTACTTTTCAAAGCCAAAGAATCCTTAGTTATTTTATATCTTAATGTATTTGAAAATGCCAATATAAAACTAAGAGACAAACCTGCAAGAGTACAATCTCCCGAAAATCCGGATAACATATCCGTCAATAAATATAACAAAAAGTTTCCTCGCATGAGCGTGCCATCGTCCATCCTATTTATTGCAAACTGCATATGTTTCCATATATCCGAACAACGAAAGAATGTAATAAAATAGAAAACTACACAGAATATTATTAAAACAATAATTTCATCCCAATGTTTTGATAAGAATGTTTTTAAATTAACGAATAACTTATTACACATAATCATTAATTGTTAATTTAACATATTTAAATATAACTATTTATTAATAATTGTAGCCACAAAGTTAGTTATTTTTATCATAATCACTAACAACAGTTGCAATCATAAGAAAAACATTACCACACCGACCATTATAATCGCGACCGCACCAACTTTCCGCCATGTCATTTTCTCCTTGAAGAAAAACCACGACATCAATGGCACAAACAAATAACTAAACGATTCGATTATGGAAACTTCCTTTACAAGCACACCGCAGCTTAAACAAAAGACATTCAACACCAACGATGCCGCCATTATCGAGTACCCTCCAACGACCCAACCGTTAAGGTACTGACGAATCCATTTATCGTAACATATGATTGCTCACTCCTGTAGTTTAAAATATCACTTTCGCCACCAATGATAAATATCTGTTATTGAATCCACAGCATAGCCATTCTTTTCATACCACGAACATGCCTTAGTATTGTCAAGTTGCGTTGCCACTTCAACAACACAGACTCCCTTTCCAAACAAATACGAATCAACAGCTTCCAGCAATGCAGAACCAACTCCTATCCCACGGTACAAAGAATCAACTGCAACAAGTCCAATGCTTCCGACATTATTCTTCACAGCAATAGTAACCATCCCGACAATCTTACCATTGTCATAATAACATAAAACCTCATCGGCCATTACCTTGCAAACGGACTGCTCTATCCATCTACGATACAATTTCTCATAACTGCCAACCGGCATTTTATCGTCCAGCCTAAAACGGGAATACACTCCGCTTTGCAATGCAAGTTCATACAAATCTGGCGATGGTTTACTTTCCGAAAAAGCAACTACATTTGAATTAGCTTCCACATTGCGACTAATTGACTTTTTGTATATAACCTTACAATCGACAAGATTCGCTCCGATGACTGGCATATTACGTCCGTGATTTGCAAAAATATAAACCAAATCATAATCAACAAGTCCAGAAATATCAGACATCAAAAAGTCATCTTCGTCCGACAAAACAAGTTTCCCAATGTTCAGTCCGAAAAAATCGCTATCCCAATTTAACCGAGACAAATTCATCCCTATATATTTATCTTATCATCAACAATAAAAGTCGGACGACCTTTGGTCTGGTTAAAGGTTTTACCCAGATACAATCCCACGACACCAATAAGGAAGACCAAAATTCCACAAATAAACCATAGAGAAATTATGAGACTGGCATATCCCATAACAGCAATATGACCGCATAGATATTGTATAAGATAGATTAAACCTATCAGAAAAGATACCATTGTTATCAATGCTCCAATATTCATAGTGAGCCGAAGCGGTTTGTCAGAGAACGAGACAATAGTATCAAAAGCTAATCTGAATAATTTCTTCAAACTATAACTAGACTTTCCTTCCAAACGCGAATCGTGTTCCACAGGCATATAATATTTACGGAATCCAACCCACTGAACCTGGGTAGGAAAATATCTCATCTTGTCGCCCATTGCAAGTATAGACTCCACAACCTTTCTATTGTATATTCCGAAGTTTGCCACCGATGCATCCTGTCTGGTTTCGGTCATATACGAAAAGAACTTGTAAAAAAGCTTCGACGACATCCTTTTCAGCCAAGAATCGGAACGATTTATCCTCTGTGCAAAGACGGAATCATAACCTTCAATGGCCTTATTATACAGATTTGGAATCTCTTCCGGTCTATCCTGCAAGTCGCAGTCCATCACCACAACCCATTCGCCTTTTGCATACGACAATCCTGCCGTTATAGCATAATGCTGCCCAAAGTTGCGAGAAAGATTTATACCCTTTACGCGCGAATCCTTTTCACATTCCGCCCTTATAACATTCCACGAATTATCAGGAGAGGCATCGTTCACAAGAATTATTTCATAGTGTTGGGTAATCGAGCCAACACTTTCCGATATTCTGCGCACCAACTCTTCTGTCATCTTTTCTCCGCGATAGACTGGAGAAACTATTGATAATAAGTTTTCATTATTATTCATTGCCTATTACTATATTGAGTGCAAAAATAAGATTTTTTTGCTACCCCATCAATAAGGCTTTGTGTTTGATTGCAAAATATATTTTTATTTCTTTACAATACATTCCTAATCTTATACTTAATCGAGACGAAACATATAGTCGTTTACAGCTTTGATATGAGTCACAACCAATACATAATTATCAATATTACTTTTTTTCAAAAACAACTACTGACAAAACATTGTTCAGCTTTCTCATTATGGCACTTTGCCAGTCAACCTATATCTTTACTGCCAAAGATTTAAGACTATCGCCAACTCCGAAAAGTGACAATACAAAATTTACAATCTTTTTGGCGAATTGCTTAACCCTGCTACTTTCAATCGATACTCTCAATTTCTCATCAGTGGAATTATTCGATATATATTTCTCTTTCTTTCCAAATTTCTTTGCCTTTAACCTTGAAATACTTAAACCTGTCGTTTTAATATAAACAGATTTCATGCCATAGCTCTTTAGCAAATACTTATAACTTTTTCGTGTATAATAAACTAAATGCTCTGGATGCGATGATTTGGAGATTACATCCCAGTCTGATTTCTGGAAAATTCTAACCAAAGATTTAAAATTTGGTGTAGTCAAATAAAATGCTCCGCCTTTACGCAAAAACCTTTCGGCATAAAACATTATGTCTGATGGGTTAACGACATGCTCTAATACCTCGAAAGATGTTATTATATCGAATTGCCCTTCAGTATATGGTGCAGAATTCACATCGCCATCATACATTACAATTCCTTTTTCTTCACAAATAGATACAGCCTTCCTAGAAAATTCAGTTCCATAGACTTCCCATCCTCGCTTTTTTGCTACATCAAGGAAATAACCGATACCACAACCGACATCAAGAATTTTATTTGTTTTGCGATACCTTTCAAATGTATCGAGCAGCTCATTGTACCTTTTAACAGTTATTTCCGACAGATAATCATTTCTTCCATATCCGTCATAAATCTCCTGAGTTACAGATATATCTGGAATTTCCGAAGCAAATGTCAGCCCACATTTACGACATCTAACCAATCTGCAACATTCTTCGTAACCTTTTAAAGGCCTTAATTTCTCAGAACCACAACTAGGACACTTTTGTATAATATTCATAAAAGCAATTAAATTTTCTGATTAAACATACAAATACACAATAATGCAAACATAACTCAAAAGAGTTCCAAAGAATCCACTCTCCTTGCAATTTCTTCAGCAACGATTTTTGCCCCAATCGGTGACCAATGACTATCATCTGCCCAATAAATATC
>DBYO01000053.1:21691-26492 GCA_002310235.1 Bacteroidales bacterium UBA1184
GCAACCATATAAATCATATATATACCTTGCGTCATTGCATAATCGTGCAACAATTTTAAATTTTCAACAGCATCATTTATCTCGGAATCAGAACATTCGAATAAATCCTCATGATAAAAATACAAATCTCTCTCCTTATCTTTACAAGAAAACAAATCTTTTGTCAACTTAACGTTTTTTACAGGATTTTCCCAATCATCAACCATTCCTAATTTTTTCTTGTAAAAATCTTGTGCCTTTTCTATATAATTTTTAGTTTTAGGCTCATAATATATGCTATCTAATTCTAATAATGAATCAAATTGAATGTTAGACAACCGATTAACAAAATATCTTTCTACGCTTTCTATTACAACAACTTGAGGAATTGCATTTTTTCTTTTTGACATTAGCGTAATAAAAATGGAACAGGGCGCTATATCCAAATTATGGAATATCGTATTTATGCTTTTATTTAGGCAATAAGACAAATCATCTTGAATCTTTTTATGAGCAAAGGAATCTCCAATCATAAGAATATCGCATTTCTCCGATTTGAGATAATCATTTACCGACTCATAATACGATGTTTTATAATCTGTGGCATTTGATACCTGTATATTTCTCCTGTACCATTTGTTAAATCCAATTTGACCAAGCTGGCTCAAATCGCCTTTTGTTTTTATCACCTCTGGCAATACTACAACCAAAATAGCAGGGATACAAACTAGTATTGTTTTAATCAAAAATCTTTTCATCACCTAAAATTGAAAATAAATAAATGTTTCTGGCACACCAGAAAACAAAAACATCATAACAATTAACGCATAATAAATCAATATTCTCAACCAAGAATATTTCATTTCAGCAATTGCCAAACCATGTTCCTTATTCCTCTGCAACCATTCCACCGACAACATTATCACAACAAACCAAGCCGAATAATTCACAGGATACATAAAAAACCTATATGAAGCACGCCATATTTCAAGACTGCACAACGATGCTATATAATGTCCTGCATCGCCTATTGTTTCTGCACGGAAGAAAATCCAGCCGATTACCACAAGCGCAAATGTCAACAGCATCACACACAGTTCCTTAAAACTTGGCAGAAACTTGCCTTCGGCAACAGTGTCGGTGTATTTGCGGTTCTTGCCCAAGAGTATGAGCGGGAAAAACAACAATGCGTGATATGCTCCCCATGCAATAAATGTCCAGTTGGCTCCGTGCCAAAGTCCGCTGAGCAGGAAAATCACAAAAGTATTTCTTGCAATCTTTGCCTTGGTTGTACGGCTGCCACCAAGCGGAATATATACATAGTCGCGGAACCATGTGTTGAGCGAAATATGCCACCTTCGCCAAAACTCGGCAATGTCGCGGCTAAAATACGGCACATTGAAGTTGCGCATTAGCTTTATGCCAAACAGCTTTGCCGTTCCTATGGCAATGTCGGAATAGCCAGAAAAGTCTCCATATATCTGGAAAGTGAAAAACAAAGCGCCAACCAATAGCAGACTTGCAGGCATATTTGCATAGTCGGCAAATATCTCGTTGACGACCACAGCGCAATTATCCGCCACAACAATCTTCTTGAACAAACCCCACAATATCTGCCTGCATCCGTCAACAGCGGTTACATAATCGAATTCGCGCTTTTTCAGGAACTGTGGCAATAAGTTTGTCGCCCTCTCGATTGGTCCTGCAACCAACTGCGGAAAGAAGGAGATAAATGCAAAGAATGCCACAATGTCTTTTGTTGGTTCTATCTTACGGCGATATACATCTATCGAGTAGCTTAATGCTTGGAAAGTATAGAATGAAATACCAACTGGTAGAATAACATTCAGCAGAATGCCGTCGGCGGAAATGTGGAAAAGTTTTGCAAATTCGGTTACAAAGAAATCGTAATACTTGAAAGTTGCCAAAATGGCAAGGTTAAGGACAATGTTTGATGCAGTTATTAGTTTTCTTTTTCTTACAACTGGTTGGTTCTCAGCAGATTGCCCCTCCCTATTAACGTTTTGTAAATCAGCCTTTTGCATCAGCATTCCGCTGCCCCACGAGCAAAGCGATGTAAATGCAATGAGCAGTAGGAAACGCCAGTCCCACCAGCCATAGAACACATAGCTTGCGACAACAACAAAGGCATTCTGTAGCATTAGTTTGTGCTTATAATTGCACAGAAACTTGTCAAATACAAACCAGTATAAAAGAAAAACTACTGGCAGAAAAAACATAAATTCTATTGAGTTAAAAAGCATTTTAGAAACTAAATCGTATAATTCACAGAATATATTTATTTTAAATAATATTTGATAAATTTATCAAATAAAGAAATCGTTGATGGAGATTGCAACTTCGGATGTGACAAGAAATGAATATATGAATATTGTTTCAATAACTTTTTATAATATGGCAAAAGCACTGGTGTCAAAAGTTCAATGCTTATCGGCAAAGAGAATTCTAATTTACCTTGCGATACTTGATTTTTTGTCTTTTTCGGTGCTGACGGAAGGCCATCGCCTATCTTATGATAATATTGACAATTCTTTGTCAATCTAAAAAATATGCCATTCATTATTTTACGCAAGCCATATATTTTTATCCTTGAAATTGGATATTCTGCATATCTTCCTTCTGCAACAGGGGTTTTCGTCGAATCATCATACCGATACGATTCTATCATATCTTCAATTGGGACTTCACAACTATAATCTTCACAAATTTTGCATCGGTCAAACTCGCTTTTCACAGACATAAACGGCTCTATATGCAACCCTCCTGCCCTATATCCACAACAATTGTACTCAATGCCAGCTTCTCTCAATATTTCCGACAAAAACGAAACTGAAAAATCAAAAATTTTCGTCTTCTGTTCTTCTGAAAGGCTTTCCACATTATAGTGGTTATCATTTGAAAGGCTCCACTGATTTTCCGACTCATTATATTGAGCATCAACCCAATGCGCATGAATATGGTGATAAACTTTATGTCCAGATTTAACAATGCGAATCAATTGCTGCCTGATTTTTTCCAAATCGCACTTAACATTACTATTGGAATTAGCCCACTCGCACATTCTCATTATATAGGTGGTATCAACGAAAAATATTGCTTTGGTTTGATGACGTTCCATAACATCAAGCAACATATCGGTGGGAACAATTAGACAATTATCAACACTTCCCGATTTTGCACCCAGAAACAATTCATAATCAAATGTCAACAATATTTTCTTTTTCATCATTTAGACCTTTTGACATCCAAACCTTTTAGATTAACAAAAGAATAGGGTTTGCCAGTTAATATTGATTTACACTTCATTGCAAAATTTACAAGATTGTATTTCTGCGGATTAATGATTTTTATAAAATGGTAGCCATCAACAACATCCACACCAAGATGCTTTTTAAATTTTTGCACATGATACAAAGAATCATTTTCTGTCAAATTATACCTATATCCACCATATAATAGATTATCAATTTTTTTTGATTTGCAACGTTTGAATAGGTTCCATATTAGATATTTATTTGATCCTTTGTATTTGGGTGTAAATGATGTACCCGCATAATTTACATATATATTATTATTGTCAAATACAGAAAACTCGGCAGATTCCAATTCTCCATCATAATAAGCGACACCTACATCTACATTATCACCAAGCAATCTGATCATATTTGTAAAATATTCCTTAGAAGGAGCATTAAACCCTTTCTGATTTGTTGTCCACACAAAACACTTGTAAAAATCATCCACTAATTCGTTACCGAAATTAGCTTCAACACCTAAAGATTCAGCCTTTCTTATTTCATTTCTGGTATTTGGCTTCGCTTTTCTAAATAAATCATCTTCGGACAAAGTCAAATCACTAGCCATTATTCCAAATTTATAATATATCGACTGAGACGGAATTGTATTAAAAACAACAATATGTGAAGGCGGAAATATTGCATCTGCGAGTTTGTTGCTTTTTAAATAACCATGAAATTCTTCAAGAAATATTCTCTCTTTCTCAACCGTCAACCTATTTCCATTCTTGTCTAGCGGAACATAAAGATAATCAGCCTTTTTGAAAAAACGCATTTTATAAACAGTAAAAGCAACAACATTATAATCGTTGTCTACGCATAGCAAACGTTGTTTATGATGGAGTTCCTCTTCAACAGTTTTCCACTTGTTCCAAAAGAAAATTGGAAATTCTTCTTGACAAATATTTATATCCGACAACTTATTAATTATCTTCATTTTTCAAGTAATAAGTCGATTTTAATTCTGGATACTGGTCTATTAATTTTTCGTCAATAGTCCTAGTGTCTCCAATTATCTTGGCAGGTTGACCTCTTAATATGGAATAATCTGGGAAATCGCCCTTAACAAAAGAATAAGCAGAAACTATACAACCTTTACCAATATGTGTACCTGGCATTATCACAGAATGGGGTCCTATAAATGTATTTTCACCAACATATACATCACCAACACAATTCAAAAACTCTTCATTCATAAATCTTATTGAATTGTGTGTCGAATGCGTCAATATACTACAATAATAACCAACTTGAACTTTATTACAGATTGTAACTTTTGCATGAATGCCATCAATGTACGAAAAATGTTCAATAAACACATTGTCACCAATAAACAGATTATTCCCTTTTTGTGAGATATGCGTCATATTGCTTATGCCAGTATGTTTCTGATATATACCGTTAGAATTTTTCCAACCACCTATTATTTCCGGTTTTATCCGTTTCAAAAACATATATCTCAGTTTATTAAAAAATCGTTTCATTACAAATTCAATATTATTTCT
>DBYO01000031.1 GCA_002310235.1 Bacteroidales bacterium UBA1184
GTTGTGGTCCTGCAGATTCGGCAACAGAACTATACGCTGCAGCTTCTCTATGGAAAGCTGATCAACAGGGTTGAACGAGCGTATCGACTCCACTTCGTCGAAATCGAAAACTATGCGGTAAGGATAGTCGTTGGCAAACGAAAACACATCGACTATGCCTCCACGTATGGCGAACTGCCCCGGCTCAACCACAAAATCAACATGCTCGAAGTTATATTCCAACAAGGTGTCGGTCACGAAATCCATGTCCACCTTCTCACCCACCGCAAGCTTTAAAGTATTCTTGCTCAAAATCTTACGGGTGACTATCTTCTCACTCAAAGCTTCAGGGTAAGAAACTATTATCGTCTTGCGTTCAGACGTGGAAACACGTTGCAAAACCTCTGTTCTCGACAAGATATAGGTGTTATCCGGCTTCTCCGGCTCGTATGGGCGTTTATACGACGTCGGGTAGAACAGTATCATCTTCTTGGCGTAGTCTTGCTCACGTTCGCCGAAGATATTCTCGAGGTCATTGTAAAAATACGCCGCACTCTCCTTGTCGGGACACACCACAAAATGCTGACCACCCAACTTCTCAAACGCCGCCGCCACAGCGAAAGCCTTAGCCGAGCCGACTATGCCCTTGCAGAACACGCTCTTCTTATCTTTAAGATAATCAACGATTTGCGCAACACGAGCGTCGTCTTTATAATATAAAATGGGGTTTTCTTTCACGAGGGCAAAATTAGCAAAAAGACCTTAGACTTTAGACCTTAGACTTTAGTTTTTTAATAAATAAAAATTTTTTGTAATTTTTCAGCTAATTATCGGGAATCGACCGATGGATGACATAACCGTTTTAAATACCAGCACTCTTTTCAACCAGATATTTCGATGGTGTTTTTCCGTACTTGCTCTTGAATGAGCGCAAAAACGTGGAGTATGAGTTGAAGCCCACCATGACCGCGATGTCCTCCAAGGATTGCTGGCTTTCAGAGTTTTTACCTTCCAGAATAATTTTTGCCTCTTCCAAGCGGAACTCATTGATATATTCGTAGAAAGTCATATGGCGCTCTTGGTTGATGTAGTTACTCAAGTACTGCCGATTTGTTCCCAACAACTGCGCCAACTTCTGCAATGTCAGCGTGCTGTCGCGATAATATTGCATCTCGCGTATGATCTGCTCAATGTCTTTGGCAGACAATGTTTTATAATAAGGATCCTTGTCAACCTGATTTCCCAAGACAAACACCTTCTGGGTGATGATTTTATGCATTGCATACATCACAATTGCTATGGAAATGAGGCAATACACGGAGTCAAAAATCAAGCTGTAATCGTCTTCCTGCCCGGCAAACCAATCTTGTTGCGAAAGACTGTCGACAAACCACAACAGTTGGTAGACGAAAAACAATGTGACAACTATGTTACTCCAACGGAGGTCGAAATACTCCAAGTTACTCACATTGTTGTTAAGCATAGCTGTGTATTTCCTGATGTAATACTGTAAATACACCATGATAATCAAGCAACTTATCAATGTGAAGACCTGCATGGCAGGCAATATTTCCTGACTTTCGGTGATGGCAAACAATATCATTGCCCCGACGAACGGAATCTCAACAATCAGCAGTTGCGACAGTTTAAATCGGCTTGGCATCACCAACGAAATGCCGAAAGCGATGTATCCTCCAACAATCACATAGTCGAAAAGCAGAAAGAGTGTATTGAGGTAATCGGCACATGACAAATCGCTGCATGCCACCACCAAAAAATTGTTGAAAAAGCCAATAGAATGAAGTAACAACGTTATCGCAAAAACTTTCTGAAACTGATAGTTACGATGACGTTGGAGCATAAATATCCCGCACCCCATCAGGGCACATTGCGCCATGCCCGAAACAAAACAAAGCAATGCGATATACAACGACTCACTATTCATATTTGCAAAATTACAATTTTTTACTATTATGATTCAAATTTCAATTATTAGACGCCGATTTTTACGTATTGCAATTTCATTTTTACGCTTTGACAACCAATAATCTATTTTCTTACGCAAAGCAAACTGCATTTTTACACAACGAAATTTCAATAATTGAAATAATCAGGAAATTTGTAACAAATTCAAGCTTAAGGAGAAAACCGAAAATCCTAAACAGAGTAGGTGTATATTAAAGTTATTTCATTATGGATTTAAAATCAGGTTACAAATTGGAAAATGACGAGCAGCTCGTCATGGAAATCGAAGCCAACATGCACGAGACAAGTTCAAATCCATTAGCTATCTTGTGGGATGCTATCATGGGAATCTTTGAGCTCATTTTGGGATTCTCAAACAAAGGTTATTTGGTGATGACCAACAAACGCGTTGTCATGATTACCAAGTACAAAGCTTTCTTTGTTATCGAAAAGGGTTCCACATTGAGCAACATCTTACCGCATAGCGTAAGCAACGTCGGTTATTCGAAGATGGGTACATGCTGCTGCGGACTGTTCTGCAAGAAGTACCAGTTCTTCTTCACAGCCGCACACGAGTATGAGTTCACCCTCTACAGCTCGACCGATGAAGAGGCCAAGGCCATTGTGGACGCATTCTACAATGCTCTCACCGCAAAAGCATGATGTCTGAAAAATCAATAGCCACTTTCGGCAGATTTGTCTATTTGAACGCTTATGCCTTCCTCCTGCTTTTCTTGGGGGTGGGCATAGCGTTCATTCCTATATACAGATTCGGTCAATGGTGGCTTGTGGCAGTGCAGGCTGTGGCTGTATTCTTTATTTTAAAAGGAAGCGTTGAGATATTCAGATCATGGAATGATAAAAAACGCAAATATCATGTGCTGATTGAACGCAATGCCGAAACCATACGTCACGACACTTTCTCCGAATATATGACAGCCCCCTGCGGACGGCTGCTTGTAAAGATTGTGCTTAAAGATCTTGACAAACAGAACGAATACAAAAAGCTTACTAAAGCGCATAAGCCAAAGAAATCAATAGTATATGTAAGAGAAATAAACAAACCAACATGAAAACATCTGTAATAATATTGATATTTTTAGCAATAATAGCACTAACAGCGTTGACAGTATGGTATGCTTCGCGTCTTGCGAAGTCTCAGCATAAAACATTTAACATCATTCTGACTATAATTGGATCCATACTTATCATGGTCCTACTGCTGGGCATATCCAAAATTCCTGGCTCTACAGATAAAATCCTCACCAATGGCATCTCACAAATCAAAGCGCAGCTGGAGAGCATGAATCCCGGTAGCACCGATGTTGAAATGGATGCCACACAATTCAAAGCTTATCTGAACAAATCACAAGACGTATCGGATTATCTGATTAATGACGAATATGCCGGTTTTCTTACACGCACATTCGGCGTGCGTTATTACATCAAGATGTTCAACAAATTCGCCGACAACCTTGATGACAACATGAAAATGTTCGAGGAAGCGGGCAACACCTTCTCTGTCAACAACATACTCAATTATGTAAAGGAACAAACCGTAAAGCCTGTGTTATCTGCAACCAAGATACTCGAGATTGTGGTGACAATAGTCGCCGCTTTATTCCTCTTGATAATGCTCATTTGGGCGGCATCCATCAAGAAAGGGAAAATCTCAAAAGGAGTCACATTCGGAGAAAATTAGAATTTTTTTTGTACTTTTGCGCCAAAATAGAAATCATGAGAACTGTGATTCAAAGGGTGGCGCACGCCTCGGTTACTATCAACGGCAAGCTTAAGTCGCAAATCGGCCGCGGCATGCT
>DBYO01000005.1 GCA_002310235.1 Bacteroidales bacterium UBA1184
GGAGTAGGCTCTATACAGCATGTCGGGTGGTGTGAAGCGAGCACATGTACAGTTACTGTTGTATCGTATGTACAACCGAAATCGTCTGTAGCTTGGAATGTGTAGGGTATGAGTGCTGTGTTGTGCTCGTCTTGATTTTGCACTAGAGCAGTTACTGTTGACGCTCCTGGAGTGCTTGTCATGTTCTCTCCGTTCCAAAGATAGGTACTTGTAGAATAAGTGTTCTCGAATTCCCATACGTTTGGTAGATAAAGATCCTCTCTGAAGAAAAGACCCCATTCGAATATCCATCCGTTATCTTGCCAAATGTGGTCGCAAATATAAATTCTCCATTCTCCGTTGAGTGGACATCCTATAAGCGAGTTCAAACTTTCATAGGTGGCATAGTCGCCAGCATTAAGAACGTTGCTTGTTTCAGTGCGTCCACAAGGGTCGGTATATGGTGTTTCGGTAAGATTTGGATTGTTGGATAGAATTGAACTTCCTCCCATAGGTTGAGTAGCGTTAGGAGTGAAGTTGTAAGCAAATCCTTCACCTGCAATAGTATAGCAGCCACTATCCGTACCTGGGTCAGGGGCATGTCCAAGGTGAATGGTAGTACCTCCAATTGAATTCGGATTATTTATTGAAGTAAGAGACCATCCTGGAACTATTGTTGGGTTATAAGAATCGTAAGCATGGAGCAGGCAGCTTTGTCCGCTTGGACATTGGATCAACATACTGAGGTCGCCTAAGTATGAATGCTCTATATTTAGGTATATACGTTCAATATCATTTATTGATTGAATAGTGGCTCCTTCAGGGAAGACGTTGTCTAAAGCTAAAACGGAATTGTAACACACACCATTTCCATCTGGAATAAAAAATCTTTCTCCAATGATAGTTGGAGGTGTGTATGCCCATGGTTCAACATGCGGAGCACCGTTGAATGTAACCTCGGTGCCAGGACATACGGAGTCAGGGGAGAAGTTCACTGCTTCCCAGGTAGGTTGCATCGAAACACGAACCCTTTTTGTGTTTATGTTTCTGTTGAGACAACTATATTGATCTGCAGCATCGCAGAATACATAGTAACCTCCACCATGTGGGAATGCATAGCTGAAAGTGCTTGCTCCTATACCTGTATGGTTTAGTTCTATGGTGTCGCCCATATAAATGACACCCCAAGTATAATCAAGACTAGATTCGCTTTGAGGATATTGGTAGTTATTTTGTGGAAAAGTTGAGTTTGCTGTAAAAGATACTGCGGTTCCAGGACAAACATCATAGTATGTTTCGGTTGCGCCCGAGTTAGGATTAGTAACAGAGGTTGGGTTTACGTTAGGATTTATTGTCGTACTAAATACCTGACACATTGCACCGCACCATACCTTGGCCTTGAAACCAGAAGAGGTCTCTGTTCCAGAAGACCATATAAACTGGAGCGAGCCGCGGTTAGAGGTAATAGTCCGTCCAGCTAAAGAGTTTCCTGTCGCATTGGATACTAGTACAGTTTGCGAAATAGCATCCTTGATTGTAAGAACGGTTCCTGTTGCTAGATTGAAAGTTGTGAATTTTATACTTATTGAGCCCGAATTGTCAGAGGTAATTTCCCTCGTGTAACTTCTACTTGCAATATAATTAGAGTTTAGACCATCATCGTAGAAATAAACGGTAGTTGTTGTCTCCGATAGTGCTTCTGAACAGTCAATCTGGAAATTAGTTCCTTCTGTAGGACTATCAGATATTCTGATATCTCTGGCGAATGTCGCTGTGCAAGCCGCCATAAGTACGGCTAACACCATTAATATTTTCTTATTCATAGCTGTACCCTTTCGTTGCGTTATACATTTCTGAAATTTCTTTGTTGGAATAGAATCCGATTATTGTGTTGGTCTTGCCAACTCGATAGAAAATACGTCTGTCGAAAGGGCGTTCGTAGTAGAATTCGGCAATGTTTACTTCGCCCAATTCAATTTTTTCAACCATTTCAGCCCTTTCGCCAGTTTCCGGATCTTTGTAATACAGATACTCCATGTCATCGATTTTCTGCTGCATCTCAGGTTCTGCTATGTACCACGAGTGGTCAAGCTCATAGTTGAGAAGTTCGAGAATCAATGGTGTCTCTTTCTGCATGCGCTGGAGATGTTCGGCCGAGTAGGCCTTTTCCAGTCGTGGGTCGATCTGCACTGTCTGTGCATAGCCAATTCCAGACATCGTCAGGATAATCAGCATAATATTAAACTTCTTTTTCATAATCTCACTATTTTTTAAATTAATGCTCAGTTTCTATACATATGACAATCGAAAGTTATTTTTCGTTGCCTGAAATTTTAAAAAAAGTTTAAATATTATATATTATATAATGAATGATAATAAAAAAGGCTGCATAATGCAGCCTTCCTTCATTGCCCACTACATACGGAAAGTTACTATCTTAACAACTGAACAGTTCCTTTTTGACTTATATTTTCGCCATTCTCGTCGGTAGCCGTAACTACATAGAAGTACACACCCTCCGATGCTTCATTATTTCCACTAATTTTTCCATCCCAATATCTGTCGGGTTGCTGTGTGTGGAAGACAAGTTGTCCCGATTTTGTATATATTGACAAGTCGTAGTTTGATAGCACGCCATTGTACGAAATTGTAAATTCATCACCAATTCCGTCTCCATTTGGTGTAAATATATTCGGAATTTTGAAATTGCTGGACATAACACCAATAGTTTCCGAATATCTGCTTTCACATTCGCCTGTGCGGGCGACGAGTTCCACTACATACTTTCCGTTGTTTTTGAATTCATAGTCAAAATTATAGTCTGTAGTGATTGCTATGCCGTTAACTAGCCACTCAAAATCGATATTTTCTGTTTTTCCAGAATCATCAAGACGCGTATAGTTGTGGAAAGTGTAGCGTTTTTCGTTGAAAGCATCCTTCTTGCTCTCGAAGAAGGCATTGAGGTAGGTATTATCCCTGACAAGCACAGTGTCGTATGCTACGCACGAATTCGCATAATTGATTTCCACCATATATATTCCTGCTTTCAACCCACTGAAAGTTCCATTGTTTGAAATGGTTTGTCCATTTAGCTTACAATAATTCAAAAGTGATTTGTCGGCATTTACTAATAGTTCTCCATTGCTGCCTGCACAATAATTGTCCACAGTAGTGACAGAGTATATTAGTTTGTCGGACATATTAATGTCGAATGTAACCTTAGAGTCGCACCCGCCAGTTCCTGTTGTAATGACAATGTTGTTGCTGCCAGAACGCAAGCCCGATAATTCGTATTTTCCTGCATTTATATTCTTTACAGAATAGTATGTATCGTTCCATGACAACTGTTTGTCATTGTCAGAGATATCGACGATCAGATGTTCTCCGTAGCATAAGTTAGCCTTTTGTATCTTGGCGATAATTTTTTCTTGCTTTGCAAAGGTAACCGAAACCGTTCTGCCGTTCGACATTACAAGTTTATGCTTTCCGTATGTTTTGCTGTTTAGTTTAACTCCTGATGCGACTTTTGTCAAAATCAATCCTTCCGATTCTTTTATGTTGGCAATGTCGAGGCTCTCTATAATAAGCTCGTCGCCACAAATTACAGTATCATTAAAGTTAAGTGCGCATATTTTGTTTTCGGATTGTTTTGAAGGTTTGGGACTTTCTGCAATGAATGTCAAATTGCTGGTAGATGTAGCATTTGTGTTGGTATTTGTCGTTGGAGCTGACTCATTTGCTTCAGGTATGTTAGGTATGATATTGCTTGCTTGTTCTGCAGTTGGTTGAATAGGATTGTTTTTCTGCTCATTGTCGGACGGTATAACTGCGATTATTACTGCCGTGAGTATGCCGATTGTAGCTACCGCAGCAACAAGTTGATATTTGTATGCCGACAAAACCTCAGTAAAAGTACGCTTCGGGAAATTCTTGCTTATATTCTCGAAGGCTTCTGGTGGCGGCGTTTCCGTATAACCCTGAAGTTTTTGTCTTAATATCTTGTCAAAATCGTTCATCACCTTAAAAATCATTATTAATAAGTTCAATAAGATACTCTCTTGCTTTCTTCAGTTGCGAACGGCTTGTAGATTCGGAAATATTCAGGATTTCGGCAATTTCTTTGTGCTGATATCCTTCGATGACGTACATGTTGAAAATAGTCCTGTAGCCATCTGGCATCTTTTGTATTTCGCCCAACAGTTCTTGAGCCGACATATTTGAAATAATATCGGAGCTTACATCTTCTTCATCCTTGGAATCATCATCGTCGATACTTGTGAATGAGTTTCGTGTAAGCCTTAAATAATTCAGCGACTCTCTAACTGTCATCCGTTGCAACCAGCCTTCAAAAGAACCTTCGAACCTAAAATCTCCAATCTTGTCCATAACCTTTATGAAACAATCCTGAAGAATGTCCTGGGCTTCGTCTCTGTTCTTTGCATATCGCAAGCAAATCCCGTAAACGAACGGCGAGAACTTCTTGTAAAGCTCTTCAAAAGCCTTTCGCGACTTTTGCTGACACTTCCTTATCAGTTCCTCCTTATCGCCCATTACACCTATATGACAATTTTAAATGTGATTTCGTTGCCTGGGAAATCAAAAAAAATCAAATTATTTTTTAAGACCTTAATTATCAAAAATAAAAAAAGGGAACAGTTTTCACCGTCCCCTTTTTTTTATCAGTATAGTTTTATCTTACCAAGTGCAGAGCTTTCTGTTCATGGTATTCGTTACCGTCGTAACCTACGGCGTCGATGATTACGTAGTAAACGCCCGGGGTAGCCTTAGTAGAACCGTTTAGACGACCGTCCCAACCAGCCTCCATAGTCTCCCAGTCGGTCCATTCGTAAACGAGGCGACCGTAGCGGTTTATAATCTTACCGTTGAACGACTTGAGTGTCTGTGC